>NZ_JAHBCL010000025.1 GCF_018390735.1 Fusibacter paucivorans
TCCTGGTGAGTAGTCAAAGCTACAGAATAAAATCAAAAGTACCACAGTATCTGAATGTATTATAGTCACAGATTAAAATGAAAGGAAAGTATGATGATTGCTTCTATATTAATCATACAAGTATTAAAATGAAGATACAAAAAATGATTCTGTCGGCGATGTTTTTGGCGCTGGCAATGGCGCTGCCTTTTCTAACAGGACAAATTCCGCAGTTTGGCAGTATGCTTGCACCAATGCATATTCCCGTATTACTGTGCGGTTTTATTTGCGGGTGGCCGTATGGTCTCGCCGTGGGATTTATTGCACCGCTGTTGCGCTTTTTGATGTTTGGGATGCCTCCGATTTTTCCGACGGGTATTGCCATGGCATTTGAACTTGCAGTATATGGCGCTGTTGCAGGCCTTATATACCATCGTTCAAAGCGATCTACTGCATCGCTTTACACAGCGCTTATTGGTGCAATGATTGCAGGTCGATTGGTTTGGGGAGTGGTGCGATTTATTTTAGCAAGTGCTTTTGGACTTGATTTTTCAATGGCAGTATTTCTGTCAGGCGCATTTTTTACGGCGATTCCTGGGATTATTGTTCAGCTTATTCTCATTCCGGCGATTGTCATTGCCGTTGAACGCCAAAACTTTTCCATACTGGAGAATCAGCACTAAATAAGGTAATGATGCAATATTCTCATGTCTCAAAACAAGCGAATAAGAAGGTGAAAAAGCGATGAAGAAATCGAATGAATCGATAGCATTAAATGCACCTGTAAAACGGAAAGCACTGCAGATGCCGCCGCAGTTTAAAGATGTCAGGCGCTATTTAAAAGAACAAGCAGACCTGCATCCGTCAATGCAGCCCCAAGATATGATTAAACTGTGCTACCAAATCACCTATGGTGCTGAGCACCTTTTAACGGACTATGATGCGGCAAAGCATTATTTTGATCGAGAGGTTGACCAAATAAGAGAGACTGCCGAAAACGGTATGCTCCCGATTTTTGAACGCATTTCCGATCATTATTGCAGGGTTAATCTCGTGCCGTGGTGTAGAAAAGGATTGCCGCCAGAATGGCTGTTTAGGATGTTCGCCGATACAATGCGAACAGAGGCAAATGATGGTTATAAGCAGACGGTGTCGGAAGAACCGGTCATGGATCATCTCTTCAGAATTGTCGAATGGTTAATTGAAAAATCTCAGTTGCCTTTTTCAAACGCCGCTTGGGTTCAGGCGCTAAATGACTATCGTGATGCAGGCGGTGGGGCCGTTCATCACAGTGATGCTTACCGTGCAGCTGAAATGCCTTCTTATCGTCTTGTCAATGTGAAATATATGCGCTTAATGCCGCTGTTAGAAAAGCTAAACGCGTTGCCCGAAAAACGCGAAGCGCGCATCATTGCTATTGATGGGCGCTCGGCCTCCGGCAAGTCAACCATGGCAGATCACCTCGCCAATGTTCTTAACGCAGGTGTTATTCATATGGACGACTTTTTCTTACCGGCTGAACTACGGACAGCAGAACGCCTTTCTGAACCGGGGGGAAATGTTCATTATGAACGCTTTCAAGAAGAAGTGCTGATGAACATACAAAGTCCACAGGCGTTTGACTATCAGACTTTTGACTGTTCGGTTATGAAGCCGGGTGTACAGCGTATCGTCAAAACGTCTAAATGGCGTATCGTCGAAGGGGCATACAGCCATCACCCCATTTTTGGCGATTACTGCGATATTCGCGTTTTCAGCGATGTTGCACCGGATGAACAGCTAAGGCGCATTGAAAAACGCAACGGTTCAGAATGGGCGAAGGTGTTTGCAGATAAGTGGATTCCCATGGAAGAACAGTATTTTAAGCACTTTGGGTTGCCAAGTGAGCGTGACCTCTTGTTGTAAGCATGCGATAAACGAAAATGTAACGTGCTTGGACTCACCAAGACATTTTTTCACAGTTTTCATCAAGCGGGTCATTTAACTTTTCATTAAGCTATTGATTAGGCATTGCTAAAAAGTTTATAGTCTGCATTGATGGGTAATTTCCTTAGGCAAAAGATTTGTCAGCGCATGGTTGATGATGTAACAGCCAGATTGTTTACAACGCCACTGCCACCGCCGCTCAGAGCGTTAGGATTTAATGCGAACGCCTTTAACCAGCAGATAGAAGCCGAGGTAAATTTCATTGGTCATGATCAAGATACCAAAGATCATTTTCATCGAAGGGTTGATCATGGAAAGCAGAACGCCTATAAGGGCGATGTAACCCCAAATGGCAATATACTTTGGTAAGATTTCCGACTTTAACAACAATGTGTAAAAGATCAAGCCGCTTGAGACAAACATCGCGACGTAGATATAAGCCCAGAAAAAGGTGCGGGCTTCTGTAAGGACGGTCCAGATCACCTGAAAGTTACTGCTGTCAATTGCCTGATGTGATAATGCGGCAATAAAAGTGGGGATAAAAGCAATGAGGATCAACATGGCGCCTTCTGCGCTGCGCAATGTCAGATAACCTACGGCGATTGCTGGACGTTTCGCTTTAAGCAGTGGGTAAAAAGCGGTTGCGATGCCAATGACGCCAAAGGCGTTGATCAGTTCGAGCAATGACGCTGCGACGAGTGTTTGTTGATTGGCAAGTATAATTGCCTGTGATGCGCCTTCTGCAATGGTTTGATTGATGAGCATGCCCCCTGAAATACTTGTCACCATGCACAGCAAGTACATGAGCCCAGCGAAACGGACTTGATTGATGGGGGTGGCTGTATTCGTTGTTTGCATGAAAAGCCTCCTGTCAGTAATTAAAAGATCAAGATGCTGAATTTTTCAATGCATCTTGTCATAGATGAATTTATTCATTATACTAAACGGTATAGTATAATTTGTCAATACAAATTGAACTATACCGTTTAGTTTATTTTTTAACAGGACTTCTCATGACATTTGAGGTTTTGTAAGCGTACATCAATGAATGCATTGGAGGTAGTGATGTCTGAAGACAATAAGCAAGTTCGAAAGCGGAAATTATCAGAACAAAAACGCAGTGCCATTATAGCGGGGGCTATTCAAATATTTACAGAAAAGGGTTTTGAGGCTTCCAGCATGGATAAAATTGCCGAAGCTGCAGGCGTTTCAAAAATCACAGTTTATAATCACTTTCAGAGTAAAGAAAACCTCTTTCAAGAAATTGTCGCAGATTTTGTAAGGCAAGGCAGTGAAAAGAAACCCATCGCTTACGATTCTTCGCGAAGCCTCGAATCACAGTTGCTGGATTTTATCAATGCAGAACGATATTGGGTTAGCGAGCCGGAGCAGCGGGGCCTTTCAAAGCTCTTAACTTCAGTTTACTTGAACAATATGGATTTTGTCATCGAGACGATGTCGCGGCGTCCCTTTCATCAGGATTTCATGGCATGGCTAAAGGCAGCTAAAGCGGACGGTAAATTGTGTTATGATTCAGAAAAGCTTACTGCACAAATCTTTTACGGTATGATCGAAGGCTGTTTGACTTGGAATGCATTATTGACGGATGGAGAGAGTTTAAAGGGGACGGAATCACTGACTGATGAAATCATCAATACTTTTTTAGTTCGGTATCGCTGTTGATTGGCGTGCACAATCATGCATGAAGCGGCAGCATTATGCTAATATAAATGCTTTCGCCATAATCAATGTATTATTTGGAAGACGGACATAAAAAGAGCACCCCCTTTTGATTGCGAAAGGCAGGGTGCTGTTTTATTAAACGCAAGCTTTACGCTGATTACAGTAGCGTATTGACAAGAACATTTGATTGTCGATTTGTTTATTTGCTAGTTAGACCGGTATGCTCTAATGTTTTTTCAATGGCACTGAAGTAGGTTTTATAGATGCCCGTCAGTCTGATGGATGCTTGGTCACCGCTTAGCATTCCGATAACCGCCATGATAAACTGACGGTCTTCCTCATTTAATATAGCCTGATCAATAGTTGAAACACGCACGAGGACATCCAATGCGAGTTTTACTGCCTTAAACTGAGCAAAGCGCGTGATAATGGCGACAAAGAGCATAAAGAAATAGTCAGCTTCTTTTTCGAGCAGCTTCGCGAGCCGTATGCAACGGCTGTAACCTTCAACAAAGGCATTGACATCAAATGGCATTTCAGGTGTCCATTCATTTGATACGCGGTTGAAGTAGTATGCGATGAAAAGGTAGGCATAAAATGGGTCTTCGCCGAGTCGGGCATCAAGTGTCGTGCTAAGATACGTAGAAAGCGGTGTCGTCATCATAAGCCGATAGAATCCAATGTAACGGTTGATCACCTCAAGCGATTGTAATGACCCTAAATGTTCTTGATACTGCGTGTTGGAGACAAAGTAAGCAAATAGTAAGTAAGCCTCGGACTCATTTAGGGCGTTAAGTGCCAGTTCCGCTTCTTTTGATTCGTTTTTTTGTAAAGCTTCCTCGGGCGCTGTTATTTGATTGATCAGCGTGAGCAGGTGATTGTCAATGATGGCTTTAAGATGCTTTTTTGATATTTTCGCTTCCCAAAAGATCTCAGTGTTTGACAGTCCTTCTAAATAGCCATTGAGTACGGTGCCAAAAGCGATGTTGCGTGATTTAAGAAGATCCACCAGTATCATGAGCTGATTGGCGGATTCCCATTTATACAACATCCAGAAATGAGAGGATATCAGCGTAAACAGTAAATTGATATCGCTGCGTTCTGCTGCAAAGTAAATCAGATTGATGAGGCTGTATTTATATTCGACAAATGTGTCATAATCTTTGATTTTAGAGATCCTTGATTGATAATAGGCAACGATGACGGCATATTCAGAATCACTAGGTTCTCGATGTACAAAATGCGTTTTATCGAGTGAAAAGTAGACACGTCCGTTTTCATCTTCTACTTCTGAGATGATCCCTTTTTTTACATAAACATGGTATTGATCGAGACAGTGAATTTTTTCATAGAAAAAGTCCAAAGGTAAATAGTAATCAAAACAGTTCAAGATTGATAGTTTTTTTGGAATACTCATAGTGTTGCTCCGGCAACGTTTTGATTTTGACTGATGCGCTTGCGGTATTTATTGGCATAGCGCTGTTGCTTAGAACCAAGTTCCCTTTGGTGGATGGCTTTAGGCATTGTGTCGACACTCGTTTCCAGACGTTGTGCCTGAAGGTGCTCATCAATGAGGTCGTTTATTTTAAGTGCCTCAACTTCACGCTGTTTTATTTTCTTTAAATATTTTTCGTAGAGCGCCCGACCATAAGGTGAGAGCTTTATATAATGGCGGTTGGCAATTCTGACAATGATAAAATAATCTTCATATCGCGGATCGTGCAGCAAATCACTAAAGGTTGCTTTAGGAATGGCCAGTTCTTTTGATAATTCATTTTGCGAAAGTGAATGATCCTGATCATAAAGAAATGCTACAGTGCGGCGAAATTTCGGCGCTTCAAAAACTTTAATAATGTCAAAGTCTTTATGATATCGCTGTTTTGATGCGAGAATATCTTCAAGACAACGGATATAACCTGCGCGATACCCGTCGGAATTAATAAGCTCTTGATGGCGTTCTAATCGGATGCGCTTTTTACGAAAGTAGTCAATTTGACGAACAATGGCTTCCAGATCGTTGTTTGAGACATAATCAATGATGTAATTGCGGATGTCATCAGTTTCCTTTAATGCAAGGATCGTTTCGATCTCACGTTGCGTCAATGCTAAGGTGTTCATAAGATAACCTCTTTCTAGTAATGTTCGAAATTGTTCGGTTATTATATTATATACTATTTTCAAAGGTGCTTCAAACATTTTAATGTAAATTGTTGTTAAATTAAAACGATTATTGGTGACAACAGGCAAATCGTTTAAAGCAATGAGATAGTTTTCGCAATGATCAAAGGATAAAAGCAGCTGTGAAGGTTTCTATTTCAATACGGTACTTCTAATTTTGAACGCATGCTTTCCAATGGTGTGTCGTCAATCGATATGACCTTTAAAGAGGCTTTATCCATGAAAAAAATGTCCCCGTTTTCATCACATACGGCAACCACTTCGGCCTTGCCCTCTTCTTCATTTGGCAGCAAATTGCCGCCAAAAAAACTGGGGCGCGTTGCTTTATACATACCGAATCCGGTACCAAGCAAGAAAAATCTGCGTTTTGTTGTTTTGAGTTCAACGATAATGGCCATTTTATACTCCTTAGCTAAGTAGATAGATTAGTATTTGCGGCTGTTAATCATAGCCGCAAAATTGGCTTAAAATGAAAAGTGAGATGCATTCATAGCGATTAAAGATAATTGAAGCCTTTGACAGCTTTATTTTGTCACGATCGTCTGAATTAAAATTTAGATTTAATATCAAGATTGCCAAAATCAAGATTGCTAAAATCAAGGCTGCCAAAATTGATCGAACTGGACAGCTTTTTTTGAAAACTTAAGGACTTGATAACATACATCGTGTTGACAGATATATTGTTCCTTTGGGGTGTTTATGCGTCCGCATTGATCAAAGCAGTTATTGGCTTCAAAATAAACAAAGTCATCAGCGGATGTAGAAGCTGCATGAGAACGTAGTACTGGCGAACAGGCGAGTCCTGTGGTCGAGTGACCGTCCGCTATGCGGTAGGCGCAAACGTTAGCTAAAACGGACATGGTTCCAAATTCTTTTGCCATCGCCTTGGCACGGCTTTCAAAGAGATCTATTTTTCCGGTAAAAAGTGGTGAAAAGAAAAAATCCACGCCCATGGATAGGCAGATGTCGCGGATTTCGTCAATGAGGTAATCTACGCAAATAATGTTGCTGATTCTGCCGAACCCCGGTATTTCAAGTAACTTAATCGTCCGCGGGAGATTAGCCAGATCCAGACCTTCCGTACACCCTTCTAAAGTGAAATCAAGTGCACGGTGAAAAGCGTTCAGCTTGCTCTGTGAATACAGTTCAATGCCGGAGCCGGTAATAACCGTAGACTTGTTTTCACGATTTTCCCAGATACTGCCGAAAATAATGAGTTTGATATGATGAAGCGATTCAATTTTTTCGTCTAGAATAGCTTCTTTTAAAGCGTTGGTACATGTCATTTCTGGGAAAATAGCGATATCGACTGTGTCTTGATCCATGGCGTCAAGAGTGTGGAAAAGTCTACTTTTGGCACAGTCGTAATCAGAGAGACCTGTAATAAAAAACTGATTCGACTCATTATAAGAAGTGTAAAACTTACCCGATGCCAAATGAGAAAAGCCAATATGAACAGTCTCGTTTTCTTTAAGCTTGCCCAGCTTTTTCAAATCGTAATCAGAAGTGACTCTAAGCTCAACTTCATAATCAGAGGTTAATTCGACGATATTGAAATTGGCTAAGATCACTTTTAAAGAAGAGCCTCTGTATGCTGAGGGACGATTGTTTAAGCGATAGTTGTAATTGCTGTAAGCAGAAGTATGGTAAAGGCGATATGCGTTTCGCCGCAGTGTATTTAGAGGCTGCACGATAACAGTCTCGTCTTTTGGCACTGCGTTTTCTAAAGCGAGTTTATTGTAACTGCCATAGGTTTCATCCATTAAGTAGATGATCGAAAAAACCATCACCGCAAGGTATTCTTTGTATTTTACCAGCATATGACGCCACTTTGACAATTTCCGAAAAGCGATTAAATCTTCTATATCCATCAAGAGGGCATCACTGTTGATGGTTGTGAGGTCGAATATGGAATTGGCGCCACCCTTTGTTGCGCCATCATGTGGTGTTTCATCTGTGCAAGACACAGACTCATCTTTTGATGTTGATGAAGGCGTTAGCTTTATGGGTGAGGCAAAAATTTCTCGAAGTATGTATAAATCTTTAAAAGATGTATTGAGCTTGCACTGATGAATATAATCGGCAAAGAGTGTTTCATAGCGGTTGGCGATTAAGTAGAGTTCGAGAAATAAATCGTATTGATTGTCGAAGACAGCTTGCTCAATGCTTTTTAAATCATTCTCAAGTGATTGCGTGCGCTTTAGTTTGTAAGTGCTCTTTTCAGTAGGCGTATTGTCTGGCTTCATCATTAAAAGATCTCCGTTTGATTATTTTGAAGCTTACTGATTGTGTGTTTTACGGGTTTTTTACGAAATGAGGAAATTACATCATTTAAACTTTAATCTTTTCACGACAAAATGGACGATCTTTTATGGCGAAAATGCAACACACTGTCGAGAAGGATCATCGAAAGATCATTATGTAATTTCCTTAAACGTTTAAAAGTGAAAACATCGTATCATAAAAGAAGGGAATTGGCAATATAAGCCATTTTGGCAGATAAACACCAATGGTTTTTCTTAATAGAGCAAAAAATAAAGACACCCGCTCTTCGAAAGAGTGATGCCTTTGCATTTTTATTTTGGTTCATGTAATTGCAGTGTTAAGAGCATATCAATATAATCAATCACTTTTGCTTTGGAATCAGAAGATAATTTCATGTACTTTTCATGCAGACCGATCTCATAGGGCAATGCTGTTTCTGCTGCAGTCATCGCGGATTGAAAATCATTACTGTCAATTTGAAACTTTTTCATTTGATCGGAGAGCCCCAAAATAAAATCAGCCGAAACATCGTAAAGCAAAATAAGCGCTTTCACGGTTTCAGGATCGGGTGAAGTCGCATTGTTTTCATATCTCGAAAGGGATTTATTGTTAAGATTAATGGCCTTGTAAACATCAAGCTGTGTAAGGCCCGCCTGTTCACGCGCTTTGCGCAGGCGTTCTCCAAAAGTGAGCATATGGGATACCTCTATCGTACTATTATAGAGGGTTTCCCAATTTTCAAGAACACATTTCTCAAAAAAGTAGAATAATACGTTGAAATCTCAATTGTTGAGATGTATAATAATATCATAATTCTCAATTAATGAGAACGATGGGAGGTGAAACCATTTGCAATATCAAATGACAGACTGAAAGGATCGTGACGGATGGCAAAAGTTGGACTGATAAGTGTTGAAATGCCAAAGGCAGTTCTGATACTGTGTGTGGTCATTGTCATTTGGGTTGCCTGTTGTGAAATAGGAGAAGCGTTTCGCAAATATTTTGACGAAAAGTGATTTTGCGATTGGGGCAAAGCGCCAAGCATAAAGACGACCAAAAACATGACCCAAACATGGCGATGAATACGACGAGGGGAATACATATTATAGTGAAGATTAAATTTGAAAGATGCAATTTTGTCAAATGCTAACAATTAAAATGTTTATTATTTAATCATTCGTAAAAAGTAAAATGAGGATGCAAATGAACCTATACAAATTTTGGGCTATTATAAAATGATAGCCCAAAATTTGTATAGGTTCATTTTTCATCAAGATTCCAGTGAATGCAATGCTTTCAGGTGATCGGTTTCACTCTGTGAAATTTCACTCTGCAAAAAAACGATAACCCTTCATCATTTTTTTTAAAATTATTATAATCCGTTCATTCAAATTGAAGCGGGCATCTAAATATGTTATTATTCGATATACTTTCATACAGAAAGGTTTTGAAAAAAATCCGATACTTATTTATGAACGATTGGACACATTTTCAATTTTATATTTGTGTCGAACAAAGCCATAACGTTGAAGACCAAAATCAAAATGTATATTGAATAAAATGAAGGAGTATATAATCCAGAGTGATCGTGTATCGAGGAATATGAAGATCTAGTCATTAAGCCATGTGGATTATAGTGTGAAGCGATGAGTTACAAATACATTAATAAATTACCAACACCGGAAGAAATTAAGACACTTATTCCACTTTCAAAAGCATTGATTGAGCACAAGCGTATAAGGGATGCCTCTGTCAAGGCTATTTTTGAATGCAAAGATGATCGGTTGCTCGTTATTATCGGCCCTTGCTCCGCAGATGATGAAAAAGCGGTGCTTGAATACACGATGAAGCTGGCAAAGGTTCAGGAACGCGTTAAGGAAAAGTTGATTTTAATGCCGCGTGTTTATACCAATAAACCTCGAACAACTGGTGAAGGGTATAAGGGGATTATGCATCAGCCAGACCCGTCAGCAGATCCCAATATATCGAAAGGGATACAGGCAGTGAGACAATTGCATGTTAAGGTGATGGCGGAATCAGGGCTTACAGCAGCAGATGAAATGCTCTATCCCAATAATTATCCATATCTTGATGATGTGTTAAGTTATGTAGCCGTTGGCGCCCGATCTGTTGAGAATCAACAGCACCGTTTGATGGTCAGCGGTATGGATGTGCCGGCAGGCATGAAAAATCCAACGAGTGGTGACTTACCAGTGACGATTAATTCAATAAAAGCTGCACAGTTGCCGCATACGTTTATCTATAATGGCCATGAAGTTGAGACGACGGGAAATCCGCTTGCACATGCGATGTTAAGGGGGGCTGTCAATCAATATGGTCGCAATATTCCCAATTATCATTACGAGGACTTACTGTATTTTTCGAAAATTTACCTTGAGTCAAAGTTGCAGCTGCCATCGCTGATTGTCGATACCAACCATGCGAACAGCATGAAGCGATTTGATGAACAGCCTCGGATCGCCATGGAAGTCTTGAGGAGTATGCATCATGACGATTCCATTAGACGACTGGTAAAAGGCTTTCTCATTGAAAGTTATCTCTTGGATGGTCGACAAGATACTCAGAGCGAGTATGGCAAGTCGATTACAGATGCTTGCCTCGGGTGGGAGAAAAGCGAAGACCTTATTTATCGCATAGCCGATTCGTTTTAAATTGAGGCCAGTCAGTATCCATTGCGACTGGAAACATGATGTGCAGAACATTTGAATACAAAGGAGCAATGCAAGGGGCAGCAAGTAAAATTCGAATGTAAAGAAACGGATTTCTACAATAGCAAATCGAAAATTGCATTTAAAAATAACAAATCTAAAACGAAAAAACGATCTCATCGGCTTTTGCAGCCGAAGAGATCGTTTTTATATGAGAAAATTGCATCATTCAAATTTGAATCTTTTTACAGCGAGTGGCATTATATCCATAAGACAAAAACGCAGCCAGCTTTCGTGAAGGATCAACGAATGGTAATGATGCCGTTATCGCAAATATTTATATGGAAGATAATACAAGTACCAAATTCGGCAAATATTGTTAGAACAACTAATGATTGATGGTGTCATTGATTAAGCCCGAAGATACCGACAGTTTAAAAAGCAGCTTTTTTATTCAGATAAAGCAGCTACGGCTTCATCAATCGTCGATTTGAAACAAATTTGACGGCCTTGGTTGCACTCGTAAATAAAATCACGAAGTGCCTTGCTGTCATATTGACTAAAATCGCCGACAATACCAACGCGCATGTTGTAATTAACAAATTTTTGAAGCAATGCACCTGCAAATTTTGTGCGTAAGTTGAAGAATTGATCGCCTAAACTGATACTGTGGAAAATGATGCCGTCGCCGCCATCGTAATAACGGGCTGTTGCCATTAAATCAAGCGCAGATTGAACATCTTCAACGCTGACGTCAGGTGAAACGACGGTAAACGATTTTGAATGTTTTTTTATAATTTGCACAATTTCACCTGCTTTCATTTAAAAATGGCATGATGTATTCAGCAGCGGATGTAATCGTGTGTGCGCCTTCTATTGACTTAACCATCGCATGCGGTACCAATGTCTTTAGCCGATTGGCAGCGGCCTCGGGATTGAGTGTCATATCGCCGTCTGCCATGACACACAAGACGGGCATGGAAAGATTTCGCATCTGAGAATCCGGCAAAATCGGCAATTCGCCTGTCATGGGTATAAAATGCGTCATAATGAGGGTCATAAATTCAAGAACCTCTTTTGGCAACGTGCTGGTATCCATCACGGCATCGATTATGCTTGCTGAATCAGAAACAAGTTGTTCTGTATTCGGACTCTTAGCATTGTTATCAATGGCTAACGAAGCGGTACGATCAGTAAAAGACTGATCAGGCGGTACGATACCGGAAGATGCCAATAAAATAAGTGCATCTGTTCTTTTTGGATATGCTGCCGCATAGTGCAGTGCCAGCCAGCCGCCCATCGAATTGCCGATGATGATGGCTTTGGTAACCGCTAGACTATTGAGGACTTCGTCCAGCCATTGTGTGTATTCGCCATTTTCGAAATTGAGGCGGATAGCTTCACTGTTGCCTGGTTCGCCGAGCCAATCAATGGCATAAAGATGGTAGTGGCTTACAAGTAAAGGCATATCAGCAAGCCAAGCGGCACTGTTGCTGCATGAGCCATGCAGTAGGATCATGACTGGATTTTGAGGCACGCCTGCTTCCAGTACGAATGTTTCACCGTATGATGTTGCGAGATGATGCTGCTTAAACGGCAACGGCGTGATAATTTGATTGTAATAATCCCTAATGAGTTGTTGACCTTCTTTGGATCGAAAAACAGTCCTATGATTAAACTGGTTTTGTGAATTCATTTATTGCCTCCTGTGATAATGGTTTGCAGCTGCTGTTTTAGCGCGTGCTGCGGTCATGGCAAATCTGAGTGATATGGAATCGCGTTGAGGCACAGAAGACATTATTTAGACCGAGAAACCGAATGCTTTAAAGCGGTGGGGTTTCAATAAGCCGGTCGATGGCTTCCAAGATGGTGGCGACAAATTTTAGCCCTCCCCATAATGTAATGCGAACTGTATTTTCAGGCTCAATAAACTGTGCATGCATTGAAGCGCGACCCATTTCAGGTGGTTTGACATTCATGGTTGCCTGAAGGGTGTTAATAATGCGTATAGCCTCATCACGGTGTAAAACGTTTATATCGACGACAGATGATACACTGACGCGTTCAGAATCAGTTGTCGTTTGTGCATGATAAGCTGGAAGTGTGGTCTTTTCAGCACGATCACCTTCCGTAAAAATGCTTAAATCGTGTCCTGAAACACGCCAGCTTTTACCGATTTTAGTCGCTTTGAGCTTTCCCTCTCGGATATAGCGCTGAATGGTTTTCGGATGCATATCAAGCATTTCAGCAATTTGTTCAACGTTGTAATAGGTATTATTCATTTAGGAGCTCCTTATTGTTCCTTTTGATGGTATATTAGCAGCAAATTTGAGAAAAGTCAAGTGAAAATAGGAATAATAAGAAATAAATAGGAATAATAAGGAACGGATAGAAGTAATGAAGAATTTTGCGGAACGGTTGTGATAAAATGGCTCCTTGGGATCATTATTAATGCGCTTTTGACACAAAACATAACGAGTGAGGCGCATATTGGTATAAATGAGACGATGCATCGTTTAAAGGTCTTGCACAAGTAATGATAAGGCGCACATAAGTGAAACGTGTTCGCTGCAAGAAGATAAAATTGACAAATTACTTTAAAATCGACCAGTGTGATTCTTTGTCCAGATTCCATAAATTATTATCAGTACACAGGATGGATGTCATGTGGACAAAGACTGGTATCTGTGGTAGTATGAGGGTGTAATTTCATATGGTGTTTTGGTGCACTGCTCAAGTGATAATAGGGAATCAGGTTAAATGCCTGAACAGTCCTGCTGCCGTGATGACCGAGCCTCTTTCTCAATGCCACTGAATTCTTTTGGGAAGGCGAAAGAAGCGTTGACGTCTAAGTCGGAAAACCTGCCAAAACTGACGCCGTGGTCGATGTCACGGCTACTGTAACCTCACAGGGACTTGAGGTGTATGGTTTATGGAAGCATCCATGAATTTTATGCTTTGGTCTTTGTTGACCGAAGCATTTTTTTAATATACAGAAGCTTTTCAAGAGAAGCGTTTTCGAAGAAAAAGCGGGTTGAAAAGCGGTTTTTGACGGCAGTCAAAAATCTTACTGAGAAAATAATTTGTAGGAGATAGCGGATGAAAATGAAACATAAACAATGGGTAGTGTTATTACTGGCTTTTCTGCTCACCTTTTCACTTGCAGGATGTGCAGGGGATAGTGCGACGGGAAGCGTATCAGGCGATAATGCAGCAGAGGCAACCGGATCGGAGACCGCCACAGCGGATTCAGCCGAAACAACTGTTTCGGATACAACAGCCACACCGACAAAGGATCGAGCAGGTTATGATATTGAAGTGCCGGAAAACGTTAACAGCATTATTACCATGGCGCCTTCTATCACACAGGTTATTGTCGATCTTGGGTTAGGGGATGAGCTCGTTGCCATTGATGCCTATTCATCAGATATAGAAGGACTGCCATCGGATCTTCCGCAATTTGATATTATGAATCCCGATGCAGAAAGTATTATTGCACTCAAACCGGATATTGTCTTTGCATCCGGCATGAGCCAATCGGACGGTACCGATCCATTTAAACCGCTGAAAGACGTTGGAATCTGCATTATCTATATTCCGTCCAGCGACAGTATTCAGTCCATAAAAGATGATATTACATTTATTGGCGCAGTAACGGGAAAAACTGATGAAGGCCAAGTGCTTATTGACAATATGGAAACGGCCATTGAGCGCATCGCGGCGATTGGTGCCACCATTCCGGATTCGGAAAAGAAAACGGTATATTTCGAGATTGCACCGGCACCAAACATCTATAGTTTTGGCAAAGGCGTCTTCTTAGATGAAATGATAAACATTATTGGCGCTAAAAATGCTTTTGAAGACAGTGATAGCTGGATTGGACTTTCAGAAGAGGTGGTCATCAATGCCGATCCTGACATTATCATGACCAATGTTGACTATGTTGACAAACCGCTTGAAACGATTAAATCGAGAGCGGGATGGACAGAAATGAAAGCCATTAAGAATAACGACGTTTATATGATTGACAATATGAGCAGTTCGCTGCCGAATCATCATATTATTAAGGCGCTGGAGGAGATGGGCAAAGCGGTGTACCCGGATAAATTTTGAATCAATTTGAAAAAAGACGTCATGTGAAGCGGCATATGCTTTTAGCGCTAATGGTCAGTGTCATCATCGTTGTACTGGCCATTGGACTGGGCAGCGTCTACATTCCACCGGGCGACGTGACGAACATTTTAATTTCAAAGGTGCTGCATATTGCACCGCGTGCGGATATTGAAGCCGTAACGCAGTCCATTCTATGGAAAATTCGGGTACCGAGAGCACTCTTGGCATTTGTCGTCGGTGCGGCACTTGCTGTCAGCGGTACGATTATGCAGTCTGTATTAAAGAATCCCTTGGCATCTTCCTTTACACTGGGTGTTTCCTCAGGTGCAGCACTTGGTGCCAGCGCCGTAATGGTCTTTGGCCTTTACTTGCCGGTAATCGGCGTGTTGACGCTGCCGCTCGTCGGGTTTCTATGCGGCCTGCTAACGGTTTTTCTGGCCATTGGCTTTGCGTCAAAACTCGATGAAAATATGGAAAATCAGACGATTATTCTCGTTGGGATGGTGATGTCGCTCTTTGTCAATGCGCTTTTGACCATTATCGTCTCCATGTCTGATGAACATATGCCGGAGGTAATTTATTGGCAAATGGGTAGTTTTTCGCTGAAAGACTGGTCCAATGTCATCATCCTTTTGCCAATTGTCATCGTTGGGACCATCGTTACCATGCGCTATGCACATGAACTCGACATCATGTCCTTTGGTGAAGATCATGCGAGAGCGATGGGAATTGAAATCAAACATGTCAAACTGTTTTTAATTGCAATGGCCGCTTTGCTGACGGGGAGTGCGATCTCCTTCGTGGGGGTCATTGGCTTTATTGATCTAATATCACCACATTTTGCGAGGCGGATTTTTGGTTCGTCACATAAGTATCTCGTGCCGATGTCCGCGCTTTTTGGCGGCTCGCTTATGGTTATTTCGGACTTGATCGCAAGGACGATTATTGCGCCTTCTGAACTGCCTGTAGGCGCTGTTACCGCACTCATTGGCGCACCGTTTTTTGCCTTTGTATTTTTTTCAAAAAGAAAGAAGGGGTAGTATGTTTAGCATCCAGAATGTCTCAGCCGGATATAATGGCGTCGACGTCATTCACGACATTAATATAGACGTTCGTGAAAATGAAAATATTTGCATTCTCGGGCCAAATGGCTGCGGCAAGAGTACACTGTTGAAAGCAATGACGGGATTAATTGGCTATAAAGGTCAAATTCTGCTGGATGGTGTGGACATTGCTACGATGAAACGCAAAGAGATTGCAAAGAACATCGCCATGATGAGTCAGATCTCATCCATTTATTTCTCATATTCTGTGTATGAAACCGTTATGCTCGGCAGATATAATCATATGAAAAAGGGCTTTTTTAAAGAGCCTTCCCAATACGATAAAGAATTTGTCATGCATTGTATGGATATTGTCGGCGTGTCGGATATTGGCGAAAAACAAATTACGGAACTTTCAGGCGGACAGCTTCAACGCGTCTTTTTAGCGCGAACACTGGCACAGGATCCTCGTATTATCCTCTTGGATGAACCGACGAATCACTTGGACTTGAAGCATCAAACCGAATTAATGCAATACCTTCAAGCCTGGTCAAAACAGGATGGGCATACCGTTATCGGCGTGATGCACGATATTAACCTTGCGCTTCAGCTCAGTGATCGAGCTGTATTTATGAGTGACGGGAAATTGATATCCGACGGCTCAATGGCACAGACGGTGAATGGTGATTTGATGCAGAGGGTTTATGGGATGGATGTCGTTGGCTATATGCAGGATTCGTATCAGATGTGGACGGAAATTGCATCAGATAAGGCGAAAAAGCCGCGCATACATCGTGTTGTATAGGATGGTCGTGTGATGTCATGCCGTGGCAGTAATTACGTAACTAATAATGAACATTGATTAATCATCCTTCAATGCTTAGAATGCAGTTTTCGGCATAAATAATAGCACAGATGGTGATCCTACAGAATGTTTGCGTGACAATATTCAGAAAGATTGAGCTTGTATGCTCGTTAATGGGTTATATAATGATGAAACAGCCTTCGAGAGAGGGCTGCTTTTTTTATCATACATAGCCTATATAGGTTGGAAGCGAATTTATAAAGATGCTTTTAAACTGTCATACAACCAATTGACAACGTTTACAGCATCCTGATCAGCAGAAGTGGTATTGCCGGGGAATTCCGTTACCATCAAGCCACTAATACGGTGATCCTTTAAAGTGATCCCAGAAGACTTTTGAGATCGCTAGGTGACAAAGCCGGCATGGTGTAATATGGCAGGCGCTTTTTCTGTTCCTGACATAAGTGCGCCGTAATTAGCAGGAATACCTGCAAACAAAATTTTCATAATTGTCTCCCGTATTTAGTAAAATCATATTTAGTATGTTACACTAAAAATAATACCAATTTTCAACGTAACAATTAATAATGGGTTTAGGAGGTTACAGATGGTATGTATACGCGTAGCTTTGATTTAGTGAATACCTTTTGGTATTTAGAATATGAAAAAATTGAAGAACTTGATAATTTGCAGTGGCTCAACACATACTTGCTGCCGCCGGAAGACCAACTGGATACAATTTCAGAAGAAGCGTTAACTGTTTTAAAAGAACTTAGGCAGTTTGCGCGTGATTTGTTTGACGGCAATATTTCGGAGGATGTGACGGCGAAATTAAATGGCTATTTAGCCGGAACACCTTATTATCCTAGGATTGAAGAAACCAGCAATGGAAGCCGCATCACATTTAAGCCAAATGGTGACGGCGTGGCGAAGCTCTTGACAGATGTTGCACTAGAACTGGCAACGTTATTAACAGAGGAACAGATATCATCTATCAAACGGTGCCAAAATGAGGCGTGCGGATATTACTTTCTTGATAACAGTAAGAATCAAAGCCGAAAGTTTTGTTCCAAGAAGTGCAATAGTCTCATCAAAACACGAAATTTCAGGGCGCGCCATAAAACCTAGGAATTGATATTGCTTGGCTAAATGACATTGCGCATGGTGCCGGCATACGGTATCATTAAGATGTAAAAAGCATAGATGAATACACTGGAGGTGTGCGTTGCCGTCGAAAAAATTACATCAAGAGACAGAAAAATACCGAAAAGCTTGGGAAAAGTACGTGGCAACCGGTCTCGTTGCGGATCCAACAATGCGGAAGATTATTATTGCATCGTGGCGGCGCAGTAGAGCCTATGGGGTTGATCCTCATTCAACTTCCCTTGAAATAGAGCTGACGGGCGAACGCTTTCAACAGCGTCGAGAAGCCTTTAAACCAATTTTAGATATAGCACTGCCCTTTATGGAGAGTATTTACAATGCAGTCGGTGAGAGTGGTATGATTATCAGTTTTTCTGATGCCAATGGTTATATTTTAGAGCGTATTGGTGCCGACAATGTTTTTTCAGAGCTTCAGCGTTTCAGAGGCATGAATCTATCTGAAGAGCGAATGGGTACCAATGCCATTGCACTTGCGCTAAAAAAAGGTATGGCATTGCAAGTCATCGGCGCAGAGCATTTCAATGTAGTATTCCATAATAAAACCACATCAGCGGCGCCGATTAAAGATATTGACGGCAATATCCTCGGCGTCTTGAGTGTTTCCGGAACTTGTGAAACCGTTCACCCGCATACGCTTGGCATGGTGCTCGCATCGGCGCTGGCGATTGAACACGAAATACGTCTGAAACAAATTAATGATGACTTAACCATTGCCAACGAGCATTTGGATGCGATTATGCAGTCGATTTCCGAAGGGATTATTACTGTCAATGATGCTGGGGTTATTACGGATTCTAATTTGCATGCCAGAAAAGTGATGCGGCGCTCCTTAGATGAGCTGGTTGGCAAAACGCTGGATCAAGTGATAAAGAATCCCGTTTTCGATTTTATTACGCAATTATCTGCGAATGAAGAGCGCGAAGTTCAGTATTATGCCAACGGCAGAAAGAAAACACTTTTGGTTTCATCAAAGCCAATCTATGCACAAGATAAGACATTAAAGGAATATCTGTTGATATTTAGGGAAACAAAGCGCGTTTATTCACAGGTAAACAAGCTGTTCGGTTCAAAAGCCATTTATACTTTTGACGATATCCTGGGTGAAAGCAAGGAAATTCAGGATGCCATTCGCATGGCGAAACTGGTTTCGGCAACCGATGCGACGATTTTGCTGCACGGTGAGAGCGGTACGGGCAAGGAAATGTTCGCGCAGGGGATTCATAATGCTTCTCAGCGTAAAAATCATTCATTTGTCTTTATTAACTGTGGTGCAATTCCGCGGGATCTGGTTGCCAGTGAACTCTTCGGTTATGTAGAAGGTGCCTTTACCAGTGCGCGTAAGGGCGGCAATCCCGGAAAATTTGAGCTCGCAGATGGCGGAACGCTTTTTCTCGATGAGATTGGCGATATGCCGCTTGACACACAGGCCAATCTGCTGCGTGTCCTCGAGACCAAAGAAGTTGTGCGGGTTGGCGGCAATGAAGTGATCCCCGTGGACGTTCGCGTGATTGCGGCAACCCATAAAGACCTTGCAGCAGAAGTAGAAAAGGGCAACTTTAGAAGCGACTTGTTCTACAGGCTCAATGTTATGCCGATTAAGACACCGTCGCTGCGTGAACGCCGTGAAGATATCAAAAAATTGATAAACCGATTTTATTCGCAGTTTGTTAACCGTGATGACCAACGGCTCCTTATTGACGAGAGTTTTTACCTTCAAATGATGCAGTACGATTGGCCCGGCAATGTCAGAGAACTTCAAAACGTGATGCAGCTCGTTACGAATATTGTCGGTGAGGGCGAATATCTGTCAAGTAAACATCTCCCAATCTATGTAAAAGATGCGTTGGGTGCATCATCACAGCTTCCGCAGCAGATTTCAGGAGAGCTGACGCGCGTCAGTCCGCTGAGCGTTGTTGAACGACAAGCGATTCTTAAAGCGCTTGATGCAGCGGACAACAACCTTGCCAAGGCAGCTAAATTGTTAGAAATAGGCCGCAGTACCCTTTATCGAAAAATTGAAAAATACGATATTAAGCTTTGATGAGCATAAATCCATCAGAAAATGCATCGTTTTGATACATGTGTATCGAATCGATGCATTGTTTTTTCCTTAGATTAGCGAAATATGCATCGTTTTGATACATAAAGCTAAATTGTCTGAAAAATCTATCGGGAATCACATGCATTTCAATGGCCTTTTAGGGCTTTTTTTGTTTTTTTGGATACAGGTATTTCAACTGTCGAGACGGTTTTCAACTATTTTGTAGGCATGTGCGCCTTTAATTTGGCATCAATATTGCGAGTTATATATAACGTGTAATCAATGAGGGGAGGTGGCAACTGTGAAGAATATCATCATGGAAATCATCGTGCTGTCAGTGTTTTTTCTGGTATTGAGTGAGAAGCTGACACTTGTCAACATGCTTGTCGCAATAATCATTGCAACGGCTGTTATCACCTTTAAAGATCAGCGCGGCAATGTGTCACGTTATCTTTCACCGTCTTTGGCATTAAAGTGGATTGCTTATCTGGGCATCTTGTTTTTTGAAGTCGTCAAAGCGAATTTTCAAGTGGCAGCTATTGCACTTTCAAAAAATATGGATGTTGCACCTGAAGTCATTCCTTTTGAAAGTGTGCTGCACGATCCGTGGCTTTTGACGATACTCGCCAATTCCATAACATTGACACCTGGTACAATGACCGTCACGATGACGGGGAACCGGCTTCGGGTGCATTGCCTTAACAGACGGTATGCAGAGGGGCTTAAAGGAATGCATATGGAGAAACTGCTTCATGAAATAGAAGGGGAATTAAATGGATAGATTTTATATGGTAGCGATCATTTTTTTGGCAGTTACCATTAGCCTGTGTATGGTTCGCGTTATCAAAGGGCCGACAAGAGGCGATCGGATTATTGGTATAAATATTATTGGGACAAAGACGATGGTGATTATCGCGCTGATCTCATTTTTGATGAAGGAAGTTTATTTTATTGATGTCGTACTCGTCTATGCATTGATTTCTTTCATTGGTTCTTTTGCTGTGGCTAGAGAGCTTGACGATGATGGCGAAGCATTTCCAGATGGCTTGTTTGACGATGATTTTTCGGCAGACGGCAAGATGGAAGCTGTTGCAATAGTCGAGGAGGCATCAAATGATTAATGTACTTTCGATGATTTTAATCGGATTTGGCCTGTTTTTCTTCTTTGTGGGAACCGTTGGCGTTTTACGATTTCCAGACGCATTGACCCGGGCGCACGGTGCTGCAAAATGTGATACATTAGGCGCCGTCCTAAGCATTTTGGGATTGATTCTACAGGCGGGATTTACAGTCGCCGCCTTGAAGCTTGTACTCGTCATTCTATTTTTATGGACGGCGAATCCAACGGCAACACATGTAATCGCAAAGGCAATTTATCGAAATCGGCATCAGGAGGAGTAGGCCGTGGATGTTTTTAATATTATGGTACTGGCGATTATGATTGCCGGTGCTGTCGCAGCAGCTAGGACAAAAAACTTATTGGGTGCCGTCATTATCTTTATGGTGTATTCGCTGATGATGGCTATCTTATGGCAGCGCATGAATGCACCGGATCTCGCTATAACAGAAGCGGCAGTTGGTGCCGGGATTACTTCTATTCTGTTTATCGTCACACTTCGAAAAATTAAGGGGATGAAAAAATGAAACCAATCGTAGCAACGCTTTTAACTGTATGCTTTATAGGATTCTTATTACTGGCCGTCGTCGAAATGCCTGCCGTGGGGGCGGATAGTCTGCCAATGCATAATGAAGTAATGGACAAGTATGTCGACGACGCCATTGAGGATACCGGAGCGATTAATATTGTTGCGGCGATTATTTTAGACTACAGAGCTTTTGACACTTTCGTTGAAGCCTCTGTCATTTTTACAGCACTCGTCTGTATTTTGATTGTATTGAAAAGGAGTGGATCACGGTATGAAAAGTAGTATTGCTAAACACGTTTCGGGTTTGCTGTTACCATTTGTTCAGGTTTTTGGGATCTACGTTATTTTGTTTGGTCATTTGTCGCCGGGGGGCGGCTTTGCAGGGGGGAGTATTCTAGGTGCAAGTATGATCTTGTATCGTTTTGTCTACGGTGCGGAAGCTTCGGACCGTAAATTCAAGTACCATTATATGTTGAAAATCGCATGTACAGCACTTATTTTTTACGGATTGATCAAAGGCTATGTCTTTGTCGGCGCCTTTTTAGGTTGGCATAATCCCGTCGGGACGGGAACGGTTGGTTCGCTTTTCAGCGGCGGTTTTATTATGCCGCTGAACGTGCTCGTCGGTGCGGTCGTTGCCATAACATTCTATTTTATTGCAACTTTATTTGAAGAAGGGGATTTTGGCAATGCAGACCCTCATCAATAATTACATGTTTGTCGGTGCCGTTATCATGTTCGGCATCGGCTTTATGATTTTACTTTTACACAATAATCTCATTAAGAAAATAATTGGCATGAATATTATGGATACGTCCATATTCCTGCTCTTTGTCTCGCTGGGGTATATTGACGGCAAGGAAGCGCCAATTATCGTTGGCGGCGTGCTGCATCATAACGGTTACGTCAATCCTATCCCAACAGGGCTGATGCTGACCGGAATCGTTGTAGCCGTGAGTATGACTGCTTTTATGCTGGCGCTTACTATTAAACTTTATGAGTTGTACGGCACAATTGAATTAGATGAAATACAAAATATTCGAGGTGGATGATTATGCTAC
Source organism: Fusibacter paucivorans (assembly GCF_018390735.1). Classification (GTDB taxonomy): domain Bacteria; phylum Bacillota; class Clostridia; order Peptostreptococcales; family Acidaminobacteraceae; genus Fusibacter; species Fusibacter paucivorans. The sequence goes on from NZ_JAHBCL010000025.1 coordinate 22,574, forward strand.
AATGCTTAACCCTAGTCACTCATAACACGGCATCACCTAATCTCGTCAAGCTGATCCCATTGGTTTCAATCATGCTGTTGATGCTCAGCGCTTTTATCATGCCGCTGCTGAAGAAGAAGCGGCACCTCTTCGGGCTTACCGGGGGCGCATTGGCAATACTGATGGTTCTGTCATTCGTGAATGTCGCTTATATCTACCAAAATGGCGGTTATTATTTTGACATTGGTCATTTTCCGGCGCCGTTTGGCATTTCGCTGCGTATTGGTGAAATTGAAAGTCTGATTGCACTGTTGTTTGCCATTGTTGATCTGATGGTCACTTGGTACGCTTACTATAGTTTGGAAAAGGAAATCAAAGAAAGCCGCATTGCCTTTTTTCATACGATGAATCTTTTACTGCTGGCGTCTTTGTTGGGCATCGTCTTTACCAATGACGTATTCAACGGCTTTGTCTTTTTGGAAGTGAGCACACTGGCTGCCTGCGGTATAATTGTCGTCAAAGATAAGAAAACAAATATTAAAGCGGGCCTTAAATACTTGATTTTGAGTTCGCTCGGTTCCGGCCTCGTGCTGATGGGAATTGCCTTTATCTATTCACTTTCAGGTCATTTGAGTATGGATTATATTCACGAAGCGATGATTGCCAATTTAGACGGCAAACAAAACACGATTCTTATCAGTGTTATCCTCTTTACGGTTGGTTTGGGAATCAAAGGAGCAATGTTCCCGCTTCACATATGGCTGCCGGATGCGCATGCTTCTGCGCCGAGTCCGTCAAGTGCCATTCTCTCTGCACTGGTGATTAAAGCACCAGTTATCTTTCTAATCAAAGTGTTCTATAAAGTCTATGGCACGCAAATCATTCATGAAACAGTTATTCTGGATCTTGTTCTGCTGTTTGGCGTTATGGGCATGATCTTCGGTTCGCTTTTCGCGCGATCTCAAAAAGAACTAAAGCGTATGATTGCGTATTCAAGCGTCGCTCAAATGGGTTATATTTTCTTTGCCATTGGCATTGGCAATACACTTGGCGTCGTCATGGCCATTTACCATATCGTTGCACATGCACTCACAAAGTCGAGCTTATTCTTAGCGGCGGGTTCATTTATTGAACAGACGGGCTTTAAACATATTGAAGATTTTAGGGGCATTGGTAAAGAAATGCCGGTCACTCTTGGTATTTTTACCGTTAGTGGTCTATCCATGATTGGTATTCCCGTACTGCCGGGGTTTATCAGCAAGTGGAATTTGGCAATGGCATCCATACAAAGTGATAAACTCTATTTGCTTATCTTTTTGCTTATCAGCAGTTTGCTTAACGCCAGTTATTATTTTCCGATTATTATCAATGGTTACTTTGGAGAAGAAAACCTCGATGGCAAAGTCTTTCTTTCCAAGAGCAAACCGATCAAACAGCTTTTACCACTGATAATCTTGACAGTACTGATGGTACTCGTAGGATTTTTCTCAGGCAGTCTCATTGAATTTATTGAACGCGGCGTCTATACGGTATAAGCATGACAATTAATAGATTAAAAATTGCAGTCTGAGAAAACGGAGTCTTAAATGGAAAAATTGGGCATGATTCTGCCGTTGCTAGTCCCCATAATCGGGGCGCTCTTTATTGTCAATAAACGGCTGATTAGTGATAAAAATCTTACAAAAGTAGTTGCCGTAACGGTCATTATCAATTTTATATGTGTCGTGTACTCATTGTTTTTCAATGATCTGACAGCGGTACATATCTTAAAGGTCAATGCCTTTCTCGATATTTACTTTAAAGTTGATCAATTGACGCGCGTGTTCAGCTTACTGGCGTCTTCGCTATGGGTGCTTACAGCATTTTATGCTTTTGCATACATGGATCATGAAAAACGCCATCGCCAGTTTTACACGTTTTTTACCCTTACTTTAGCGGTTATTATGGGTGTTGCCTATTCCGGCAACCTGTTTACGCTCTATGGCTACTATGAACTCTTAACGCTTTGTACTTTGCCGCTGGTGATACATCCGGGAACGGCAGAAGCGCTTCAAAGCGGGAAAAAGTACATTATTTATTCCTTCGGCGGCGCCACGTTGGTCGTTCTCGGGATGATGATGCTCTATGCCGTTACAGGAGATATGAGTTTTATGGCGCATGGTATTGTGGACTTGTCGCTCATCGAAGGGAATCGCGATTTGCTTAAATGGAGTTATCTTGCCATGTTCTTGGGGTTTGGCGTCAAAGCTGCGCTGGTACCGTTCCATTCATGGCTGCCGAATGCCATGGTAGCGCCGACGCCTGTCAGTGCACTACTGCATGCGGTAGCTGTTGTCAAGAGCGGTGTGTTTTCACTGATTAGGATGACCTACTTTATTTTTGGGACACAAACCGTTATGGCGCTGGATGTCACAAAATACTTAATGCCGTTTGTCGTCGTGACAATCGTCATGGGCTCTTTGTTGGCGCTGCATCAGGATCACTTGAAAAGACGTTTGGCTTATTCGACAATTTCGCAGCTTGGCTATATTTTACTCGGGATTCTCATGCTGACGCCTAATGGCCTATTGGGTGCCATGCTGCATCTTATCAACCATGCGGTGATTAAAATTACGCTCTTTTTTGTCGTCGGTGCGATTACACACATGACGCATTTCAAGTATATTCATCAGATTAGAGGGATCGGTAAACAGATGCCCGTTACCATGATTTGTTTTACCGTTGCCGCCATTTCGCTCGTCGGTATTCCGCCGACGAACGGATTTGTCAGCAAGTGGTTCTTAGGACTTGGAGCGCTTAATATCGGTAATTTTCTCTATATTATTATTTTGCTGCTCAGTGCCTTCTTTACAGCAGGTTATCTGCTGCCAATTTCGGTGACGTCTTTCTTTGTATCCAGTAAGTCTGAGCCTCATGAGCGAGATGCCTATCAATCGAATCATGAAACCTTACACGAAGTGAGTGATGACAGCGTACGAGAGATTACGCATGAAATGGCAAAGGACACGATACACGAAACTGCGCACGAAACTGAGAATAAAACTTTGCGCAACGAAATGGTTGCGGCGGAGTTTTCAGAAGATGGTGAAGCGGAGTCAACAGACGCGAAGCCAATAAAATTAGAGCCGCCGAAAGGCATGCTTTATCCAATCGTACTATTAACCGTCGTTATCGTAGGACTCGGTATTTTTCCGAATCCCATTATCAATTTTCTCGGCGGCGTTATTCAAGATGCTTTTTAGGGGGTGACGCATATGAATCTCATGCTAATAATCCTGCTGGTTCCTTTTTTGGGCGCGTTTATAGGTTATTATCTCGGCTATAAAAATGAAAAGTTTCGAAATGTATTCAATATTTTGTTGACAGCAGTAGAACTGCTGTTAATTATCATGCTTTATCAAACGGTCAAAGAAGGTCCCATCGAGTATGTGATGCCCAATATTATGGGAACGGGATTGCATCTCAAAGTTGATATTATGCGTTATGCGATGTTGTTTATTTCAGGCCTTGCATGGTTTTTGGCAACGATGTATTCAACACAGTATTTGATTAAAAAGAAAAATAGAAACCGTTATTACTTTTTCTTTATGCTGACCTATGCAACGACGCTCGGCATCTTTATGTCCGAAAATCTGCTCAATATGTTTACTTTTTTTGAAGGGATGTCATTGACTTCCTATGCATTGGTCATCCACGATGAAGACCGTTATAGCCACGATGCGGGCAAATCATACTTGGGCATGGCGATTGCCGGCGGCATGGTAATGCTCTTTGGTATTTTAATGGAATTTGATTATACCGGGACACTGGACATTGGTGATATGGGAGCTATCTTACCAACGCTAGGTCCTGTAAAATATGTTATTGCACTGTTGATTATGTTTGGCTTTATGATTAAAGCCAGTGTTTTCCCACTTCATACGTGGCTGCCAAAGGCTTATCCAGCAGCGCCGACGCCATCCAGTGCGATTTTGAGTGGTATATTGTTAAAAACAGGCCTCTTTGGCATTATTATTATATTGGTGGAGATGATGGGTTCGGATCCGTATCTTTCGATGCTAATTTATGCTTTAGGTCTGATTAACATCTATTTAGGCGGTATTCTTGCCATGCTGCAACGAAATATTAAACGCATTATTGCTTACAGCAGTATGAGCCAGACTGGTTTTATGCTTATGGGGATTGGTCTCGTAGGTATTTTAGGTGAATCCGGTGGTGTTGCACTAGTGGGCACCATTTTATACATGATCAATCATGCCTTTTTTAAAATTCTGCTATTCTTTGGCGCAGGGATTATCTATATGATTCTCGGTGAACTCAGTATTAATAAGATTAGTGGGTTTGGCAGAAATAAGCAGAAGCTAAAGGTGTTCTTCCTCATTGGCGTTCTCGGTGTCGCGGGCATGCCGGGTCTGAGCGGTTTTATTTCGAAGACGCTGGTTCATGAGGCGATTATAGAAGCTTATCATCACACGCATTTTATGTTCTTCAAAGTGTCCGAATGGCTTTTCCTTATAGGTGGCGGCTTAACAGTGGCCTATATGCTCAAACTGTTCATTGCCGTTTTCGTGGAAAAGAATGATGCTTTTCATGGACAGTTTGCAGAACAGGTTCATAAGCGTGCTTTGCTGCCAATGGGTGTCCTTGCAGCCTTGATCGTTTTGCTGGGTGTCATGCCCAATACGATTATTGCGCCGCTGTCGCTCTATGCACATGAAATCGGCATGGAAATGCCGTCTCATCTATCGCTTTTTAATGCGACGACCATTGGGTATGCGGTTATTTCTTTCGTCGTTGGCGGTGTGTTGTATGCTGCTGTCATCCGACGTAAACTCTATGTTATGGATGAAGCGGAAGGTCGCCGTATTTTTGTGAATCCGTCGCTTTCATGGATTTCGATCGAATCGGATATTTTTGTTCCTGTTATGCAAATTGCCTATATTTTGTTTAGCTTCATTTTTAAAATCATCGATAATGGTCTTTTATGGATTGCTCAAAAGTCGTCGGAGTTCTTTGGCGGTATTGCTAAGATTGATGCAGAGGCGGCTCTAAATGGCACTTACAGGCAAATTGTAACGCATACAGAACATGCGATTGAAGATGTGCGCCATAAACGGCAGCATCAGACGGAAGCTATTCTTGAAACCGTTTCAGAAAAACGTGAACAGGCACAGATTTATACATCCATTAGCCCTGAAATTGAGGCAATTGCAAAGTTAAAGCTTAAATTTGGACAAATACAGCGAACCGCTTCAGGCATTACCAGCGCGATCTTTATGTTTGCCTTTGTCGTCGTTTTTAGCATGATCTTCATCTACTATTTTGGACATCAGTAAACACCTTCTATACGGTAATCGCAAGCGATAGACGGCATAAAAACATGGCGGTCTTTAAAAACTTGTGAACATTTCTTGAATTTTCAAATTAACTATACTAATTTACTAGGAATTGTATTATAATGTCTGTAGTGGAGGTGAGCATTATGTATATTGCGACGAATAAAGAAACATGCGACAAGATTAGAGAAGTCTTGGCAGCTCAAGCGGATAAACCTCAAAATATTAGAGTTTTTATCGCGGGTATGGCTTGCAGCGGTCCGAGCTTTGGCCTTGGCTTAGATAACATCAATGACGAAGATGTTACAGAAATCGTTGAAGGTGTTAATTTTGTACTTGAAAAATCAGTATTTGACAGCGTTGGCGAAATCAAAGTAGAGTGGGTCGGCAACGGTTATTCGGTTCAGCCGGTAAACGTTCAGCCATCTGCATGTGGTTCTTGCTCTAGCTGTGGCTAACAAAAATAAGACGACGATCTGATGCGTCGTTTTTTTTTCAAAAAAATACCCCCCCACACGCGGGTTTCGCTTTTGTTTCACTCAGAAGTAGGGTATAATAATTTAAGGTTGTTTTTGAAGGAGGTAGCACGATGTACTTTAAATGTGATGGTGATACCTGCGATAAAATCAGGGAGGTCCTTGAAAAACAAAAGGACAAACCGCAAAATGTTAGGATTTATATCGCGGGAATGGGTTGAGGCGGCCCAAATTTTGGTCTAGGTCTAGATCATTTGGGTGAAGAAGATATTCAAGAAAATATCGGTGGCGTCAATTTTATAATGGAAAAATACTTGTTCGATACTGTCGGGAGAGTTGAAATCAGATGGAATGGCTATGGCTATTCGATTTATGCCGATGGCGTTGGCGCAAGCAGCTGTTAGAAAAAGTTGACCCTAATAGAACAGAAAAGCATGAAAAGAGCGAACATCAAAATGATGGCGCTCTTTTTTTATACATATATTTCAACGATCAAGTATACAGTTGCTTTGCTGTGAAAAGCTGCAAAAGTATCAAATGTTGAGAAGGATATCGCCGTCGGTTAATGGCGAGAATTTATAAATAGCCGAACTGAATCGCGGTACTTTGATCAAGTGATGTGTTTGATGTTCCACTTGATAGGGCTCATAACGCACACCGCTTTCATCAAAGATCAGTTCGATTTTTAAATACTCAAGCGGTATTTTCTGCTGATAAGACGCGCAAAGCTGTCCCATGATTTCTGAGATGGAGAGAATGAGTTCCGATGGCTGCGCATTGTGAACAATAAAGAGACACTTGTAATCATCGGTTTCTTCACCAAGTATGCTCATGGCGATGACATTGGTCCGATGGCCGATGTGTTCCGTGCGATCATATATTTTAACGCGCTTTCGAATGGCTTCAGCAGAATGCAGGCTAAAGCATTTCATTTTTTTTCGGAAGGTGATTAAGTCTCTCACATATAAGTAAAAAGCATAATGGGTCATTTTCTCATCCCAATGCAATGCATTAATGGCTAAATCGGCATTATAGGAATTATGATTACCATTTTTACTGCGAAGGAATTCATTACCTTCGTGAATGAATGGGATTCCCTGTGCCATGAGCAGCAAGTTAAAGGCAAGTTTGTTAAGGCGAATGAGATCGTCTTCGTTGCCAGTGGGATTGGTTTTTTGAAGCTTGTCATAAAGGATGAGATTATCATGCGAGTTAATGTAATTCACGGTTTCGCTGGGTGATGTCGTAAAACCAATAAATTTTGGATCATAGGGAATGGAACCCAGCAGTCCAATCTGAGTTCGGTATTTTAAATCTAAGTTGCCTTGTAGAAAGCCATACCCGTAGCCGTCATTATCGCCTTTGATGGCATCTCTGAATTCGTCATTAAAGAGTGCGAATCCCTTATTGCACTGTGCACCGCGGAATAGGCGCTTCGAATCGGCAAGGGTTGACAAACCGCCCATCCAGGGTTCGCCGTAAATGAGGATGCCCGGATTGATATCTGACAGCGTTTTTTGAATCAGTACCAGTGTATCCATGTCGATCAATGCCATTAAGTCAAATCGAAAGCCGTCAATATGGTATTCTTCCACCCAGTAACGCAATGATTCGAGTATGAACTTTTGAACCATCGGATTTTCCGATGCCAGCTCATTACCGCAGCCGGAGCCATTTGAAAACTTGCCGTCTTTTGTCATGCGGTAATAATAACCAGGCGCAAGAATGTTGAAATTGGCATGTTTGCTCCTATACGTATGGTTGTAAACGACGTCCATAATAACGCGCATGCCCTTTTGGTGCAAGGTCTGAATAAGTGATTTCAATTCGGTAATGCGAGAGATAGGGTCCTGTGGATCAGTGGCATAGCTGCCTTCCGGCGTATTGTAATGTTCAGGATCATATCCCCAGTTATAAGCATTTAAATCTTCGCTGAGTTCATCAACGGATATAAAGTCGTACACAGGCATTAAGTGAACGTGCGTAATGCCGAGGTCTACAAGATGGTCGAGGCCGGTTGCATAACCTTCGTAGGCGGTATTCTCTTCACATAAGCCTAGGTATTTCCCCGGGAAGGATGACTTAGCCGTTGGATCGGCCGTATAGTCTTTAATATGCAATTCATATAAAATCGCTTCTGTATGCGGCATTGGCGGCAATGGCAAATCGTCAGCCCATCCCTCGGGATTAGTCTTTTGAAGATCAACGATGGCACCTCGTGTTCCGTTAGCGCTAGTTGATGTGGCATATGGGTCGGTGATTTCATCTCGATCGTCTATGATAAAGGTATAATAGTAGCCATGGTAGTCACCTGCCAGCGTAATGCTGTAGACGCCGTCAGTGTCCTTTAGCATTTTATGAAGTGTTCTTTGAAGTACTTTGGGATGATCGTACAGTGCTAATTTGACATCGTTGACCGTGGGTGCCCATACGTTGACGGTAAGCTGTTTAGGCGTATAGATGACGCCCAATTTTTTAGTTGTTATGGGAAAGGTCACTTCGTTCATCAAATAACTCCTTTTACTGTCGCGTACAGGGCACAAAATATCCATAGACGCGAAGGGGAATGGTTTTAAAAATGATTAAAGATACTGCATTAAGGTACTATTATGTTATGTCAATTACAATTTGAAATCAAGTAATTTCTTTTGTACATTCCAAATACTCGTCGCATAGCGCTCAATGGTGTAGTCTGCCGAGAATGCACCGGAACAGGCGATGTTGGCGAGCGACATTTTGCTCCACTGATACTTGTCACGGTATATTTCAGCGATTCGTTCCTGTGCAAGGCGATAGGATTCGAAATCCTTTAAAATAAAGAATTCGTCATTAAAACGCAGCAGCCTGTCTGCAATGGGAATGAATTCATCTTTTGGCACCGGTAGGTAACCGTTGACGAGTTCATCAATGACAGCTTTAAGATCAGGACTGTTGTTGTAAATTTCATAGGCGTTGTAATGACCGTTTTGATAGTAGTCGTAAACTTCTTCAACTTTTAGGCCAAAGAGAATAATGTTGCTTTCGCCCACTTCATTCATAATTTCAACATTGGCACCATCGAGTGTTGCCAGTGTTACAGCACCGTTCATCATAAATTTCATATTGCCGGTACCCGAAGCTTCTTTTGAAGCTGTGGAAATTTGCTCGCTGACATCTGCCGCGGGAATCATATGGCTTGCTAGTGAAACACCGTAGTTTGGCAGGAAGACGACTTTCAGTTTATCCTTAATGCTCTTGTCGTTGTTGATGACAGAACCAACTGTATTGATGAGCTTGATAATTTGTTTGGCAACATAATAGCTAGGTGCCGACTTGCCGGCAAAGACGAAAACGCGCGGCGGAATATCCAGATTAGGATTTTCTTTGAGCTGGCGATAAAGGTGCATCACGTGCAGGATATTCAAATGCTGGCGCTTGTATTCGTGAATACGTTTTGCCTGCATATCGAAAATGGCATATGGATCGACGACAATCCCTTGCTTATCTTTAATGTATTTCGCGAGATTCTCTTTGTTCTGATGCTTTATTTCAAATAGGTCATCAAGGAATGACTTGTCATCACGGTATTTCAGTAAATCCCTTAACACGCGAGGATTTTTCTTAAAGCCATCGCCGATCGTATCGCCAATAAGTTTAGTAAGGCCCGGATTGGCATTTAAGAGCCAGTGACGGTGCATAATGCCATTGGTCTTGTTGTTGAAACGCTCAGGGTAAATATCGTAGAAAACTTTGAGTTCTTTGTTTTTTAAAATCTCTGTGTGCAGTTTAGCAACGCCGTTAATGCTGTGAGACCCAATAATGGAGAGATGCGCCATGCGCACCATGCCGTCATAGATAATATGCATGGCACTCAGATGGTTGGGATCAGTAATATGATAGACATTGATCAGGTCCTCAGTGAAACGCCTTTCGATCTCTTCAATAATCATGGTAATGCGCGGGAGCAAATCCCTGAGCATGTAGAGCGGCCATTTTTCAAGCGCTTCAGCCATAATGGTATGGTTGGTGTACGAAATGCACTGCGTTGTGATTTTCCACGCTTCTTCCCAGGTCATTTCTTCTTCATCAAGCAAAATGCGCATGAGTTCTGGAATTGCCAGAGCCGGATGCGTATCATTAATATGAATGGCGACGAATTCGGCGAATCGATTGATGCCCACATTCATTTTCTTATAAGTATTGAAAATACTCTGAATACCTGCGGATACAAAGAAATACTCTTGCTTGAGCCTAAGCAGCTTACCCTCATCATAGGCATCGTTTGGATAGAGGATTTGTGTAATGATTTCGACGGAATGTTTTTTCTCAAAAGCACTTAGATAGTTCCCTTTGGAAAAGTTTTCAAAGTCGAAAATATCGTCGATTTCTTCAGCTGACCAGAGCCGTAAAGTATTTACCGTATTGTTTTCAAATCCCAGAATAGGCGTGTCATACGGAACTGCACGAACAGCATCGTAATTGACGAGCTCGAATTTGAGGCGTTCGCCGTCCATATGGGTTTCAACGTGGCCGTTGTATTTAACGATAACCGCTTTGTTGTTTCGCTTATATTCCCAGACATTGTTGTTGACCAGCCAACGATCGGGGAATTCCACTTGATAGCCATCGATGATGCGCTGTTCAAAGAGGCCGTTTTTATAGCGAATGCCGCAGCCGTGTCCCGGAATGGAAATAGAACTCATGGCATCGAGAAATCCTGCGGCGAGACGGCCAAGACCGCCATTGCCAAGTCCTTGGTCTACTTCGACTTCTAGAATGTCATCGATGTCGATGTCGAGGCTTCTGAGGCCATCTTTTACAATTTCATAGATCCCCAGATAATTGAGATTGTTTTCCATGAATTTCCCTGTGAGAAATTCCATTGAAAAATAATAAATTTGTTTCACTTGCTCCGTTCGGTAGGTGGAGTTGGTATTGGCCCATAAGTTGCCGATATACTCCTTAACCATTTCTCCAAGCGCTGTGTAGCGCTCAAGTGCTGTCGTCTCATTAATCTGACGTGCTGTTGATGATTTGATTTGAGCTATGTAGTCTTGTTTAAATTCAGCTATGGTAAGTTTCATATAAACCGCTCCTTTGAAAAAAGGACATCGGTGATGTCCTATCGTTGAGTTTGGCTAACTTATACCCAAAATTTTTAAATATATCGCCAAGTATTCTTTAGACGAACGCTTCCAGCTGTGATCGGCTTTCATTGCCTGTTTCATCAGCTGATGCCAAGCGTTTTGATCCTGATATGCGGTTAAGGCGTCTTTGATGGTAAAGAGCAGTTCATGTGCATTGTAGTTTAAAAAGCCGAAGCCGGTTCCTTCACCGGTGTATTTGTTATACGGTAAAATTGTGTCGCGAAGTCCGCCGATTTGTCTCACGACGGGGATGGTGCCGTATTGCAGTGCAATGAGCTGACTGAGGCCGCAGGGTTCAAAGAGTGATGGCATAAGGAAAATATCTGAGCCGGCATAAATGGCATGAGACTCGTATTGGTCAAAGTAAATGCGCGCCGCTATCTTTCCCGGATACCGATACTGATAATACTTAAACATATCTTCATAGCGTTTTTCACCGGTACCGAGCACTAGAAACTGAATATCGAGCTCAAGCAGTTCATCCAGAATGCATTCGATGAGATCAAGACCTTTCATATCGGCGAGGCGTGTGACCATTGAGAGCATGGGCACATTGGCATCCACCGGTAAGCCGTATTTAACCTGAAGGTACATTTTAATTTCCTTTTTGCGCTTTAAGCTTCGCAAATCGTAATTAACGGGAATATTCTGATCTTTTTTCGGACTGTAAAGATCTGTGTCAATGCCGTTGACAATGCCATAGAGTTTATCCTGATATTTCTGAATGACGCCTTCCAGATTTTCACCAAAATACGGATAGGCTATTTCTTCTGCATAGCTTTTTGAAACGGTGGTGACGGCATCGGAGAAAACGATGCCGCCTTTGATCAAATTGATATTTTCATAAAATTTGAGGCCGTCATCTGAAAAATAGGACATTGGCAACCCTAACAGATCGCCAAGGACATAGGGATCAAAGATTCCCTGATAGCGTAGGTTGTGTATGGTAAAAACACTTTTGATCCCCTGATAAAAGTCGTCGTGTTTGCCGTAAAAATTCAGCAATGTGTTGACGGCTGCCGTATGCCAGTCGTTGGTATGAATGATATCCGGCTTCATGTTTAAATGCTTCATAGCAGCCAGCACGGCTTTCGAAAAATAAATGTAGCGTTCAGCATCATCGCCGTTGCCGTAGAGCTGGTGGCGTTTAAAGTAGAATTCGTTGTCAATAAAGAAATAGGAAACACCTTCATAAATCAGGTGAAAAATGCCGACATATTGCGTACGCCATCCTAAATCGACACTGGTGGAACCGGCAAAAGTCATCTCTTTGCGATATTCAGGTGCAATTTTAGCATGGAGCGGCAAATAAACGGTAACATTGAGCTGACTGCTGTTAAGTGCTTTTGGCAGTGAACCAGCAACATCGGCAAGGCCTCCGGTTTTGGCAAAGGGTGCTGCTTCAGACGCGATGAATGCAATTTGAATCATCAGAGCGCCTCCTTGGAAATAACAGATTGCTTGCCGGCGACAAATGGGCTGGCGTGATCGCCCATCAATGAGATTCCCTCTTCGACGCGTGTTCGCTTATCGAGAATCACGTGATTGAGCGTTACCCCGCGGCGAATGACTGATTTTTGCATGACGATGGCATTTTTAATCTCTGCACCTTTTTCAACGCGAACACCCCTAAAAAGAATGGCGTTCTCTACTGTACCGTCAATTTGACAGCCATTGGCGACAAAGGCATTTTTCACATGTGCATTGTCTTTGTAATAGGCTGACGGTTCATCTTTAACCTTCGTAAAAATCTGTCCGTTCTTAAAAAAGAGTTCCGTTGCGATCTCAGGATTTAAGATATCAAAGTTGGCATCGAAGTAATTGCGAACGTTATTGATGCACGCTACATAGCCGTCAAACTGGTAAGTGTGAACCTTGTAGCGGTGCAGTAGATTGAAAACCGCTTGTTTGAGGAAGTTGGCCGACCCCTGTTCAATGGCTTCAAAGAGTATATCGAAATAGACTTCTTTTTTCATAAAATACATTTCCAGCGAGAGATTGAACGTATCTTCTTTACCGAGATTCGTGCCAACACTTTTGAAGGTGCCGTTATCGTTGAGATAGATTTTATCACAGCCGATGTAGCGGAATGAATCATCGGTCACCCGCTTATAAACCAAGGAAATATCCGCACCTGAATTGACGAAGTCCCAGTAGGCATCATTAAGGTCAATATTGGCCAGCATATATGATTTCGAGAGCAGCAAGTGCTCTTGTTTTGCAAATTTGATGAAATTTGAATTCTGATAGAAGAGGTCGAGATCGCCCATGCGCTTATAGGTCGACGTGTAATCATAGGTTGGTGTAAAGAGAAAGAGCCCGTTAAGTTTTCGGTCCAGATCCCATGGCTTTCCGGAACCGAGGTGATCCATAACAGAACGAACCTTGTTGCCGGTAAAGACACCGATGCCTGAGATACCGCTGTTGACCATGTTGGAAAGCATAAAGTCAATAATGCGGTACCGTCCGCCAAAAGGCAGCATGGACGTCGGCCTACTCTGACATAGGACGCCGAAATTTGTATCGATTTCACTTAAGTTGATAATGCCTAAACAGTTATTCATATGTCACCTCCCTAGGATTCAATGATTTTGGATTTGCTGATGAGATACACGTTGTCATCTTCAGCATCGCCAATAGAACTGCCTGCCTTAATCACGACGTTTTCCATAATCACGGCATTGTAAACAACTGCATCTTCTTCAATGACGGCACCGGGCAGAACGACACAATTGTGAATTTTGGCGCCCGGTTTAATCGTGATTTCACTAAAGAGGACTGAATGGCAGACATCGCCTTCAATAAAGCAACCTTCGTTGATAAGTGAGTTCCTGACAGAAGCATTGCACGCGACAAAATGAGGCGGCAAGTGACGATTGCGCGTATAGATCTTCCATTTTCGATCATAGAGATTGAGGGTGTTGTCCTGCGACAGCAAGTCCATATTGGCTTCCCAGTAGCTTCGGATGGTACCGACATCTTTCCAGTAGCCGTCAAAACGGTAGGCGACGAGTTTCTTACCATCATCATTTAATTTCGGAATCACATCTTTGCCAAAGTCATTGGACGAATTTTGGTCTTTCTCATCGGCAACGAGATATTTTCGGAGGGTCTTCCAATTAAAAATATAGATGCCCATGGAGGCGAGGTTTGATTTGGCATTTTTGGGTTTTTCTTCAAAAGCGACAATGGTGTCTGTGTCATCGACGTTGATGATCCCGAAACGGGATGTTTCTTCCCATGGTACTTCGATGACGGATATCGTGACCTCTGCTTTTTTGGCTTCGTGAAAGTCAAGCATTTTTGAATAATCCATTTTGTAGATGTGATCGCCGGAGAGAATGAGCACGTATTCAGGATCGAGTTCATCAATATAGGATATGTTTTCAAAGATGGCATTAGCAGTGCCCTTATACCACCTGCCGCCCTTTTCACTGGTATAGGGCGGCAGAACCCGAACACCGCCGATTCGACGATCCAAGTCCCAAGAACCGCCGATGCCAATGTGGGAGTTCAATCGATACGGTTTGTACTGTGTTAGGATTCCAACATCAAAAATACCTGAGTTGGAACAGTTGCTGAGCGGGAAATCAATGATGCGATACTTGCCGCCAAACGGGACGGCGGGTTTTGCAATGTCTTTTGTCAATAATTTCAGCCTTGATCCTTGCCCGCCAGCCAACAGCATGGCGATCATTTTGCCTTCTTTCATATGCTAGCCCTCCTTGTACTTTAAGTATAATCCGCCAAAGGCAGGTAATGTAATTCTAAGCGCGTGAAAGCGATGGTGCATAAGTTCTTTCTTGGAACGGTAATGCGTTGGGTAATGATCCTTTGGATTGCCGGTAAATACGTGACTTTGTGTATTGAGTATGACGTCGTAAGTGCCGGGTATTGTAACGCCGACAGGATAATTTTCCCTGAGTACAGGTGTAAAGTTAAAGATGAGCACCATACGTTCACCAGATTTGTCAATGCGTTCAAAGGAGATAATGCTTTCGTTGGCATTGTCAACTTCAACCCACTCATAGCCCTTGTGATCGACATCGAGTTCATAGAGGCAAGTTTCATTTTGGTACAGTTGATTCAGCGTTTGGACATATTCGTGCATGGCGCGATGAGCAGGATAGTCCAGCAGGTGCCAATCCAGTGCCTGCCATTCATTCCACTCAATAAACTGACCGAATTCACCGCCCATAAAGACGAGTTTTTTGCCGGGGTGGGCAAACATGTAGGCGTACAGCAACCGAAGGTTTGCAAATTTTTCATCATAAGTCCCCGGCATTTTGCTGAGCAGTGAACGCTTGCCGTGGACGACTTCGTCATGGCTGAGCGGTAAAATGAAATTTTCGGAAAAAGCATAGGTAATCGAAAAGGTCAATGCCTTATGAAATCCTTTGCGGTAGACTGGATCAAGTGTCATGTATTCGAGAATATCGTTCATCCAGCCCATGTTCCACTTATAATTAAAGCCGAGTCCGCCGTCATTAACTGGTTTTGTCACCATAGGCCAAGAAGTGGATTCTTCAGCAATCATTAAAGTATTTGGATAATGTTCAAAAATGACTTGATTCAGTTTTTTAATAAATGCAATCGCTTCTAAGTGCTCAATACCGCCGTATTTGTTTTTTAACAGTTTGCCGCCGAAATTCAAGTAGAGCATATAGGCGACAGCATCGACGCGCATGCCGTCAATGTGATAATAATCGTGCCAGTAAAGTGCGTTGGAAATGAGAAAACTTATGACTTCTGGCTTGCCATAGTCAAAATTTGCCGTTCCCCACTGATCGTTGTGAGCCAGTTCGTAATCGTCTGATTCAAACGTTGGTGAACCGTCAAAATAATAAAGACCGTGTTCATCTTTGCAGTAATGTCCCGGCACCCAATCCAGAATGACGCCGATGCCCGCCTGATGACACTGATCTATAAAGTACATGAAGTCCTTTGGCGTGCCAAAGCGCGAGGTGGGTGCGAAATAACCAGTCGCTTGATAACCCCATGAACCGTCAAAGGGATGCTCCATAATGGGCATCAATTCAATATGAGTATAGCCTAAGTGCTTGACATAGGGAATAAGCGCTTCGGCTAAATCATGGTAACTGTATTGAGCGCCGTCTGCCTTTTTACGCCAAGACAGCAGATTGACTTCATAAATGCTCAAGGGATTTCGATAAAGATCGTTTGCGCCCTTAGCCGCTGCCCAAAGGTCGTCATGCCAATGATAACCGTTTATGTCATAGTACTTTGACGCGGTTTTAGGGCGCTCCTCTGCATGAAATGCATAGGGATCTGCCTTATAGAGGACATCGCCATGCTGTCCTTCTATTTTGTATTTGTAAGCGTCAAAAAGCTGAACATTCGGTACGCAGATTTGCCAAAGTCCGCTTTTGCCAATGCGCTGCATTGGCAGATTGAATTCATTCCAGTGATTAAAATCACCAATCAGATGAATGGCTTTGGCATGAGGTGCCCAAACGACAAAACGAACGGCATCAATATGAAAGCGCTGAAGCGGGTGAGCACCGAGAAATTCGTGGCTCTTGTAAAAAGTACCTTCATGGAAGAGATGTGTGTCCAGTTCACCTTCATTGAGATAAAAATAGCCTTTTTCGCGTATGTACAGGTTGATTTCATCAGGTGCTTGCATCAAACGCCTCCTTTAGACCTAATCGCATAACATATGTGTTGAAGGATCCATTTTATATTTAATCCATACTTTTGCTTAACACAGCCAAAAACTTTTGTGCCGCAATTGACAGCGGCTTGTTGTTGCTTGTGATAATGCCGATTTCAGTTTCGGGAATACGTTCGATGGTTTTGATTCGACAAAGTCTGCCATTGGCGATTTCATCTGTTGCAACGGTTGAATTGACAAATCCTACGCCCATATTAGCCTTAACTGCTTCAAGGATAACTTCAATAGAGCCAAACTCAAAGGAGGGTGTTAGCGCTAAACCGTGAGCTTCGTAGAACTTTTCCAAAATGATGCGCGTCGTCGAATGTTCTTCGAGACAAATGACTGGATGTTCATTAATTTCACTGAGCTTGACGCTTCTGCTAATGAGTTCGGCAGTGTCGGGGTGACAGATAAAAATATTTTCATTGGTGATAAAATGTCTCACGTCAATGCCTTCATATGTTTGATCCGGATTGATGTTGATAATGGCAATATCAATTTGGCCTGTTTTCAGCAGTGCCACGGATTTAGGCGATGGTCTGTTGTTAACGGCGATTTTGACGCGCGGATATTGACTGTGGAACGCTTTAATGTACGGCATGAGATGATACCTTGAAATGGTATCGCTTGCGCCGATGAAAATCGTGCCCTCATCAAGCGACTTGATGCTGGACAGCGTATTTTCCGCAGAACGAATAAAATTGAAGGCTTTTTCAACGTGTTCATACAGCATTTCACCTTCAAAAGTGAGTCTGATCGTACGGCCTTGCCGATAAAATAAGTTAACCCCCAGTTGGCCTTCCAGCGATTTGATGGCTTGACTCACTGCGGATTGTGTGACATGGAGTTTTTCTGCTGCTTTTGAAAAATTGAGTGCGCTGGCAGCATAATAAAAGATTTTATATAATTCGAAATTAACGTTAGCCTGGTAATGGAAATGTGTATCAAAGGACATGATGCCTCCCGTTTGGTCGGAATGATACGAAAAATTCATATCTTAATTATTATTATACCAACCTTACAACATTTATAACAACTGTCAGTTGGGGTTTTTCATGTGTTTTTTACAAAACATGACATTTGGGTGAGCAGGATTGTTATTTTTCACGCAATTCTGTTAAATTGCGCAATACAGGCATCTTTTGGACGTTTTTTTTGGTATAATAGTACTACGAAAAAAATGGGAAATAAGGGGTAAATAATAGAAAATTAAAAATTGAAGCGTTAGGAGGGGTTTCGTGAAACGAAAGGCAGTTTTCTTGACTTTGGGCGTATTGATTGTCCTAGTGTCGTTGCAGATGGCATTTGCCGTTACATACAGAACAGCAACGGTCGTTGAAGTGACAGGGACAGTATCGATCCTTAAGTCGGGCGGTGAAAAGGCGGTTACGCCTACAGAAGAGATGACGCTCGAGCATGGTGATCGTATCATTACCGGGAAAAATTCATCAATTTCATTAAAAATTGATGAGGACAAATACATCAAAGTAGGTGAGAAGACCTATATGAGTTTGTCTGAACTGATGGAGGATGCAGAGAGCGGTACATCAACTAATATTAAGCTATTTACCGGACAGGTCTGGGCATCGCTGACCAAACCACTGGGCAGTTCGGAAACGTTTGAAATTGAAACGCCGACGGCGGTTATGGGTGCCAAGGGAACAAAGTTCATGGTCAAATACGTCATTGAAAAGAATGATGATGATGACAACTATGACGGGACGACTGAGCTGGTGGTCTTGGAAGGGACAGTCAGTATGAAGACTGAAGTTCAGCATCCGGGAACCGGTGAAGGAGCCGGTGAAGATACCGGCGAAGGCACTGGTGAAGGTACCGGGACTCAAGTGCCTGCGGATGGCAGACAAGAAGTCGAGATTATGGTTCATCAGAATCAGGAAATAAAAGTGAATGCCAAACTCATGCAGCGCGTTGCGGAAGAAATTGAGCGCGTAATCAATGAAGGTGCGAAAATAGAAGAGATCAATATTCAGGAAGTCGTTGAAAAATCAGCGGCTGTCGAGAATGTTAAAGTCGAAAATCTCGATTTGTTCGTCCTTGAAATTATTGAAGAGGACCCAGAAGAGTACGGTGATGAACTGACAGATAAATTGCCGGATGTCATCAAACAAAAACAACAGGAAGCTCAAGATCAAGATGATGAAGAGGATGCGCCAATTGACGGATCGGGTATTATCTACGATGATGACAAGGATGATGATGCACCGTCCGGCGGCAATACCAGCACGGGTTCAGACGACGACACGACGGTAACACAAGTCAGACTCTATAGTGCCAATACCGTTGATGCGGATAAAGATGGCATCGTCGATTACGTGGCGCTCTATTTCAATATCGCCGTCGACGATTCAAGCTTTGACGGCACGGTTGCCAAAGCACTTTCATCAAATGTACTTGGCACGCTGGCAGGCTCAACACTTGCTGATATGACGCATACAGACGTTGTGGATACAGCGGATGACAACATTGTTTATCTGGCGCTCAATCCAAAGAGTGAAACGGCGAATACGGCGGCAACAGACACGTTGAATATTAATGGTGCTGGTATGATTGATGCGCTGAACGGTACGATTCTCAATGCTCAGTCAATCACTGTGACAGATGGTGCGGCGCCGCGTATTCAAAAAGTTGTTGCCAATTTAAATGGTGATGCATCCGATTCGATGCTGGTGATAACCATGTCAGAAAAGTTGAATGAAGCGGGATTGCCTGATATTTTAGAGCACATTCAATTAACAACTGGCGGGGCCTACAGCATTAAAGAACTTGAAACAGTCGACTGGTCAAAGACTGCGATCGATCAGGTTGAGAATACCGTTACAATTAAACCACTTCCGAAAGCTGTCAAATCAGCACTGGCTAACATGGCGGCAGATACGGTCTATTTTGACAGTGTCATCATCTCGGATGATGGCGGCAATACAACCGATATTGGCAATGCCGCCATCCAGATTGATCAAGTGACACAGGATACTGCACCTGCATATATTCAGTCCGTTTCGGCAGTAGAAGTGCCATATGAAAACGGTGCAGAATTTTTTGGGGCATTGGCACTTGAAGAAACGACACCACCGGTTTACCAAGAAACGGTATACCATGTGACCCTGTCGCTTTCAGACTATCTCAGCGATTCGAGTGTGGCTGTGGCGATGGATTTAGCATCGTGGATTGACGGAAGCGGTGTCAACGGCGGCTGTTATCCTGAAAACATGGTTTATAACGATGAAGACCCGGCGGCAATAACGCTGTCATTTGACTTGGCGTTCTATGGTTTGTCGCCAATGACGGGCGATCAAATAAAATTGTCACTGCAATCGCTGGATGATCTCACGGGAACACCGCTGCGATTTGGGTCGGAGACTTCATACGACAATGCTTTTGATCTTATTTTCGGGGAAAACAGCACTTTTGAAGCAAAAGCGCCTTCGGATGAAGTTGCCTATGTAGAAATTGAAAAAATCATGACGAGAGATGAAGATGCCGATGGCTTTGTCGATCTACTTGAAATTAAATTTACAGAAGCGGTTGACGATTTGTCTTATAGTGGGACTGACACAACGCTTTACCTAGATGGTACGGTTGGAACGCTTAGCAGTGCGTCACTTTATAAAGCGGGGTCCGGCAGCTTTGCGGATACGGCGAACGATAATGTCATCTTCATAAAAGTCAATGAAAGTACGGAAACATATAATACGCAGTTAACAGATAAGTGCTACTTTGGTGATGCTGTTATTAAAGCGTTATCCGGAAAAGCATTGAAAGCTTACCCGGATGGATTTGCCGTAATGGACGGTGCGCCGCCGCAAATCGTTGGCGTTTCAGCTTTCCTCGATGGCGATGCACAAGATAAGCACCTCGTCGTACTGCTTTCCGAACCGGTTACGAAAACAGATGCTAAGACATTCTTTGCAAATGCATCAATTGGGACGACATCATATGGCACTTATGAGACAGGGATTGCTTTTGATGCCAATACAGTGGCTTCAATAACGGAAACGGGCAATGCCTACGATATCACTCATCTTAATACAGCGGTGATTGAAGCACTTGCAAATGGGGGCGTCTATTTATATTTAAAAGATGGTTTGACCGTTTATGATGCGCTAGGCAACTACATGGCCGTTGACGGTGTTTATACGGTGAACACGATGAGTGCGGATATGGCGCCAACATCAGTTGCTGTCGATAAAATTACCTATTTAGACGGTTATTACCATGTGACGCTGACGCTTTCAGATCTCATTGATCAAAGCCTTCTCAGTGATTACAAAGCAAGTGAAGATATCATCGATGGGGATATGATGTATGCACCTTACTTAAGTGATGTCCGTTATTCAGACATGTCTAGTGCGGCTTTATCGTTGACGTATGATCTTTCGATTTACGGTGAAGGCCTTTACAGCGGCAGTGCATTTACCATTGATCTGACGGGGTTAAAGGATATGCATGGCCGACCGCTCTATTATGCGTATGATGACAAAGCACAGACCTCTATTCGCTTTGTCTACCAAGACGGAACATTTGTAGAAGCACCGCCAATCAGTTTTGCCTTACAGCGCGTCGAAACATGTGATATCAACGCCGATGGTTATATTGATCATTTAAAGTTTATCTTTAATAAAGATGTCAAAGATATTAGCTATGCAGGTGAAAGCCGCATCAGTATGACGAATCAGTCAATCGGCAGCCTAGACACGGGATCAATTGCCAATGTTCTGGGTGATGAAACAGACGATGAGGTCATCTATTTAACTGTGAGCAATCTCGATGGTATCAATACGGATGCATCGGGAATGCTTGATATTGCTGCGGGGATGATTAATTCTATTGATGGTGATGTGTTGTCTGGCTATAGCGATGGTTTTGTTATTTCAGACGGGGTCGCACCGATCTTCACGGGCTTTGATGTGAGCTTTGGGCAAGGTGTTGCTGACAGCTTTGTCGAATTGACTTTTTCAGAACCTGTGACTGCAATAGGGACAGATGCGCCTACGGCGAAAAACCTTTTTGAAAATTACGTTGGCATCGGCACACAGACGACGACAGATTATGCATCGTCGATGAATCCAACATGGAATGCGGTAACTTTTAGTGAGAATATGGATAAAACAACGTTTACGGCGAAAGGACTTGGGATTGATGCCATTGCGGCGATGGTTGAAAGCGGTAAAGTGGATGTTTACGGTTCAGATGCTTTATCAACATGGGACAGTGCCGGCAATAAAATGGATTATCTGAGCCTTAAGATTTCAAGAACACTGCCGACGGCTTATCCTACTTATTTAAACAGTGTCAGCGTTACGCCGATCACACCACTCAGTGAATACAATCTAAAAATAAGTTTTAGCAATTACTTGGATACGCAAAGTTCGCAAGAGGTGTTTTACAATGCCCTGAGTGATTATGCAACGCTAAAATTAAGTCATGGAACGGGGACGTTGATCTGTGACAACTTACAGGACTTTAACCAGACAGATGTTAGTACGACGTTAAAACTAAAAATTGACACCGGCACACTGACAGCAGGTGATACCATTGCCATCGATCTATCGGCACTGAAAGATGTTTTTAAAAATGGTGTGCTTTATCATCGTGTGATGCCGATACAAGATCAAATCTATTTCAAGTTTGACGGTACGACATTTGTTGAATCGCCTTTGCCGACAGCGAGCACTTTAAAACTGATTGGTAGTAAAACGTTGGATACCAACTATGACGGCATGATCGACCGATTAGCACTAACATTTAGCGAAGCAGTGAATGATCTTAGTTTTAAATCTGACAAGTCAGTTGCTTTGAGTAACGGTGCAGTTGGGACGCTATTATTCGATGGTGCTCTCAAAATAGATACTGAATATAGTGCAGATGTTGATAATGACGATACCGTTTATTTGGTGGTAGACAATGCCAATATAGGTGTCAATACCGGTGCAACCGGTTCAATATATCTTCAAGATGAAGGTCTCTTCGCGGCGTTGGCAGATGATAGTAACCTTTCAATTTCTGATGAAACGGGTGTTGCCATGACAGATGGTTCAGCACCGCAATTGGTGTCTACAAAAGTCGTTCTCGGTAAAAGTGCGGAAGAAAACAGCATTGAGCTGACCTTCTCTGAACCGTTATACACCTATGACTGTTGCGATCTTTCCATCTCAAATGCAGCGATGACCACGAGCGCAATATTTGAAGTGATGCGCGTCGGAGATGATTCGACACTTGGCTATGATACAGCGCATCCAGTCGCGCTTGCGGATACAGAGATGTCAAAATACGGCAATAGCTATTTAATCAAGGGACTGCCATCTAATACAGTAGACGTCCTAATGAAGATGGGTGTGGCGCTTATCTACTACCCTGATACCTTAAAGCTAAAGGACCAGGCTGGACTTTATACGACGGGAACGTGGATGCAGGCCGCTGCCAGTTTTACACTCGAGACAGCAAAACCAACGATCGAGAGCGTTAAGAGCGTCAATGTGTTAACTGGAAGTGCATATGATATTGTTCTAAAGATGGATCAGTATATGTCCTATGATACGGCGGATGCGACATTTGTAAGCAATATTGGCGAGTATGTCACTGCGAATACTTCAGAAAGCTATGTCTTACTTTCCGGTGAAATTTCAAATGATACAGCATCAACGGTTACGGCAACAGTACACGTGGAACTCGATACAGGCATGCTTTATCCGGGTGATATGATTAGTATCAATGTTGCTGATCTACAGGATGTCTATGGCAGAAACTTTGTCTATCTATACAATGAAACGCCACAGTCGAAGATCTTCATGGTCTATGATGGTGAAGATCTTATCGAAATGGGTGATCCTGAAACGACGAGTTTTGACATTATAAATGTCAGCACACTTGATTTTGACAGCGATGGCTGCATTGACTATTTAAAAGTCAAATTTAATTTGCCGGTAAGCGATATGAGTTATATTTATACCGATGGTTATGCACCGACGATTAGCGGCATCGAATCCGTAACAATTATGGAAACAGACATTGGTACAGGACAATATGACGGTTCTCTGGACAAAATGAATGATGACGTGATTCTCGTGCCGCTGGACAGGATGACATACGATCCTGATACAGGCAGCACGGGATCACTGGCCTTCTCAAATAACGGCTGGATTTCGGCGTTAAACGGTGCAGTGCTTCAAAGTGCCGGAAAAAGTTATGACATTGATGATGGCGCTTCGCCGGTTATTTTGGGAACAGACGTGCGTTTTGACGATGTGCCTGAGTATAATACGATGACAATTGTTTGCAGCGAGACGCTGGCAGCGCCGGAAGGTTATGGTACTGCGGCTGAAATGCTCTTTGAGGCCATGCGCATACGCAATGACAGCGAAGTGCCTTTAAATTATGAAACGGCAGTACCACCGGATACAAACGGCAGTCTATTTGTTGATTCCGGCAGTAATGCAGTGATCCATGGACTTTCAAGAGAACTGACGGCGACAATACTGGATGTCGGGTATTTAGAAAGTTATTTCCCATCTGAATTAGCCGTGTACGATGCCGCAGGCAACCCGCTTCATACGAGAGAAGAATATTTCTATGAAATGGCAGTTCAGGCACCACCAACCTATGTTTATACAGCTGAGACGGTGCCGATGACAACATCGTCGGTTTATAAAATTACCATTCCGGTAGAAAATTACATGTCCGATGCGTCAGAGGCATATGTTGCCAGCTTGACGAGCAATGGTTTCCTGACGGAAGTAGGCTTCGCAGGCGGTGTTATAGAACCGCTGACAACCGTGACGCTGGATAATGAAACGGCAGATGATATCGCTATTAACATCGAAATAAACCTTGGGGGCGCTTTGATCATGGAAAGTGATTATATTGTCGTACCGATTCATTATTTCACGGATATATTTGGCAATGTGATCTTGTATAAAGATTATTCAGTAACGCACGTTGATATGGGATTGCTCTATCAAATGGGTGAATGGGTTCCATTCCCACTTGATTAAAATGGCGACGGAAATCGATCATAGGAGAATAAAGGATGAAAAGAAAAGGAAAAATCATACTGCTTTTATCACTGTTGACGGTTTTGGTGCTTCAAAGCAGTTTTGCGGCGGAGGTCTCAAGAAGCTTTGATGCAACAGCCGTTGCCCTCAGTGATGTCTATAACGGGCTTAATCAGCCATATGGCATAGAGGTCATGGACGATGGTGTCATTTACATTGCAGATACGTATAACAACATGATTAAAAAACTCGAAAATGGCAAACTGACAGTTGTTGCCGGGTATTATGAAGGCAAGAACAGCCTTGGTTTTCCATTGGGTGGGTTAAAGGATGGCGATGCGCTGACCGCGGCATTTAATAAGCCCAGGGATATCTGTGTGGCAGAGGATGGCACGATCTATGTTGCCGATTCTCAAAATCATGCCATTCGAAAAATTAAGGATGGCACGGTAACGACACTTGCCGGAACCGGTGAAGCAGGTGACAGCGTGGGGCTTGGCAGAACGACGCGCTTTAATCTACCAACTGCAATTGCCATCGGCGGTGACGGCAAACTCTATGTTGCCGATACGCTGAACAATAAGATCAAAGTATTGGATACCAATGGCAAAAGCAGCGAATTGGCGCTGACGTCAACTGACAATGCTAACCGTCTCAATGAGCCAAGCGATCTGTATTTTGATGATGACGGTACACTTTATATTGTTGACAGCGGTAATCAATGCATTAAAAAAGTCGTTGACGGCACTGCTTCAATTATTGCAGGCGGGAAAGTATACGCACTTGATGAGGCGGGTTATGCACCACAGGGATTTGTCGACGGCTTGGCGAGTTTGGCTAAGTTTAATTTCCCAAAAGGTATGACGATGGATGACCGCGGCAATCTCTATATTGCAGATACATGGAACAATGCAATTCGCGTTTTGATGGTCGATAATCGAGTGGTCACACTGGCTGGCAATACGATGCCGGGCAATGTGGTGGGCACACTTGATAAAGCAGCTTTTGATGCACCGATTAGCCTTGATTATGCAAATGAAAAACTTTATATTACGGATCGCTGGAATAACGAAATTAAACAAATTAACGTTAACCCAAGTGCGTCGGAAATGCAGTTAGGTACGCTCTATCTCAAACAGCAGATCGATGCTAATGCGATTGAAGCTGATGAGGCGTCGCTCTGGTATAACGGTGAGAAAATCCTTGGGGATGCATCGGTGATGTTTAAAGATGATGTCGCTTGGGTGCCGTTAAAAGCGGCGGCGACGGCGCTTGGTTATAATGTCTCGTGGGATTCTACTGTTGGTGCTGTTGTTTTAACCTCTGGGGATACGGTTCAGCATGTTTCTCAGAGCAATGGTCTCTATCTGGAAAACGGCAAGAGTTATGTTAAGACGGAAGACCTCGATTTACTGCTGCACCATACAATTCAAAAGATACCAACCTTAAAGGCAGTCGTTATTCTGCCGTAATGATAATCTGTAAACGCATAAATAGTAACCTGTGGCTCTTCTGTGTATTGTTTAGACGCAAGTGCCACGGGTTTTCTTTTGCGTTGAACAAAGATGTATTAGTACAGCTAATGAAAATCATTATAAACATTAATTTCACTTAAGAATAGAACTGTGCTATGATGAGGTATGAAGTGACTGCAATCGCCGCATTCTCTGAAGACGGCGATTGGTATCGTGTAAAAATGGCGAAAAGTTGAAAGCGTGATGAATTGCCATGTCGTAAATAGATCCTCAAATAGCCGATTGATAAAGACGAGGCTGTTGAGAACGTAATCGAGCAATAGGAGGCTGAAAATGGTTACGAGAATTATGGTTGAGAAGAAAAACGGGTTCAATGTAGAGGCACTCGGCATGTTGAATGATATTAAAGCGACATTGCACATGCCTGCACTGGAACGTGTACGCGTCATAAACTGCTATGATATTGAAGATGTCGAGACAGCGAATATGCCGCTAATTACCCAGTCGGTGCTCTCAGAGCCAAATGTGGATGTCATTGTACCATCGCTTGAGCTCGCATCCAATATGCGCGCCTTTAGAATGGCATTGCTGCCCGGACAGTTCGACCAAAGGGCGGATTCGGCGGCACAGTGTATTGAACTCGTAACCCTTGAAGCTAGACCGGAACTCATTGCTTCTAAAATGATTGTTTTAGAGGGTGTGCTGACTGATGAAGACTTTTTGAAAATCAAGCAGTACCTCATTAACCCAGTTGAGTCACATGAAGTAGCGATGGCAGTTCCTGAACACGTTGGCATGACAATGGAAGTGCCCGCATCGGTTGCAACTGTAGAGGGATTTGCGGCGATGGATTCAGATGCACTTGAAACTTATCGTCAACAGATGGGGTTTGCCATGACCATTGGTGACCTCGGACACGTACAGCAGTATTTTAAAGAGGAAGCAAAGCGAAATCCTACGGTGACAGAACTCAAAGTTATTGATACGTATTGGTCGGATCACTGCCGCCATACCACATTTTTAACCGAAATTACAGATATTCATATAGAAGAAAGCCTTTATACGACACCGGTTCAGAAAGCGTACGATGCTTATTGCAGCATGCGGTCATCACTTGGCATCGAAGGTCGAAAAGCGCAGTCGCTGATGGATTTGGCAACCATCAACACAAAGGCGCTGCGTGCAAAGGGCGGGCTTCAGGATTTAGATGTATCCGATGAAATCAACGCCTGCAGTATTGAAATCGATGTGGATGTCAATGGCGTTAAAGAACCATGGCTCCTGATGTTTAAGAACGAAACACATAATCACCCAACGGAAATCGAACCATTCGGCGGGGCGGCGACTTGCCTCGGTGGTGCTATTCGCGATCCGCTTTCAGGGCGCAGCTATGTTTACCAAAGCATGCGCGTCACAGGGGCGGCTGATCCAAGGGTGCCATTTGAAGAAACGCTGGACGGCAAATTGCCGCAAAAAGTGATTACGCAGAAAGCGGCAGCTGGTTTTAGTGCCTATGGCAATCAAATTGGCCTTGCAACAGGCCATGTTGCAGAAGTCTATGATCCGGATTTTGTGGCAAAGCGCATGGAAGTTGGTGCCGTGGTGGGCGCAGCGCCAAAAGCCAATGTCGTCAGAGAAGTACCCGCAGCGGGTGATATCATTTTGCTGGTAGGCGGCAGAACGGGTCGTGACGGCATTGGTGGGGCAACGGGCTCATCCAAAGAGCATACGGAAGACAGTTTGATGAGCTGCGGCGCGGAAGTTCAGAAGGGGAATGCACCGGTTGAGCGTAAAATACAGCGTTTATTTAGAATTCCAGAACTCGCGAGGATGATTAAACGATGCAATGACTTTGGTGCAGGCGGTGTTTCAGTCGCCATTGGCGAACTGGCAGACAGCCTTGAAATCAATTTGGATGCCGTAACGAAAAAGTATGAAGGACTCGACGGAACTGAAATTGCGATTTCTGAATCGCAGGAACGGATGGCGGTCGTCGTTGCACCGGAGGATGTTGAGCGTTTTCAATCTTTCTGTGCGAATGAGAACCTTGAAGTCAAGGAAGTCGCAAAGGTAACGGATACCGGGCGGCTGATCATGAAATGGCGCGGCGAAGAAATTTTAAACCTTTCGAGAGCCTTTTTAGATACCAATGGCGTCAAGGGTCAGACGAGCATTATCGTTGAGAAACCCGATGATGTCAGTTATTTTGATACCTTTTCACAGCAGCATGAACGCCTTGAAACCATTTGGCTCGACATGCTTTCTGATCTCAATTGCTGTTCTCAAAAGGGACTTGTTGAACGCTTTGACAATACCATTGGTGCTGGGACTGTTCTGTTGCCGTTTGGCGGCAACACACAACAGACGCCGGCGCAGGTTATGGTTGCAAAATTGCCGCTTTTAAATGGAGAGACAGATACGGTTTCTATGATGAGCTACGGCTATGATCCTAAAATCGGCAAATGGTCGCCTTTCCACGGCGGCATGTATGCCGTACTCGATTCAATTGCCAAATTGGTCGCGGCGGGTGCAGATTATCAAAAGATTAGACTTTCACTACAGGAATATTTTGAAAAACTAGGTGAGAACCCGACAAAATGGGGCAAGCCTTTTAGTGCACTATTAGGGGCTTCTTATGTACAGACACAGTTTGAAACAGCGGCGATCGGCGGCAAAGATTCGATGTCCGGAACGTTTAAGGCGGTCAATGTACCGCCGACGCTGATCTCCTTTGCCGTGGCAGCCGGAAACGCAGGCGATATTGTAACCCCTGAGCTCAAACAATCCGGCAATGTACTGCTCTATTTGGAAGCTGGTCGCGATCACGCCGCTGTACCTGCATTTGAATCGATCAAAGCAGCCTATCAATGTTACCATGAGCAATTGCTGAAAGGTCGTGTACAGTCCGCACATACCGTTGGCTATGGCGGGATTGCCGTGGCTGTTTCTAAAATGAGCTTTGGCAACGGGGTTGGTCTATCACTGATGGATTGTGCAAAGCCGCATTTATTTGAGCCGGCTTATGGCGGCATTGTCTTTGAAGTAAAGGCAGAAGATGTACCGCATTTTGATGCCGCATACTTTCTGAAAATCGGGGAAACCATTCAGGAGCCCGTTATTAAACTGAGCGAAATGCAGCTTCCCATTGATCGTGCATTGGCAGCTTGGTCAAAACCGCTGCAAAGTATCTTTCCGGAAATTCACAAAGGTGAAGGCCATGCGGGCACACATGATTTTGTGAATCAGACTTTTATAAAGTCAAGTTTTAAAGCGGCATCGCCGAAAGTCTTTATACCGGCATTCCCGGGTACAAACTGTGAGTGGGATACGCAAATCGCCTTTGAAAAAGCGGGCGCGACGCCACTGCCGTTCCTCTTCAAGAACTTAAGTAAACAAGCCATTGTCGACTCGCTTGATGAAATGGTCAAATTAATCGACAGTGCGCAGATGATAGCCCTGCCGGGTGGATTTAGTGCCGGCGACGAACCGGAGGGTTCGGGAAAATTCATTGCATCAGTCTTTAGAAATCCCAATGTTGCCGAAGCGGTCATGAGGTTGATATATGAGCGGGATGGCCTTGTTATTGGCATCTGCAATGGTTTTCAGGCGCTGATTAAACTCGGCCTGCTGCCTTATGGGGATATTCGAACCCTTGATGATGATTCGCCGACGCTGACATTTAACAAGATCGGCCGTCACGTTGCAAAACTTACGCCGGTTCGCGTTGCATCTACACTTTCACCGTGGCTTTATGAAGCCAATGTAGGTGATGTGGTTCAAACGGCATTTTCACACGGTGAAGGAAGATTTTATGCAAGTGATGCGTGGGTAAGGCGTCTTTCGGAAAATGGTCAAATTGCAACACAGTATGTCGATCTCAGCGGTCGCCCTACTTATGATGGTCATTTTAACATTAACGGTTCTGTTGAGGCCATTGAAGGGATTACCTCTGCAAATGGGCGCATACTTGGAAAAATGGGGCACTCAGAACGTATTGGTAAACATCTTTACAAAAATATTTATGGTGAAAAAGATTTGAAAATCTTCAAATCAGGTGTCAATTATTTTAAATAAGGAATTTGCATCATTCAAATATTAATCCATTTACGACATCAAAATGACGCTTAATTGTCGCATAATTTTAAAAAAATGTCTTTAGGACATATGATATGATAAAAAGAGATTCTTTTATAGTTGGAATCTCTTTTTGCTTGAAATGTATTTGCGGTCAATAAAAGCGTGTTGCATTTGCTGCTGTCTGTAAAAATGCAGTTTGTTATAATGTGATAATTGAATGAAAAATGCGCATGGCGGAAAGGTTTTCCATATAAGCGTCTCTCCCAAAAGGTTCTTAATGGAAAGGATGCCTGCGAAAGACAAAGTAAATTGGAGGTCATATGAAATGGAAAGCAATACCTATTGCAATGATGCTTATGACCATGAGCTTAACGGCATCGTTTGCAAATGAGGTGACTTTGGTAACAAACGATCAGATGATTGAAAATGAAAATATGATCATTCTGAGAGACGACATACTCTATGCAAGTGTCTCAGAAATGGGAGCGCACTTTGGCTCAACAGTACGCTGGCTGGATGTGGCAAAACTAGCGGTTATCAACATAGGCGAACATTATTATAGCTTTGGCATTGATACGGCGAGCGCCTTGATGGACCAAAACGGTATTGAACTCTCTCAACCGACGCGGATGGAAGATAATCTGCTCTATGTTCCACTTGACGATTTAATGCGATGGTATGGTGTTTCAGGAACGTGGACACCGGAGACACTGACATATGCTCTGAGTTCGACGGCATTCCAGTATGATGAGGCTGAGATTAAAGTGCCTAGTTATACAGATGAAGATCTGCTGTGGCTAGCGAGGATTGTAGACGTAGAAACAGGGGATGCAACGGTGTTTAAGCGCATGGCGGTTGCCAATGTGGTTTTAAACCGCGTCAAGAGCGAACGCTTTCCCAATACCATCTATGAGGTTATTTTTCAGTCTGGTCAGTTTCCGCCATCAAAGCGCGACAGCTTTCCAACGCTGACGCCAAAGGCGAACAGTATGATTGCTGCGAAGCGCGCACTCGAGGGCGAGAATAACATTGAGACGTGTTTGTTTTTCAATAACAGACCATTTTCGAGCAAGTCGGATGATTTTTACCAGCTGATTGAAGGCGATTATTTTTATAATTAGCATCAACGGTATCAACAGTTCATTAATGTGATAAAGTTATTGGCTATTTGAATAGCATTATGATATGTACGAAAAAAGGTTTGAGGTGCCATAGGGCGGTTTCAAATCTTTTTTTGATATGGCTGCCTGCTGGCTTTTGACATTTTAGTTCTCAAAAGGAAGTGCATATGGTATACTGAATATAGAACATACGTTCTTGTTTTTCTTGAAAAATGATTTACAATGTCTTTGGCATGGAGGCTAATGCTAATGGAAATTTATGAAAAGCTCAGGATATTAGCGGATGCGGCAAAATATGACGTTTCTTGTTCATCAAGCGGTCATCAGCGCGGCAATGCCAACAAGCAGCTGGGGTCAACGGCAGCAGCAGGTATTTGTCACAGTTGGAGCGAGGACGGGCGCTGTATTTCACTGCTAAAAATTTTGTATACCAATCAATGTATTTACAATTGTGCTTACTGTGTTAATCGAAGTTCTAATGATGTGAAGCGAGCAGCTTTTACACCAGAAGAAGTGGTCTCGCTGACGATTAATTTCTATCGACGCAATTACATAGAGGGGCTATTTTTAAGTTCGGGGATTATCAAGTCGCCTAATCATACAATGGAACAACTCATTGAAGTGGTCAAAAAGTTGCGAACGCGCGAAGGCTTTAATGGCTATATTCATCTAAAAGGCATCCCGGGTGCTGATGAGAGCCTTATCAACGAAGCGGGTTTATATGTCGATAGAATGAGTTATAATCTTGAATTGCCGACGACCAAGGGGTTGAGACTGCTCGCGCCGGACAAGGAACGAAAGCAGATTATTATGCCGATGCAGCAAGTGCGCGATCAAATGATTGCGCATCGCGATATGAAAAAACACTTGAAGTCAACGCCGTCTTTTATTCCAGCAGGGCAGTCAACACAGATGATTGTGGGGGCTACAGACGAAACTGACTATCATATTATCAAGATCGCAGAGGCAATGTATCGTCGGTTGGCTTTGAAGCGCGTTTACTACTCTGCTTTTGTCCCCGGCAGTACGCATCCGGCTGTGGTTGAGCGAGGACGACCGCCGCTGAATAGAGAGCACAGGATTTATCAAGCAGACTGGCTGCTGCGATTTTATGGTTTTAAAGCGGATGAAATTTTAACACCAGATCAGCCGCAGCTCGATTTGCTCCTCGATCCCAAATGCCAATGGGCACTTAACCACATGGCGTATTTCCCAATGGAAGTTAATCGCGTTTCCTATGGAGCCTTACTTCGAATTCCGGGAATTGGGGTGACGTCTGCGAGACGGATTGTCAATGCGAGACGATTTTCAGCGCTCGCTTATGATGATTTGAAGGGGATTGGCGTTGTTCTGAAGCGTGCGAAATATTTTATTACCTGTAATGGAAAATACTGTGGTGACGGCGATGTTGAACCGGTATACTTGAGGCAGAAACTCCTTGAACCGCCAAAACCGGAACAGCTAACGCTCTATCAGACACATCCGGAAGTATTTGATGAAAGTGAGGCGACAATTCGTGGTTTACTTACATGACGGCAGTTTCGAAGGTATTCTGTCTGGAATCTATAAAATGTTTCATGCAAAGGCCAAGATCGACGAAGGTAAACTATACGAAGCATCTGTATACCAGCAGTCTTTTTTTGAATTGACTTTAAATGTCGAAACCGAACGTGAAAATGCGCATCGCGTTGCAAGCAGCATCTATGAATCGTTTGGACACGAGGGGTTTAAGTACGTCTATTATGCTTATTTAGCAGAGGATGATTCATATGGAACACTGCTGTTTCGAAGCCTTAAGCAGGCGTATAAGATTGGGCATCAAGCTTTTGACGCCTTGGGTGTTGAAGATATACGATTGCTGACGCAAATGGCAAATAAAGTCAGTCGAGAATCGCATTTGCTTTTAGGGCTCTTACGGTTTGTGAAGTTGGAAAACGGCATTTATTATGCGCCCTTTGAACCGACGCAAAATGTTATCAGCATCTTGGCACAGCACTTTGAAGAACGATTAGCCGATCAAGTGTGGGTGATTCACGATACGAAACGCGGTATCGGTGCTTTTTACGATAAAACGCAGTATCATCTGGCACCGTTAAATAGCTTCGAAAGCCTTCAATACGCACGTGATGAAGTCGCATTTCAATCTCTATGGAAGGACTATGTAAAACATATTGCCATTGAAGCGCGACGCAACCTTCCTCTACAGAGACAGCATATGCCAAAAAAATATTGGCAATTTTTGACGGAAATGAAGTAAAAATTTACTAAATAGAGTTTTGCAAAAACAATAATTTACTAAAATTATTGTTTTTTATTTGATTTAGCGCTATGATGGGTATAGGAAACAATAAGGATTTGCCATAAATGGCAAACAGATGATAAATTTACATGGAGGTAAAGAAATGATTCTAATATTAGGTGGTGCCGGTTATATTGGTAGCCATGCAGTCAGAATGATTTTAGATCAGGGAGAAGAAGTGGTCGTCGTAGATAATCTCGTTACAGGTCATCGTGCGGCAGTAGATGAACGCGCCATTTTCTACCCTATCGATATCCGTGACGAAGCAGCGCTCAGCGCTGTATTTGATAAATATAAGATTGATGTAGTACTCCACTTTTGTGCCAGCTCGCTGGTTGGAGAATCGATGGCGAATCCACTAAAATATTTTGAGAACAATGCTCACGGTGCGATGGTACTTTTAAAAGTTATGAAGGTACATGATGTAAAAGCCATTGTCTTTTCATCTACGGCAGCTGTCTACGGTGAACCGGTAAATGTTCCGATTATTGAAACTGCGGAAAACCTGCCGACGAATCCGTATGGTGAATCAAAGCTAATGATGGAGAAGATGTTTAAATGGGCAGACGCCGCCTATGGTATCAAATATGTTTCGCTTCGGTATTTTAATGTTGCAGGTGCATTGCCGACAGGGGAAATCGGTGAAGCACATACGATTGAGACACACCTGATCCCGCTTGTTTTACAAGTGCCGCTCGGGAAACGTACAGCCATTGATATTTATGGTGACGATTATCCAACGAAAGACGGGACTTGTATTCGGGATTATATCCATGTGGTTGATCTAATTGAAGCGCATATTGCCGCATTACGTTATTTAAGAGATGGCGGCGAGAGCGATTACTTCAATCTCGGCAGCGGTGATGGCTTTTCTGTAAAAGAAATCGTCAGCGTTGCGAGAACTGTTACAGGACACCCGATTCCGTCAAATCGAAAACCGAGACGTGCAGGGGATCCGGCGGTGCTGATCGCATCGTCAGAAAAGGCAAAGCAGAAACTGGGATGGCATCCTGAGCGAACAGATATTCATACAATTATTGAAGATGCTTGGCGTTGGCACAAACAAAACCCGGCGGGTTATGATGTGAAATAAGAGGTGAAATAATGAATCTGATGGCACAATTCAAAGCGATTTTCGGCGATAGTGAAGCGGATCATGCCATTCGACTGAACTGTGACACCCTTCAATACGATCAGATTACTTCGGCACTTGGTGACTATCGCATTGTCATCATCAATACGAATAAAAAACGCGGACTTGTCGATTCTGAATACAATGCACGCAGAAGAGAGTGCGAGGCGGCGTGACGGCAAGGGCAAGTGAGAAAATTGTGGATCTGTTTTTTCAGCAAGCAGTCGGCTTGAAATTTCAGTCGGTTCTGGAGGATGTGGGTGTCTTCAAAAGGAATCGAAAGGCGTTTGAAGCATTTTTGGATTTTGTATATCAGCCGTAAACGACAAGACCGGGAAAAGGGGAGATGATATGGACATTATTCGAAAGCCAAATGTAAAATTATCGAGACGTCTGGGGTTTGAAGTGGAATCCATCACACTCTTATCAGAGACAGGTGCTTCGCTGACGGCAATGAATTACGGCGGTATTATTGAAAAAATCATTATGCCGGATCGAAAGGGGCTGCTGGAGAATATTTTATTGAGTTATGACGATGTTCAAAGCTATTGTGAAAACCTTTATTATCTCAATGCCGCTATCGGCATGACGGCAGGTCGCATTGAAAACGGTCAGCTCAATCTAGAAGGCGTCATCTACAGATTGGAGCGCAATCAAGGGGTGCACCACCTTCACGGCGGTTCAAAGGGGCTGCATCATCAACGCTGGCGTATTGACAGTGTTGAAAAGGGAACGAATGATGCATCCATTGTCTTTACATATTTTCATGAGCATTTATCAGATGGTTTTCCGGGTAACATGACGATTAAATTTCGTATTACGTTGACCGAAGAACATCATGTCAAATTGTTCTTTGAAGCCGTTACGGATAGAATGGCACATATTAACCTGACGCATCATGGGTATTACAACTTATCTGGCAGACGCAATGCTGATGTTGGCGAACAGTACCTATTTGTCAATGCCAATCGCTATTATGAAATTGATGATGACGGCATACCGCAGATGACACCGTCGCCATTAGGTGGTACACCTTATGACTTTCACAGAATGGTGCCGATTGCGCAAAGTTATCACGCTTTAACCAATGGCATTGATCATCCCTTTTGTCTGGAGCGACCAGTTGCTGAGCAGGGCCCAGATGTTCTCTATGGTGATGAGACGTCAGGAAGATGGATGCAGCTTTCAACCAACCAAAATGCAGTGGTGATCTATACAAATAATGGTGATTTTAAAAATCACCGCGGCATTTGCTTTGAAACACAAGCTGTTCCCAATACGGTTGTCAGCTTGATGCCGGGAGAAACTTACTGTCATGAGACTGTAATGATCTTTGCATCAGATTTTGATAAAGAAAAATTTTATTTGTAATAATATAACATTGACATGATTTGCCGTTACCATTACAGTGGTCTAACCCGTTTTGCGAAGATAAGCTTCAGCAAGATGGGTTATTTCTATTAAAGTTCGTGTTTTAAGCAGAAAAACCGAAAAGTTCAAATGACATTATTCGATATAATGGATTTTATGTGAATAAAATAAAAATAGTTATTAAAATTATTCGTTTTTTATTGACGTTGAGTTTAAAGTTTCTTATAATGTAGGCAGAAAGAAACGAGTTAAATAGTTTAATTCTGTTTGTGGATTTGCTTGGAGGAATAAAATGTCGTCCCAAGGCGTTTCGATTTCACAACATAATATCCAGAAAATCATTTTGTGCCAATATCATATTGGTTTTATTATTGTGCCATAACCTTTTAGCGCTTGTGCTAAAAGGTTTTTTATGTTAGCAATCATTCTTTTTCAATAGGTTAGAAATGAATTTGGAGGCAAAGATGAAAGTAGCAATTATTATGGGAAGCGATTCGGATTTTCCAGTCGTTGAAAAAGGACTCAATATTTTAAAAGAATTCGATGTGGAGACAGAAGTACGCGTTTTATCGGCGCACCGGACACCGCATCTCGCCATTCAGTTTGCTGAAAATGCTGAAGCGAATGGCTTCGAGGTTATTATTGGCGCAGCGGGAAAAGCGGCGCACTTGCCAGGTGTGTTGGCGGCAGTGACGCCGCTTCCGGTGATCGGGCTGCCGATTCTGTCATCGACACTTGACGGTTTGGACTCGTTGCTCTCGATTGTTCAAATGCCATCGGGTATTCCAGTAGCGACAGTCGCGATTAATGGTGCAGAAAATGCGGCACTTCTGGCGATTGAGATGCTTTCAATTAAATATCCTGAGCTTCGGGAAAAGATTAAGGCATATAAGGAGACGCTTGCAGGCAGAGTACTTGATAAAGATGCCAAGTTACAAGAAAAGTTAAGAGGCTAACACTTAAGGAAACGACACCATGATCTTTGAGTAATCCTACACGACAATGGGCTGTATCAGCGTTTTATTATAATAATACCGATTGTCGTAAACAGGTTGCAATTTGAATGATGCAGTTTCCTCGCTTATGAAAGTGGTATCCCGCCGATCTGAGGCTATTGATCATAGGGTCATACCGTATACATTTAACCATTTCAGGAGGAAAAACAATGGAAAAGTTAGAAATGTTATATGAAGGCAAAGCTAAAAGAGTATACAAAACACAGGATGCAGACTTATATGTTGTCGAGTATAAAGATGATGCGACCGCATTTAACGGTGAAAAAAAGGGGACGATTGCTGATAAAGGCGTCGTCAATAATAAAATGAGTGCGCTGCTTTTTCAAATGCTTGAAGCAGAAGGTATTCCAACACACTTCGAATCACTTGTCAACGATCGCGAACAAATCGTAAAAGCTGTAAAAATACTGCCGCTTGAAGTCATCGTTCGAAATGTAGCAGCGGGCTCGCTGGCAAAACGCCTTGGTTTGGAAGAGGGAACACCAATGGCAAAAACGGTACTGGAATTTTGCTACAAAGACGATGCACTCGGCGATCCGATGATCAACGATTACCATATTGCTGCAATTGAACTCGCAACGGAGGATCAAGTTGCGGCGATTAAGTCGATGGCCTTTAAAATCAATGATATCCTCTGCGCTTACTTTTTGGAACGCGGGCTAAAACTCATCGATTTCAAACTCGAATTTGGCGTCTTCAAAGGCGATGTTATACTCGCAGATGAAATTTCACCGGATACTTGCAGATTGTGGGATGCAGAGACAAATAAAAAAATGGACAAGGATAGATTTAGAAGAGATCTCGGTGATGTCGAGGCAACTTATCAGGAAGTATTGGGTCGCCTGCAAAAATAAGGCGACTGTTAAAGGATTGTGGAGGCATAAATGGATTCAATATTTACGATGGATAAATTAAAGGAAGAGTGCGGGGTCATTGGTATCTACGCGCCCGGACAGGAAAATATTTCACAGATGCTGTGCTTTGGATTGATCGCATTACAGCATCGCGGGCAGGAAAGTGCCGGCATTGCCGTATTGAAAGATCGAAAAATGCAGTACTACAAAGAGATGGGATTGGTGCAGGAAGTCTTTAACAGCGAGATTTTAGATCGGCTTCCGGCTGATATCGGCGTCGGTCACGTTCGTTATTCGACGACAGGAGAAAGCTACGTCTCAAATGCCCAGCCGCTGGTGGTACGGTATAAAGGTGGCAGTATTGCACTCGCTCACAACGGTAATCTCGTCAATGCCAGTGTCATCAGGGATCGCCTTGAAGACGAGGGTTCCATATTCCAAACGTCCATCGATTCAGAGGTCATTGCAAATTTGATTGCCAAGAATTATCATCTCGGAATGAAAGAGGCGATTATTGAATCTGTTAAGGAGATCAGAGGCAGCTTTGCAATGGTTATCATTATTGACAACATGCTCATCGGCGTGCGTGATCCACATGGTCTGAGGCCGCTTTCGCTTGCAAAACTAAACGGCGGCTATGTTCTGGCATCTGAAACATGTGCTCATGACGTGGTCGGCGCAGAGTTTATTCGGGATATTGAACCAGGGGAAATTGTCGTCATTGATGATAACGGCATTGAATCCATTCAGTATGACAATATTGCACGCAAGGCACTCTGCTGCTTTGAATATGTTTATTTTGCCCGTCCGGACAGTATTATCGACGGCGTCAATGTCTACATGTCTCGAAAGGAAGCGGGCAGAATACTCGCGCGTGAAAATCCCGTTGAAGCGGATATGGTTATCGCGGTGCCCGATTCGGGAATTGCAGCGGCAATTGGCTATGCGGAAGAATCTGGTATCCCCTATGATACGGGATTGATAAAGAATAAGTATATGGGTCGAACCTTTATTCAGCCGGATCAAAAGTCCAGAGAACTTGCCGTTAGACTTAAACTGAATGTCATGCGCGACAACATTGAAGGGAAACGTCTTATCCTTATTGATGATTCAATCGTCAGGGGAACCACAAGCCGCCGAATTGTCAATATGCTCAAAGAAGCAGGGGCAAAAGAAGTGCATATTCGCGTCAGCTCCCCACCGGTTAAGCATTCTTGCTATTTCGGCATTGATACGCCTTCGCGCAAGCAGCTAGTGGGCGCAACCCATACACTGGAACAAATTCGTGATATGATTGGTGCTGACAGCTTAGCTTATCTAACCGTTGACGGTCTTGTTAAGTCTATTGGCATGGCGAAATCAGAACTGTGCACTGCTTGTTTTAACGGGGATTATCCAATGGCGGTGCCGCAAGAGGGCAACAAGTATATTTTTGAAAAGTGCTAGTGTTGAAAAGCGGATTAAATGATGCGGTAATGTTATGAACAACATTGCCGCATAGCTGTGATCATATAACGGTAATCACATAATTGGGCAGGCATTGTCCAAGTTATTTAATAATAAGCAAATCATTGCTGCAAAACGGCATTATTTATAATCGTCTAAAGAGACGGTTAAATGATTTTGAATATATGTTGAGGAGAGGACTGTCAAACATGGAAAACGGTAAACTTACCTATGCGGATTCGGGCGTGGACGTCAAAGAAGGCGCACGTGCGGTAAACCTTATGAAAAAACACGTCAAGGAAACTTTTAACGGAGATGTCATTGGCGATCTCGGCAGCTTTGGCGGACTTTTGCGCTTGAGCGGCAAATTTGAAAGTCCCGTACTCGTTGCTGGGACTGATGGCGTTGGTACGAAATTAAAGATTGCTTTTATGATGGATCAACACGATACCGTAGGTCAAGATCTCGTTGCCATGTGCGTCAATGATATTTTATGTCAGGGAGCCACACCGCTCTTTTTTTTGGACTATTTAGCGACTGGGCACATTGAAGCTGAGAAAATTGCAGACATTGTCAAAGGCGTGACAGATGGATGCAAACTTTCTGGAATGCCGCTCCTCGGCGGTGAAACAGCGGAGATGCCTGGTTTTTATCAAGCGAATGAATACGATATGGCGGGCTTTGCAGTAGGGGTTGTCGATGAATCGAAAATTGTTACCGGTCAGGGGATTACTGAAGGCGATGTCCTAATTGGCCTTGCATCCAGCGGTGTGCATTCCAATGGCTTTTCGCTGGTACGGAAACTGTTCTTTGATAAACTAGGACTTGGTATTGATACATTTGTTGAAGCGCTCGACAGCACTGTTGGCGAAAGTTTGCTGGTGCCCACGAAAATTTATGTCAAGTCGATTTTGAATGTCCTCGACCAGATGACGGTTAAAGGTATGGTGCACATGACTGGCGGCGGTTTCTATGAAAATATTCCCCGCATTATGCCGACGGGATTGGGTGTCGATATTACGCTCGGTTCTTGGCCAATGCTGCCAATTTTTGATTATATGATGGCAAAGGGCAATATCGCACTGGAAGAAATGTATGGTACATTCAATATGAGTATTGGCTATATACTCGTCGTTTCGCCGGAGCAGGTTGAAGAAACCCTTGAAATTTTAAATCAGACAAACGATAAAGGTTATGTGATCGGCAAAGTAACAGCAGCACATGGGGGCGTTGCATTATGCAAATAAAGCGACTTGCGGTTCTCGTGTCCGGCGGCGGCAGCAATTTACAAGCATTGATTGATGCCATCCAATCAGGGGAGATCTCAGCAAAAATCGAACTCGTCATCTCTAATCGGGAGCAGGCATATGGATTGACGCGTGCGGCGCAAAACGGGATTGCAACCCACTACTTAGGCATTAAAAATTATCCTGATTCCAATGCGCGTGCTGAAAAATTGAATACGCTGCTGGCGGCACATCAAATTGATTATGTCGTACTTGCAGGCTACTTGAGTATCTTAAAGCCGGAAACGATTCGACAATACGAAGGCAGAATTGTCAATATTCACCCCTCGCTGATTCCGAAATATTGCGGTGAGGGGTTTTATGGACATCATGTGCATGAAGCGGTACTGGCAAATGGGGAAAGTGAATCAGGCGCCACGACGCATTTTGTTGATGAAGGCGTTGACACTGGTAAAATTATTTATCAAGAGCGTGTCCCCGTACTAAAGGGAGATACAGTAGAGACATTGAGTGCACGCGTTCTAACAGTCGAGCATCAACTGATCGTTCGGACAGTTCGAGATTTGTGCTCGGGAAGTGTTAAGACTTCGGAATGATTAAGCGGCTTCCTGAAACGAATGCATGATAAGAGTAACATTAAGGATAAAGACCATCGCCGTTATGAAATGCATAAAGCGACAGTACTGGCAAGCATAAAATGATGGAGTGATGAGCGATGAAAGACAAATACAATTATAACGGTTATATGTGACAGGATTTGAGGAGGTATCAAATGGTTAAGCGAGCACTGTTGAGTGTATCTGACAAGACGGGCATCGTCGAATTTGCAAAAGCCCTTAGTGCAATGGGGGTTGAACTCATCTCGACGGGTGGAACGGAAAAGGCGATTAAGGATGCTGGTATTCCGGTTAAAAATATTTCAGAGGTTACAGGATTTCCAGAATGTCTGGATGGGCGTGTCAAAACACTGCATCCAGCTGTACACGGCGGCATTTTGGCGATGCGCGGCAGTGAAGATCATATGCGCCAGCTCGAATCACTAAACATTGAGACCATTGATATGGTCGTTATTAACTTGTATCCATTTAAAGAAACGGTAAATAAGACGAATGTCACCATGGCAGATGCGATTGAAAACATCGATATTGGTGGCCCGACGATGCTGCGATCAGCAGCAAAAAATCATCAGGACGTCATTGTCATCGTCGACCCCAAAGATTATGAACGCGTATTGGAGGGGCTTAAGACAGAGGGTGCACTGGATTATGATTGCCATTATGATCTGGCACTAAAAGTATTCGAACACACTGCGTATTACGATGCCATGATTGCTTCCTATCTACGAGCTCAAGGGAGAAGAGAGAAATATCCTGAAAAACTGACAATGACCTTTGAACGCATTCAAAGTCTTCGCTATGGTGAAAATCCACATCAATCAGCGGCTTTTTATAAAGAAGTCTTTGATACGGAAGGAACACTTTCGGATGCCGTTCAGCTTCATGGCAAAGAACTCTCATTCAATAATATTAATGACACAAACGGTGCACTTGCGCTATTAAAAGAATTTCAAGAACCAACAGTGGTAGCGGTAAAACATGCCAATCCTTGCGGCGTCGGGACGGGATTTGATATTTTTCAGGCGTACCAAAAAGCGTATGACTGTGATCCTGTCTCTATTTTCGGCGGAATCATCGCGGCTAATCGTGCAGTTGATTTAAAAATGGCCGAAAAGATTAATGAGATTTTTGTAGAAATCGTGATTGCACCGGATTTTGAAGAAGATGCACTGGCAGTCCTTATGCAAAAGAAAAATACGAGACTGCTCAAATTGACGAATATTGACAAGAAGCCAAATGCACAACAAAGTGATATGAAAAAGATTTTAGGCGGTCTCATTATTCAAGACGTCGATATGCCGCTATTGCAGGATGACCTCAAAGTGGTTTCGGAGCGTATTCCGACTAAAAAAGAAATCGAAGAGCTCATGTTTGCATGGAAAGTCGTCAAACATTCAAAATCAAACGGTATTGTCATTAGCAAAGAAGGGCAGACACTTGGTATTGGACAAGGACAGGTTAGTCGTGTATGGGCAGCCCAAAATGCTATTCGGCAGTCAAATTTTCCGACGAAAGGTTCGGTTTTGGCCTCTGATGCATTTTTCCCATTTGCTGATGCCCTTGAAGCAGCGTGTAAAGCAGGCGTGACAGCTATCATCCAGCCAGGAGGGTCTATTAGAGATCAGGAAGTGATCGATATGGCCAATCAGTATGGTATTGCCATGGTCTTTACAGGCATGAGACACTTTAAACATTAACGGG
The DNA here is from genome assembly GCF_018390735.1 of Fusibacter paucivorans. Taxonomy (GTDB): domain Bacteria; phylum Bacillota; class Clostridia; order Peptostreptococcales; family Acidaminobacteraceae; genus Fusibacter; species Fusibacter paucivorans. Next base: position 65,533 of record NZ_JAHBCL010000025.1, read on the forward strand.
GGATATTATGAAATTACTGGTAATTGGAAGCGGTGGACGTGAGCATTCACTGATCTGGAAATTCAAACAAAGCCCTAAAGTGACAGAGATCTTTGCGGCACCCGGCAATGCGGGCATTGCCGATCTGGCAACGTGTGTTGCGATAAATGTGGATGATATTGACGGACTCGTCGCATTTGCACAGTCAAATGCCATCGATTTAACCATTGTCGGTCCGGAACTGCCATTGGTGCTTGGCGTTGTCGATGCTTTTGAAGCAGCCGGTCTTCGCATCTTTGGTCCTAACAAATCGGCGGCGAGATTTGAGGGCAGTAAGGATTTTACCAAGGCATTCTTAATGCGGCATGGCATACCGACGGCTAAGTATGCTTCGTTTACAGAACCGAATTCGGCGATTAAAGCGCTTCCTGAATTTGGTTATCCCGTGGTCGTAAAAGCGGATGGATTGGCAGCCGGCAAAGGCGTTATTATTGCCCAGGATGAATCAGAGGCGAAAAAGGCGATCATGGATATGATGGCAGATAAAGTCTTTGGCGAAGCTGGCGACCTGATTGTTTTAGAATCTTTTTTGAAGGGAATTGAAGCTTCGATTCTCTGTTTTGTCGATGGTAAAGATATTGTGCCAATGCAGCCGGCACAGGATTATAAAAAAATTTTTGACGGCGATTTAGGGCTCAATACAGGCGGAATGGGCACTTATTCACCGAGTCAGATTATTGATGAAGCCTTGATGTCACGCATTCAGAGGGAAATTCTTAATCCTTTCATTACGGGGATTCAAAAAGATGGCATTAGCTTCAAAGGAATCTTGTTTGTAGGAATAATGATTGACGAGGATGAGATAAATGTCCTAGAATATAATGTGAGGATGGGTGATCCTGAAACAGAAGTGACGTTGCCAAGGCTAGAAAATGATTTGGTTGAAATCATTGAAGCAATTCTGGATGAGCGTCTTTGCGAAATTAAGCTCACATGGTCAGCTTCACATGCTGTGTGCGTTATTATGGCATCAGGCGGTTATCCCGAACATTATGAAAAAGGCTTTCCGATTCGTGGCCTTAAAGCGGTTGATGAGGCGGTCGTCTTTCACTGCGGCACGAAATTAATGGATGGTGTCGTTTCAACCAATGGAGGCAGAGTGCTTGGCGTGACGGCGCTTGGGGATACACTGGAAGCGGCGCGCGAAGCAGCTTATAAGGGTGTTAAACAGATACAGTTTGACAAGGCGTATTACAGAACGGATATTGCAAAACGGATTGAGCGCTAATGGCAACAAGCCCGTACCTTCTATAAAAGGGTTCCGGGCCAACATATATAGCATGTTTTAACTCTAATGAAGCGAAGGGATCTCCTTCGCTTTATTTAGTGTGAACATTTAAGTATGAACATCAAGTATGAACATCAAGTATGAACATCATCCTAGTGATGAATAGCATCATCATTGCATTAAAGATATGTTGATTTTTAAAAGTGTCTAATGAAGGCTTATACGGGATCTGATTCGGGTTCGAAATCGTGAATGATGCAGTTGCGGCCGCTATCTTTTGCTTTATACTGCAATGCATCAACGCGCTCGATAAGTGAGCTTGTCGTATCACCGCGGTAAGTGGTGACGCCGGCACTGATTGTAATGTGCAAATCAAGTGCGGTGAAATGTGCCGCTGATACTTTCTCCCGAATGCGTTCGGCAGTGACGATAGCACTTTCAAGTGGTGTACTGGCAAAGACAATGATAAATTCTTCGCCGCCATAGCGAGCAATAATATCCGCCTGTCGACACGCCTTGTTGAGAATTTCAGCAAGTGATTTTAGGACTTCGTCTCCTGTATGATGGCCATATTGGTCATTGACATGTTTAAAAAAATCAATATCCAAGAGCATAATCGAAAAAGTATGATGATAGCGCTTGGCTTCATTGATAGCCTGATCTAAATAGGAGATGAGAAAGGCGCGGTTCTTAAGTCCTGTCAGCGCATCGGTCATTGCAAGAATAACATATTTTTCTTTTTCCTGTACGAGTTTGCGATTAAGGTGTTCGAGATCATCTTTTGTTTGAAGCAGTTCCATGGTTTTGGCATCGACCATTTTTTCAAGCTGATTGTTATAAGTCACAATAGAGAAATGTGCATTGCGGAGTGTTTCTGCCATGCTGTTGATGCTCGTTGAAAGCGTGGCAAACTCATCGTTGCCGTCTATAATGATATTAGAATTATAATCACCTTCTGAAATGCGTTTTGTGCCGTCAGTAAGACTTTTGAGTGAGTTGTTGATTCGAGCTGAAAGCTGCGCTAAGATAAAAATAGACGCAAAGAAGATAATGCTGAACATGGTGATATAGAGGTTTTTGATTTGATAGACGACGCGTTCATTTGTCTGGCGGAGATCTAGCATAACAGAATCCATATCATTGGTCATATTGTCAACGAGTGTGTTTAACTGCAGTGTGAGTTTCTCTAAATTTTGCCTCAGCGTGATGAGGTCTTTGTTGACGTCATATAAATCTCGACTCAGATTGAAAAGCATTATTGCCGTTTCTGCCATTTCTGAGGTCGAAGCCGTTCTTCGGATAGACTCTGCATAGGCGCTGATGTCGTTCAAGTAGGCTAGTTGCTCGACGCCGTATTGGCGGTTGGAAAGCTGGTACCGGTTTTCTGTATTCATGCCGTCGACTAGTTTTGACAGGATATAGGCACGATCAAAATTAGGCGGCTGTGTTTCATCAGATATGAGTGCCATGAGTGCGCTTGAGGTTTCATTAAGGTATTTTTCTGATTCAACCATTTGGATACGGACGATTTTGAGTTGTTCAAGATAAGCGATGTAACTGTTGGTTTGCGCTTCGATTCCAGGCAATAATGTTGTGTGGGTGATTTCATTTTTGACTTCGGTTATTTCACGGCAACAGCTGTTGGCATCATCCGCTTTGCCGTATTTGACGAAAGATGCCTGATCAATTTGCGTATGCTGCAGCGATCGAAGTGTCAATGAGATGACACTCGCGTCTTCCATATGCTGCGCCAGCGTTTGATAGAGGTTGTGCATATAGATGCCGAAGGCCAATAGTATGATTAATATAAAACTCAATGACAGGAAAAGTCTGCGACGGATAGACACAACAACACCCCCCTAATTTTAAAAACTTATACCCTTATTTTTGACTGGTTAACAGGGAATGCCTAGAAGTGAAGGGGAGTGATCCGGCAATAGATGGATCGTTATGATAAAAAAGGGGCTGTCGGGAAATAGACAGCCCCTTAAAAATTTCCATAAATTACAAAAAGGAATTCTCCTACTTTATGTCGAATCTATAAATAGGAGGTTATCTTATGCAAAAAAAGAAAAAAG
>NZ_JAHBCL010000026.1 GCF_018390735.1 Fusibacter paucivorans
TGTCACTTCAGAAAGCTATTGTTCGTATTTCAAAATGGCTAGCTTTGCTGTACCTTCTTTTCAGGACAAGCATTATTCAAAAAATTTAAAATTGGTTGTTGACTTTTATTAGCTGGTCTAAAATTTAGATGAGTTTATGATACTTCAAAATTTCAAGAACACCTTGGTTGAGATACGCCCCGAGTTCCTGCTCATTATTGCCGGTTCCCTTAGGGCGATTTGCCATTTCTTCCTTAATACCTTCTTCTGCGACATCGATATATCCTTCCGGAATATCAGACCATTTTGCCATGTCTTCCAGCCACGTTTTCATTGCACCCGCTAAATGCGCGTTAATGCCTCTGAAGCCGGCAGCACCGCCACCCAAGTGGTTAACGAGGTGAGGTCCTAATATCGCCCATCGTAATCCAACGCCATAGGTTACCGCTTTATCAATATCTTCTACTGAGCAAACACCACGGTGCACTAGGTCATAAGCTTCTCTAATAACAGCAACTTGAATTCTATTGCAGAGAAAACCCGGTGATTCTTTCTTTAAGACAACCGGCTCTTTGCCAATTCCCTTATAGAAAGCAACTGCTTTTTCAACGACTTGTGCATCGGTTTGTTCATTTGTAGAAATTTCTACCAACGGCATCACATAAACAGGATTATATGGATGTGCACAAATAACACGTTCAGGGTGTACAGCATTTTTACTAATATCTGAAAGCAATAACCCCGATGTGCTGGAAGCAATGATCGTGTCCTTAGGACAATGCGCTTCAATTAACTTTAGTACTGATTGCTTTAACTCAATTTTTTCAGGACAGTTTTCCTGAATCAGTTCAGCATGCTCAACAGCAGTTTTAACATCAGTTGTATAAGTCACTGATTTTAGCGCTTTTTCCTTTGCTTCAGCAGTCATCATGCCATAAGTACAAAAGAATGACAAAATCTCTTCTAGGTTTGTTTTTGTATCATCTAATTTCTCTGTATCTATATCATAAAAAGTGACATTGCAATTACCCTTTAAAAACGTTGCTCCCCATGCAGTACCAATAACACCAGTTCCGTAGCATGTAACGTTTTTCATATTGCCTCCTATTTTGTAATGCCAAGCATCGCTCTTGCTTCGTCAGGTGAAGCAATTTCAAAGTCAAATTCACGCATGATTCTCGCCATTTTTTCAACGAGTTCACCATTATTTTTTGCTAAAACACCTTTTGAAAGATAGAGGTTATCTTCCATACCGACGCGTACATGACCGCCGAGCAGCAAGTTTTGCATACAAATTGGGTATTCTGCACGACCTGCGCCGAATGCCGACCAATTGTATTCGCCTACACCAAACAAACGATCTGCTGTTTCTTTCATCATTGTGAGGTCAGCTACATTTGAACCGAGTGCGCCATTGATGCCAAGCACAAATTGTAGATATGGTTTACCTTGAATAAGACCTGTATCTTTTAAAAATTTAACATTGTAAATATGACCGACATCATAGCATTCCAGTTCTGGTTTTGTACCGTTGTCATTCATAATTTGAATCATTTTTTCCATGTCGGCAAAAGTGTTTTGGAAAACAAATCCTTTTGTCATTTCAAGCATTGCCTTTTCCCATGGATGTTTGTATGATTTGATTTTTGCCGCAGCCGGGAAGAGACCCCAGTTTATAGAACCTGCATTCATCGACGCGAGTTGCGGTTTGAATTTAGGAACAACAGATACGCGTTCTTCAACGGTCATGCCTGCTCCGCCGCCTGTTGTAAGGCAGATGATCACGTCTTTATTAACCGCGCGAATTTTTTGAATAATCGTATCGTAGATTTCCAAATCCGAAGATGGTTTGCCGTCTTCAGGATTTCTGGCATGGATATGAACCGCCGTTGCACCTGCATTGGCTGCATCTATGGCATTTTGTGCGATTTCATCTGGTGTAATTGGCAAATATGGTGACATAGAAGGAACATGAATCGAGCCCGTAATGGCACAGTTTAATATTCTTTTACTCATAACTTAATCTCCTATATAATAATCTTTTGGGTGAATGAAATCATTCACGTCGTCAACCCCCCAAATTCAATTGTCTAAAATATCGCAATGGCGATAAAAGTACAGATAAAGGCGATGATAATCGGCATAAATACCGTCGTCCAGAAAATATGGTGATAACCTTCTTTATGGTTGACACCGACAACGCCCATTAGGATGAAAATCCCGCCTGCATGCGGCAGCGTATCAAGGCCGCCTGCTGCAATCGCCGTTAAACGATGCAATACTGCCGGATCTGCGCCAAGGTCAATATAGGCTTGGCCGAGTGCTTTCAAGAAGATTGTCAGACCACCGCTTGATGAGCCGGTAATCCCTGCAACAATTTCTGTGGCAAGCACTGCTGAAAGATATGGATTAAAATCAAGTCCAAGCGCGAATTGAACAAAGCTTTGGAAAGCAGGTGCCTGCTGAACCACAAAGCCAAAGCCAACGATAACAGCAACGTCAATAATTGCCATACCATCTTTTAAGCCCTTGTTAATCGTCGTTAGTTTATTGGTGAGTCTTCCCCAGTTCAAAGCAAACACAAGTGCCGTCGCTGCAAGCATGCAATAGACAATCAATTCAATTGATGAGAACGTATTGCGCAGCAAGACGATGGCCGCAAGTATAAACACCATTGGAATAAACGAGATAAATGGATTCGGAAGTGTGTCCCGATCAATGGCATCGTATTTTTCAATGTTGTCATTTGGGCCTGGCACAAAGCCAATTCCCTTTTCTCTGAGTCTTTTCTCCTGCCAAACAAAATAGGCATAGCCGCCGATAAACATCAGCACACTAGCGAATATCCCAAGTCCGGGAGCAGCCGTCAAGGTCGTACCAAGAACCTGTGACGGTATGACATTTGTTAGTTGAGGGGATGCGGGTAACGCGGTCATTGTAAATGTCGCTGCACCAAATGCAAGAACGCCCGGCAAAAGTGATTTAGGCAAATTCGCCTCTTTAAAGAGCACAATCGCAACCGGATATGTCGCAAAGACGACGACAAACAAGCTGACGCCTCCATATGTCAACACTGCCGTTGTGACAATCAGTACCAGCACCGCACGCTTTTTCCCAAACCATTCAAGGCATTGGTAAGCAATTGCCTGCGCAGCACCCGAATCGTCCATTGCTTTTGCAAAGAGCGCCGAAGTGACAAACACGAGAAAATAAGAACTCATAAAATAAGCAAACCCACCCATGAAGGCCTCTGAGAATCCCGTCCAGAAGGGCATGCCATTTGTTAAAATAACGACAGTAGAGCAAATAAGCGCCGCAGGAATCGCGCCAACGCCTTTATACGCTAAAAAAATCAATAGTACAATTGCCAGTAATAACCCCAAAACACCTAGCATTTTAGCCTCCTATTTGATTAAATGAAATGATACTTTTGCGCTGCCGCTTCAAGTTCTGCTCTAAAATCCGGATGTGCAATCGCAATAAGCGCCTTTGTTCTTTCTTTTACTGTTAACCCCTTTAAATGTGCAACACCATATTCCGTAACAACGTAATCGACATCTGTACGCGTCAAAGTAACAATCGTTCCGGGCTCTAAAAACGGCACAATATTCGATACGCGCTTCCGTTCGCCTGTATCAGGCATTTTGATTTCAGCCGTCGCATGAAGTGCAATAATCGACTTACCGTGCATTGCCATTTGAGCACCGATTGACGTTTCAACTTGTCCACCCGTACCGCTGATTTGTTCGCTTCGAACAGATTCAGAAGCACATTGGCCAGAAAAGTCAACCATAATTGTCGTGTTGACAGACACCATTTTGTAATTTTGCTTCACCAAGTCTGGCGCATTCGTATACTGCGCTTTAAAATGCAAAATGCCGGGATTGTTGTCAATAAAGTCATAGACTTTTTGAGATCCCATACAAAATGATGTGATAATTTTATCGGGATAAAGTGTTTTGCATCGCCCAGTGACAACACCTGCACGAACGAGATCCACCATGGCGTCATTAAGCATTTCAGTATGGATGCCCAAATCTTTTTTCTCCATGAGCGCTTGAGCCGCTGCATTGGGAATACCGCCAATTCCAAGTTGGATCGTCGAGCCGTCTTCGATGAGCTCAGCAATATAGCTGCCGATGATACGGTCCTCATCGGATATTGGCGCCGACGGAAGTACCGGCACAGGCCGATCGACTTCGTAAACGTAATCAGCATCCGATATGTGAAAAACCGTATCGCCAAAAGTTCTTGGTGATCTTGAATTAACTTCAAAAATCACTGTTTTCGCACTGTGTATCATCTCGGGTTCATAAATAGCACCAGGCCCTGTTGTCACATACCCGTGTTGATCCATTGCGCTTACTGTAACGACGTAAATATCTGGCGTACCGCGTCGTAGTACCCCGTCTGCACAATTTCTAAGGTGCGTTGGCATATGCGAACACAACCCAAGTTTGTTTGAAGCTCTGTGGACGCCACTGTAAAAGCCGGAATCCAGTTCAAAAATACCTTTGTATTTGGGGTTTACCATGATTTCATGCGCTTTCATGGAGAGCAACGCACTAATCTTGACGTTTTTTAGCCTATCGCTGACCTTCGGGAGATTGGCGATAAATTCCCATGGTTCAATTGGCCCACCGCCGAGGACTATGTGTTGATTCGATTGAACGAGGCCAACGGCATCTTCAACCGAAATGCGTTTTTGCTGATAGCGTTGTTGATACATCTCTTACCTCCATTTGGTCATCGTGTGTGCAATTCAATTGCGCGCTTTGACTTGCACTTTATATAAGAGCAAGAAGGATGCCAAATTCGTGACGTTGAAATTTCAACGTTTATGAAATGCAGCAATGCATCTTTCGCACAATTGCATTAGCCGTAAAAAAAAATAATGCCATTTGGCATTATTTTTGTCATTTGTTCATTCTGTATTTTTTCTTTATCCTTCATATGTTTTTTCTTCATCGTGCACGCGTCTTCATAGACTCATCATTCATTACAACGGTTCCGTTCAAGTTGTATCTGCATATGATTCAGGTGCATGATATAGCTTCTATTCATTATACGCCTTCAATCAATTTACGATGTTTTCGGTGAATCGTCGACTGATTGACACCGAGTACTTCTGCGGCACGGTATGTGGTACCGTATTTTCGCATAGCGTATTTGATAATTTCCGCTTCATAGGCATCCATAAGTTCCTTATAACTTTTGTGTTCCAAGTCAAATAATTCTTTCGCCTTATCATTCATCTCACAGACCCAAACAGGCGAATCGACTTCACCGGCTGCTCGCTGATGTCGACTTTCAATATCTGCGAGCAGCCCCTCGGGCACATCATTGAGTTCAATCACCGCCGTTTGTGTCATAACGACCATTCGTTCTACAAAATTTTTTAATTCTCTCACATTGCCCGGCCACTGATATTGCCGCATAATGTTAAAAACGTTTTGTGAAAACTGCTTATTCTTATTGTACTTCTGACAGTAATGTTGAATATAAAATTGTCCCAAAGGGATAATGTCCTCGCTGTGTTCTCTAAGCGGTGGTAATTTTAGCGGCACGACATTTAATCGAAAATAAAGATCTTGTCTGAAACGCTTTTGTGCGACAAGCTCCTCAAGATCGGCATTGGTTGCCGTAATCAGCCTAAAATCAGAAAACTGTTCCCGAATGCTGCCGATCTTTTTTATCATCTTGCTTTCCAATACGCGAAGCAGCTTTCCTTGTGTTGCCAACGGCATGGCATCAATTTCATCCAAGAATAGCGTGCCGCCATGCGCCAGTTCAAAGAGCCCAATTTTCCCTGTGTCCAGTGCACCTGTAAATGACCCCTTCTCATAGCCGAACAATTCTGCCTCTAAAAGACTTTCCGGCAATGAAGCACAATTTATTTTAATCATCTGTTGGTCAGAACGAGGACTCATTTCATGAATAAAACTAGAGATGACTTCTTTCCCAGTTCCAGATTCACCCAAGAGTAAAACACTTGTATCAACTGATGCTAAATTTTTCGCTTGGTTTAATAACTTCTTCATCCTATCGCTCTCTGCGATAATTGCCGTCGATTTTGATTTGCTTTTTTGTTCGTCACGATATCTGAAAATACTAACATCACTATTTTCAAGTGCTTTTTGGTATTTGACATTGATATCCTTAACATCTTTCAATAAGCCAACGAGGTATATAACATCACCATTGGCATCAAAAATGGGAGATTGCGTAATCATAAAGCGACTGACAATTTCGTTTTTATGCGTTACGTGCTGACAAGCGATCACCTTTTGCTTTGTTCGGATGACCGTTCGTGTTACCAGTGGTGAGATACGTCCTTTTTGTTCCATGTCAAAAACGTTCAGTTCGTAGAATTCCTTTCGTGAATAACCCGTTACTTTAATCAATGCCTTGTTTGCAAATACAAAACTGCCGTCACAGTTTAATACATATGCCGGATCGTCGATTGCATCCAAGACATCTTCGAGTAAAATCTCCATCGTCTTCACCCTCTTCCTACATTTAAAAAACCGCCAATAACCTAACTCATTTTTCTTCCTTCATTATCATATTGCAAGTCACATGCCATGAGATATTGAAACTCACTTTAGGTAAATTTCAAAGATTATCTAAAAACCAGCCTTTGCACTAATGCATTAAAATGCATAATTGCAAAAATAAAATTGCAAAATAATGCACAGGCGCATTATGCCGTTGCATCTTGCAAGGATTTATACGGTTTCAATATCAGCTCCCGTCACAATCTTGTTCTTACCATATGATTTAGCCTGATAAAGCAGTGTATCCGCCCTGTTAAATACATGCTCAACAGTCTGTGACGCTACATCGTCAAGCATTCCTGCCGAAACAGTAACTGCTATTTTCTGCCCGTTAAAAGTAAAGGTATAGTTTTCAACCGTATGTCGAAGGGTTTCAAAAATACGATAACCTACTGTGCAGTCACAGTTTTTCATAATAATAATAAATTCATCGCCGCCATAGCGGCAGACAATATCTGTTTTGCGAAAGTGCTCCTTGATAATTTCAGCTAACGTAATCAACACGTAATCTCCGGCCAAGTGACCGTAAGTATCGTTGATCTGCTTAAAATTATCAATATCCATAAGCACAAATGTATCATTTGTCATATAATCATTAAACATGCGCGTAATATAGCGCTGATTCCATAAACCTGTTAAGCTGTCTGTCATCGCACTGTTAAATGCCTGTTCTTTCAGATACGTTTCTTTAACCAGCATAAGGTCTTTCTCATAAATAGCCTCGTATACCAAAAGTACGGGAATAACGGCAAGAAAGCTAATATAGACAATGGGGGAATTTAGGTTGAAATAATACCCTAATGCATCCATAACGACAGTAATGCCCCCATATATGCCCAACATTAATGCCGTCATAAAAAAGATGTAGGCGGCAAGGCGCTTTTTCAAATACGCAAAACAGACAATCACCCAACTGAAAACGTTAATCAACGCCATAAAGTACCAGTACGTATAAAGCATCTTAAACATCACCATATCATTAGCAATAAACAGAATGATGAGTGTGCCGTCAAGCATAAGAATACCGAGGTTTCGAATCCACGGCTTTTCAAAATACCTGCTGACGACAAAAGAATAAAAAGCAATGCTGATAAAAAGGCTCCCCATAACAACTTTTTTATAGAGCAAATAGGAAATGCCGACACTTTCAAGCGGCAAATAATCGAAAAAATAAAAGCCTGCCAAAAGCGTCGCCACAGTAAGATAGACAAAGTTACGGTCACGCTCTTTATTAATGAAGTAAAACATCAGTGTAATGACTGCCGAAAAATATAAAAATCCGATCATCAGTGTATTCAGCTGTTCCCCGAAATAACGCATATTGGCAATAATCGGATGGGCTTGGTTCGTTGGGACTATATAAATCGGCGCAATGGTCAAGCCAGTTTTATATTGTGCAACAGTTTCAATCGCCAAAGTGTTTTGTACTTCGATCAGCTCCGGATCAATGATAAAGGCGTGCATTCCGTTCCAGTAATTACTGTTGCCCTTTATAAAATCGCCCTTTGTACCAATCATGATTTCATTGAAATAGACCCTGAAAGCATTGTCAGCAAGCCGATAGATGACCAGTGCATAACTATCTGTCTCCGTATTGCCAAACTGTTCTTTAGGAATAGTCGTCGTATACACATGCTGCTGCAAACCGCTTTCCGAATGGTTCGCCGCAACGAGAGATGGGGTAAAAGCCTCTCTTGGTACGACAATTGAGCCTTCTGTTTCAAATGCTTTGTAATGACTATTTTGGACAGCCGAAAACAAGCTGATTATAACGGTCAACAGCAAAATAGCCGTAATCAACAAGCGACTTCGCATAATGTCTCCTCAATAATTATTGCAACTATTATAGCACACACAGACCGTGCTTTAATAGTACTAAATGCCCGTATAGGACAGACAGTCAATGTCGTAGTCATCCGCTTTTTCTCAATAAAAAACTGCACCAAGCGCCGTATCATTGCGGCAATAGCAGTGCAGCTTTCATAAACTCGTGTATTCACTTATATCTACAGTACATGTTCATTATCACAATTATTTCATTTTCCATACTGTTTTCAATATACGAAAATTGCCAGCATCCACATCCATAAATATATTTGCTATTGCCCAGTTATAGGCAATTCTGATTCACGCCCTTGCGTTTCATTCAGTATTTGTCTTAATGCCATTTTAAAATAATCAATGCTTTGAGCACCTGAGATCGCATATTGGCGGTCAATGACAAAATACGGCACACTCTGAATGCGTTGCTGATGGGCAATCGCCTGATCTGTAACGACTGCCTCTAAATAGCGTTTTTCATCAAGCGCCTCTTTTAACGCCTCTGGCGGAAGGTCAATTTGTTCTGCGATCTGCAAGAGCGATATCATCTCACCAATATCTACACCGTCTTCCAAATAAGCTTTGAAAAGCAGTTGAGCCGCTTCCATTCCTTTGCCGTTGGCTTCGGCAAACTTATGCATTTCATGAGCCATGCCGGTATGATTTGGTTTTATGTGATCAAAGTCGTAATGAAGTCCTACTTCGGCCGCCATTTTGATAATGTTGGCATTCGACGTTTTCGCCTGTTCATAGCTAATATTGTATTTCTCAGCAAGCATTTCGTTGAGATCTTTTCCGGGTACGCGCTTAGCATTCACATCCAGCTGAAAACTTTTAAATTCAACCACTGTCGATTCCGCTAATCCCATTGCTTCAAGCGCTTTCATCATCGCCGTTTCACCAATATAACAAAACGGGCATGCAAAATCAGACCATATCTCTATTTTCATGTCAATCCTCCTCAATATTTCTTTGGCCTCATTTTGTCAAGAGGCCATTTTATTGCCTTCACTGTTCAAGTAATTGCATTGTCGCTTGTTTGCTATAAACGTATAATCAATTATAACAACGCCGCCTATAGACGTTATCCTTTTCTAATATCTTACCACAGACACTCAAAATAAGCATGTGCATAACATCGTTGCAGAGCCTGTGAAATCGCTTCAATAATCGATAACGTTTTTCAATTAACGTCGCTTGCCTGATTTCATCTTTAGGGTTTGGGTATTGATGAAACATAGGAGGGGGGAAGACAACGGAGGTAATTTATGAACACATTCAGAGCACTCGAAGCATATGAAAACACAAATGGTCAATTTGAGCAGCGAATTATTCAGCGCGCTATTGAAGATTTACCAGATGGCGAATTGCTCATCAAAGTCGCTTACTCATCTTTGAATTATAAAGACGCACTTTCTGCCAGTGGTAATCGCGGTGTCACAAAAAAGTTTCCGCATACCCCAGGCATTGATGCCGCAGGTACCATTGTCGTTTCACGCGTTGGCCGATTTAAAGTTGGGGATCCTGTCATCATAACCGGCTATGACCTCGGCATGAATACCTTTGGCGGATTCAGCAATTACATTCGCGTCCCTGCGAACTGGGCTGTTGCACTTCCAGATGGCCTCACGCTGAAAGAAAGCATGATTTACGGCACTGCCGGTTTTACCGCAGCACTCTCCATTGATAAACTGCTCCGGGGTGGCGTTCAGCCGGAAGACGGCGATATTTTAGTCACAGGTGCAACCGGCGGCGTCGGTTCAATGGCAGTCTCCATTCTCGCCAAATTGGGTTACCGCGTCATCGGTGCTACCGGTAAATCAGAGGCGCGTGAGATGCTGATGTCACTGGGTGCTGCTGATATTATCAATCGCCGTGAAATGGATGACGACAGCGGTCGTGCCATGCTTCGAAGCCGCTGGGCAGGCGTTATTGATACTGTCGGCGGCAACACGCTTGCGACAGCGCTTAAAACAACACAATACGGTGGGTGTGTTACCTGCTGCGGCAATGTAGCCGCCGCAGATTTTACGACAACGGTTTACCCATTTATTCTCAACGGTATCACACTTTTCGGCATCGATTCCGTCAATTGTCCTATGGCACATCGACTTGCTATCTGGGCACGCTTAGCGGATGCCTGGAAACCTGATACCTTACAGCATCAATACCAAACTATCACACTGGTTGCGTTGCCAAACGCCATTTCCCTTATGCTAAGCGGACAGCACAAAGGACGCACCATTATTAAGCTTGACGATTAACCCTATCACTAATCATCGCTTAGGTTTCAGGGCTCAATCTTAATGATCCAGTCTTTTTAATCTTTAATCAAAAGAATGCCGCCTAAACGTTATTGGTGACAATTTCCTGATTTTAATAAAAACGACTGTTGCTATTCAAGTGAGAATGGCTTCAGTCGTTTTTTAGTTTATTGCACTTTAAATTTTTTTGATAAGCATTTTGAGTTCTTCTGCCGTACTCGCAACACTGTCCGCATTGCCGGCATATTGGTGATGCATCATTAACATTGCCGCATGATCTTTGTAAAAAATTGTATTGCCATTTCATAATTTTCAATGCTGATTCGCTCATCGTAGCTGTGAATGCGACCGAGTTCAACATCATCCAATACCATAGGCGAAAATCTCAATATGTGGTCGGCAATTGCTGTATAATGTCTCGAATCGCTTGCGCCAAGCATTAAATAGGGTGCGACGACAATACCGGCATAGACATTTTCAATCGTCTCTGCGACTATTTGCCATTGTGCACTTTCAACATCAGTGTAAGGTGATGCCTCACGTGATTCGACGACGTTTATCTCGAAGTCACCGCCAATGATCTGCTTAACACGATCAATTGCCTCTTTCGTTGAATCTCGTCTCAGAAGTCTCATATTGACACCCATGGCAGCCTCATCCGGCAATATGTTAAAAGCGTCACTGCCTTTTAGCTTCGTCACAGCAACTGTCGTTCGAATCAGCGCATTCATTTCACCGCCAGTTTTGGTAAATTGCCATTTCAATAAGGGTTCAAAGCACCATAGATTGGCGAATATCATCCGGTACAGCCTTGTTGAATGCCTGCCCAAAGCATTAAAAAGTGCTCTTGACGGCGGAGAGAGCTCAGCGGGAAACGGTTTTTTCTCAAGTGCAGTAATCGCATGTGCAAGCTTTTGCGTCAGCGATTGAGGCGGCGGTGACGATGAGTGACCACCATGTCCTCTAAGCACTATTTCTAAATCAACATACCCCTTTTCGCCAATGCCTACAAAAGCGCACGGCTTATCAACACCGGGAAAGACATTTGAAACAATGGCGCCGCCCTCATCCAGTACGAGATGCGGTTTAACACCGCGACTTTTAAGCAGCTCAACGATGGCGGGTGCCGATGGTCCGCTAATCTCCTCATCACCGCCAAATGCAAAGTATAAATCATTTGCCGGCATAAAACCGTCTGCTAGTAGATGTTCTGCGGATTCAAGAATACTGACAAGTGTTATCTTTGTATCCAATGTGCCGCGTCCCCAAATATACGTTTCGTCAATTTTACCTGAAAATGCCGGCACCGACCATGCTTTTTCATCGACGGGAACTACGTCGTAATGGCTCATCAGCACTGTGGGCGATTCGTGCGCATGCCCCAACCACTTGATTAATATCCCACGCGGTTCAACATAAGTTACTTCTAGCTTTTCATGAACAGCTGGATAAAAATCGCGCAATTTTTCTTTGAAAATCTTAAACTGTGTTTCATCAATTCGCGAAATATCTGTATAGGTAATGGTTTTGATTTTTAGCAATTCACTGAAATGGAACAGTGCCTTATCGAAGTCAACGGCTTCTTTTCTGAAATTTGTCGCCATTTTTGACTTCGGTACAAATGATACCGTGCGTATTATGATCACGCCCATAAAAGCGATCAAGCAAAATAAAATACCCAGAGCCCAATACATAGGCCAACCTCCTTTTATTCCTTAAAAATCGCTAAGTCAAGCCGTAGCCGATGACATAACCTGCGGCGAGCCAAGCAATCGAAAGTATAAGCAGCATCACTTGCAACGGTAAAATAAATTTTAGCCACCTACCATAGGAAATCTGCGTTAGTCCCAGCGAAATGAGCAAAACGGCATTGGTTGGATAAAGAATATTTGAGAAACCGTCTCCAAACTGAAATGCCAAAATACCAAGTTGACGTCCCATTCCCAACATATCCATCATCGGCATAAGAATCGGCATGAGAATAAAGGCCTTTGCGCTGCCCGACCCAATAAAAAAATTCAGCAGCATCACCAGAAAAAACGCGCCGACAATTGCTGTAATTGGATGAAGCCCCATCATTGCGGTTGAAACGTAATAAAGAATCGAATCGAGAATCTGGCCTTCCATCATAACATATTTAATGCTCGTTGCCAGCAATATTAGAATAATCGCCGGCGACATGTCGACAGCTCCCTTTAAAAAGCGCTTAATCACGCCGCCTTTCGCACCATATGTCATCATACCGACACCTAGCGCTGCAATGAGAAATGACAATGCAATAACAATAAGACTCAAATCGCGCATCCACGCCACAAATGGCGAGATCAATACATAAACGAGCATAACTGACATCACGAGAACAAAAAAAGTGTAAGCGCGTTTTGGCGGTGTTGTTGGGGATGCCGAAACGACCTCGCTATCGACTTTATCAAACAGATCTTCCGTTTCGGTCATTTTCGCTTTAAGACCGGTAACAGTACTGTGCTTTTGTGCGTGTCGATACAAGTAAGCAAATAATACAATGTAGACGGTTATAAATACAAGCGCTCTCAACGGTGCACCTGAAAATACCGGCAAGTCAGCCAATTGTTGTGCAACGCCAATTGTAAAGGGGTTCGTCACTGCTGCAGCAAAACCCACACCGCAAGCTAATACCGTAATACCCATTCCCGTCAGATCGTCCCATCCCATTTTTCTGCTGAGGATCAGTACAAGCGGTGCCAACGGTACAACTTCCTCAAAAACACCCACAAAAGCCCCCAGAGCCATAAAAAATAAAATGAGAATGCCCATTAACTGAAAAGCATTGTTTTCGAATCGCTTGGCAATTTTTAAAATCACGCCTTCCACCAGTCCTGTCTCCTGCAAGAGATAAATTGAGCCACCGATTATTAATAAGAATAGAATAATGGCTATGACCAAGGCGCCGGAATCACTGAATAAAACTAAAATTGGCGCACCAAGCCACTTCAAAAATGAAATGCCCGCCTGATCTGATGGTACCCATGTACCGTCAAAGGTGCCGCTTGGAATGATATACGTCAATACGCCCGTTGCCATCCACATGACCACGAGCATGACAATAGCACTTATAAATACTTTAATTTGTGAACTGCCTTGATGATCTGACAAATAGATCCCCCCTTCATTTTTGTGGTATTACCAGTATGTAGTCATTATAGTTTTTTATATCCTTAAACACAAGGTGTTTTTTGAATTATCTGACTTTTAAAACGAGTGCTTTCTGCTCCTCACGCTTACACCGCACTTCAGCAATTAAAAAGAAAAAAGAACCTAGAATCGCAATCTGTCGTTCTTACAAAATGCGTTCCTAAGCTCTCCGGACTTTAATCTAATTTTTAGCCTAACCGCCTCTGTATAAAAGCGACGACAATATCTCGACCAATTTCAAGTGCCTTTAAATCAAAGGTCATCTCAGGATGATGCAGCCCCGGCTTTAAATCAGCTCCGAGACCAATAAACGTATTTTGAATATCCAAATGACGTTTAAAGAAATGAAAATCATCACTGCCGGGGGTTACCGCAGGCGGCTGGCATACACCCAGTACAGATTCAATTGCCGCAGCAGCCTCTTCTACCATCGGCTGATCCAAGTTCGCCGCGTAAATATGACCAAGAATATCGATCTCTGCCGTTGCACCAATTGAACCGACCGCCCCTTCGATTGCTGTTTTAACGCGTTCAATCAATGTATCCAGCACTTCATTGGTTTGCCCCCTAAGGTCAATATTCATATCAACCGTATCGGGAATGATATTAAAAGCCGTGCCGTGTGAACGAATCCCCGTAACTTTTGCTGAATGTGCAACAGTTGGATCGACCCGTACGGCGTTGACGGCCATTCCTGCAAGCATTGCCGCATCAACAGCGCTAACGCCCAGATGAGGCCGTGCACCATGAGATGAGACGCCGTGAATGACAACGCGCATCATGCACGCACCGCTGTGATTGAGTCCCGGCAGCGCTTCCCCCAATGACAGTTCGGTATAGTCTCTTAAGTGCATGCCAAAGAGCTCTGTCATTGCCGGAAGTCGACCGCTCTGAATCATTGCCATTGCACCCGTCCCCTTTTCCTCGGCCGGTTGAAAGATAAACATCATTTTCCCTTTTGAAATGCCTCTTTCCTTAATAATGCAGGCTGCACCCAATGCGATCGCGCAGTTGGCATCGTGACCGCACGTATGACGGTTTACAGTTTTACCGTCTATTTCATACGCAAGCGCATCCATATCGGCACGAAACCCCAATACAGGGCCGGGCACACCGGAATCCAAAATACCAACTAAACCGCATTGTCCTACATTATCAATCACTTCATAACCCAACTCAGTGAGTGTATCCGAAATAAAGCGACTTGTCTTCGAGAGTTCAAAGCCCGTTTCAGGCATTTTATGCAATTGATTATAGATTTCTACTACGCTAAACGACATTGCTGCAATTCCTCCTCGTCTGTCTTTACTAAAGTGAACATTATTATTGTTGTTCCTCCCGCATTGCTAATCCCACTGCATTGTTAAACCAACGCCAACTTCATGTATTGGATGGCGCTCATGTATTTTAGCCTTTGCTTTAAACGAAACGCAGTGACTAGGGTAGAGTTGCGCCACTTTGTTTGCCTCAAAGTAATCAATGGTTTTTATAACTTGCTCATTCACTTCAAATAAATGAAAACCGCCAATGATCCCTGCAATCCGCTCTGTCTTAAAAATTTGTTTCGCATATTCCGTAATATTGCAGATCCCGCTGTGTGAACAACCCGTGATAATCCATAACCCGTCAGCCGAATCATAGACAAGAGCTGTATCGTCAATAAGGGCATCATCTTCCCAATTGCCGTCAATATTAATTTGACTTTTAAGTTTCGGCTTTTCAAAATCGTTAAGCCTTGGAATTTCACCTAAAAAAGTAATGTGATCACTTAGTTTCATAGGTTCTTTCGTCAGTGATAATTCACACATTTTAGCCATTTCAGCTGTATTATAGGGCGCACCAACATCATTCCCCTCAGCTTGTTTAGGCTGAAAACACAGCGGGTGTGCAACAACCTTTACTGATTGCAGATCTATTTTGTCTTTCAGATATTGAAGGCCGCGTGTATGATCATCGTGACCATGTGAAAACGCAATGGTGTCAACTGTTCCCAAATCAATGCCCATCTTTGCGGCATTTTGCAAAAAGGCATCTGAATAACCAACATCAAATAAAATGCGACGATCACCATCTTCAAGATAGTAGCAGGCAGCCGGTTCACCTAAATAATATTCATTAATGTGTGTATGGTTGTCCATTAATACCGTAAGTTTCATTTTTTCACCTCTCTGATTATCTGAATTTCTACTGCCGGCCTTCCTTCGTCATACTGATTGGTAACCTTGGAACAGCCTCTCTTCACTTTAACATATTTTTACCCCTTACACAGCCTTCCAAATGAATTTATGCCCAAAACTTTGCCGACCTTCACGCTTTTGCCACTCATTGCCATCGTTCATTGGTGTCATTCACTGGCGTCGCTATTTGGCAACTGTATCTTTTAGCCAGTTGCCTCAAACAGCATTTTCAACCGTTTTACATTATGCTATGATGTAGAAAAGCGATCCCATTTCGACGCTTATACCGCCTTAACGGTTTGACTTGGCGGCTAATGGACTCTTGGAAAATAAAGGAGATATGATGCTGCATCATTTACACATGCGCATCACTCAAAAGTGCGCATCAGGGTATTTATTGGAGATTAATAATCGGCTGTCAGATCAAACAGCCTCGCTGATGTTTGACCCTCATGAAAAACACATTATTTGGGGAGAACATACCGAACTTGCCGTTTTCCTAATGGCAAATGAAGATCAATTCAGGCGTTTGCTTCACAATAAAAAAGCCGATTCTTTTTTTATCGATTTTGAACTCGATTTCAGTCTATTGGACGGTAAGGATATTCGCGCCTTCAATGATAAACGCAATATCGTCGTTTCAGACCACGGCGATCTTTATGTCATTCAAGAATCACAAAACGTACAATCACTGAAATCTATACGGATGGCAGTTATAATGAATCTCTGGAAACCGGGGGCGGTTGTTTTCTGATCAAGGCAACTGACGGCGCTTATCAGGCAAATCATTTTCCGATATCGGGCAAAGGGTCATCGCGCATTGAACTCGAAACAGTTATTGCGGCACTTTCAGCCTACTCGGATGATGTGCGCATCGTCACCGATTCACAGTATGTGCGCAAGGGCATCACGGAGTGGATACAGCACTGGCAGCATAACCATTGGATGACAGCCAATGGTACAAAGGCAAAAAATATTGGATTATGGCAGCAGCTCCATGAACTCTGCGCTCTACGGTATATCGAATTTCAATGGGTTAAAGCACATCGGCAGCAATTCGAAAACACTTATTGCGACCTTCTGGCCAAAGAAGCTGCAAAACGTTAAAAAGTCACCCCCCACTACCTATATGGGCGATGACTTTTTATATTATTATACACAGATTTGGAGGGGCACTCGCAAAATCTAGTGTGATAATCCACTGATGTATCCTCTTGATCGAAACTTAACCGATCAATCTACTTTTAATATCAACATGACTCTCGATGTCAACATGGCTCTCGACAAAATACCCCATTATATCACCATTGCCATTTACTGTATGACTCAATCATGTAACCATTCAGATTTGACCCATTCATGTCAATGATGAAATTTAATTGCGTCTAAAACGGGAATATACGGTTTAATATCCAACACGGGACATTGGTCCATTTTCTCCGGGCAAGTAACGGTTAACGTATTTTCAGCAATATCGACAATTTCAGCAATCGCCTGTAATATCGGGTTAGGGCGATTTTGAGATCTCGATGCAAAAACGCCCAAATCTACAACTGAACCCGGCGGTTTAAGCATCAGTACATCGCGTTTTGAAGTCATATCCCAATACGTAATCATCACGCTGAGTTTTGGCGTCAGTCCCACGATAGCCGGCATAAAGGCAGCATCCAAAACAATGTCAAATGTATGACATGAATCTGACGCTTTTAAACACATTACAGGGTGAATAATCCCAATGGTTTTTAGTTGCATATCCATCGCCTCCGCATTCTAAAAAAGGTGTATGGCGATAAGAGTATCATAAAAATGCCACCTATCAGTTGATAGATGGCAATACACGGCATAAAAAGGCTCTATCTTAATAGCCTTGCACTCCATCGTCCGTAGAGTTCTTGCAAACGGCATTGGCAGGTCTTCTGACTTATGGCTCTTCACCTGTTACGCCTTCCCACCTTACGGCAGTGGCATCTGTAATAGGCTCCTCAAATACAGCAGCGGGACTGTGCAGGAATCACACCTGTTTCCCTTTTAACGGCACATTGTGCAGACCAATGCTTACTATTTTATTGTTACTTATTTTATCGTTTCTCAACATTTTTGTCTAGATAGATTTTTACGCAATTTTATATTATTTCGGTTAAAATAGTTGCATGTTGTAAACCATCAACGACTCTTTGGTCATTTAAAATACCATTCTTCCTTTAAGCACGGGGTAGGCATTTTACTCATCCTTTGCTATAATGTTTGCGATATCAGCCTGAAGTATAAAGTTCATTCTCATTATTTTTATTGAAAGGAGCATCATTCAAATGATACTCATCATATCACCTGCCAAAAAAATGAATCTCGACATTGACAGTCTCCCCTATGAAACGCTCCCTGCTTTTTTAAATGAAACGACTGAAATTTTAAAAACACTCCGAACTTTTGATTACGCTTCACTTAAAAAACTGTGGGCCTGCAACGATTCCATCGCTACACTCAACACAGAACGCGTGCGTGAAATGGATATCACGCGGCGGCTGACCCCTGCTCTTCTCGCTTATGAAGGCATTCAGTATCAATATATGGCACCGCATGTCTTTGAAGATCGCCATTTTGAATATATTAAAACCCATTTGCGAATCCTCTCCGGCTTCTACGGCGTCTTGCGCCCCTTTGACGGCGTTACACCCTACCGACTGGAAATGCAGGCTAAGTTAAAGGTAAACGGCTATCAAAACCTTTATCGCTTTTGGGGAAAAAAATTAGCGCTCCATCTCGCTAAGGAAACCGATCTCATTATCAATCTCGCCTCTAAAGAATACAGTCGGAGCATCGAACCTCATCTGCCTAAACACGTTAAGGTCATCACCTGTGAATTCAGCGAAAATATTAATGGCAAGCGCATTGAAAAAGCAACCCTCTGCAAAATGGCACGCGGCGAAATGGTGCGCTACATGGCAGAAAATCAAATTGAAACCCCAGATGGGATCAAGTATTTCAACCGCCTCGATTATGCCTATGATGAAAACGTTTCAACAGATACACACTATGTTTTTATCAAACGTCCAACCCTACGTAAATAATTCCCTTCCAAATCTTTTTCAAACATGGCGAAAAAAAATTTAAGATTGTTATTGACATATGCTTTATAGAATGTTATTCTCATATTGTAATCATTACAAATTGAGAATAGTTTTCTTTCACTTGTTCTTTTCCCACTGAGACATTACATAGTGACATCAAATTCTCATCACACAATTGTTAAACTAAAAATCATATTATTTCTAAGGAGGCAAACAATGGAACCCGCTAAATTACCTTTACTAGGAGACGCTTTTCCGAAAATGCAAGTAACGACAACACACGGTGTTAAAACACTACCTGATGACTATAAGGGCAAATGGTTTGTACTGTTCAGCCATCCCGGCGATTTCACCCCTGTCTGTACCACTGAATTCGTCGCTTTTTCAAAGAAGAATGAGGCTTTTAAAGCACTCAATACTGAATTGATCGGCTTATCAGTCGACCAAGTTTTCTCACATATTAAATGGATTGAGTGGATCAATGAAAATACAGATACCACTATTCCATTCCCGGTTATCGCAGATGAACTCGGCATTGTTGCCACAACACTTGGCATGCTGCACCAAGGTAAGGGAACCAATACAGTTCGCGCCGTCTTTATCGTCGATCCCGAAGGTGTCCTGCGCCTGATGATGTACTATCCGCAAGAAATCGGAAGAAGTGTCGATGAAGTTCTCCGTGCATTAAACGCTCTGCAAGTGACTGATGCCAATGGTGTTGCCGCACCTGAAAACTATCCGAACAACGCATGGCTCGGTTCAGATGTCATTGTGCCGCCAGCAAATACCGAAGCACTGAAAGCACAACGATTAGCCGATGCAGCAGCCGGCAAAATCACTTGCAAAGACTGGTGGCTCTGCCATAAAAAGCTTTAATACGGTATAATCCATAGAATGATTTACCGGTGTCACACGAGAACTTGTGTCTGACCATCATCAATTGGAAGCATCGTTTAAAAAATGCTATTGGTCTTAAAACAATTCCTGCTATGACAATCTAAAGAAATGATGTCGTTTCCTCAATTAAAAAAGCACCTAAAAAAGTACCTTCCAAAGCAATATAATTTTGGAAGGTATTTTTAATTTCAGCAATTTTGCATTTAAGAAACTTACTTGATGATCTTTCGTTAATCTTTCGTTAATCCTTCACCTAAAACTTCACCTAAAGCGCTATTCTAAATGATCTACCATCGCAGTTCGATAAGTTATTCCACACTTTCTAAAGGAAACGTAACCCGCCAGTCGCCTTCCGTCTTCATACCAGAAGTCACAAAGTCGCCATATAAAGCGTACGCTGCTATGTTTTCGAGTGGTACATCGAAGACGCATTCATGATAGTCAATGCGGCCGATCTGCTCGTCTGTCTCGGAAAAGTAGAAGCTAAAATCACAGTCAATTTCAGTGCCGTTTTCATCTTTCAAATAAAAGAATCCGTGATTATCATTGTCAAGCGGGTGTTCTACAGCCGTTTGTATATGCAGCTCACCGTCTATATAGGCAATACCCGTGAATGCGATGCCGTCAATAGGAAAGTTTGCCATGGGAACTGACGGCACGAGCGCAATGGGATTTTTCTCAAATTCCAAATAGCCTTGATAATCTCGTCCGCCGCCGCCATTCGACGATACGGTTTGTGTATGCTCGGCGTCCGCTATATTGGCAAGTGAGACGGGAATCGCCAGATCTTCATAGCTGTTTTTTTGACTTAAAAATTCTCGCACAGAAAACGTGATTTTATCCCCGTCAATATTTTGTCCACCCCATTCGTCTATTGTAATTAAGAACGTAACGATTTTTGTTTTTTCATCATACCCAATCATCTGACAATGGGCTGAACTATCAAAGGGACGATTAATTGTATAACTATCAAAGAGATCTGTCGTGCCATCAATGCGATTTTCAGTTAGATCCTGCATGGTCACATAGATTTCTGCCGTTTTCTGATGAATATTTGCAGAAACGACCTCTAATTTTATACCATTGCTAATACTGGATTTTTGGACCGGCATAAAAAATTGCGCCACGCTTGGCGAAACCATATACATCAGCTGGTAAATCGGTTCTACCGTGGATGCAATGACAGGCATCGTCATTACTAAAATTGCGCTAAAAACGACGAGCATCATGATATTTCTTTTCAATCTTAGCGATATCATGCGCTTCTTGCAATGCTTACCGCGAGCCGCGCTTAAAACGTCCTGCATCAGCTGTTCGCTTGGAAAAATATGACTATTCATACGGTGATAGCTTTCTTTAAACATCCTGATCCTCCTCCAGTATATTTTTTAGCATTGCTCTCGCACGTGTAAGCTGCGTTCTTACCGTAGAGCTCTTTCGCTCTAAGCTTTCAGCAATGGCTTCTGTGGACATATCCTCATAGTAGTATAAGTGAATAACCTCTCTATATTTTGTCGGTAGCTGCTGCAATTCATTATAAAGATCAATGGCCTCTTTTGTTTCAAAGGGCAGGGTTTCTTCTAAAGGCACTATCTTTCTCTTCCAGGCAGAACCCCATAGTTTTTTGGAACAATTAACCGTTACTTTGATAAGCCATGCTTTTCTGTGGTCTTCATTTTCAAAAACCGGCTGTTTTTTGATATAGCGTAAAAAGACTTCTTGATAAATCTCATCGGCATCGTGTCTTGTTCCCGTTCGCGCAAAAGCAAGACGATAGACCATGTTGCTATAGCATTTTATAACCGCTTCGGCACTTTCATCCATACACAATGGCTGTGGCTCCATATTAAATCCCCTCCTTTCACCCTAAACACCTTTCAACGAGTCATTATGCTACAGGCAAAAGCAAAAAAATAAGCGTGCCATTAGCACGCTAAACAATTCATTACGATATTATACCATTTTCTCTATTTTATCAAATCTTAAAATGCTGTCATCTAATCAGTCCAAATACGCAGTCTGCTTTATTGCTCAATAGGTCAACATATTCGGCTCATTAAATCTCATGCTAAAAAAGAGAATACCGGGAACAAGCGTTGGTAAAAGAATTGAAATCACGGTATAGAGTACAGCACGATCTTCTGCATACTGTTTGAAAATCATAAAAAATGTATAGATCGTCAGCAATGACATGATAATCCGAAGCAAAGCGCCGATAACCGGTACTCTACTTAAAACAACTGATAGCAGTAAACCGACAACGAGTATGTGTTCCGCATGATCATATGATTTGTCGCCAAATCGCAAAGGGCCAATCAATTGCCCCATGATCCATAAATTTCCTACTGGTATCCATGCCAGCCAAGCGTTGTCAATCCCCCTGTTTTGCGCCATGCGCATTAAACCAAGTGCTGACAATATGTATCCGACAATACCACTTAACAAGAGAACTGCAATCAATAAAAACGCAGCAGTGCCAATCGAAGCCAGAAAAAAGTCCATATTAACCTCACAATATTTATTTGGTATTATTTACCATATTCAATATATTACCTTTTTTATCCAATTAAGTCAAGTATTTGTCTATGTATAAAAAAAGATGTCCTGCAATCATTGCCGACTTTGCGAAAGTAAACAACTTGCAGACACCTTTCTTTGCTTTTTGTTTTATCGTTAAATATAACGTTTACAGCGCCCAAGCTTTTGCGCGATTCATCTCTGTGTACATACGATAATAATGCGCCTGTTTTTTTCATTAACGCTTCATGCGTCCCCACTTCTTCAACAGAACCCTCATTGAGCAGAATAATTTGATCAGCATCTTTGATGGTATTGAGCCGGTGCGCAATGACCAGTACGGTTTTATCTGCCGTTAATTTTTCAATGGCCTTGCGGATCGCATATTCGTTATCAGCATCCAATGACGCAGTTGCCTCATCCAACAATACAATCGGCGCATCTTTTAAAAGCGCCCTCGCAATGGAAACACGCTGTTTTTCTCCGCCTGACAGCGTTGAACCGCCTTCGCCAACAATCGTATCGTATTTTTTCTTCTTTGATTGTCAACGGCATAAAAAAATTTCAGAAAGCATTTCGATTAATATTTCAGCGACATTTCCTAAACATTACATAAATACTTTCCCAGTATGATGAACTTGTCAATCACACATGCGAAATGAAACGCAGCACACAATCGACAGACTGCGTAAACACGCAAATTATAACAAAAGGAGACAAAAAAATGAGTAATAAAAAAATGGAAGAAGCCATCAAAGACAGGCTCGAAACAGGCTTTAAAAATTGGAACGGCGGCTATGAAAGCTGGCTCGTATGGTGCAACACACTTTATGATGATGCCTCTATGTACAATGTTTATGGACATCGTCTTACATTGAAACAATATCAGGATATGATGGGCGACCTGTTTGCAAAGCAAGATATTTTCCTCGGAAAATTCCACAATATGATTATCCAAGATGACTGGTGTGCCATCCGATATGACGTTGAAACAGTTGACAAAGCAACCGGCAAAAGAGAAACACAGGAATCAATGGAATTTGTCCATTTCAAAGAAACACCAACAGGCGTCAAAGTTGACGAAGGCTGGGCAACATCGACTTCACCGCTTCACGGCGCTTAAGAGGGAATGATGGCCATCTGACAATGGTTTTGTCATGCAAACACACTTTGGCGGCCATAAACCAGACGGCACCTTGGTTGATTTTTATGCCTATGGTTTTGTCAAAACAAATGTAGTCGGCGAAATCACGCGCTGGGAAACTCATGTCAGCCCTGAATACAATGATTTTCTCGATGTGACGCTGGGTGTCCACGGACCATTTAAACAAGGGTCCGAACCCTATATGGCGGCACTTGCCCAAAAGCTCAAAGAAGCCGGCGTATCCTTACCAATGTAAATGAACATCCTTGCAATCCAATATTTTTAAAGCGCTATCATGAGCGGAATGCTTCCTGATAGCGCTTTTTATAATGCTTTTTTGATGTTTTTTACTTAATACCTTTTACTTATTGCTTCTTACAGTACATTTCAACATCGCTTTTTAAGGTTTGGATTTGATAAAATTTGATGTCTTACGCTTCGATTAAAGGGTAATTTTATACTTCTTCAGTGAACACCAGCTTTCCAGCACGGCAACATGCTAAAAGATCACTTTCAGATTCTCTAAACCATGCTTGAAATTCAGATTTCGTCTTTACTTCAATCAGCGCCAGCTCAGCTTTTAAAGACAGCCCGTTTGTCGACTTATACCGTCTCGCCTCGCTGACAGTCTTTTGAACATCTTCGCCAAATGCCAAGATCGCCGTATCGCCCGTTTCTCTTTGGTTCCATAGCATCTGATGCAGAGAATTTTCCTGTTCGCTTGCCTTAAAGAAATTTTGATAAAGGTACTCTGTGATATGCGGCACATAGATAGCGTAACATTTCAGCATGTTCATAAAGCAGTCATTAAGCGCATACTGTGCAGACCGCCTCGCATCATAACCGCGATGCTCCGGCTGGTACAGGCGCTCTTTGACGATTTCCAAGTAATCATCACACAAATTGTGCCAAAAGAAACCGTCCAGTGCCAGCCGTGCTGCACCAACCTCATAAACATCCAGCTGACTTTTTGCCTGATTAACCGTCAACCGGCACTTTTCAATAATCCAACGATCGATCGGCAAGAGGGTTTCTGGCAGCTCTCCATTGTAGTCTTCTAAATGCTGTGCTGCAAATTTTGTCGCATGCCAAAGCTTCGTGATAAATTTACGCGCCCCTTTTAATTCATCAAGATCAAAAAACGTATCCGTACCCAATTTGGCACTGGCAGCCCAATAGCGAATAACATCGGCAGAGTGCGTTTTAATCAATGCATCCGGTGCCATAGCGGCATTTTGCTTTGACTTGCTCATCTTTTCGCCTTTTTTCGCGAGGACAAATCCACTGATCATAATATCTTTCCAAGGTATGCGATTCGTATGGTAAAGACTCTTGACGATAGTGTAAAACGCCCATGTTCTGATGATTTCATGCGCCTGTGTTCGCAGTGCCATAGGCATTAGTTGCTCAGTACGGTCTTCGGCTTCACCCCATTTGGCATTGATAAACGGCGTCATGGAGGACGTCGCCCAAGTATCAAAGACACCCATTTCCGGTTCAAATGTAGTACATCCACATGTACACGGCTTATCCGGCTTTGATTCCATCGGATTTACCGGCAGCTTTGCTTCCTCTGCCAGCATAACAGCACCGCAGTTTTGACAATACCAAACAGGAAAGGGAACGCCGAAATAGCGCTGTCTTGAAATGCACCAGTCCCATTTTAAGTTTTCAACCCAAGTGAGATAGCGATGCTTCATATGAGCCGGATACCAGTTGATTTCGTCAGCCGCTTCCAAATAGCGCTGTTTATTGCTTAAAATATCAATATACCATTGCCGTGACGGCAAAATCTCTGTATCGTGACCGCATCTTTCATGTATGGCAATAGCGTGCTCAATGGTCTTTGACGACAAGAGCAATCCTGCTTCTGCCAATGCTTTGAGTACTTGCTGCCGTGCCTCTAAAACCGGCATGCCGCCAATGATCGGAACCGCTCTATCAATCGTCCCCTCAAATGTCATAACCGCCCGGTAAGGCAACTGATAGCGATCATACCACATGACATCGGTACTGTCACCAAAGGTCGCACACATAACGACGCCCGTCCCCTTTTCACGCTCAACATCATCATCTGCCATGATGGGAATGTCATAATCATACAGCGGGACACGCGCCCTCTTGCCAATTAAATGCTGATATCGCGAATCTTCCGGATGTACAAAGAGGCAGACACAACCAAATAGGAGTTCAGGCCTCGTCGTTGCAACTGCAAGAACTTCGCCATCAACCTTAAAAGCGATATCGTTGAATGTCGTCTCGCGTGTCGCGACTTCCAGTTCCGCCTGCGCTATGGACGTCTGACACAGCGGGCACCAAAGAACAGGCGACTGTTTCAGATAAGCCTTGCCTGCCTTATAGAGTGCAATAAAAGACTTTTGTGAAATGCTTTGAGCCCTCGGGCTAATGGTTTCATACTGTAATGACCAGTCGACTGAAAATCCAAGTGTCTGCCACAGCGCTCTAAATGCTGCTTCGTACTTTGACGTCGTCTGGATGCATTTTTCTATAAACACTTCTCTTGGCAGTTCTTTTGCCAAGATGCCATTTTCGCGTTCAACAAGGCGCTCCGTCGGCAAACCGTTATCGTCAAAACCAAAGGGATAGAAGACATTATACCCCTGCATCCGCTTATATCTAGCGATCATCTCAGCCTGTGTATAGGAAAAGATGTGCCCAATGTGAAGGCTCCCGCTAACCGTTGGCGGCGGTGTATCAATGGCGTACAGCGGCTTATCACTACTGTCATCAAATTTGTAGATTGCCGCTTCACGCCAAAATGCCTGCATGTCGCTTTCAACTGTTTTAAAGTCGTAATGTTTTGGGGTGGTTTTTGCATCACTTGCTTTCGCATGCTGTATCACTTTATGATGCCCTTTTTCTGCGCGTTCACCAAATAATTGATTTTCCGACTCAACTCGTCCGCGTGTTTTCATTTGATCTTGCATGTTGTCATACCTCCTTTTTACCGAACACGTAAAGATGTTTTTTCTTCAAATTAAAAAAGCCCTAAGCAACTAAAACTAATTGCTTAGGGCGAATTTTGCGTCCGTGGTACCACCTAAATTCAGATATGACTATCTGCACTCTGTCAATACGGGATGCTCACATCCGATATTGCTTTCCTCATAACGGTGGAAATTTCCGTTGAAGCCTACTTGGCATATTGCTTTTCGGTCCACTGCTCAAAGGCTACTTCCATACATCCTTCACGAAGATTTCCACCAGCCATCTTCTCTCTCAGCATCCGGTACGTATGTACTCCTCCTTATCAACGCCATTTTTTCGTGTTCGTTTTTACCATCTTAGGTCATTCTTCCAAAAAAGTCAAGCCTGTCTTCGTCGAAGCATTAACCAGACGAGCAATGAAAGATACCCTGCCAGCAAGCCAATGGTGAGGCCGTAAAGCGATGTATTGCCGTCAACATAGCCCATAATCGGAATGTTGATAATGACGAGTAGCGGTGTCCCAAATGCCATGCCCACTGCCGATCCAAAGACTAAATTCGATGCCGCATCGGTATCAAATTCCGGGTCTGTTCCACGCAACAGTGCCATTCCCGTAGAAATCGTGCCCGTCAGCATGCCATAAAAACCCATGAGGTTTTCCAGTGTATTTTTTTGATAAACGCGTTTCACCATAAACTTTAAATAATAAAGTGTCACAACACCGCCAAGGGTTGTCATCAGAACTGTTGGCAACCAGTACTGCTGAACGGCACTGATCGATATCGCCGCAATGGCCGCTGTAATCATATAGTCAAAGACACCGCCGGATATCCGCTGCAACAAATAGTTATTCGTAATATCACGTTTCAAAATACCCTTTTTAAGCCAGCGATCCATGATGAGCCGTACGATAATGGCATAACCCGCGGCAATATTAAACTGCATGCCCCATAAGACCGTTACAAATGTTTTGCCAAAAGTCCCCATCGGTGAAATCAGATGATCTAAAAACAAAATGCTCAAATAAGTTGCCAAATAGACGATGCCAATGAGCACGATTTGCGGCGTTAAATGATCCAGCGCATCGCCAAGCGGCAGTTCATCAGGTTCCGACTGTGCCAAGTAGGGTGATCGTTCACGATGCAGTGTATCTGCCTTCGCCTTGAGTTGATGCCGTTTCAAATGATAATTCATAAAGGGAATGCCTATGAGAATTGCCCACAGGAATCCAAAGGTGGCTATGGTGAGACCAATATTCCCGCCGCCTTGAAAACCGAGTTTTTCCCATTGTGACCCCATGGAAAAAGCCTGTCCGGGACCTTGACCGTAACCGAGCGGCAACAGCAATCCAAAACCGACGAACAAGTCCGGTTTAAGCGACGCCATAAAAATCAGCGTCAGGACAATGCCGATAATCCCTTGCAGCATGTAAACGGAAACAATGAGCATGCCTGATTTTAAAACGATCGGCGATGTCTCGCGCGTTCTGCTCTTTAGTGATAAGGCAATAAAACCAATGGCCATCGCATGGTAAACAATATTGCCGAGAATTGCCTGATCAAAGGGAACGATCCCCAGCACTTCGGGCCCTAACAGCATACCAATGAATCCAGCGAGGATAGCGGTTGGCATGACATAGCGTTTAAAAACGGCACCTTCGCCTTAATCAGTGCAGCAATACCGATGAAGATTGACAGGTAAGAGAGATAGAGCATTAATGACCAACTGTCATTCATCAGTAGGCTCCTTTCATGATGAGATAGGCTTCATGCCATTTAAAAACTGAGTCGCCTTGACGATCAAATTCAATCACGTAAATGTGTTCATCGTATCTAAATTCAAATTGCGTGCCCTTTTGCACATTGACACCATGCAGCTCTGCCAACGGGATGTTCAATGTATTCACTGTGAAGCCATTGATTCCAAACGTAAGCTCGCCATGCATGCGGTCATGAACATTTCTCGACGCGTCTAAAATCGTCACCATTCCCACGCCCTTGACAACACGCCCATTCTTTAATCGACGTTTCAAACGTGCTCTTTGCCGTTCATTCCAAATCCTAGGGGAAATGATGCGATCTCTACCTTCCAGTAATCCATGCAGATTATAGCGATAACTGGTTCCGCAGCGTTCACAAGTCACAAGGTCATCTGACGTGCTGATACTCCCCTCAGCACCACAATGATCGCAAATATATAAAAAGCTTTCCATGCCCTCTGCCAGTTTCTTGCCTTTGTATTGAAAACCGTGCGATTCGACCCATGCGTATTCATCATGTGAAAGCGCCGTATTCATCTTCTCTAAAATAGCATTCGTCTCAAGTCCTTCAATCTCAGATGCCTGAAAAAGCACTTTGAAATCCAATTCCACAGGCCCTCTTCGAAACGTTCGAGACCATCTTGGCTGACTGAGCAGCGAGCCCTTTATCTGTACCGTTACGACTGGAATGCGCAGCAACTTTATCAATTTTGCCGTCGAATCAACCGGATGCCGATAAATACCATCCCATGACCGATTGCCTTCTGGAAAAATACAGATGACGCGCCCCGCTTTTTTGGCACGCATAACCTTGCGCGCTGCGGTTAGATCCGTCTCCGACTTGACAATGGGAATCGTGCCAACGTATTCGAGCAGCTTTCGAAAACAGCGGTGTTTAGCGAAAATACGTTCACCTGCAATGAAACTAATGGGTTCCGGCACCACTGCGTTAATATAAAGTGGATCCCAGTTGTTCAAATGGTTAGCCAGTACGAGATACGGCGGCTTGAGCCCCTTGATCGCTTCGGTATTGCTGGTCATCTTACTTTTTCGCTTCATCACCACAGCGAGAACTCTTAAAATAATCCAACTGATGATGAAGTTTGGTTTTTTGTATGTGCGCATATTAGGCCTCTACTGTCTTTTCTCAAATGTACATGGTTGCACGATCATCAGCCACATCCTTGCAGTGGTGTATCGTGGTTTTAAATGTGATTTTAAAATGTATTATACAATGTGATTTTAAATGCCGTCATGAAATGATCTGTTATGCAAGCATATCATACGGATGTTGCGTTCAATTTAAGTTTCTGTTAAAACCTTCGCTCAGTTGCCATATTGTGTTTTCTATACCCTAAATTCTAACTAATAAAGAATATCAATCTCATTTCCGCATATTACTAGTTTAGTTTATCAGTAGCAAAATAGCAAGTATGCTCAATATTGATCCTTAAATCAAATGATAGACCTGATACTGTTTTTGTTATTTTTTGTGCATTATAAATTGAATTTATCCCAGTGCCATGTTTTGTACAGATCAACTGTTAAATCCCTATATCTGTCCTATTCAATAAGTAAGTACAGGGGACATAAAAAAGCCCTCGATCACCATGTCGCGTCTATCGCGCAGGTTCTGAGGGCTATTTTAAAACGATTCACTTTATTTATATGCTGTTGTTCATCATGCCGTCATCTAGGTAATCCTTCGCTTCATGATATAGATAGGCCACTACGGTGCGCAGCATCGTTTTGGTCATCAGTGCTGCAAGCGCATGAGGCAATATCGCGTAAAGTTTCTCAACAACCCATGTCTCCTGCGCCTCGCCTGATGATAGTATAAAGTCTTTTGCCAAGATCTTCGCTTGCAGCATTAGCTGATACGTTAGTACTTTGAATTGCTGCCATTCAAAAATAATGATGGTGATCATCGCCAGTACGACTACGATCCACACCTTGTAATCCATTAAAAATGCTTTCATGATTCATCACCTCTCATTCATTGTGAACTTTATCATATGCATGCATCATGTGTTGAATTGCTGTCCTCGCAGGCCTTCAAAAGCATCTATTACGTTTGCTTTTCGTAAGTAATCCTACGCTCGTTTTATGTGATATGTGTTATATTTTATATGTTATGTGTTATGCAAAATCTGCTTTGTTAGGATGTTTCTTGCTTTGCATCCGTCTCAGAAGCCAGTGCATGCATATGCATTAAAAGTGCTCGGTAAGCATTGTTGATGCTTGCCAACACTGCCCATGTTGGCATTGGCGTATCAATGTCTCGCATCCACCTTTCTAAATCTGTAATGATCTGATTTACATGGCTTTCATGAACAATTGCAGTTTTCCAAGCAGGTACTGAGGTGGCTTGTAAATAAGCTTCGTATCTTAAAATAAAGCCTTGCCACCCCCAATTGTCCAAGATCCACTGCGGACAATATTTGCCTGAGAAGAATTGATGCGGTTCGAGTTCAAGTGCTGTAAAAGGCGACTGCTGTTGCAGCGCCTTGCACAACACAAAGGCATTTTCACAGGCTTTGGCAACATTGCCGTTATCGGCGATTTCGATGCCGATGCCGTACAAGTTGCCTTTCCCCGAACCGCCGTCTCCCGCATGGTAACCGCTTCGAAGAATGCTGTGTCCCTGTGTGATGCTGTCCTCATCGACGGTAAAATGCCAAAGGATGTAATCGTCTTGCTTCATGAAGCGATTGTTTGCCGTATCGTCGGCATGGGCATTACCTGCGTTGTGGATGACGATGTAACGTTTATCGGTAACCCGGGTTGATTGATATTCCACCGATGTTTCAGGAACTTTACTAACGAAGACGGGGATACCCTCTAATGTCGCCACATGGATGAAGCCGTCAGCATCAAAGATCGTCAATGGGTTCACCGCCTCTCATCACTGCCTGAATTTCTGCGAGTTTGACATTGGCAATTGCCTGATTGTCAAAGAGCTGTCGAAACAGCGCCTGCTGTTCGCTCTTGCATTCAGCACAGAATTTCTGATCGGATTCGATCAGTGTTTTCAAAGCAGCGTTTACTTCGGTGTTGCGCTCGATGACTTTGATGAGTAAGCCTTCTCGTTCAGTTGCCTGTTTGCGTTTTTCTATGCCAATGCTTGAAACCGTTTTGATGACAGGCATTAATGCAACGATTAGCATGCCGATGACAACAAGCAAAATGATGATTGCGCTGTCGCTTTGTTTAACGAGTTCAATTGCGTTGTTCAAAATTGACACTCTCCTTTGATTTCGGTAAAAATAACCTTCTCTAATTCATTTGTACTTGATAATTCCTCTAATCCCTGTCATTAGTTAATAGATTTTCAACTGCTGCCCTCAAATTTGCTGGAACCTGATCAATTGAGCGTCGTCCTTCTTTAACCAGTTTATAATATACCTTAATCATATCTTTCACCTTCCCTTTCTAATATGTGATCCTTAAACCATCATTTCATAGATTTCAGCTAAAGCTTCAAAAATGTCAATCTTCTCTGTTTCCGATTGAATTATTTTCTTTTCAATATCAATTACTTTCTCATCGGAGCTTTTAACATCCCTATTTTCCAAATCAATTTCTGATTTTGTAGAATTGTAAAGTTCTTCTGAAACTTCTTCTAATTCTGAATGTGACGGTATAGTGTCTTCATAAGTTGCAATAACGCAATCTACATGATTTCGTCGATAGAGTTGTCCGCCACCTACAAACTTTTCAATGTTTAATCCCTTATAATCGCAAGTACCATTATTCATAATGTAATTCTTAACTTTTACGTATTTCATTTTTCTCCTCCTAAAATAATCTAATTTGTGGTGTTCTGAGCATTCTAGCAATGGATAAAGCTGACATCATGTTGAAATTAGTATCTCTCCATGTATTCATATCTGGATAGGGATTTGATCTAAATCTAAAGTCAGTCCATGATCCAGCAGCAGATTTTACCACAAGTCCAAAATCCCATTTATTTACATAAGCTACTATATCATGATCAATGAACGTGAGTGGTTTATGGTCTATTTCTGTTTCTGCTACGGTATAGGTAACGCGAATCATTTCCGTCCGATTTCGATCATAAATTGAAAAGTAATATAAATCGTGGTATGTGGATAAATTATCGCCATATTTATTACAGCCAAAATTCCATGCTTGATTAGGTGCACCTGAAGCAGCATTCATTAATAATGTTCCATCAAAATTGAATACTCGATAAGTATTCGTACCATTGTGAGCGCTGACAGACTCATCGAATGCATCAACTGTTCCTGTTAGATCTGAATAACTGCTATTAATAACAATATCTTCTAACAGCGTTCCGTCTGTATTGTATTTGTACCGATGCAACTGACCACTTATTGTGACAAAACTGTAATAGAAACCATTTCGAATAACTTTCGGTATCGCTCCTGGAACATAAGTTCCTACAAGAAATGATGCTGGATGCGCTCTAGAAATTGCAACATCTTTTGCCTCTTTAACAGTTCCCGTGACATTTAGAATGTTCACACCAGACTTTATATTTCCACTTGTCAGTGTTGGTACATCTTGAGCTACCCATGTGGTGCCATCGTAGTACCCCCAATGTGGTTTTAAGTATACTCTGGTATTTGCATTACCTTCTGTAAGTACCCCAGCCATAGACTCGTTAGCAGGACTATGATACTCAAGGCTTCTATTTGGCATCGTACCATCTATCGCCACACCATTTGAATAACCTCTATAGCCCGGCAATACTGCATCTGAAACTAAATTGCCATCGCTAGTAAATGTACCAACCATTCCCAAATTCGTATCAACTCCGGCTCTCACATTTGTTGCATTTAAATCTGGTGTTAATGCCCTGACCCAGGAATCTCCATTATAGTAGCCCGCCGGTGGCTTTAGATAAACACCATAACCGTCAGCTACTGACATTGTTTGTGATACCGATGGTTGATGGAAATTCTCGTTGCTTCGATGTATGATACTTCCTGTTACCATTTCACCATTGATACCAGCTGTTTTGCCACTGATAATGTCTGCGCTCGTCGCTGTTGCATCGGCAGTGAAGGTCCCGATAACATTTGATGATGCATTATCAATATGTCCTACTTTAACACCACTTTTAATATTTTTCGCTATTAAATTCTGTACTCTTGCTTTGATGATTGTAGAATCTGCTTCGTAGTATCCTGATGCTTGTGCTTTGTATTTTAAAAATGCTGAATTTGAGTCGTTTTGATCAATTTCATAATTTTGAATATGATCAACTCCATAATAAACTTCCGCACCTCTTCTATCTGCCATCGTCCCAACCAGTTCCACATCATCATCATTGCTGAATGTCTTCCCGGCTAGTACGTTAGCAGCTGTTGCTGTTCCTACCGCACTAGCCTTGATAAAAAAACAGTCACCCGCGCTGTTGTACCAGACGTCATAGGCATTACCAGCTTTTAAGTTAGGGGGTGCTGATGTCGCCGGTTTGTAAAGCGGTTTTGCACCTAAGCTGTTGAGATTGATCGTTGTCGCAGCACCATTATTGGCAGCCGGTGCAACAAATGTAAATCGCATACCGTCTCTAAGTGTCGAATAAGCCGTATTGCTGAGTGTTAAAGCTGTTGAAGTCCCGCCGGCAGTCATTGCCGTCATTGCTTTATCCGTGGCAGCTTTAACAAAGGCTGTTGAAGCCACCTGTGTTGAATTACTGCCAGCAGCTGCCGTTGGTGTCGTTGGTGTTCCTGTCATTACAGGTGAAGCAAGCGTCTTGTTTGAAAGTGTTTGTACAGCGCTTTTAGTAACGCTATTCGAGACATTCATCAACTGATAACGGCTGCCATCCCAAATTGCCGTAACAATTGCATTAGCCGGTATATCGCCCGTTTCAATATCTGCCGATGAATCTTTTGCTAAATTATACGTTCCCAGTGAATTGATATTAAGTGTTGCTGCTCCGCTGTTTGCAACAGTAGCTTTAAAGTGTAAAGGTACACCAATCAACTGTGTCATTGACGTAATGCCTTCAATGGCAAGTGTATAAGCATCATTTACTGCTGTATTCACATGCAATGTCTTTTGTGCGTTTAAAATAATTTTATCGGCTGCTGATAAGCGACCTGACTGTGTTGGCGAAGCCTCTTTTGCGACTTCTCCATCAAGTGTTGTAAAGTTGTCATTAATGTCTGCAATATCTGGTACATCTGTGTACTCAGGCAGTTTTAAGTTAAAATGACTCGTCTGTTGCATCTTATTACCTCCTAATAAGCTTTGACATCGTACCAAGTTGGTGCGACATCCATCAGTGCATGCCATGATTCAAGTTCTGCAATTCGTCCCCACCAAGAATAGGTATAGACAAATGAATAAGCAATGTGTGCCGGCAAAATGTGATCAATTGCTTCAATCAGACCTGCCATATTGGGTGGTGTGCCTCTAACACCGACAAATTTGATTTCAATTCTCGATTCACTTGGGTATTCAATGACCTCAACATCAGCACCGCTAAATGTTTCTGCCGTATTCTCAATCAATGCCTTTGTCACAGTTCCGGCACCGCGCTGTCTGGCAAAGAGATTTTCTCGCCTGTATGCATGAGCCTTACTGGGGTCTGAGTCTATGCCAAAGTCCGTTTCAAAAACCTCTAGCAGCCATGTTGCTGTGCCAATGTCCATTTGATTGTCAACATCCGAAACGGCTTGTTTAAGCTCATCGTAACGCGACGCAATGGCCTGCTGAATGATGCTCATTTCTTGAAAATCAAGCAAAAATGTTGGTAAGTACTTGGATAAATCTGTTTCACCCAGTAAAGGCGACACAGCATCAGAACCATCTTCACTGTATAAAATTGTGCCGTATGTGGTTTCTCCATATGCCATGTTTTAACCTCCCAGTGTAAAGCCATTTTTCAAATCGCCCCATGTCAGTGTTTTTGAATCTTCCTGATAAGCAATTGTCTTCGGCGTTCCCCATGATAAATCTGTTTGAGCTGCCTGATAGTGCTGAATCTTCTTTGATGTCTTATCAAATGCCAAAGCGTTGACATATCCACCTGCCACATTTATATAAGTATTTAGCACCATCAAGTCAATATAATTCGTATCTGCCGCTCCCGTCAAACCGCCTTTTGAGGCAAAATAACTGGATAAGTAATGTTTTGGCGTTACCGATGGCTTCACATCCCGATCATCACTACTGTAAATATAGTTGTGGCGATGACTGTTATCAATAACGGTAACGGTCATACTGGCATCTGCTGAGCCATTAAATGAAACGGAACCCGTCGCGTCGCCAGTGAGGGTAATATTACGTGCTGTGTGCAGCTTCATCGCTTCATCCACAACCCCATCACCATCTGCATCATAAACAGACTTGAGCATATCGCCATATCCACCTGTACTTAATGCATTCTGCACAAAAGCGGTTGTGGCAAGTTGCGTTGAGTTATTGCCTGTTGTTGCAGTAGGCGCTTTAGGAACGCCAGTCAGAGTGGGCGATGCGAGCGGTGC
Organism: Fusibacter paucivorans; assembly: GCF_018390735.1. Classification (GTDB taxonomy): domain Bacteria; phylum Bacillota; class Clostridia; order Peptostreptococcales; family Acidaminobacteraceae; genus Fusibacter; species Fusibacter paucivorans. The sequence goes on from NZ_JAHBCL010000026.1 coordinate 35,788, forward strand.
TTTTGCATTCAGAGCCGTTTGCATCGCTGTCGATACCGGCTTGTCAGCGTCCGCTGTGTTATTAACACTGCCAAGTCCCACCTGCGCTTTTGTGACATTGTGCGGGTTAGTGGTACTATTGGCATGCGTACTTGCTTCTGTTTTATTAGCGCTGATTTGCGCCTGCAATTTCCCAAGTGCCGTTAAAACGGTATCAGCTGTTGTAATCACGGCACTGCTTGCCGTGCTCAGCCCCGTTAATACCGCCGAACGAACACTTGCTGCAAAATCACTGATGATACTTGCAGGATGCGACACAGGATGTACATAATGATTCGCTGAATCTTCAATAACATCCAGTTTAAACTTATCCGCCACGCTCATGAAGCCGTTGACATTACCATTCACCGTTCCGTGCGCTGCTCCAGTTGCGCCAACATGCGATATTGGTGCTTTCGTATTCAACGCCGTCTGCATCGCCGTCGACACTGGTTTGTCAGCGTCTGCTGTGTTATTGACACTGCCAAGTCCCACCTGTGCTTTCGTCACAGTATGCGGGTTGGCAGTACTGCTGGCATGCGTACTCGCTTCTGTTTTATTGGCAGTCACTTGTGATTGAAGCTTCCCAAGTGCCGTTAAAACGGTATCAGCTGTTGTAATCACGGCACCGCTTGCTGTGCTCAGCCCCGTTAATACCGCCAAACGAACACTTGCTGCGAAATCACTAATCGTTGATGCGGTTTGCATACCCGTGTGATTGGCACGACTTCGATCTGCGATGTGATAGTGAAGTGTGCTGGCACCACCATCGGTGAGATCTGCTGCATTTGCATCAGAAATGTTATTGACTTCTGCACTGCTCTCAATGGTGCCTAGCTTCGCTTTATCCGCTGCGGCCATAAGGCCATTTGCAGTGGTTGTCGCCGTTGCTGTAGAAGCTTTTGCATTCCATGTCGATTTTTCAGCGTCAGTCACAAAGCGATTGGTAGTATTTTGAACGATTATCGCCGGCGAATGCGTTGCGGGATGCACATAGTGGTTTGCGGAATCTTCGACGTCATCAAGTTTACTCTTATCATCAGCACTCATAAAACCACTGATGGTATCCGTTGCGTCACCATGTGCTGTTCCAGTCGCTCCAACATGCGATAGCGGTGCTTTTTGATTTAAAGCCGTTTTCATTGCCGTTGATACGGGTTTGCTCAAATCTGCTGTGTTATCAGCATTGCCAAGTCCTACCTGCGCCTTTGAAACCGCATGCGGATTATTGGTACTGCCTGCATGCAGATCCGCCTCTGATTTATTAACCGTTACTTGCGCCTGCAATTTCCCAAAAGCCGTTAAAATCGTATCCGCTGCTGTAATCACTGTATTTGTCGTTGTACTCAGTCCTGTCAATACGGTCGTTCGAACACGTGTGACAAAATCACTGATGGTGGCTGACGTCTGCGTCCCCGTATGGTTGGCGCGATTGCGATCTGCCGTGTGATAGTGCAAACTGCTGTCGCTATTTCCTGTCAGTTCAGAAGCAGCATCATCTGTTAAGTTGTTTACTTCTGCGCCGGTTTCGATACCGTCCAGTTTGCCTTTCAGCACATCTGAAAAGTCATTGGCTGAGAGGCCGTAGCCTGCCGCTTTATCAACTTTCGATGCAAGCTGAGCCGTCATGGTAGCCGCAAAATCAGGGTCATTGTCGAGCGCATCTGCAATTTCTTTAAGGGTATCCAGCGCTTCTGGTGCGGTATCCACGACAAATTGAATGCGCGCATCCGTCTCCGTTTTCGTATAGGTATTGGCTGTATCTGATTTTAACGCGAGCTGTTCATTGACGTAACTTTCGTCTGCTTTCTCAGATTCCACTGAGGCAATACGCTCATCATGAAGTGCAATCACAGAATTGTTGGAAGCCTTATAATCAATGACATCCTGCTGTACCGCGTGAACAGATGTCTGGAGTGTATTGATATCCTCTGCTTCCACCTGGTCGCCTACTGTTTCATAATTAATGTAGGCTTCTGTCCCCGCATCAAATACGCGAATGAACTTTTTCCAGGCACGGTCTGAATCAGTTGTAACAGAATAATTCGTAATCTGTCCGCCCGTAAACTTAGGCCCTCGGTAAATATTGATGGATGCCGTTGACACATTATCGTGAATCAAGAAACCTTCGTATTTGCCATTTGTCAGTGTGACATGTTCTTCAACGACATAGTTTCCGGCTTCTTTTTTATTGAGTTTTTCTTGAAAAATATCTGCATTTTCTGGATAGGCCATCGTTACACCTCCAAAATCGCGGTCGAAAGTACCGGTACATAGCCGCTGGGAATGCCAATGTTAACCACTTCGCCATTAATGGTGAGGTCTGTATAATCCAGTACACCCTTAACAGATAACAGAATAGCACCGATTTTGGCATAGCCGACATAGGTCTCCATGAGGGCAATGGCTTTCAGATAGGCATCCAGACTTTCAAAAAAAGCTGTTTGGACATCGTTCAACATGTACCCTTCCGCCAGTGTCACCGTTGCCGATACATTGATGTCAACACGCGCTGCCGAAGTCACCGTAACCGCTGCGCCAATGGGACGCACGGATTCAATATAAGCAGCCACCGCTTCAACCAACGCTGCTTCCGCAGGCTGTTTTTCAGCATTGACAATGGTTACTTTAACGGTACCCGCACCGTTAAAGAGCGGTTCAACCTCTGCGTAACCCACACCATCTACCGCCATTGCCCAGTTAAAGTAATGCGCCTTGTTGCCGCTCGTCGGCGGATTTTGCATACGCTTAAGCAATTGTTGTTTAACACTTGCAACAGTTTCAATCTCAGTTCCCGGAATCAAAACCTCTGTGAGCTTTGCGCTGGTAAGTCCTTTGATATAGCCAACGGGGATGAGCTTCCCGAGATTGCTATTTGGTTCAATCCCCGCTGTTTCACAGGTCATTTCGTAAATACCGTCTGAAATTTTTGACGTTGCCCGATAATATAGCGACCCGCATGAAAAACGTGTTTCCAGTGCAATCTCTTGATTAAATTCCCCTTTTGCAATGGCATGCGTTGCCGCTTCGCGCTCAATACCGTACTCAAGCGCACGCGCCAGAACGGTTTCATCATCTGCTGTTTGAATGATACGATTGGCGACAATTTGATCGAGTTCAATATACATTTGTCTGATTTCAGCGGCAGAAGGTGCCAAGGCATAAAATGCCAAAGAGCCTTCGCGTTTGTCGATGGTATCGGGGAGCGCCGCCATCATTCGTTTTAATAGCACGTCATAAGTCATCTCTTCATACACTACAGCGTCACCTCCTTTGTTACATTTAGATCACCGTAAATTGTGGAAACGTTAAACGTAAGGATTAACGCCTCCTTCTTGCGATCAAATGAAAAGTTGTCAACAGATTGGATTGTGTCAAGCATCATCAATGCCTCTGTAATGCGCTGAACGATTGTCGGATAGATGTAATCCATCGACTGACCATAGAGATCATCCAGTTCTACACCAAAGCGCCAAGAATGAATAGCATAGCGGTAGCGTTCAACGTTTAGTACCGTATAAATCATCTGCCTGACAGCATCAATGCCTTCTATTCGGCCACCCAATTTCTTCGCTTCTAAATCAAGCTGCCATGTTGATGTCGACCTCGTGGTGATTTCGATATTTTGCAGTTGGCTTTGAGGAATCATCCAATCACCTTCCCCAAGACAACAAATTTTTGACCGCCGCCCGCTTGAAGTAAAACAGCTGTATCCCCTATTTCAAACGCTGCCACAGCATCGGTTCGAATGATAAAATCTTCATCAATCGCCATCTTTTCCGTGGCCACTTCAAAAGGTGAAAGCGATGAAACGACACCGATGATAATGTCAGCAGGCATACTGGCGTTCACGGCTTCAGTCGCTGCTTTTTTAATGGTTTGCGCTAAATTCATCATATACCTCCCAATAATTTCAACGACATGACATGCAGGTCGCCGGTAAAGCTGTGCTTTACCGAATCGACCACCATGTACTGTTTGATTGCTTCTGAACCGATGTTTACCATGACTGCCAAACTCGATCCGCCAACAATGCTGACATCTCCGGGGAGATCACTTGCAGAAAAGCTACGGGTACGATGGTTATAAAGTGCCAGCAATGCCTTTGCTTTGGCATTCGGATTTTCACCTTCTTTTAACGAGCCATCGACATACTTCAGCACGCCCCATTTCTTGATGCTCGCATCATCTTTTGCAACAGTGGGTTTTATCGTTTCATCGTTTGACTTCACCTCTATGACGTTGTAAGTCTTATCATCAATGGAACTCTCTATGGTAAAATTGGGAATCGCATTGTTTAAAACGATCCCTGAACGCAGTGATTCGATGTCTTCCAGTACAATTTCGCCATAGTTGTCCCTTAAAATATAAAGCCGATTACTGTTGGTCAGTGTTAAACTGATCGCCGTACTGATTATGTCAATCAGTGTTGAATCCCGCTCTTTACGAGCTGGAATGACATAGCCTGTATCGACGAGCGCACCCGTTCGCAGACCATACTTTTGAGCAATCAGTTCTACTAATCTGTTGAGTTTAATATTTTTATAGTCAAAGCTGTCCTTGTTCTTTAAATACCGCAGCTGGTCATAAGCCGTCACTTCAATTTTGTCCGCATCTGACTTGGTTTTAAAAACGTAGCCCCTAAAGACGCGATCATCATGAAAAACAAATTCAATTAACGCGCCCTCTTCGACGGCTAAATTCACATCGTTGATGACGCTGAAGGTCAGCTTTGCAGGAGTCCCATATCGATCACGCTCCAGTGTAACCGTATCGACGGCATCCATGTTATAGAGACATCCGCTGTGTCCCATTGTAATCATGCTACTCAAAATAGATCACCTGCCCCGGATAAATGCGGTTGGGGTTGGCAATGCCGTTAAGCTTTGCCACTTCACCGTACTTTTCCCCATTTCCCAGCTCTTTTCGACAAATTGCCCAAAGAGTATCACCGGCTTTCACCGTATAGAATTTAGACGGTTCTTTTGCAATGCGCGCCTCATTCATCTCATCTGCCGGAATATTGACGGTATCCGAAGATCCGTCTTCCGAAGTGGTTTCTGTTGACGAATCCCTATTCGATGGATTGTTCAGCCGAGGATCCGGCAATTTTGTAAAGCCGCTTTTCCTGTAGATTTTAAGGCTGATGTCCACCCAAAGATCGAGACCATTTTCAGCACTTTCCTCAATGGTATATGCCTCAAGTGAGACATTGCTGCTCGTGGTAAATCGCGGCAGTCCATTTGGCGTAAGCCTTGAGATGGCAAATGCAAACGGCTGTGATCGCTTCTTGAGAAGCTCAAAGAGATCGAGATAATAGTTCTGCGGCTGCAGCGCTTCCGGCTCTTCGACAAAAGGGTATGCCATGTGCGGGATGAACAGTTTAAAAGAAATTGTTGAAAGCCCCGGCTGCTTTAAAACGTTGATTTCACCGCCGCCAAGCAGTTCAAATGTCTTATTGAAGTTTTTAATTTTTGTCGTAATGCTGCTGGGTGTTACCGGCATGCGAATACCGCCAAAGAAAACACTGTACATTAGTAAACCCCCTCTGCGACCACAGCAAGCTGTTCCGTCAGCTTATCCGTAAAGAATGAAAGGACGCCATCCAAATCTGCGGTTTCACGAATGTCGCCAAACGTATTCGCCATATCGACTTTTACTTCTGCCGTGGTAAATTGATTGATGACATCTTGTTCTGCCAAATCGCGCATGTAGCCTAAATCTTCATCGCTAGTCGAAGCACTGTCTGAGTAGCTGGATGTTGGTGAAGCATACGCGCTTCCGACGCCCTCGCCAGTATAGCGGGAATCGTAGCTGCTGTCGTTCATCTGCTGCATTGCAACGGCATCGTATGAGGATGCTGTGTCTGACGCCGATTCGAATTCAGATACCGACGTGGTTTCATGTGCTGCTTTTGCTGCGTTGTACTGATTTTCTCTTTCAACTTTATTGGATTCGTATTCAGCTCTCATCTTTTCAATATTCTGAGTGCGCACCTGCCTATTTGAGGCAATTTCAGATTGATAGGCTTCAAGATCCTTATTGCGTGCTTCGATTTGAGCCATTTTTTCTGATTCAATCTCAGCTGCAAATGTCACTTTTTCAACAGCATCTATTTGTACGCCTGGGATAAGATTGACCACATCGATCAGTGCATTAATCATGTCAATGCCGTTATTGACAATACCTTGAAAGGTCAACGCCAATTTGATCGCCATCAAATCAAAGGCATTCGCGAGCCCAGTGGCAAATGATTTACCAGCCAGGAGCATGTTTTCAAAGTTAGTCGCTATATTATCTTTAAGGATCGCAATGCTTATCCCCATAAATTCCCAGGCATTCAGTGCTGTATTTTTCAGTAGTACCAAAGAAGCTTCTACACCTCCATTTGCTTGTATCCAACTGTATAGTCGTGCTACGAGAGCACCAATGATTAATGCATACCATACTGCGGGATTCGCCAACATCGCTGTCGCCAAAGCACCAAAAGTCGTTGCACTTAGTGCATTCATTGCCGCTTGAATAGCCATCGCTGCGCTGAGAACACCTGCGGCTGCTGCCAGTCCATAAAAAACAGGCATCAGTAATGACAAATGATCACTTACAAAAGTAGCCCCATTGCTTAACAGGTCAAAGACAGGCTGCATATCCGTTGCAAAGCGCGTTGAAATTTGTGATGATACATCTGAAAAAGTTGCCGGTATTTCGGCAAATCGCTGGTTTGTTTCACTGGCACTTGCAAACATAGCATTTTTAACAACCTCTGCCGTAATGGCACCTGAGGCCGCCAGTTCACTGAGACCATCTGTGCCAACACCCATCGAATCCGCAATTGCTTGTGTCAGCATTGGTGCTGTTTGTAGCAAAGTGTCCATACTGCTGCTGTCAAAACTGCCTGCTGCCATTGCCTGTGTCAGCGATTCTATCGCCGAAGACTGTTCTTCAATGGTCGCGCCACCAATCTTAAATTGCTTATTCATCTGCTCTGCAAAGGTTACAATTTCATCACTGCCGGAAAAGGCATCGCCTGCAGAATCACCCAGTGATATGACGGCTGCTGCCGTGTCCTCGTAGGAGGATCGTGAATTTTCGGCAGCGCCTAAAATGCGATCTTGAAGTACATCTGTACTTTGAAGGCCGTCATTCATATTGTCAATTTTCATTCGCATCGTCGAAAACGAATCTGACATCTCCACTAAGTTATCTACACTAAGATCAATCCCAATATCATCTGAAAAACTTAAATAGGCGTCTGCTAATCCTTTTATTAACTTTCTAGCTTCTTCAGCCTGCTTTTTGATCGCTTCTTGTTCTTCATTTAATTTTTTTGCTTTTGCCGCTGCATCATCAAAATGTTCACTCATTTCAGCCACTGTGTAGTCTACTGCCTCTGCCTCAGAAGCATCAAAATTTCCAATACGCTGTTGTGCATTGCTTAAATCAATAATCACTTTTGACATCTCCAAATAATGGTCATTGGCAATTGCCACTGCCGTATTCATGCCGTAAATTGAATCTTCTGCATCGACAATGGCTAACTGAGTTGATTGAAACGATTTTACCGCAGCGGTATTGCTTGCCATCACATTAAATGCTTCAAATGAATTATTCACACGACTGACAGACGCGTCAATGGCCGACAATGCTACCGGCATGCGATCATATAATTGAATCGCGTTTTCTAACGTACCCATAATAATCACCTCGCTTTTTTATTCTTTTTTAGCCTGCTCGCTTCTTTTTTCTCATGTGCAATTTTAAGGTTGATGGATGCCATCATAAATGCCCGTTCTTCACGCGGCAGTGCTAAGAATTCAGAAGGCAGCAATCTGAGCTTATGGAGACAGTAATGGGCGTAGTTGGCATCGGCGTCGCCGCCGTCAATTAGTTTTTTGCTTCTTCAACCAATTCATCCATTGATGTACTGTAACCGTTGATTTCCTGCACTTTCATTTGCAGGTTATTGAGTTCTCCGGGCAGTAACATCTTGCCGAGTAGATCCTCTGCACACATGACGCCATAGGAGTCTTGCAACTCTTTGCTGTTTAAATCCGGATACTTGATGCAGGCGACACAAAGCTTTGTCAAATACAGATCGTAATCCGTATCCTTTGTAAATTGACCGCGTTTGCCCGGTACGGGAACGTGTTTGGTGCTGGATTTGCGGATACTCTTATCCACGTCTGCTGTAATTGACTGCAATTGCCATGACACTGGCTCATTATCTATCTTGAAACGCGTTGAAGCGATAAACGCTTCAACGTGTGTCGTCGTTTCAACATTTTGAGCAAGAAATGCACTTAAGCTCATATGAAAGACTCCTCTCTGTTCCTTAAATCATGCCGGAAAGCATACCAAAGCTTTCTGGGAATTCAAAATCTTCGAATGTAAAACTGATATCTTCTGACAGGTAATCCCCATCCGCATCAAATTTGGCGAGAATGCCGCCGTCAAGGTTGACACCGACAAGTGTACAGGATTGTCTTCCCGCTGCACTGGATGGATCGTCGTTGACCACTTGAATATCAAAGTAGAGGTCTTTACCGGTCTCTTTGTATTTTTTCAAAAGGTCTCTGAAAATTGGCGTATTGTAATAGAAGCTGGCAGAACCGGTTCCCGACATCGTCGTGCCTTTGTTGCCCTTCATCACCCTGCCTAAAATCGGCAGCTGCACCTTATTCTTGTCAACACTGGCCTCTAAATTAATGGCTTGCATAAAGTTGTAGCGGCTCCCGTCAATGATGACGTAGCACTGAGCAAGTGATGCGCTGACGGCATCTGGTGAAATCATTGTCGTATTTTCCATATTATTGCCTCCCACTGTTTACATTAGTTCACAATTGTCGTCATGTAGATTTTTGCCATCGCAACCACCGGATCAATTGGATTCGTCACGACAACGCTGTCTTTAGCCTCTCCGGCTTCGACGACGAGATCATCGGATACAAAATTTTCAATGGCTTGAAGTCGTTGAAGCTCTTTGTTCATTGCAACGAGTTCTGACCAGAATGCGTTGCGACCCGATGCCGAGTTTTGGATTTTACCCAGATAGCGCTGTGCAAAGATCAATGCTGTATCATTTGCCACTTGATCGAGAATGCGAATCACTTGATTGGATGCAAAGTCACTCGATTTTTCACTGGTAAATGAAACAAACGTATTGATATCCGACAGGACTTTTACCATGTCATCAACTCTGTGGAGCATGTATTTGCCCGCTGTAATACCTGCTGCCAACTGACTTTGCGTGTAAGCCACATCCGGTGCATACTCGCCGTCATAGGTTTTATTGGTGGTTGATTTGTTAATCGCCGCCGCAGCCTGTGCACCGCCAACCCAGTAAACCATGGCATGTGCCGCCGCATCTGCGTCAGTCACTGTGTTTTCAACACTGATAACCCCTTCATGATCGGCATAACGTCTGTAGACGACGACTTGGAATTTAATACCGTTTTCATCGCGAAGTCGTTTCGCATATGCAATAAACAAATCTTCTGTAGTCGTATCTGCTGTCGGACAAATGAGAACATTGAAACCATAGGATTCAAATGCATCTAACGCCGCCTGATATTCTGTACCCGTTACACTGGCAAGGTTCGTGCCGCCAGTGAGTTCAACGCCTGTCGTCGCCGTCAAATCGCCTGTTCCCGAAAAATTGATAAAATCATTGGATACCAGACCGTCAATAGTTGAAACCGTTTGGGTTTCAATATGTTTCGTTTCAAGATAGGTGGAAACATCCATTTTGAGTTCGTCATCTGCATTTGCTGCAACAACAATTTTCAAATCATTGCCCCGCGTACCGGCATACTTTGCCGTTGCAGTTAAGAGCCCAGCTGTCGCTGTTGCTTTATCCCCTGCATTGAGTCGATACACATAAACCTTTGACGCATTTCTAAAGATTTCTCTGAGATCCTTTAACCCCTCTGCATCATAGGCATAACCCAACATTTTAAGAGAATCCTTTTGAAATGACGTGCTGTCGAGTGTGATAATGCCGTCTTCACCCCAGTCCAAGTTCATTGGTACAGCTGCAATACCGCGATCTGATAATGCCGCCGACGCATTTGCAGCACTGACGAAATTAATGTACGCCCCTGGCAATACTTTGTTTTGTGTTACAAAAGTGCCACCGCCTAATGCCATAAAACTTCACCTCCGCTTGTATTTGGCTGATCTGCTCAGCCGTGAAAGAAATTGTGTTTGTTGCCGACAGTTCGCTATGCTTCGCATGCAATTAATAGAAATAGCGAATGGCTTACACCCCTATGACGCCTGGTCAGTACCTGCGCAATCTTTATGAGGTCTGCCACTTTATCACTGCTATCTTCGTTAATCTCGCATTGTCATCATCATTTTTCATATCGCTGTCAACAGCACTCTATTTGATAAGCATTTATATTGGATGCTTTATCAAGCTGATTTATTTAGGCCGTCGTCACTGTGACACTGCCCATGTAATCCTCTGGCATCGCTGCCGGTTCCTTGACCATAAATTTATAGGTCGCTTTAAAATGCAGCACATCCGAATCAATGCTGTAGGTCATCGTTGGACTTTCGATAACAGTGCCTGCAACCTCAACCCGCTTAAGGTTTTCAAACAATGTCAACGCCACTTGGTACATTGCCGTCCGCGTGGACACATCACCGGGAAAATAAGCGACGTCGATAACCGTTTCAAACAAATAGCGTCCCGCGAGATGTTTCGTAAAAATAGGTGCGATTGGTTCAATAAAGAACGCCGGATCACTGCCCTGTACCAATTGTTCTGTACTGATCGGAATGGATGGGTATGCTTCACTGAGCTTCTCCGTAATGCCTGTTAAAACTTCATTGATCATATTATCACCTCCTTCCGAGCGAACGCTTTATCGCGACTGGATTTGCGTGCGCTTGCTTCAGCTTTAATTTTTTCAGCTGCACTTTCAATTGTTCAATTTCATCTCGAACCATAAAAATTGAAACCGCCAGTTCTTCTATATCAATGGGCTGATAACAACCATTCCCGTTTGGGTTCGCATAATCAATGCCCATGATGGCTGTTGGACGATAAGCATTGGCCAGTCTTTCAAGTTTTCGCTCTGCCAGAGCGAGCTTCATTTTGACATGTACAATGTCATCAGAAAGCTGTTTGCTTTCATCAGTAATCTTCAACATACACCACCTCACTTTCTTTTATTAGATCCATGCCGATAAGTTCAGATGACATGACAACCGCCGAGTTCCTTTGTAGGAACTTTAAAGATAAAAAAATTTACCCTGCCTAATCACTTGCAAACAGCATCTTTTCAAACCGCTCTAAAACCGCACATGTTGCTGCCAGCGGTATTAATCGCCCTGCCGATTATCATGAAAACACTGTCTTTTCAATCATTCCCAATAGCATCACCAAAATGCATCACGGACAATCAATCCGGCAAGCAGTCTTTTTTAATCAATCAGTATCGCAATGCCATTCGATATGCCGAAAATTTGATATCGCTTAAGTTCCTTTATCGGAACCGCACCCTTATCATAACCCCTTCTTGTTCCTTTGTCAATAACAAATTTCAATTTCTTTAAAAAAATATTCCTTTTTCGGCAACTTTCAGTTATAATGTTTATGTGAGGAGGTCTTAAACCATGAATACGGCGAAACTATTAAGGCAATTGAGAAAAGAAAAAGAAATCACAATGGACGAGATGGTCATTGATTTAAAACGTTACGGCGTATCGCCGTCAAAATCAATGATTTCAAGATGGGAATCCGGCAAAGCCGAACCCTCTATGGAATATGCGCGCATTTTAGCACAATATTACGGCGTTTCACTGGATTACCTGCTTGGACTCAGTGCTGAGCGATCGTCTGTTTCTGCAACAACGTCACCACCGACAACAATTGCTGCCCATGCCGTTGACGACCTCACACCAGAAGAACAGCAAGAAGTGATGAATTTTATCCAATACGTCAAATCAAAACGGAGACCGAATGATTAATAAATTGACAGATTATGCACACAGCAAGGGCATTGACATCGTAGATGCAGATATGCCGACAGACAAAGTAAAAGGCCTATACGCCGATGACCTGATTATCATCAGCAAGGATTTAACCGAAAGTGAATATACTGAAATTCTTGCCGAAGAAGTCGGTCACTATGAAACCAGTCACGGCAATCTGCTCGATCCCAATGATGTCAATGCCGAAAAACAAGAATTGAGAGCAAGACAGTGGGCTTATGAAAGACTCGTACCACTTGAAAAGATTATTGCTGCCTACGAAGCACATGTTTCCGGTCAAGAAGAACTCGCTGCATTTCTAAATGTCTCAGAACCATTTTTAGAGGCAGCCATTGCACGTTATCACGAGAAGCACGGCACATATGTACGCTTACAGTCATACATAATTTATTTTGAGCCTTTGGGTGTTATGAAAATACTCTGATCCGCAACACTCTTTTCAATTCAAAAATGCACGGCATATGATGATTATTTGAAATATAGGTCATCACATACCGTGCATTTATCATTTTATCTGTTCGTTATCTTTTTCTGTTCGTTATCTTTTAAAGAAAGTGCTTCCTATTTAACAGATACATTCGCATTGCCGTCAATGTAAAATCGCCACAGATAATCGCGCGCCTCTTCGGCATAATCAATACCAATGCGCTTTGCCGAGGCAATTGAGAACGGATCACTAATGTCAGAATCAACAATATACAAGGTATCACCACACAAATCCATGCCATTTTGACGCCTGTCGATTCCAAGTGCACGACATAGCTTTCCCGGACCGTTCACCATGTTTTTCTTCTGCTGACTTGTTAAATTTTCATATTTTTTCCCATAGCGGTTTTGCGCCATTTGCTCAATGCCTTCAATGGGCTCAATGCCTCTAATAAGTACTGCCTGTGGATTATCACGTGCTTCTGTCACCACATTGAGGCAAAAATGGATCCCATAAATCATATAAACATAGGCGTGTCCTGGCTCGCCATACATGACTTCAACCCTTTTCGTTCTCCTACCACCATAAGAATGTGCCGCTTTATCTGTTATGCCCATATAGGCCTCTGTTTCGACTATTTTTGCCTTATAAAGACCCTGTGCATCCTTAAATACAATCATTTTTCCCAATAGTTCCTTTGCAACAGTGACAGCATCTCTATTGTAAAATACTTTGTCAATCTTTCTCATAACGCTCTCTTTCAATCTTTTATACTCTCTTCCTTCGTTTTATGCCCTTTTCCTATGGTCAAAATATTAATTTGGCCTGCCTTTTCACCGCTCAAGCTTTTAAAACGCTTTTCGATCACAGTGCTGCCCCGGCTATTGTCGTTCACTTGAAAATCCGACTGGATAGGCGTATAATACTTGGCGTAACATCGCGTTCGACTTTGCATGTACGATCATGCATTTTTTGAAGTTAAATCGTCCCTCTCGACATCTAGTACAATAACATATAGGCAGGTGATTTTTTTGACACAACTCATTATTGACAGCACTTGCGATGTGAATCCAATCTATATTGCAGAACACCATATTGAAATGCTGCCACTCTCCATAACACTGGGGGAAGACTCCTACGACGATAAAATCGATATCACACCCGAAGCTGTTTACGACGCCATGCGCAACGGCATCTATCCTAAAACGGCTCAGCCAACCCCTTATAAAATGCTTTCCATCTTTGAAACGTGCTGCAAGAAACAGCAGGACTTTATCTATCTGTCATTTTCCAGCGCACTTTCCGGTACATGCCAAACCGCCTCTTTGGTCATTGAAGCACTAAAAGAAAAATATCCGAATGTTAAGATGACATGTATTGACAGCAAATCGGGCTCTGCCGCTACCGCGCTAATCCTCGAATCACTCGTAAAGCTAAATCCCAAAACATCATTTGAAGTACTTATTCAAGAAGCTCAAAGCAGCATCTCAAAAATACAGCATATCTTTACCATTAATGATATCTCATGGCTCGTCAAGGGCGGCCGCATTAATCGTTTTGAAGGCACCATCGGGCAAATTCTAAAGATCAAACCCATTTTAAACGTTCGCGAGGGATTTATCGAAATGGTCGGTAAAGAACGCGGTCGAAAACGCGCCTATGCGAAGTTATTAAGTATGATGACTGAACGTATCGAAAACACGGCTTCGCCTCGCATTGGCATTACACATGCCGATAGCCTTAACGATGCATTGCTCATTGAATCGATGATCAAAGAACGTTTCCGCACCGCAGAATTAACAATCAGTTCAATTGGCAGCACATTAGCCAGCCATCTGGGAATCGGCGGAATCGGTCTCTTTTTCTTTAGCGATTAATCAACCGCAACGACTGTTGCGATAAAATGATTATGCAGTGGTGCTACCGTGAGGCAATAAGTTCCCATTGGTGTTAATCAGTATTTATTGATGTTTATTGGTGTTTATTGGTGTTTATTGGTGTTTATTGGTGAGCTTTAATCACATCGATCATCCGCTCACCATAAGTTTCAAATTTCTTTTCACCGATGCCCTTAATGGTCAAAAAATCATCTTTTGTTAACGGCTGCTCATCTGCAAGTGCTTCCAGTACAGCATTGGAACAAATAATGTAAAGCGGCACACCCTTTTCCTCTGCCAGTGTTTTGCGAAGTGCGATCAATGCTTCATAGAGTACTGGCGAATCGCCTTCATAACCGCTCTTTTTGCGTGTCTTCTTACTGCCGGTTTTCTCAATTTTTGCACGTTCAAATTGTTTCGACGGCTTCATTAATACACGTTGCTTTCCTTTTAGAACGCGCTGTGACATCGCGTTGAGTTTTAAAATAGGATACGTATCTGCCGTCATGGTAAGATATCCCTCAGCGATGCAAAACATTGCCAATTCCTTTATTTCAGCAACCGATCGATCCTGCATAATACCATAGGTAGACACTTCATCTAAATGCCAGTCCATAATGCGCTGCGACTTGGATCCTCTTAAAACGTCAATGACAACATTGAGTCCAAACCGCTGCCCCACTCGGTAAACACAAGAGAGTATTTTTTGAGCTTCCACAGTGTAGTCAACAGCAGCTGTCAAGTCCGTGCAGTTCCCGCAATATCCACAAGTCTCTTCCGTAACCGTTTCACCAAAGTAGCGCATCATTTCTGCATTGAGGCAAGCACTCGTATGGCAGTAACGAACAAGGGCTTGAAGATTTTCCAGCATGATCTGGTGCCTTTCGGTATCTGATGTACTTTGGTGAATGAGCAGTTTTTGCTTAACGATATCCGAAGCATCGTAAAGCAGCAGGCACGTGCTTTCAAGTCCATCGCGGCCGGCACGTCCTGCCTCCTGATAGTATGCTTCCATATTCTTTGGCATATTGTAATGAATGACAAAACGCACATCGGGTTTATCAATGCCCATGCCAAAAGCATTGGTTGCCACGACAATAGATACTTTGTCCTGCATAAAATCATCCTGTGTCTGATTGCGTGCTTCGGCGGACATCCCCGCATGATATGCCAAGGCATTAAAACCATCTTTTCGCAGTTTATCTGTTAGTGATTCGACTGTTTTTCGCGTCGCGGCATAAACGATTCCAGTATGTGTTTCAGGCGATTTCGCTAACCAGTTTTTTAAATAATTGTATTTGTGAACAGGCTTTACAACATCATAGAAAAGATTTTCCCGTTTAATGCCATTAATATGGACATAGGGGTCTTGTAGTTTTAAAAGCAAAAGAATATCTTCTCGCACTGCTTTAGTCGCAGTCGCCGTAAGCGCCACGACAACAGGGCGCTTTGGCAGTGTTTCTATCCATCCAGAAATCGCCCGATAACTGGGCCTAAAATCATGTCCCCACTGACTGATGCAATGCGCTTCATCCACAGCAATCATGTCAATGGTCAGCTTCTGACAGAGTCTATTAAAATAAGGGGTCGACAGGGCTTCCGGTGCCGCATAGAGCAGTTTATACCGACCGTTTTCCAGTTCATAGATACGCTCATTCAGCGCTGATTGGCTTAATGTACTATTGAGGAATGTCGCAGCGATACCATTTTGAATCAGATTTTCCACCTGATCTTTCATCAGGGCTATAAGTGGTGATATAACGATGGTCATGCCTTCCTTCTGAAGCGCCGGGATCTGGTAGCAAAGCGATTTGCCACCGCCGGTCGGCATAATAATCAATGCGTCACGACCACCGATCACCTGCTCAATAATACTTGCCTGTCCCTCTCTAAATGTCTCATATCCAAAGTATCGTTTTAACAGTGTTTCCATGTCAGCTCCTTTTAATATGATGTCACATGCGTCTATCACTTTATAAATGTGTCATGTATGTGTTGATAAATGTCATCGAACCCTTGCGCGTTCATCGTGTTGTCTTCACCAATGTACCGTTTTGAAAAGTCAAACTATCTGCTGCAAGCTATCTGTAATGCTATGTAAAAAAACTGTGCCCAATCAACGTATATGAACGTATATGATTGAGCCCAGTTTCATTCTATCGACCGATCTGTTATGTTTCAAGTCCAAAACACAACTTTTAACCAAAATTCAAAAATCAGTGAACTTTCCGTTATAACACTTTTGAAAGAAAATCTTTCAGCCTTGGATCTACAGGCTGATCAAAAAGTGCTTTAGGCGTATTCTCTTCTAAAATGGCACCATCCGCCATAAAGACGGCGCGCGTTGCCACCTCTTTGGCAAATCCCATTTCATGCGTCACGATGACCATGGTCATCCCCTCTTTAGCAAGGTCTTTAATCAGCGAAAGGACTTCGCCGACCATTTCAGGATCCAGCGCCGACGTCGGCTCATCAAAGAGCATGACCTCAGGGTTCATCGCCAGTGAGCGCACAATGGCAATGCGCTGTTTTTGTCCACCCGAAAGCATCGAAGGGTATTCATTGGCTTTATCAGAAAGACCAATGCGCTCTAGCAGGGCATACGCCGTTTTATTTGCTTCAGCCTGCGTTTTGATTTTGAGTTTTGTCGGCACCAGTGTGATATTCTGCAAAACCGTCATATGCGGAAAGAGGTTGAAGTGCTGAAATACCATGCCCATACGGCGACGATGTAAATCAATGTTGACTTTTTTGTCTGCCAAATTGACACCTTCAAAGAAAATATCGCCTTTCGTCGGCGCCTCAAGCATATTTAAACTGCGTAACAGCGTCGATTTACCCGAACCGGAAGGCCCGATAATCACAACGACCTCACCACGGTAAATATCGATATTACAGTTATTGAGGGCAACCACTTCACCTTTATTGTACGTCTTTGATAATTGTTTTACCGAAATGAGTTTATCGCTTGTCGCCACGTCTCATTCTCCTCTCTATCGCATCAATTGCCTTGCTTGCAGGATAATTGATGGTGAAATACACGAGTGCCGCAAGGACATAAGGGCCAATGGTAATATAGGTCGTTGCGGAAACGGTCTTTGCCGCCCACATCAGCTCCATCATGCCCAAAGTGGATAGAATGGATGATTCTTTGACCATAGTGATTACCTCATTGGCAAGCGCCGGCAGAATATTTTTAATCGCCTGAGGCAATACGACATATCGCATAGAAGCTGATGCCGGAAGCCCGAGACTCCTTGCCGCTTCATTCTGTCCAGAGTCCACTGCGAGAATGCCCGCTCTAAAAATTTCTGCAACATAGGCAGCACTGTTGAGTGCCAATGCAACAACCCCCGGAATAAACATGGCGAGATTGATAAAACCAAATAAATGATACGACGGTATTTTCACCAAATTAAAAAGGCCATAATAAACAAGTGCCAATTGAACGAGCAGCGGCGTCGATCTAAAAATGGCAATGTATATGCCGGAAATACTTCTAATAACCCGTGATTTGCTTAGTCGCATCAATGCCAGCAGCAGTGCCGGAATGACGGCGATTAAAACAGATACAATGGAAATTAAGAGTGTGTATTCAACACCTTTAATGAAAAAAGACGTATATTTAGGTAAAAAAGATAAGTTAAAAAAACTCGTCGGAGACATAATAATCCTTTCCAAGCATTCGATCATTGTTGTAAACGCATGAACGTCATTCGGCGTTCATGCGTCATACACAATACTTCATTCATTTTATTATTCAATCGCTTGATCACTTAAATCATTTGCTTCTTGAATCCACGTATCCATTGAACCGTCAGTTGTAACAGCTGCTACAGTTGTATTAATTGATTCGAGCAGCCCAAGTGGATCATTTTTTTGTACTGCGACGCAGTAAGGATATGCTTCGCCGAGGCTAACCTCTGCAATTGCAAGATTATCATCATTTTCAGCATATTGCTGTGCGACGGCGCCGTCAAGAACGATGGCATCACATTTGTCGTAAACGACGTTATTGACAAGATCTGTCACCGTTGACATGGTGACAAGGTTTGCACCCATCATATCATTTGAAACGATATCCGCTTTAGTCGTTCCCATTTGTGCACCAACGGTTTTGCCGTCAAAGCTTTCAAGCGATGTATAATCGCCTACATTTTCAGCTTTTGTCACAACCATCGGCGGAAGATCCGTATAGTACGGATCGGAAAAATCAGCGACTTCTGCACGCTCTTCACTCGCTTCAATGGCTGCAATCACCATATCGATCTCCCCTTTTTGCAGCGATGCCATCAGATTGTCAAAACTCATGTTGACAATTTCGAGTTCAAGTCCCATATCATCTGCAATTTTCTTTGCAAAGCTAACATCAATCCCTGCGTATTCCTGATCGCCGTTATCATCTAAAACGATGAATTCAAAAGGCGGGTAATCCGCAGATGTGCCAAGGACTAGTTTCGTCTTTTCTGGTGCCGCTTCTTCTTTAGCACCGCATGCTGTCATGCTAAACAACATGACAAATGTCAATAACAATATTACAAACTTCTTCATAACCCATTTCTCCTTAATTCTAACTTATTTGAGGCAATTACATCATTCAAGTTTTAATCCTTTCACGACAATACGCAACAGTATTATTGTACTAAAATTCAACCTACTTGACATGAAGGATCAACGAAAAGTAATGATACAATTGCCTTATTTATGGTGTTAAACCGATAGCCGGATGCAAATCTTCCAACTATTAATACATGGTTTTCATAACTTTAAACAAATTTCATCAAAAAATAATAGCATGTCATGAAATGACGTTTTCTTTATTGATCATATATTGATAGCTTTATTGATGGCTAGTTGATTGATTTATTGATAAATGATCCGCCAAAGTACACTGTAGCAGTGAACTGTCTACATTGCCGCCGCTTAAGATCAAGGCAATTTGTTTTCCCGGTAATTTATCACCATATTGCATTACAGCTGCAATCGGCACGGCGCCTGAAGCTTCCACAACAATTTTTTCATTGAGAACAGCATGGCAAAGTGCTTCACGAATGATCGATTCCTTCACTTCAAAAGCACCATCTAACCAGTGACGCATCTCAAAAGCTAACGCGCCAATACCGCCGACCATCGCTTCGCAAATAGAAGGTGCACTGTCATAAGTCACAAGGCATTTGCCCTGTTCGATTGATTCAAGCCAAGCAGGGCACGCTTCTGAATAAAGACCATAAACTTTTACATTTGGATTAACGGATTTCGCAGCAACCGCTGACGCGATGGCGAAAGCACCGCCGCCAATAGGAACATAAATGGCATCTATCAGCGGATTCTGTTCCATAATTTCAAGTGCCGCCGTCCCCTGTCCCGCATAAATATCAGCGTCAAAATCACCGCCGTCAATATAGACCATGCCGTATTTATCAATATAGGCCATTCCCATCATATGCGCTTCGTCATAATTGTTACCCAGCAAAACAACTTCGCCGCCATAGAATCTTATTTTTTCAAGCTTGCTTTCAGGCGTCGTTTCCGGCACAATGATTCGAACTTTCGAAATGCCGAGCTTAGCAGCTGCATAAGCAACGGCAATGCCGTGGTTGCCCGATGAAATTGTGGCAACACCTTTTTCAATTTCCGCCTTTGTCAAAAGATTGAGCTTATTTGCCGCACCTCTTATTTTAAATGATTTTCCAACTTGCTGACATTCAAGTTTTAGAAAAATCGCTCGGTCCTCTCGGCTCAAATAATGTGATTTCTCCAGTGGCGTTTTATAAATATATGCGTTAATACGTTGATAAGCAGCTTCTATATCTGAAAGTTTTATTGCCTTCAATCCTTGTTCAGTCAATCGTTTTGCCCCTTTTCATCTCTTTGTACAGTGTCTCATCGCCACCGTCTCAAAAAAAAGCCGCTAATCACTGTCGAAGAAATTAGCCGCCATTCATTTATCATCATTATTATAGTGCATCTTGCGGTAAAATAAAATACATAAAAATGTATTTGTATAAAATATTAACTTATTTTAATTAACTGCGCACAATTTATCAAAAATGCGATATGATAGAAATGACATTTTAAAAGGAGCCTATTCTATGTTTACTAATGGACTAATCGTACTGAATCAAATGGTTATTATGGCGCTGCTCGTTGCCGCCGGTTACGCACTGTACCGTTATCGTATATTTAATAACGATACGACACAGAGCATGTCAAACCTGCTGTCCAAATTCGTCATTCCCTGTGCAATTGTCGCCTCATTTCAGCGCGCATTTGACATTAACATGGCCAAAACACTTGGGATTACTTTTCTCTCTGCAATCCTCATGTTCTTAGTCGCCGTTACCATTTCACGATTTCTATATGGTCCCGGAAAATTCGACAATTACGCAGATCGCCAGATGTGTGCCATTTTTTCAAACAATGGGTTTATGGCACTGCCGCTGCTCAATGCGATGTTTGGCGATTACGGCGTGTTTTTAGCAACGGGACATATCGTCTGCATGGCAGTCGTCGTCTGGACATATGGCGTTTTTCTCCTCGAGGGGGATAAGTATCAGTTCAGCCTAAAAAAAATTCTGCTCAATCCGGGAATCGTCGGAATGTATATCGGTGTTGCACTGTTCTGTTCACCGGTTAAACTGCCAGACACTGTTTACACGACTGTTAGCTACATTGCACAGCTCAACACGCCAATTGCAATGTTCGTCCTCGGCTGTTTCCTCGCGCAGCTCAACTTAATTGACAGCTTAAAAAACTGGGCGGCATGGCGCGTTTCACTGGTGCGCCTGCTCCTTATACCGGCGGTTTCAATGCTCGTTCTTTACTTTATTCCGCTTGAAATGACGGCAAAAATCACACTGCTCGTTGGCGTCGCTGCACCAACTGCCATCATTAGTGCGATGTTCGCCCAAATTTATAAAACCGATTATCTTTTCTCTACACAAGTCATTGCACTGTCAACCATTTCTTCGATCATTACATTACCGGGATTGATCACTTTTTTTGAAATATCCAGTCAATGGATCGGTTAAAGGCGACCTTGTCAAAAAATGTTAGTGCTCAGAAACGTTTTGCACATCCTCATGCACATCCTCATGCGCTTCTTTGAAGCGAAATGTCGGTTTGAAATGGATAAAAGCCACTTGAAGCTGACGCTGATAATAGCTTATGCCCTCTTTTACAATAATGGCGCTTTCAAATATTTTCTTTGCGTCCTGATAGGGTAAATGATGCTCATTACATATTTCTTTTAATGCTTTCAAAGACGCTTCCGGCGATTCAAGTGCCATAGATTTCGTGACTGTCTTAATCGTTAACTGTGGATCAATTCCCAAACTGTAAAGCAAATTAATCAGGTATATGTATTCCTGACACCGCTCAATTCCTTTGACAGAGAACTGATTCAAAACTTGATCAAACATATGACGCTGCATCGTCCATATAAGGACGACATTTTCTCGAACGCTATTGTTCATCTTCTTTAACGCCGATTCCATGTCGATAATCCGATAGTTGGCATTGACAGCATAGATACTATCAAACGGTGCGCCATCATTGATCTCAAAGGTTTCGAATTTGCTCCGGCAGCAGTTAATATTTGGGATGCGCTCACTTTCGATTTTCATCATGAGCTTATGGAGCATATGCTGAGAGAAGTCAATTGCCGTGATGGCTTGACTTCTGCGTGACAATGGAATGGTGAATTTACCTGTGCCACACCCAAATTCAAGTAACTTCTTTCCTTCTCCAACAATACTGATTAAATAATCAAGCAGCTCTGGAGCATCATCATATAGAGATGGGATCCCATCGTACTTTTCGCTGTATGTTTCCCAAAATGCCGTTTCCTTTTCATCTGAAAATGCTCTATCAGCATGTATACCAGGTTTTAACGCTAACGTCTCACGCCATATCTGATTAAAATCCACATCATGTTTTTTCATTAATGTCATAAACGCACTTCTATTTTCCATCTTTTTTCGTCTCCATTAACATAATCACCGTCTTAAATTTTAAAAACACATTAGATGAGTCAATTGCATCATTCAAATAATAATCTCTTCACAACATTCTAGTGAAGGATCAACGAAAAGCGATTATGCAATTTCCTCAAATATCAAAAAAAGCGAATTCTTCGACAAGTTTTTTAACATAAGCCGTCTTTGGACGCGTCAGCAGTTGTTCTGTTGTCCCTTGCTCAACGACGCTTCCACAATATATTACGGCAAGCGTTTGACACGTTTTCGAGATTACTTCCAAGTCATGAGAAATCAAAATCATCGTCATACCCGTCCTTTTTTGTGCCGTTGTTAAAACGTCAAAGAGCTTCGCTTGTACGGAAACATCCAGCATTGAAGTGCCCTCATCCATTACCATTATTTTTGGTTTCAGCAACAGTGCTCTCGCAATTGCCATCCGCTGTGCTTCCCCACCACTGACTTCATGCGGATATCGATGCAACAATGTCTCTGATAAGTCAACTTGGCTGAGCATTTCTCGAATCGCAGCATTAAATTTATCACGGTCAATACGCTGACTAACTTTTAGCGCCTCCATCAAGGAATGTTCAAACATCATCTTGGGGTCAAATGATTGTGCAGGATGCTGAAAGATCATTTGAATAGATTGGCTTCGTTCTTTTCTGGAATAGCTGCTAACGGCTTTACCATCAAGCAGTACACTGCCGCTTGTCGGCGGTATTAACCCCATCATCACACGTGCCAGCGTCGATTTGCCGCAGCCGCTGTTGCCTGCGATCCCCATAATTGTGCCCTGAGGAATGTCAAATGACACATTATCCAGCGCTATTTGCGTCTGTCCAAGCCCCTGTTTAAATATCTTTGTGACATGCTTCAACTCAATCATACAAAATACACCTCACCATTGTGTCGGGATCTATCTCACGCAGTTCGACGAATTGGACTTTACACTTAGCACTGGCAAACTGACATCTGCTATAAAATTTGCACCTGCTCTCATGGGATGGGTTCAGATGATCCGGTATTGGCGTCATACCTGCTTTCGGCGTTGCCATAAGCAAACCTTTTGTATAAGGATGCAACGGCGTTGTCAATACTTTCTTTGCCTCACCAATTTCAACAATTTCACCTTGATACATCACGACAATTTGCTCACATAGTTTTTTGGCAAAAAAAAGATCATGTGTGATGACAATCATGCTTTGGGTATAATGTTGGCGAATCTCCCAGAAGACATCATAGATACTCCGTCGCAATATAGCGTCTAATCCCTTTGTCGGTTCATCTGCAATTAGCCAGCTCGGGTGACAGATCAAGCCCATAATGGCAATTAGTCGCTGATTCATGCCGCCACTCATCTGAAAAGTGTACTGCTGCATCACTTTTTTGGGCATTTCAAACCCAAAACACCTTAGATGCGCTTCAACTGTTTTTCGAGCTTCCGTGCGTGAAACATCAAAATGCTTAATCAACGGTTCCATGAGCTGACGTCCTATCGTTCGAACAGGATTTAAAGCTTCATTGGGATTTTGGACGATTAAACCGATCTCTTGTCCACGTATTTTACGCATCGACTCTGCGTCCAGCGCGTATAAATCTTTATGTCCAAAAAAGCATGTGCCTGAAATACACGCTTGTTTGGGCAAGAGCTGCAAAATCGACATTCCCAATACGGACTTTCCACTGCCTGTTTCACCAATAACGCCTGTGATCTTTCCCGCCTTAAATGTGACGTTAACCTGATCAACTGCCGATACCCGCTTTGATTTTAAAGCAAATTCAATGGTGACATCTGCCATTTGAATATCATAATGCATCATTTGCTCCTTTATTGACATCCAGTTTGTCTCTCATATAATCACCAATCGCATGAACGCTCCAAACAAAAGTAATAATGGCTGCACCCGGTGCTGCCATCAACAGTGGGTGTTCCCGAAAATAGGGTCTGGCATCACTAATCATAATCGCCCAATCTGGCGCGGGCGGCTGAAGTCCCAATCCCAAGTAGCTTAATGAAGCAACACTCAAAACCACTGAACCAACTTTTGTTGCAAATAAAATGATTAAACTATCTGATAAGTTGGGTAAAACATGGCGAATAAAGATCCACCCGTCACTTGCACCAACACTTTTCATGCCTTCTATAAAATTAGCATGCTTCAGCTGCATCACCTCACCGCGGACAATACGTGAAAAACCAACCCACGAATTCACTGTTACGGCAATCAGCAAACTATTCATCCCGGGTCCGAGGACTCCTGCAAATGCAACCATAATACTGACGCCGGGAATCCCTAAAAAGACATTGGAAATACCCGTAATCAAAAGATCTGCTTTACCGCCATAGTAACCTGCCACAAACCCGACTGCTGTACCGATCCCCATTGAAATCAGCGTCGCAGCAAATGCCAGTAAAATAGACTGTCTACCACCATACAACACTCTGCTAAATGTGTCGCGTCCCAAGGAATCAGTCCCCAAAATATGGGCTGCTGTAGGGGCTGACAATCGATTTTGCATGTCAATCATCTCGGGATCAAATGGTGCTAACAATGGTGCTAAAATAGTGATCAGCACGATTGCACCAAGTATCATAAAAGGCATTGCTTCCATTCGCTTCATTTTCATAGCGAATCTCCCTGTTTCATCCTAGGATTGATTAAAAAATACAACATGTCAATCAGCAAATTACTCAGTACATAAATGGTGCCAGTCAGCAGAACAAACGCCTGTATGATAAAATAATCTCTATTGTAGATAGCGTCAATAACATAACTGCCCATTCCAGGTAATGCAAAGATGGATTCGATGACTGCAGAACCACCTAAAATACCTGCAAAGTACAACCCAAAGAAGGTAATAATCGGAATCATCGCATTCTTAAAAATATGCCAAGTACCAATAAACGATTTTGACATGCCCTTTGCCGAGGCAACTAAAACGTACTGCTTTGATATTTCACCAATAAAATTGGACCGAGAGAGCCGTGCAGAAGTACCAATGGTTCCCATTGAAAGAACGAGTGACGGCATGATAAAACTTTTGACGCCTTCCATACCGGACGTTGGCAGCAGATGAAAGCATTCAGAAAAAATGGCGATTAAAATAATCGCCATACAAAATCCTGGTATGGATACCATTAGTGTACATAATTGCCTTAGAAATCGATCAAGGATCGTATCCCTTGTGGCAGCCATAACTGCTCCAATACCAAGGCCAGCAACCACTGTTATCACAAAAGCGCTGAATGCCAGCTTTAATGTAACCGGCATCCTTCGCAGCATCTCTGCTTTAATCTCTTCGTTGTCATAGATTGACTTGCCAAAATC
The DNA here is from genome assembly GCF_018390735.1 of Fusibacter paucivorans. GTDB lineage: Bacteria > Bacillota > Clostridia > Peptostreptococcales > Acidaminobacteraceae > Fusibacter > Fusibacter paucivorans. The sequence continues at coordinate 61,418 of NZ_JAHBCL010000026.1, forward strand.
ACCTCTTATAACGCGATTAATCCAATTGACATATTGAATATGATAAGGCAAATCCAGACCAAGTTCAGCTCTTTTGGCATTGACCATGGCTTCGCTGGGCTCCGTTATTCCATCACGGGTTAAGGATAGGTATACGGGATCCCCAGGCGAAACCAAGCCTAAGAAGAATGCAAAAATGGTAATACCAATCCACACGGGCAATAGACTAATTACCCGTTTTAAGAAATAGTGTATCATTGCCCTGCCCAATGTACCTTGTCGAGGGTTACACCATAGTTGACCGCTTCGTAACCTTCAATCTTTTTATTAAACGCAACCAGTGTCACATCATTGAAATACGGAATAACCGGCAGCTCTTCCACCGCGATTGTTTGCAGACGGTTATACATCGCTTCTCTCTTTGCCATATCGAGTTCTCCAGAGACATCTTCAATTAACTTATCTACCTCTGTATTACTGTAACCAAAGCTCCATGATTTATTTAAGCTATTATCAGTCTTCATCATGCTCGAAAATAGGCTGACGGGTTCAGCACTGGAAAGGCCTTTAATTTTGAGCGAAAGATCATATTCCCCCTCTTTTACCGCCGCACTCCATGCCGCATTATCCAATATTGTTATTTCTGCGTCAACGCCGATTTCCTTTAGTTGTGCTTGAAGCAGTTCCGCTTCTTCTTTATTGGGATAGCGATTTAATTCACCGCTTCTCAATACCAATGCAACTGAGACTCGTTCATCTCCAAGTACTTCCTTGGCAAGCGATTTTGCCTTTTCAACATCATGCGGAATATCGAATGCTTCATAAAAAGGTGTCATTTGATTGAGAACATTTACCGTAGGGTACCCAAGTCCTGCATAAAAACTATCTAAAATCAGCTCTCTGTCAATTAGCAAGCTAACTGCTTGGCGCATTCTCACATCGTTAAATGGAAATTTATTCCCATTGACAATGATATAATGCGTAATGGTACTTGGCGTATAGGAAATATCAAAATCGCCGGTTTCTACGAGCGACATCGCCATGACCGGCTGAATAGCACCCAAGTCAAGCACCCCCATCACCTCACCTGATTTAAGTGCTGAATAACGCGTATCAGGATCAGGGATCACTTTTATACGAATTTGCGCAATTTGCGCTTTATCGCCATAATAATCGTCGTTACGTGCAATAACTGTATAAGAATCAAGTACGTTTTCAATGAGTTTAAATGGTCCTGTTCCCATTGGCAACCCGTTAAAATTGCCTTCTGCATCAAAGTTTTTCGGACTGTACATTGCACTGCCAAAATTCGTCATTGCATAATCTAGTGTTGGCAAAGGTGACGCAAATACCAATTGGATTTCATAGTCACTTAACTTTTCTACTTTTTCCAGCCCCGGATAGGTCGTATCAATGTTCATCGTATAGAAATTCGAAGATTTTTCACCGAGTTTCATCCGATCAAAATTCGCAATCACAGCATCTGCATTAAACGGTTCACCATCATGAAACGAAACGCCCTCTTTCAATTGAAAAGTCCAAATCGTGTAATCTTCATTGGCGCTGTATGATGCCGCGAGTTTTGGGATCGGAGCACCACTTTCGTCACTGGCGATCAACGGTTCCCAAACCATGAGTATTGAACTGCAATAGTAGGCATCGTTTTCACCAGGTGCAATGTTTCTTGTTCCCGCCAGAACAATTTCCGCATCAGCAACGTCAGAAACCTGTTCATCATCCTCTTCTTCATCAGCTGTCCGATCAGATTCGTTGTTTTCATTTAATGCAGCCTGAGCAGCCGCTTCATCAGGCTTATCAGTTGTTGCATTGACATCGTTATTGCTGCAGCCAGCTACCCCCAGAACCATTACGATGGCCAAAATAATCCATAAATAGCTTTGCTTTTTTTTCATTTTTGTTAATCCTTGCATTGTGTTCGCCCTCCTTCAATCAATACGATTTGATTTTCCCGTGTCCTTAGCGCCGAGCGTCTCACTGATCGATTAAGATCAATCTTTTTGCCAAATAAAAAAACTTTGGTTCCAAAAAAACCAAAGCTCACCTGCAAAAACACCGTGCTGAAATCATTCATCGAAAGCACATTGCCTCTAGCATTTAATTCTTCACTGGAAAATCAAATACACACCTGTATAAGCAGGTTTCCTGACTTATGTGTCTTCGCTTCTCTCACCTTCCCGGTTTCCCAGTGGCATTTGAAAGTCGCTCTACAATTACAGTGGCCTGACCGTTCGGGATTTTAACCCGATTCCCTTTTACCTTAATGTTTAAGCACTTATACATGAAATTATTCAATTGTTATATGATTATCAATAACTTGATCACATTATACATTAGTTCACTTACTTTGTGAAGCAACAACCTTTATTTGAGATCAACTTCACGAAAAGATACCACTCAATTATAAAAAATTACTGGTTGCCTAGTCAAAAAACGACAGCTGTTCAACCGTATAAGGTGCCTTGTAAGCATGAACGATATCCGCCATGCGATAGAGAATCCCCCGTTCTTCACAGTCGTGTTTAAACTGACGCCACAATCCTTTTGCATTGGGCGATCTGCATTCATAGGCATTGCCAAATGTATCGAGGTACTGCTGTTTCACTTCCGGAAACTGTTCCCCAAGTTTATTGAGAAACCACACGCGCTGATTTTGCCTCAATGTCACACCAAAAGCAGGATAAATGAATTTTGCGCCATTCTGGTGTGCGAGATCGACAATTGCCCGAATATTTTCCGTATTATCTTCCAAAAACGGCAAGACGGGCATCATTAAAATCCCAGTGAAGATTCCCGCATCCGAAAGCTTTTTTATGGCATCAAAACGTACAGATGACCTTGCGACATTGGGTTCCAGTTTAGCACATAACGCATCGTCGGCCGTGGTGATCGTCACCTTTGCCAATACAGGCGAATGATGTGCAATCTGCTGATACAAGTCGATATCGCGGGTGATCAAATGACTCTTCGTCGCAACGGCAATGCCGAAACCATATCGGTTAATGCGTGTTAGGGCGCCGCGTGTCAGTTCAAACAATTTTTCCTGCGGATTATAGGGATCACTCATGGCACCGGTTCCAATAACGCCCTTCTTGCGCTTTGACTGTAATTCTCGCTCAATCATCATCAGGGCATTCGCCTTGGCACTGACCACATCAAAATTTTCCACATGATAACAGTCGCTCCTGCTGTCGCAGTAAATACAGCCATGGCTGCACCCTCTGTAAATATTCATATTATAATTTGTTCCAAACCAGCTGTTGCCCTCAACATAGCCGGACAGAATTGACTTCGCTTTAATCCATTCCATTCGCTACTCCATACCCTTATCAGCGATAACTGTTTATAAATTTGCCGTATAATTGATTAGTGCTATTAACGGTATTCCCTGGTAACGAATTGCCGTATTGACGTTTTATGTCTAAACGATTTAATTCCTAACGGTGCGCATAACGCACTTTAACCACCCTGTACGTGAATAAGGCGGTTTGCAAGTGCTTTTGCCACGGCTTCAGATCTTGAAGTAACGGACATTTTCGCATATAAATTGGTTAAATGTGCTTTGACGGTTCGCTCCGAGATACCGAGGTCAATTGATATGGATTTATTGGTTTCACCTTTCGCAACGCATCCCAGTATAAAAAGTTCTCTCTCTGTCAGACCAAAGTCTTCGACGTTCTCCGTCATTTCAGGCGGCGCCTCTGATGCCAGCAGCTTCTTGCTCACATCCGATGTCAGCAGCATTTCATCTTTTAGCGCCGCCTCCAATGTCCTTAGTAAAGTATCACGTGAAGCATCTTTCAGCATATAGCTTTTGGCGCCCAACGCAATGCCTTTTTTTATTTTTTCCTGATCGTCCAGCGTCGTCAGAATGACCACCGGAACACGATGATCACTGGACTGATAAGCATCAAGAAAGGAGAGCCCATCCATGACGGGCATTTTCAAATCTAATAAAATAAGATCAATTGACTGTTTGGCAAGACAATTCAATGCCTCTTGACCATTTTCTGCTTCACAGACAACCTCATAATTATCCAGTGTCTCCAGAAGCATCTTTAATCCCATCCTAACGATTTCATGATCGTCTACCAGCATCACACGCACCATCACAAAAGCTCCCCTTTCTTTATTGGAATGGAGATATCGACCGTTGTTCCCATTCGTTTTCGAGAAAAAACATCCATTTCTCCGCCGATGGCCTTCACGCGTTCCGACATCCCCTGTAAACCAAAATGACCAATCTCGCGCCAGCTAAAACGCGTATTAAAACCAACGCCATCATCTGTAACGCGAAGCTGCATGACTTCATCGTTGGCGTGAAGGACAATGGTAACGTGCTTTGCCTTTGCATGGCGATCAATATTGGTAAGAATCTCTCGGCATATAAAATTCATTTGCCGAATGGTCTCCAGATCCAAGTAAATGGGCTCTTTCATCTCTGTACTGATATCACCGTTAAAAAATTCATTAAATCTTTGAACTTCAGTGGTTAATGCTATTCGAACATCTTGCTGTGCACTGCCTTCAACTCTCAATTCGTTGAGAACTTGACGCGATTCTTCCAGTACACGCCGGGCGTGTTTGGTTGATTGCTCTAAAATACTTTGCGCCTTTTCCGTCTTTTCCATATCCAAGTAGACTTTCATGGTTTCCATTTGAAGTACCAATGCCGAAAGCCCCTGAGATAAGGTATCATGCAAGTCACGCGCGACGCGCTCGCGTTCACGCTCCAATGTCATTGCCTCAATGCGGCTATTGGCGATTTCAAGTTCTCTTGCCAGTGCCTGTGACCTAATGCGAAGCTCTACTTGGTTTTGATACATGACGTTGAAAGTTCCTACGGCAAAGGTAACAAAACCGAGAATCGGCAAATAGGCTTTAAGTGCCTCCAGACCATCAATATAAATAATAAGCCCTGAGAAAATACCATAGTAGGGAATTGCCGTCAGAAACACATAACTCATCTTGCCATAAGTAAAGAGGCTTTCATACACGAGCAATGGTAAAAGCGCAATGTAAACGGTTTCAAAACCAGAACCCATAATGACAGCACAGTCAAAGACTATTGTCCCCTGTATAACAAAATACAGCCATTTCCGTCTTTTAAACAACCGATCTTTATGCACGTAAATGGCTGCAAACATGATGAGCACGATGGTAAAGCCACTATAAGTTTCTTTCGTTACCACCTCTGGCCCCTGAAGCCAGAGGGTGACGACATGTACAAATACAATCATGGCAAGTGTGGGTCGCTTACTGCTGTCTAGCCAATCATTCATCAATGATTTCGGTAATGCTGTTTTCATTTCAGCCCCTCTTCAAAACGAATTTCTTTGCTAACACTATTATAAATGAATTCTTTGCACACTGAAAGGATTACCTTAATGCTAACTGAAAGGATTACCTTAATGTTGCAGTACCTTTCCAATTAAATAGCCTGCAAATTTCGGACTTAACTTATAAAGACCGTTCATGAGTTTACTATCCTTGCCAATATAAGCAATGGTTAGGTTTTTCTCCATTGTTTCAATAATAAGGCTGGCGGCCTTTTCAGGCGTTAGAATGATCTTGCTGTTCTCTTTGGTTTTTTCATCTTTGCTTGTATCTGACACAATATTGGAGTTCTTTTTGATATCTGTCGCGATGCCGCCCGGTATGACAACAGATACAGAGACATTTGTATCTTTTAATTCTGCGGCCATGCCTTCTGTCATGAGTTTGACAGCCGCTTTCGAGGCGCCGTAGATGCTTTGACCGGGAACCGGGAAAAAACCGCCCATGCTCGATACATTCAAAACATGTGCCTCCGGTCTTTTCAATAATTCCGGCAGAAATGCCCTTACCATATAGAGTGTGCCATAAAAATTGACATTCATAATGCGGTCGATGATTTCATCAGATACATCTGAAACATTAATAAACGGCTGAATAATCCCTGCATTGTTTATAATCCCGTCTACGACGCCGTGTGCGCGAATAACTTTTGCTACTAAGTTTTGTACTTGTTCTTTATCCGTAATATCCACTTGATGTAGTGTGAGATTGCGGTCATTGCCTGCTAAATCTCTCGTTTCTTCTAACCCTTTCATATTGACATCAACAGCGGCAACATGTGCGCCTTTTTCCAATAATTGCAGTGTAATTTGTCTTCCCATACCATTTCCGCCGCCCGTTACGACGATTACTTTACCATTTACTTTCATTTTTCTTTCCTCCTTGTAAGATAAATATAGGGTAACGGTTCAATTACCGCCCCGAATGTTCTTTGATAATTTCAAATCTATAGTTCAGATGGATCACAGACACCTTCCCTTGATTTTACTAAACAT
>NZ_JAHBCL010000027.1 GCF_018390735.1 Fusibacter paucivorans
ACCCTTCAAACTCAGTGTTTACAATGTGCGACAGCTTCTAAATTATATCAAACCTCTCAACCCTTGTCAATAACTTTTAACTAGAATTTTATGTTTGATTATCGCTCGCTCACTTCGCATTTTAACGACTCGCTCACAAGCGACTTGATTATCTTACTATACTATTCACACTTCGTCAATCTTTTTTAAGTGTTTTTTTCTAATTATTGAAAGTTCCTCTATTCTTAATTTTCTGATAGTTCCTTCACGGCTTCAAACTAGCCGGTTCCTATGAAATTTTATCCATGAAACATCTGCTTATCAACAACACTCAATCTAAGTCCTTCACCTATAAAAAACCCTCTAACATACCGTTAAAGGGCTTAATAATAAAAAACTTTTTATATCTATACAAGTTCAAAGACTTCCTTTGTGGCCACTTCATAAAAGCTATACTGGCTAAAAAAGACACGTTTTGAGATTAAAATTTCATAACCATCCTTTTCATAGATCAATCCTTTACCGTATTGTTTGATAAAATGCCACCCTCTTGAGCGCATTTCAATGTGAAACACCTGATCATTTAAAGAATGAGAGATAAATGAAAGTGTTTTAAATGAAACTTTTTGAACTGGCTTTTTAAAGCACTTCAACTTAAACATTCCGAAAGCGACATCAAAAAACTTTAGTTCATATCCTACTTTTGCAATGATTGCAATTGTCAATACCGTCAAAATGATCTGTTTCATTTTCTTTGTTTGCAGCTTCATATAAACCTCCTTTATGCCATTCATATTTTCACATTAAACATTTTAACATCGCGCTACTTAAGCAATGTTGATAGTGTCATGCGATGTAAGGGTTCGAGTATCGTTCCTGATTTCGGAATATCTGTCACGACATATTGAGAAAACGGCTCGCGTTCTTCCTCTGAAAGCACAGCTAAATACGTCATAACTGCACCACTCTTCATTCGCATCGTTTGCACACCTTTTGTATTCTTTGTCACCTTTTCCGGAACGAGGTCGCTGTTAAACACAACTGCCCTTACCTCGCCTTTACCCGCTTCTCTAATGGCGACAATATCCGTCGCTTCGGGCAGGTAGGCAACACCAACGATCGCAGCTTCATCAGAATACGCCTTGACGAGTTTTTTTCTATTCGTCTTAGTCTGATAAGCCTCTAAAGGTACTTTTGCAACTTTACCATTTTCAAAACCAAAAATCATATGACCTTGGAAAGATTGAGTGACAACTGCATAAATAACGGTTTCATTTTCATCCATGTCTAGTAGGTTCGGCAAAAAAATCCCCAGTGTACTGACCTTTTGATCTTCTATTTCATGAAGTTTCATCTTATAAACATTACATTGGTCTGTAAAGAAGAGGATCTCGTCTCTATTATTCCCCTCAATTTCCTGAATAATCTCATCATCTTCTTTTAACTTATGATCTCCGCTTGATCGTAATGATACAAGCGATACCTTTTTGAGATATTGATGCGCCGATAGAAACACTTTCAAATTATAATCTTCAATAATACGCTCCTCTTCATGGACGACAATTTCTTCTGGATGAACGAGCTGCGTTAATCTTGGCTTGCCATACAGTTTCTGTATCTGCTTTAAGTCGCGTATAATTTGTTTGTTTATTTTCTTGTCATCTTCTACAAGCATTTGAAGCGCTTCAATTTCCTTTTCAAGTGATGTAATCTCATCCAATCGCTTTAAAAGATATTCCCTGTTTAAAAATCTTAATCGAATATCCGCCACATATTCAGCTTGTTCTTGATCAATTCCAAAATGCGTCATCAATCTCGGAACAACTTCCTTTTCAAGTTCTGTTTCTCGAATAATCTTAATCGCCTCATCAATGTCGAGAAGTACACTTTGAAGACCTTTAAGCAAATGAAGCTTCTCACTTAGGCGATTGATATCAAAACGCGCACTTCGGCGAATACAGTTTTGTCGAAAAATAACCCATTCTTTCAAAATGCTTTTTATGCCAAGCACTTGCGGACGCCCATTGATGAGTAAGTTGAGGTTGCATGCAAACGAATCTTCCAGCGGCGTATATTTATAAAGCTTTGCAATCAATGCTTCTGGATCAGTCCCCCGCTTTAAATCCAATGCAATTTTTAAACCCTCCAAGTCGGTTTCATCGCGAACGTCAGAAACTTCCTTAACACGGCCTGCTTTTATGAGTTCAATCACTTTATCAATAATCTGTTCAACAGTTGTCGTATATGGTATCTCTGTGATAATCAACATATTAAGCTTTTTATCGTAAGATACTTTCCCTCTTAGTTTAAAAGAGCCCACGCCAGTTTCATAAATTTTTCGCATATCTGATTGAGTATAGATCAAAGTACCTGCTGTTGGAAAATCAGGTGCAGGCATGATTTCCAAAAGATCCACATCATTGTGCTGCAAATATGAGATGGTCGCTTCGCAAAGCTCATTCAGGTTGAAGCTCGGAAAATTGCTCGCCATTCCAACCGCGATCCCCTTATTAGGGTTTGCCAGAATATTTGGGAATGTTGTTGGCAGCAAATCGGGTTCCAGCATAGAACCATCGTAATTCTCAGAAAAATCAACATTATCTTTGTCAATGTCAGCAAAAATAGTTTCACAGACTTTGTCCAGTTTTACTTCCGTATAACGCGCTGCAGCAAACTTCATATCCCTTGATGTCACTTTGCCAAAGTTGCCCTTCGAATCGATATAAGGCAGCAGTAATGCCTCATTGCCCTTGGTCAAACGCACGAGTGTCGCATAAATCGCCTGATCGCCATGCGGATTGAGTTTCATCGTCTGGCCTACAACATTGGCAGATTTCGTTCGATTGCCATTGAGCAATTTCATTTTATACATCGTGTAAAGTATCTTTCGATGCGAGGGCTTAAAGCCATCGATTTCTGGAATAGCACGCGATACGATAACGCTCATGGCATAAGGCATGTAATTCTTTTCCAGTATTTCTGTTATGGGTTGTTCTACATATAATGTGTCTTTTGACATTGTCACTCATTCACCTCTATTTAACTTAAATCCAACATTTCTAGGTAAGCTTCGCCATTCACTTCAATGAATTGTTTTCGACCTTCCAAATCATCTCCTAGCAACAATTCAAACATTCGCTCTGTTGATAACACATCTTCTGGCGACACTTTAATCAGTTTTCGCGTTTCTGGATTCATGGTTGTCTGCCACATCATATCCGGGTCATTCTCACCAAGGCCTTTAGACCGCTGAATGGTATACTTTTTCTTTAATTGTTGTACAATTTGATTTTTTTCACGTTCATTGTAAGCAAAATATGTCTTTTGATCCGATGTGGTAATTTCAAATAGCGGTGATTCCGCAATATAAATTTTACCCGTCTCGATCAGCGTTGGTACTAATCTGAATATCATGGTTAGCACCAGTGTTCTTATCTGAAAGCCATCGACATCAGCATCAGTACAAATAATGATTTTGTCCCATTTTAAATTGTCTAGGTTGAATGTATCGAGTTCTTTGTTGTGTCGCGTTTTAATCTCAACACCACACCCGAAAACTTTGACGAGATCTATAATAATATCTGACTGAAATATTTTATCATAATCTGCTTTTAGACAGTTTAATATCTTTCCACGGATTGGCATCAAAGCCTGAAAGTCACTATTCCGGGCTAATTTTGTAGCACCAAGTGCCGAATCGCCTTCAAGAATATAAAGCTCTTTGACGTTTGGATCTTTTGATCGACAATCGACAAATTTTTTGACACGATTGGTGACATCAATTTTATTGCCTAGTGTTTTTTTGAGATTGAGTCTTGTCGTCTCAGCTTTCTCTCTCGAACGCTTGTTAACTAAAATCTGATCTACAATCTTAATAGCATCCTCTTTATTTTCAATAAAGAAAATTTCAAGATTCTTTCTAATCATATCTGTTAAAAATTCTTGGATAAACTTATTTGTAATGGCCTTCTTCGTCTGATTTTCATAACTCGTAACCGTTGAAAAGGAGTTCGTTACAATAATCAAACTGTCTTGGATATCGATAAATGAGATTTTCTTCTCATTTTTAACATATTTTGATTCTTGCTTAATAAATTTATCAAGCTCATAGACTAGTGCATTTTTTACTGCTTTGTCCGGCGAACCCCCATGTTCCAGAAAACTTGAGTTATGAAAGTACTCAAGGCAGTTAACCTCGTTGTTAAAAGTAAGTGCCACCTGTGCCTTCACTTTGTATTTCGGCATATCATCACGATCCTGACCCATCCCTGAATCTTCAAAGTAGAGGATAGATGACAGATTTTTCCCTAGGCTGATCTCTTCGACGTAATCTTTAATACCGTTTTCATAGAGATATTCATGCACGACATCTGTCGGTTCATCACGAAAGACAAACTTCACACCCGGATTGACAATAGATTGCTTTTTTAACGTACTTGTGAAAAAATCGATTGGAATGTCAATTTCTTTGAAGACATCTAAATCGGGGCGCCATTTTATGATTGAACCCGTATGCCGATACTTTTTAGGCTCTTTGACAAAACCATTTTCTGCGATTTCGCCTTTTTCAAAATTCAAGCGATATTCAAAACCATCTCGATGAATAATCGCCTCCATGAATTCAGAACTGTACTGCGTTGCACATAAACCGAGGCCATTAAGTCCCAAACTGTATTCATAGATATCAGCGGTGTTGTTTTCATATTTTCCACCTGCATAGAGTTCAGTAAAAATGAGTTCCCAGTTGTAGCGCTGTTCTTTTTTATTAAAGTCGACAGGAATACCTCTCGCGCGGTCAATAACGGTAATCACATTATTAAAATGCCGAATAACCGTTATTTCATTACCGAAGCCTTGTCGCGCTTCATCAATTGCATTTGACAATATCTCAAAAAATGAATGTTGACATCCTTCAAGTCCATCTGAGCCAAAGATGACCGAGGGCCTTTTTCGAACGCGGTCAGCTCCCTTCAAGGCTGTAATACTTTCATTTGTATAATTGCTCTTTTGCATGTTTTCACCTCTGTATATTTATCTGAAATCTCGCAGGATGTCTAAATGATTTAATCCCTTATGTAGTATTTTAATGTGTTTTAATAATCCCATATATGGTATAAACACATCTTCATACGCGTCTCTCAAGATCACCAATCTTATCATATCAGACTACAACCGGGTTGTGCAAGAGATTTAGAAAAAACAAGAACACTCGTTCTTTTTCGTCAAGTTAATCTTATCCTACAATATATTATTTACGCTTTTACTTTCGCGACGGACACTGCTCAACATAAAGTGTTCGCTCTATTAACGCACCACAACAAAAAAAACCTCGCTTCCGCGAGGCTCTATCAGTCATAATCAAACATCTGCAATATTTCTATTTCAAGGTGCTTGCGCAGGTCATAATATGTTTCGTCTACTCTGACGAGGGGTCTTGCCGGGTCATCTTTATAAGTCATCACAATTTCGCCGCAAAGATCATTGGTTAATTTAACACGATGACCAATAAAAAAAGGTGCTATATTGGTCAAGAACGTTTTGGCAATCGAAAAGTTCAAGGTATGATAACACTTTTCAAGAATGTAACTGGCAACTTCAAAAGGATGAAAAGCTGGTTTATAAACACGATCAGCTGTCATTGCACAATAGACATCTGAGACGGCAACAATACTCGCGATCATATTGATATCTTTTCCCTTGATTCCATGAGGATAGCCACTGCCATCCATGCGCTCATGGTGCTGTAAAACACCAAGCATTACATTTTCATTAATGTTTGGGATATCTTTGATAAGCACATAGCCCAATGTCGCATGTGTTTTAATAACTTTGAACTCCTCTGGGGTCAGCGGCCCCGGCTTATTCAAAATTTCATCAGGAATATTGCATTTCCCAATATCATGAAGCAGCCCGCTCAATGATGCATCTTTTACAATATTAGCAGGATATCCACACCATTTGGCTAATAGCCCTGCAATCATGGAAACGCGCACAGAATGATCAAATGTATAATCATCATAAGCCTGTATCTGCCACATTTTGCTAGTAATGTGCTCATCGTTCAAGATCGCTTCATAGAGTGGCTCAACGAGGTCTTCAATTTCCTGAAAAACCGGCACACGACCCAGTCTGAAATCATAGTAGATGTTCTTAAACTTGCTGACAGTATTTTGGTACCTTTCCTGCAAGTTATACCTTGGCATATCTTTCTGGTACGTTTTTGGTTTGTCGGCAGTAACTTGCATTTTAGGCTCTTTTGAAGCAGCTGTAGTCTCTACTGCATCTTCTTCAATATGTACGAATATCATATCGGCTCTTTCAATAAAGCGCATATGTGATGCATCCAGTTTTGTTCCTGCACCGATTAATACAGCTCCGGTTTTGCTATAAATATCTTCAGCAAGCACCATACCAACGATCAAGTCTTCTTTTTTTAACTTCGTCATTTTTCCACCTTAGTCAAGTGTCTACTCTAGTAGTATTATATACAAGAATATACAAAATGACCAGTTAATTTTACTTTAAACAGCATCCTCGCGAAGCGGTGTTTTACGATATTCAGAATTAAACGGTTCCAAAAAGGTTACACGATCCGCAGTAATGTCCGTTGTGTAAATCACGTCACCGGCATTATTTTCATAATTTGACGTCGTTACTTTTCCAATCACACTGACCATTGCACCTTTTTGAAGGTATTTACAGCAATTTTCTGCAGTTTTGCCAAAAGCGACAATCCTTGGGAAATCTGCTGTGCTCTTCCCTTCCAACTTCTTTTCTTCTTTTTGAGCTTGACTCATATAGCGATTGATCGCGAGATTAAACTGTGTATATGCTTTTCCATCTTGTGTCCTTTTTAGATCCGGATCATGTACCAATCGACCAATTAAACTAACATTATTCATAAAGCATCCTCCTAAAATATGGTATTTATTATCATATTACCATATTTTTACATTTTGTCAAACACAATTCTCAATTTTGTCTAATTTCCCACCTTATTTCACATACACTTGATTTCGATCCTGTCTCTCAAAAAAATTTTACGTTGCAGTCTTCGTTATCAAATAAAAAAACCGTCCTCTGCATCATCGATAGTGATCTCTGCAAAAAACGGGCTTAATAAACGCTATTAAGTATCACGATTTTAATATCTGGTTAAGGTTCGCAACGACTCCGTCGCTTCCTCTAATACTTGAAGATTTGCTTCTATGACTTGGATTTCTCCGTCACATGCCGAGGTATTCCCTTCATTGTTCAAATTTTGAAATTGATTAAATGCATTGACGGTTTCCAATAGGTGATCTGCAATTGTTTTGGCTAACTGATCGATTTTAAGGCATCGTTCTGTCGTCAAGTTACAATCCGTTTCGTATGTTATATCTTGAATAGTGCCCTGACAGATGATATCGCCATTTACAGTCTGCTGATCTAAGTACATCAACAGATGCTTTTTCTTCTTTTCACCATCAGCGATATCAAATTCTATATGTGATATGCCGACTTTACCAACAGTCTCATCCAAAAAAACGCGTACACGTTCTGCATCGTACGCTGCAATAAATGAAAACAACAGCTTTCGAAACGGCATTGAAATCACATCAATGGCAAAGATATCTTTTAACGTTTCTGAATATTCAGGTGATTCAAATTCATTTTTAAACTCAAAATGTGCAAGACGCGCTAACCGCTCGACTTTCAGCAGTTTTTCAGATTCGCTTCGATAACGATCAAATAGGCGCTCACGTTCTGTAATGTCAACGAGGATGAGTATATTCCCCGTATACCGCCCTTCTTCATCAATGAGCGGAGATGAAATCAACCGCAGCGTCTGATTAAAATCATCTCTCAAAATAGTTGAAAAATGTCTATCTGAGAGAAGTTGACTCAGTATAACTCTAATTTGACCGATTTCATCATCCTCAAAATGCACTTCCATATGGCTTTTTAGGACAGATGTCGTCACACTTTGACGTTCATCCAGATGTAAGAGGTGAAGTGCCGTAGGATTAATGACTTCAATCTTGCCGAGTCTTTTTACGACAATGATCCCAGTTGGAGACTGTTCGATAATGGTATTGAGCAATTGCTTTGAATTTTCAAGCTTATGCTCTACATTGATTTTCTCAGAGACATCCATCACATTGCCAATGGCATACTGTGGTACATTGTGTCGATTGTAACTTTCGCCTACGATTTGCAAAAAACGTATATCCCCATGGCGAATAATTCGACAAACGATATCCAAACGCTCGCCTCGCCAAATCATGTCATAAAATTTTTCTTTAAAATAGAGGCGATCTGCGGGATGCATTTGTTCGAGCAATGCGTCGTAAGCAATTTCTTTTGATATCTTCTTCAGTTTTAGGACGTTGACAAAATTATCGGAAACGAGAAACACATTGCTGCCAATATCAAATTTCCAATGTGCCATATCTGTTATCTTTTCAGATTCAGCCAAGATAAACCGGCTCTCAAGCAGTTCTGATTCCATTTTTTTTATTTCATTGATGCTTTGGTTGACCAATAGTACAAAGGCACTTTCACCTTCACTGACATAGTTCCCTGTACTCCGTGTCCATATCCATTTACCCTTATCGAAAATTCGATAGTCGAAGATATGGCGTTCACTTTTTTCAGAAGTAATAATATCAATGCTCTCACTGACCTTCGCTCGATCTTCTGCATGTATTTGCTCCAGCCACTCGTAATACGTGTATTCACTCCCGACAACTTGGCGGTCCAAAGCAATGGATTGAATAATGGCCACTCTGCGTTCAGGCAGTGCAATTTCGACTATATCATCTTGAAGCGTATTGATAATTTGTTCATACTTATTTTGGGATTCCATAAATCTGCGCCTAAACAGATTGCGTTCAACCATATCGCGAACCAACAGGATCATGTTATGCCCGTTGACACCTTGTATGGCGATTTCAATCACATCCACCGGAATCAGCTGCCCGTCAGCATCTTTCATATTCATTTCAAAGTGAATGGACTGATTGCTTCCCAAACGCTCGGGATGCCTCAGTTCATAATGTTCTTCAAGCAAAAGTGCAATGGGCTTGCCAAAGAGTACATCTCTCTTTTGCGACAGCATTCGCAGCATCATATCGTTAATAAAAATGATTTGCATTTCATCATTAATGACGATAATACCGTCGCGAACATGCGGCATGATATTACGCCCTACTTCTTCGATCTTTAAATACTGCCTCGCCTGTATTGATCGCCGTAGAACAATCCCCACTGCATAACCAAAGGTATCACGTACGATCCGGTAGATATAAAACGGCATGTCACTGCCTATCTTTTGATTGATGTAGCGATCGTCAGCATACGACTTGCGAATATCACTCATCAGCATAAAATCCGTTTCTGTAAGCATATGTGCAAATGCCGCAAAAAGATCTGCATCCATTTCTTTTTCCATGAGATTGACACCTATAAAATATGGTTTTTCTGCAATAAGATCATAATAGACGTCCTCTAAAAGCGGCATCCCTTCAATTTCAAATACCAGTGAATGCATGGCATTTAGTCTCGTTTTTAACCTAACTTGCGCTGTCTGATCTCTCATTTCTACAATATAGGACAAATGCTTCGCATGCTGATGCTGATGCATTTTTGCTTCTATGTAATGGGTTTGCCCACCGATGTAAACCGCACGTGTTAACGTTATTTCGGGTTCATTAGAATGTTCTAGGTCCTTCTTCATGCTATCCAGCATCATAAAAGTCTCAAGCGATACATCCATTAGTTCATTACGGCCAAATGCAGCTTCTTCTTGTGCCATAAAGAGTTGCTTCGCCCCCGCATTAACCAATTCTGTTTCCATATTGGAATCAAAACACATGACTGCGTATTGCACAGTATCACAGAGCTGTACATAAGCTTCAAGTTCGGCTTCCAGTGCTATTTCCTTGAGTTTGCTGTCACTAATGTCATTGATATGGATCCGAATTCTACTATTATCAATCGTCGTCAATGAAATTCTAAAATAATGCGTCTCATTTTCAAAACCTTTGAGCTCAATAATGCGATTGCCGCGATTATACCTTGAAATCATTTCATGAAGCGTAATATAGCGGCTGTATGTATGAATAAACTGATTAAATGCTTCATTGGAAGCAATAACATTTAAATCACTGACATTGATAATCGCAATACCTTCTTCAACATTTTCAATGACATCTGAAAGAAGCTGAACCTGGTAATCAACAATATGATTTGTCGGGGTTTTTCCGTTAAACAGCACGTGAAGCACTGTAATAATAATGTATAACAGAATAAAAATAAGGATTACTTCTGAAAAAAGATCAACGGGTGCATTTGTCGATAGTCGCCGAATATCCACCGATGCCATCGCAAAAAGAGCCATAAAGATAAATACATTCCTTAGGCTCTTATTTTTGACTGATTCATAAATGATTTGCAGGATGATATAAAGAACGAGCCCGAGTTTTATGAAAAGAACGAGTTTCGTCATTTTACCTCCTTAGTTGGTTTAAAGCTCAATCGTTTTCGTAATAAACAGTGTCAAGTTATCCATCAAGTTCACAATATCGCCTTTTTTATTATTGACGATCAGTTGTACCAGCGGACGAGTTTGCGCCTCTCGGTTCTCTTTTATGACAATGCCAATCGTACCATTTGACAGTTCAACAATTGTCCCTGGCGGGTAGATATTGACCACCTTAAGCAAATGATAATAGATTTCACGGTCCAATTGGTAAATCGCTTCAGCTCTTAAAATTTCAAGGGCTTCATCGACATTTAATTTTTCTCGATATGCACGGTTAGAGACAAGTGCATTAAAAATATCACACATCGTCACAATACGTACATGTACCGGGATTTCATCAGCCGTCAACCGCATTGGGTAGCCATTGCCATCCAGCTTTTCGTGATGCAGCAGTATAATTTGCCGAGATATTGGCGAAATGCTGATCGATTCTTTTAAAATATCATAACCAAAGCGCGCATGTTCTTTTACAAGCTTCATTTCCTCATCGGAAAGCGGCGTGATCTTATTCAGCACTTCATTTGGGATTTTCATTTTCCCAATATCGTGCAGCATGGCACCGACGCCAATTTTTTGTATAAACTGGTGATTGAGCCCGAGACTTTTCGCCACGAGCATTGAAAGTACGGCAACTTCGGCAGAGTGGTTATAGGTATACATATCTGTTCCCATCAATTCTGCCATGACATAAAGCGTATCCCGATGCGAAAAGACAATCTCCATCATCTCATCAATAATGTCTTTAATTTGATCGACCTGCATGGCATCAAATCCCACGCTCTTTTTCCCGGTCGCCTGTTTAAAGACATTTTGAATAACATTGACTGATTTAAGTTTCAACTCTTGGGAGACGACGTTCTCAGGCTCTATGCCTTCAGAAATTTCATCCTCGATGTAGATACATTGAATGCTCGCTTGTTTTAATCGGTCAATGTAGTTCTGCGTCAATGCAACATTTCGAGCTAGAAGCAACTGACACTTGTCGTCATAAACCGATTTGCCCAACACTTCTCCAACGGCGATGCGTTCAATACTTTTTAACCTCAAAACAACCTCCACTGATGCAGCGATTACCGCATATAATATTCAATACAATCATTATAACCTCATTGTACTAAAAATAACAGAAAAAAAGAAGAAGGTACACGCGTACCTTCTTGAAAATCACAGGATGCGTTTACTGTAATTTTAATCTTTTGATAATTTGAATATACTGATTGATTTCCGCTTCTTGGACATTCACACCATAGATGAGTGAGAAGACGAGGCGATAATCCTGGAAGTCAAACTTGCTGTTTTCGACAAAAATCTTGACTTTTATGACGGCATCATCATCATCGGTTGCAATTGGCAACTCTTTGATCAACAGCTCTGTATTTTTATTATTGCCATCAATTTCCTGAAGCACGACATTTTCAACATCAAGCCCTCTTACTTCCTCAATGGATACAATATAGAAGTTTTCATTGTTTTCAAGTTCAACTAAACTCCCATTCTCCATGTAACGAAGCATCAATTGAATATTTACATTCTCAAACGAAACATCTTTTGATGGCTTAATATAGAGCTCAACATCGCCGTACCCGGCTCCTTCTAAAATATTGGTTGAACGCGTCTTGAAGCCAACAATACCGTTCCGTGCATCTTCATCTTCCGTGTTATCTGTAAAGACTAGATACCCAACAACAATTTTTTCTTCTAAAAGCTTCTCAATACCATTAAAGCGCTCGTTTTCAGCGTAGATGCCATTCTCATCAGCATCACTATACACATCTGTAATCAGTTTGACCAAATCTATTACGTGCGGCTGATTTGTGGTATAAATTTTAAGTCCCTTAGCAAAATGCATCGTTAGCGACATACTATAGACACCTGGTTCAAAGACATTTCCCGCACCAAGATCTACCGTTAGGGTTCGATTAACTGTATCAAAAACAATCCCTTCCGAGACAATTACATTGCCGTCTACATCACGAATTACAGCATCTACATCACCCTCTTCATTGAGCAAGCTATATGATCCGCCAGCGATTTGTGATGTAAAACCTGAATCATCAAATACTAGGGTCATGCGTGTTGTCGGTTCATCTAAGTTGTAATTAATTGTTATGGTTTTGTTAGCATCACCCATGTTGTTAAAGACTGTCTGATTATTTTCAAGATTTTTTTCAACGATTAACCCGATATCACCAACAACTTGAACATCTGTAATAATATCTTGGTAGAGTTTTAGCGAAATATCAACAGGATTTTTTGCACCGCTTAATGCTATATTCGCTAATATATAGTTTTCAGTTAAGTTCCTTTTAATTGTTTCTACAGTACCATCATCATATGTTACGATGATTTCTGCATCTTTATAGCCATCTAAATTGTATCTGACCGTATAGACCTTTGTACCGCCATCAAGGTCAACAATGACATTTTCGCCACCAACTGTTTCGACTTCAATTTCATCTGATGCACCCTCTATTGTAAGCAGCGCACCGTCAACCGGACGGTTAAATCGATCCATTGCTGAAACAATCATTTGTCCTTGTTCAACAGTCAACTTCATTGGTCCCGCTTTTACCTTTTCAGCAGGTGTTCCATAATTGTCATATTGAAGCTCAATAGAGGCATTTATGGTGCCTTCTGAGCCATTAAAGTACGGCGTAAACTCAAGTGGTCGCGTATAGTCAGATACAGCTTTTGTGTAAACATAAGAATCACCCACAAGTGATGGGCCAGACCATCCTACAACATTGTAATCACTGGTCACAGCATCAAGTTCAGCTTTAGGAATGATAACCGATGCAATGATATCGCTAAAAGACGCATCGCCCGCCTCGGTCTTTTTCATTTCAATGCTCAACGTACTGCTGTCGCCGATCAATGGATTTTGATCACTCCACTCAGTATCTTGTGATATTGCTAATCCAACACGGCTTATGTTGCTAATATTGTGAATAGTTTCCACTGTTTTAGCACCGTTTTGATCAGATGCAACAACAATAATATTAAATAAATCATACGCATCAAGATCACGCTTATCTGCATTAACTGATAAGTACTGATCATTGTCAACATCATAATAGGTTGCAGCAAGTACATCTCCAACACCATCCATATCCGTATCAAAATAGATACTGACAGTTGACGTCGTATCTTTTAAATCGAGATCCGACACAGTCACACCAAAGCGGATCGATTCATCAGTCTTGTAGTAGACTGCACCATCAACAATATTATCAATCACAATAGCAGGTGCATGATTGGCTGTTTTAGACGCTTTGATCATTGTATTCACAAAGAGTTCGTTTTCATCATTATACGTTTTAGGGCTTGCATGACCTGTTCCCGAATACGTAATATTACCAATTGAATAAACGTAATAATCATTTTGAGCGTCATTGCCATCATAACTACCACCCGTCAGATTATGCCATACCACCAGGTCTTCATTTTCCATATCTAACTGGAAGTACTGGAAGTGAGTCGTTGAAATATCAAGTGTATTACCCAGAATATACGGGAACAATGTAATTTGACCCTCATTCACTTCAACTGCACTGTTTGTAGTTTTTAATCCTTGATTATACCGATCAATTGCCCGATTAGAATAGCCTACCGTAAAGTAAGAGCGCCCATTGATTGTCGTATACGGCAGCATCGTATCATTTGAGGCTTCCTGATTGTTATTAATGTAATCCTTTGCATAGGTATTTTGGCCAAATTGATCCCTAAACCGTTCTGTGAAATCCATATTAGTCGTACCCATATGATTGAGTTTAAACCACAACTGGTCATGCGTCGTTAGCAAGCTCTGTCCTGAGTCAACAAATGACTGAATGCGATCCATCGCCGCGTCACTAAGCAGAAGTGAGGTCGAAAGTGAATCTGCAAAACCGAGTACTAACATATCGTAGAGCCCATTTAGTTCAAATGGATTTGCATTATAAGCGTCCACTGACATCTGTGTGATTTCAAGTGTATACAATCCCATAATTTTCTTCAATGCTTGAGGCAATTCCGTCAGTTTATAGCTACCACCATTATTCGGTGTAATCTGCAGCACCTTAATATGTCTTACAGCAACGGCTGCATCTGAGGTGCCTTTAAAGGCTGCATAGCCGATTTCATAGGTTTTCGCACCAACTGTTTGATCCGTTACCTCAATTTTCCAAGGAACAAACCCAATATATTCTTTTGGTAAATTGTAACGCATCAATACATTTTCGAAGTTCTCTGAATACAGCGCGGTTTCAGCTACTGACTCACCATCTACCGTACTAAAAATACCATCACCATTGAAGTCCAAATAGAGTTCTGCATTGTACTGATGATCGGCGATATAATCTTCAAGTTTAAAGTTAAATGACATATATCGATCTTCTGGCGCCGTCATATATTGACCGGTTCCATTGCTGCCAATGAATGATAACGGATTATCAAGCACCGTTAGCGTTGGTTTAATCACATAAGCCTCTCCGTTGTAGTCATTTAAAAGGTTCACGACGCGATCATTCGTCACGCTACTATAAACTTTGACATTTGTTTGATGGTTATCTTCAAAGTTTGATTTAAGCAGTGTAGCTTTTGAACTACTAAAGATACTGCCATCAAACAGTACCAATTGATCTGCCTCTATAAAAGCTTTCAGCTCATCCGCTTTCAACTGCGTAATATCATTTGGCGAATAGTACTCGCCGATACCGCCATATGTTGAAAAACTCTTTGTTCTGCCATCATATACATCAAGATAACCAGTATATTTTAAATCAGAATCTTGAGCCGGGTAATACTTATCTTCATGATTATTTTCACTGCCACTGTTATCTTGCCCAATATAAATGATATCATAAGCACCATTCAACTGCGTTCTATCTGCAATAAATAGACTCATTGGCATTTGTGTCAGTTCTACATCTGTTCGAAGTTCATTCTCTAAATAGCGCTTATTCAAAACGTAGTTAGCAGAAGGCTGTACTTCCAAAATATTAAGCTTTGCCGGCAAAGCCATCGTATCAATTGTCTCTGCTCGATAAATCGAATCCCCTGTAGGCGTCACAGCAGTATCTACACTTGATGAAACAACTGATACACTGCCATTGGTTGCATTCACTTTTACCCAGCGATAGAACTCATAACCGCTAATCGTTTCGTATGATAAAGACAGCGCACTGCCTTTGCGCACATAAGACGTCGTCTGATTAATCACAGCTTCATTTGTTATATCATAAGTTTGAAGCTGAATGGCGTAAACGCGTTCAACAACCGCTCGATAAGTTGCTCCATCCCTCGGTATTTCAGAATACGATGCATTATCACTCAATGTTGTTGTCACACCATCCAATGTACGCTCCCATCTTAAAAAGCGATAACCATCAACTGGCGTGTATTCAAAATTATAACTAGTATTTGCCGCAACACTCTGATTCACTGTACTCAAAGCGGTACCACTGACATCGTCATAGGTTTCAACCGTATATGCCGACTGTTCCCCCGCACCGCCATTTAGTACCCACCAAACAGCATCTGCTATTAAATACAGCGATTCATCAGATAGATAATGACTGTAGTTTGTCGTTCCGTAAGTTCCGGCAACGCGATACTGATTGCTCAAGCTGCTATTATTTGGTTCATAGCCATAGATCAACGGGTATGTACGATAAGAATCTCCAGGAATTTCTTCTGTTGTCGTACTGACGATCGCTCCGTTTTTCAGACCTGAAACCGCTTGGTAATCTACAGACCAGCCATAGCCGTAATAAAGAAACCAATACCAGTACATGTCCTCATATTGATATAAATAATTTAATTTAGTAAAATTTGAGTCACTGATGACATTTTCAGAAAATTCACGATGTCCATCTACTTTCATTACTTTGACGGCATCTGCATTACGCTGATAATAATATCCATCCAAATTGACATCAACAACATTATTTGCCAAACCAAATTCTTTTGCTAAGGCATTCTCCACAACCGTTGGATAATCAAATGCTTTTAATTTTGCAAGCACATCTGGGTTTACTTGATTATGCTCAATATTGTAGAGCACAGACGCCGCAATATAAATTGCACTATAATCCTTCTTTGTGAAATCATTCATAGAGAAATTTTTAATTTCCTTGTGATAGACTTTAACATCCACATCATCGACAAAATATTTATCAATATCCGTAGCCAATTGTGCATCGGCACTATTGCCATTAACCCCGGATAAATAGAGAATATTTAGTCTTGTATTGCCATAGGCATTACCGTTGCCATTGCCATTACCTGCCGCTACAATGGGGAATGATGTCATCAACATTGTAATAATTAGAAACAACATCAAAATTTTCTTAGTCATGCGTTGCACCTCCTATCTGTCATTCATACATTTTCTCTTTCCATTTAACAATTCTAAACCGTTCTAATCCAGTAAACATGCCTGAAGTATATCTTGATAAACTAAAGTACGTTTCCGGCCCCTTTTCAAATGGTTTAAAAAATGATTTAACTGGTGTATACAGGTTAATGACTTTTGCAATAACCGCTTCATCATAAACAATATCAGAAGCGGCTCCCGTATGATTAATTGCCACATTACCTGTTGCAATCATCGTACCGCGAAAATCGAACCCTCCATTTATATTAATCGTTATATCTCCGTCAGCGTATACAATACCACTAAAGTTTCGCTGTACATTCAAAGTCAAATGCGTCGAACCCGCATCGCTGTCGCTGATGATAACGGCATTGGCATTATTGCTGTCAATGGTTATAACTGGATTTAAGCTTGTTAAATAATTTACTTTCTGATCGTCCGAATCCGGCAAATCTGGTGAATACCCCGATTTTATCGCATTGATGTCAACACAAGCTGCTATTGGTTTGTAGGCAATTGTATTTTCAACATCCGTTGACAAGTCCAAGCTATCTATATTAAAACCAAACGCCATTGTCTTCAGTAAAAACCAGTTTCTCATTAGTTGCTTGTAATTGCTAAAATCCTCTTTCATATCTGTTTTAACAGCTGTGATAGCAGAGGCATATGACGTATACCCCCCCACTGTTTTTGAGTGGCCAATTAGCAAACCCGTCGTATTAATTAACGCTGATGAAGCGTCCAGATCAGCAGCGCTATAATTGATATCGATTCCCGTATAAACATTATTCTCAATACGCTCTTGAATTGTTTCTGTATTAAACGAACCACTCTTTGGCGCATCAAGCATTGCATCTATTTTTACGGCAGAATCATAGTTGCTGTACAGATTTGGATTCAACATAAAATTGACATCTACTTCACCGCCATCAACCGTCGATACATATGTGTATTTCCTTAAATCAGCAACGGTTTCTGTACCAATATTGCTATCGTATATTTCAGAAAAAATGCGGCTATCATTGCCAGTGATGGACTCCAAAGTTTGGTAATAATAAGGCGCGCCTACCGTTGCATCATCCAACTTATCAAAACCAATAAACGCCACTCCCGGCATAAAAGCTTTGGTCATTGTAATCTTGCCGCCTTCTTCAATACTGTTATTAATAAGCGTACTGCTACTATTGGGATCAGCCAGTGTTGATTCGTCTAAAAGGCCAATAATATTCTGATGAACTGTCATCTCAGCATCGCCGCTTGTACTCTTAGAAGCTTCCATTGCCAGGTCGCCATATTGCCATGTATTTTCTGCTTCGAGTTTGACACCCTTTGATGCCCTTCCCGTTATATCCTCAAGTGCTTTAATCTCTTTTGCATAGATATTGCCACCAGAGGCATCACGGTTAAAAAACCAGAAGTAATTGCTTTTGTCTGACGGATAACTCTCTTGCTCGTCCTTCGTTACGCTATTCGTATTATCAGCTGTACCAGCATACCCTTCCATAAAAAAGTCAGTCTCTGTACTGCCAACATCATAGGTATTGCGTTTATAAGCCGTTACATAACTGCCATTATTGGGCTTGACCTCTAAAACCGTATCAACTCCGTAAAGATTAAGAACGCCTCTGGTATAGACGTTGCCATAAACCGCATGCTCCCCGGATTCTATCTTGATACCCTTATTATTGGTATAATTCACACCATCATCAGAAGCTTCACTGTATAAACTACCATAAATATCAAAATCACCATTGATGATAATATCACCGCCTGCTGTAATCGCATTGGTCCACACGGGATTGGTATTAAAAACCTTGTTCTGAACTTCTAAAACGGGTTCGTACTGCGGGTCGATAACGCGTACCGCATAATCAATCGCTTGAGCGCCAGCTCCCAGTGATGACACTGTCTGAACCGTTTTTGACAGTGTCAATGTCGGCTGGTAGAGATCATCAACATAAGCGCCGTTGAAGCCTAAGGTGCCGATATCAGCATCGTAGCCATATGCTGCACTTAACAGTGCCCTTGCCGTCACAAAATACAATTCATTAAATGACGTTTCTGTAAACTGCTTTTCGAGTGAAGCCAATGAATGGCTGTCAGCATCTTCTACGAGTGGATCATATACCAATGCAACTTCATTCAGATACTTCTGATAAAAATACATTTGAAATGTATCACCATAAGCATCGCCATTAAAGTAGGTCGCTTGATTTTTCAACCCCTCATCCCCGTGTTTTGTCAGGTTTTGAAAAAGAAGTGTCTGATTAGAAAAACTACCGTCATTTTCTTCTCTCTGATAGGCAATGCCTACCTGAAATGATGCATTCGGTACTTCTTCATAAGTTCTGTTCGAAAAAAAATGTGTTGTAAACTGTTCGACTGCTTTCAAATTTTCATCTATTTTAAAAAGGGATGCTTCAGCATCAGAATCGAGTTTGTAATAATCTGATGACCATGTCGTTTGGTCTCCAGCAAGCTTCAGGTGCGATACAGCGCCAAGCATTAACGTCGTTCCCAAAACCATGACGATCATAATGATCACAACTGCCAATACCAGCGTTGATCCCTGTTCACTTTTAAAGTTGAACCTTTTCACTCTACGCCTCCGTATTTACTGCCGGTATACACGCCGATGGTTTCGCCGCTTTTGCGATCACTCATGGTTACTGTGATGGTATAGACGCCGCTTGCCGATGAATCGTATACACCATAATCTGTCAAATTCACATTCCCTTCAGTATCTATTGCACTTTCGTTGTCTGCATTTCTATAAACAGCCACACGCAATATGTCATCTCTAATTTCATCATATGCCAACGAAGATTCAGCCGTTGATAAATCGTTTTGAATATTAACACTGCCAAGACCACTGCCCGTTAAATTTAGCGTCAGTGTCAACGTCGATACATCTTCTACTGGAATTGCCATCGTCTGATTCGGTAGACCGGATGCCAAAAGCGTATAGGTTGTTCCTGCATCATCAACTATTAATTGAATCGTGCCGGATGTATCAAACGTGACATCAAAATCACCGGAAACAGCTCCTACACCTGTTGTTACCTGACTTGGATAAGCAATGGCAATATCCATTTGATATCGCGCTTCACCTGCTGTTGCAACATATGACCAATTACTGTCAAAGTAAGCGCGCAAGTTTTCTGCATTTGTTACAATCTCTCTCGTTACCCAAGTTCCGTTGTTAATGGTATTAAAGTAATCATCCAGCGTACCAATGTATTTAAACTGTTCAACCATTTGGTTGCCAATGGTTAGTGCTTGATTTTTTTCTGATGCAATCGTCTCACCTGTTGCAGAGATTACAAAAAATTTCATTAAGATCCCGGATAAAAGGCCCAAAATAGCAATGGTTATAATCAGTTCAACCAGTGAAAACCCGTATTCGCTGCCGAATCGTCTCATGGTATTACCTGTACCTTCCCAGTTAAAGAATCAATCACAAATCGAGGTTTTTCAACATCTTCATTCGCAATTGTAATATTCAACGGCAAATTGGTATTATTGACAATCGTCGCACGAATCCCCACCTGATCAGAAACTTCTTTTCTTGCCGATGAATAAACATTTAATACGATACGATCGCTGTTCGAAGGGGTAAACGTTCCCGAAAATCGATTGCCGCTTAATTCGTAAACATAATTTAACGTATCGCCATCTCCGCTTACACGAAGTGTTAATGGTACAACACCATTACTGTAATCGTATAAAATGCTGTTATCTGCACCGCGTTTCATCATGTCTATTTTTTCGCCATTTACCATGTAGTTATTGATAATCAGCGCAAAATCACCATTGTCATTGGCAGCCGCTTCTAAGTCAGCCTCTGTAAGGGTACCGCCGCTTTCTGAAAAGATATTGCCGCTTTGACCAGCTTCTTCAGGGACTGTAATACCAATTTCCCCCTCGGTTGTACGATCGTGATAGCCGACAAAGCGAAGGCTAAAATTGGCTACAATTTGATCTGTACTCGCTACATAACTGCTGTTGGTAATAAAAATCGCCTCTTGATCTTGTTCAATTAAGCTTAAAAACTGCATCAAATGCTGATAATCTGCGGTCACGCTAATGCTGATATCCTGCGAAAGCACCGCAGCATCCATTGCTGCAAGCTGCGTTTTCAAACTGTCATCGCTGGCGCTGTTGACGAGGTCTTCAAGTGTCAAAGGCTGCATTCCCGTTTCTTCAACGGTATCAGATGTTATGCCAAGTTCTTCTTCATATCGCTTTTTAATATCCTCTTCAACCTGCGCGGTGTATTCACTTGCTTTCTCATTTACAGCCTGTTGAATTTTCTCTTCTTCTGTTAACGCCTCTTTATTGGCTTGTGAAGCTGAAGCCTCAATAAGGCCAACATCGGATACATTACCAAAGCTATAGGTCGTAATATTTACTGATGCTGTTTTAGAGAAACCCAATAGCTTCATGAGAATGACATCCTGATTTAGTTCAGACGGAAAGCGTCGCTTCAAAATAACATCATTTTTTTCAAGCTCTGCAATGCGATCATTATAGGCGCTTCGATGACTGATTTCATTGTTTATGACATTCTGTTGTTCAATTTTCTGGTTAAATTGAGCCGTTGCCGCATTTAATCCCAATTGTGCATCTTCAAGGAAGAAATTAAGTGTTATATAAACGATGCCCACGACTGCCAACACCGATAAAAGCGCTCTCTCTTTGAATGTCAAATTACGACGTGCTTTCTTTCTTGCCATGTATACCCCTTATGCCTCTCTATTTTAACGCAACTTGAAGCGTAAATGAAATATTTGCATTCTCTTCCAACATTTCATCAAGATTTTCCACAGCTACAGTATTCGTCTGTGCACTGGTAATGCTATTGACAAAGACACTTTCCACCAGTGATTCATCTTTTAACCTTCTAATTAAATAACCAACACTTTCCACACTATTGGCCGATCCGGAAATATTGATATTACCGTTACTGTCATAAGTACAGCTCATGGCATTAACGCCACTCGGAAATGTATTTCCCAATAACAAGAGAATTTCTGTGTCTAAGTGACCCTTACCGGTTGCATTTAACAATTCATAAGCCGATTGTCTAATTTCCATTTCATTAATCGTTTGCTTAAGATCCATAATTTCATTATATGTTTCAACATCCAGTGTAATGTCATTTACTTCACGCATCATAAGCTGTGCTGCAATTTTATAATACCCAATTGTACTTATGGCAAAGAGCAATGTTAATGCAACGATACCAAATAGCAATTTATGTTTTGTTTTTTCTTTCCTTCGGAGACTCTTTTCGGAATGAAGGCCTTCAAAGAGATTAATGTCTTTCATGAAACCTCCCTGCCTATTTTGCAGCTTTCGAACGTCGCTTAAGCTTTGGCAATTTAATGTCTTTTAATAATGGATTATTGCTTCTTTTAGATGTTTCATGCATTAAACAACCTAAGACATTTAAATATTGACCGTCCTCTTCTATTCGAGATACAGGGATCGCATGCTCTGCCTTTAAGTGTTCGAAAAAGTAATCAAGTTTTGCACCATTACCATAGAGGATAATCGCTTCGATACGTCCCTCTAATTTATTATAGTTGAAAAAATCAAGTGTTTGCCTGATTTCATCTTCTATGCGCAGGCAACTGAGGCGTACATATTTTCGCATATCCTCTTCAGTAATGCCAAAAGCCTCATATTTTCCAAGGCGACATTCCAGCGCCTGTGATTTTTCAAGTCCTAGTTCTCTTTCCAGCATTTCATCAATCATATTGCAGCCACCCGGCACAAAACGATTAAAGAGGATACGCCCGCGACGCGTTAATGTCACGCAGGTAGCGTTTTCACCAAAATCTATGAGTATCGCATTTTCAGCACGGTAGACATCGACGAGTTTCGCCTGATAATACTTTGCTACAGCATTGGGATGAATATCCATATAGCTAGGATCAACATCTAGCAGCTCTGCTAATAAAACATAGGAATCAATTAAATCCTTGGGCATTAACACCAAAATCCCTGATATAGTCTCTTCATTCTGCTCATAAATGCGGTATGACATGGTGTGCGAATCCAAAATCGTACTCAATGTCTCTGTTATTTGAAGCTCTAGCGCACCGCGTATCTCCTCATCACCTTCGAAAAAAGGAATTTGAAACTGCCTAATAATACAGGTGGATGTGTTGACAGATACAGCCAATGACTGCACGCGCCATTTTCTCGCATGGAGCGCTGCCGTTAATGCATCCGCAATAGGTTCCGGATTTGTCAGCCGTCCATCAAAATATGTGCCCAGCGGCGTTTCTATCTCAAAGACTTCCTTGAGTTTATCACCCTGTTGATATGCAATCTTCATATAAGCTTTGCCAATATCCAGCGCTAAAATCTTTTCACTGCTCATCTGTACTCCTAAATATCCGACCTCAATAATATGGTCGTTACGATCGTCTCTGTCAATGATGCTGACACACGGTATCGAACACTGACATCAAAGTATTTTAATACATCTACACCGTCAATATTCTGTGTCGTTTGTTTATCAAATACAATGTCTTCAATATATTTGGATTCGACAATTGGATACCAAGTTGTCGAAGAATTTTCATAGTCATTGGACGAAGTGCCAAAAGCCACTTCCAGCACATCACACCATTCGTCATCAATTTGTTGATTGGTTATACGCATCCACTGGTAAGAATACGGATTGTTTTCAATAATAAAGGCCGTATCTGGGTCATAAATTTGAAGATACGCCGTACTGTCAACGGTTACAAATTGAATGCGTCCGGCTGCATCATGCCGATGTACTTCTGCTACCACATATTGTACCGTTAGATTGGCGTCTTGTGTTGCTTCAATTTCTTGTGAAATACGGCTGTTCTGATTCGCTGAAAAAAACATCAGTCGCGACATCAAACCACCGACAATTCCTAAAATCGCAATAACGATCACCAGTTCTACCAATGTAAAACCATTGCTTCGCTTTTCCACTAATGTGTCTCCTCAATTTCTACCTTACCGAATAAGCCGCTATTGATATAGCGATACGTATAGCCGCCTCGAAAAGCAATATCGAATGTATCATGCAGCGTCGTCATCCAAACTGTCAAGTCAGCATTATCCTCCGCAATTGTCGTTTCAGTTGCATCTGTTGTCTGGCTAATCTGCTTACCATAAAGAACGTAATACTGTTTCAGCCCCATAGTGATTTCATTCTCATAGCCTTCAAGTGAAATATTACTTTCCATTTGCTTAGCTCCTAAAAATATGGGAGCACCAATTAATAGTAGTGTGCTTATAATGGCAATTACAACAATTAGTTCAATCATAGTAAAACCACATTTTGTTAATATTTGTAATTTATTCATACAACTCCACAACCTCATACAGTAGCCCTATTAGAAATAGAGAAAAGAGGCGCGTAGCGCCTCATGACCAATTAATATGTTACTTCGCCAGTATCTACATTAATTGTAGCCGTTCCGTTTGCAGAAACAATTCTCAGATAATTATATGCAGATGTTGCCGTTCCAGTTGAAGCAGGAATTGCAGTATCTGTAGTAAACGTAGAAACAGTATCATAACTTGCACTTGTTAAGCCAGAAATTGCTAATGCATTCCCATCTGTATCTTTATAAGTTAATGTTCCTCCAGAATAATAAATAACATCAACGAGTGGAGGCTTAACTCCATTTTTAGCTGTATAAATTGATATCATGTTATTTAATGCGGTTGCATCACTTTTTAACCTAGCAGTTTTTGCTTCATTTGTGTAATTTCCCAATCTCGGCATCATCATTCCTGCGAGAATACCAATAATTGCGATAACGACGATCAACTCGACGAGTGTAAAGCCTTTGTTATTTTTGCGTTTTTTCATGATTTTGTTAAACATTTTAATGCCCTCCTAAAAAAGTTCCCTTTTCTTCTTATTTTTTATCGTGGACTACAACATCTCCATTGTAGTTTCCATAATTTTCATCAACGGCAACATGACCGATACGAGAATCGATCCGACGACGCCCGCCATTAAAATCAGCATGAGCGGCTCAATCATCGTCGTCGCCCGCCCTATGGCTTCTTCAACTTCATCATCAAAGAAGCCTGCCGTTCTTGCTAAAATATCATCCAATTCACCGGTGCGCTCACCAACAGCAATCATTTGCGTCAGCAGCGGTGGAAAAACACCCACGGTTTGAATTGACTTGGATAATCCATACCCTTTCCGAATATCCTCTCTACAGGTGGTAAATCTATTTTCTACTTCGACATTACCAAGCAGTGTACTCATGATTTCAATTGCATCAATCATGGAAATCCCACTTCTCAATAAAATCGACATACTGCGCGCAAAGCGCGCGGTGATGATTTTCGCAGTAACGCCTTTGATAATCGGCACCCTTAACATCAGGCGATCCAGCACTTCTCTGCCGGCCGCCGACTTTCGCCAGTTGAGAAAAGCAGTGACACCCGCTGCAACAACGGCAATGATCCACAAAAATTTCGCCTTGATAAAATCACTCATGTTGATCATAAATTGCGTAATACCCGGCAATGTTGCACCAAAGCCACTAAGCGTGTCTGCGAAAATAGGAATAACGACGGTTAAGAGTACAATGACAACGGCAATCATCAGAAAGAAAAGTACAATCGGATACGTCATCGCTCCCTTTACTTTATTCTTGATTTTGTTGTCGCGCTCATAATAATCCGCCATCCGGTTCAGAATTTCATCGAGGTTACCACTGACTTCACCGACTTTGATCATGTTCCTGAGAAACTCTGGAAAAATCTGGTGGTGTAAATCAAGTGCTTCTGATAAAACCTTTCCCTTTCGAATGTCGTCATAGACGACTCTCAGTACTTCTTTAAGCTTTGGGTTTCCCGTTTGCAGCGTTAAGATTTCAATGGTTTCCAAAATCGTTATGCCTGAATTGAACAAAACGGCAAATTGGCGGCAAAAGACGGTGATATCTTTGATTTTTACTTTTTGAAATCGTTTGAGTAATTCAAAATTTTCTCCGGCTTCTTCAAAACTGACGATGAAGTACCCCTGCCCTCGAATGTAGGCTTTGAGTTCAGCATCATTGGCAGCCGTGGTTTCACCTTCAATGACTTTGCCTTGTAAATTCTTCGCTTTATACTTGTAAACGCCCAAGCTTCACCTCTTAGAAAGGATTGTTCAGCAGTGTCTGTAATCCTTTTTTGTCAATTGACCTTAAAATTGCTTCCTCTCTTGAAATCATACGATTTCGATAAAGTCTCAGCAGGTCTGCGTTCATGGTTTGCATCCCATCCATGGTGTTGGTTTGCAATACGCTGTTGATCTGATAGGGTTTCCCCTCTCTGATGAGATTGCTCACCGCTGAATTGGTTTTTAGCACCTCACAGGCTACGCATACCCCAGAGTCATCCAATTTAGGAATGAGCTGCTGTGTGATAACGCCCTGCATAACGGTTGCCAATTGATTTTGAATCTGATTTTGCTGTTCCGGCGGGAAAATGTCCAGTATCCGGTCAACGGTTTTCGCTGCACCGAGCGTATGCATCGTCGAAAAGACGAGATGCCCAGTTTCAGCTGCTGTAATGGCAATGCGCGTCGTCTCTAAATCCCTCATCTCGCCAACGAGTATAACATCTGGGTCTTCCCTGAGCGCCGCCCTGAGTGCTGTGGCAAAGCTGTGGGAGTCCAGTCCGATTTCACGCTGATTGACGATGGACTTTTTATGACGATGGAGGTATTCGATTGGATCTTCAACTGTTATGATATGTTTACTCTGGTTTGCATTGATAATGTCCAACAGACTCGCCAGTGTCGTGGATTTGCCACTGCCGGTTACGCCTGTCACCAATATCAATCCACCCGGTAAATCAGCAAACTCTCTCACCGTGTTTGGAAGTCCCAAACTTTCAAAACTCGGTATGTCAAACGGCTGAATACGAATAGCCATCGCATAGGTGCCACGCTGTTTAAACGCGTTAACACGATACCTTCCAAGCCCCTGCCTGGAAAATGAACAGTCTGCTTCACCCTTTGTTTCAAGTTCTGCAAATTTTCGTTCATCTAGTGCTTGTTTGATAAGTTCCTTCGTATCTTCCTGCATTAACCGCCCAAAGTTTTCAAGGAAGATTAAGTGCTTATGCTTTCGTACGCACGGAAATGTGCCTACTGTGATATGAATATCGGATACTTTTAGTTGATCTGCTTTTTCCAGCAAGTCATCTAATGTGAAATTCAACATTTCGGCGCCTCCAATTGCTATACAAATACTGTTTTTGTCATTTCATCGAAGGAGCTATCTCCTCTTAAAACAACGTCTTTTGCATTGGCAAACAATGTTGCCATCCCTGATTCAACTGCAATGTTCTTTATTTCCTCCGAAGACTGGCCTGTAATAATTGCTTTTTTTAGTGTCTCTGTTATTTCGAGCACTTCATGAATAGCAATACGCCCTTGATAACCGGTATCATTGCACCTCGTACAGCCTCTCGCACTGAATAGCTTTGTACCCGGTTCAACCCCCAAGACTTCCATTTCAAATGGTTTGGCATCATATGGCCGCTTGCAATGCGGACAGAGTGTTCGCATCAGTCGCTGTGCAATGACGCCGACAAGTCCTTCTGCTACCAAAAAAGCGGGGATGCCCATGTCAACAAGACGTGTTATGGATGTTGCCGCATCATTTGTATGAATCGTCGATAACACCATATGGCCAGTAATTGCGGATCTTACAGCAATTTCTGCAGTTTCTTCATCTCTAATTTCACCAATCATAATTACGTCAGGATCTTGTCTTAAGATGCTGCGCAGCCCTCTTGCAAAAGTGAGCCCCGCCTTTGTGTTTACCTGAACCTGATTAATGCCATCAAACATGTACTCTACTGGATCTTCAACGGTTACGACATTTTGCGAAACGTCGTTTTGTTCCTTGAGCAAGGTGTATAACGTCGTCGTTTTACCGCTGCCCGTCGGTCCTGAAATAAGTACGATGCCATATGGCGATCGCTGAAACTTATCAATCAAACCGTCTTCATGCTTTGTAAATCCAAGCTTGGAACGGTCTAAAAGCTGATTGCCTCGATTGAGAATTCTCAATACGAGTTTTTCACCAAATACTGTTGGAAGTGTTGACACGCGAATGTCATAAGCCCTTCCGTCAATTTCTGTCTCAATTCTGCCATCCTGCGGCACCCTCTGTTCAGCGATATTGATTTCCGCCAAAATTTTAAAGCGCGTTAAAACACCACTGTAAGAGGTTTTCGGTATATTCATTATCTTGGTCAGCACGCCATCGACACGTACGCGTACATATACTTCGCTTTCAAACGGTTCGATGTGTATATCGCTGGCACTTAAGTCAATTGCTTGGTTAATAATTGATTTTACAAGGCGTACTGTTGGCGCGTTCGTGATTTCATCGCCCTCATCCAGCTGATCGTCAAAACTTTGAATGCTGAATTCTTTTTTTAGCTCTTCGATGGCCTTTTGTGAACTTTCATCCACATAGTATTTATCAATTGCCCAATTGATACTGTCTTCATCTGATATAAACGGCTTGATGCTCTTTTTTGTAATAAAGTGAACATCATCAATGGCATGTAAGTCGAACGGATTTGAAATGGCCATACAGACAACACCATCTTCCATGCCGAACGGCATAACATTGTATTTTTTTGCGACATTTTGCGGTATCAGTTTTGCGACGCTGCGGTCAACATTCGTATCCATGAGGTCAATCAACGGCAGTTTAAACTGGATAGACAGCGTTTTAGCAATCTGCTCTTTCGTAACATAATTAAGCTTTACCAACGCTTCGCCAAGTTTTAAAAAATGTTCTTTCTGATATTGTATGGCATCCTGAAGCTGATCACTTGTGATATCACCTGAATCGATGAGAATGTCGCCCAATCTTTTTCTATCTGTCAAAATATACTCCTATATCATGTCCTAATGACAATTATACCGTAAGTCTTTCTTAATAATCTCATTTTAAAAATAAAAAATGCTGCAGTCGAAACTGCAGCAGAACCATCGTAGTCAATAATACCTATTTCATCAAACGCCTACAACATTTGTGAAACAGCATTACCACCTTAGACTTCTAGCTTTGCGTCCTACCCTTTCGAATAGTTTGCCCAACACTTTGCTATTCATGTAACTTTCCTATATTATACCCCACTTTTAAGGGGTTGTAAACTACTTACTAGGTATATTTTACCTAAACTTTACGCACGATATAGGACTGTGGTCCTATATTTATTTATATTGCTTTTACAAAGAGCCAAACAGCCATACATAAATGAGACTTTTCCCGAAAAGCAAACTGATCACTGTCCCCATGGCAATAAATGGTCCAAAGGGAATCTGCATCCTGCGCTGCTTTTTAAAAAAGACCAGCAAGATCACACCAAAGACACCGCCAATGATAAAGGCAAGCCATAATGCCAGAAGTGTCAGCTGCCAGCCCAAAAAGAGACCAATTGGCGCGAAAATCTTGACATCACCAAATCCTAAGCCCCCGCTCTCGCCGTATATCAAGTCCGTTACAAGCGCAATGGCCAGTAAGATCAATGATCCAGACAGCATCCCGATAAACCCATTATACGGTTTTGCGCTATAGTAAATACTATTGCCGTAAAACACATGGTAAGCGGAGGTAACGAGACCTGTTATCAGTCCAAACAACACGATACCATCCGGAATAATCATGGTATGCAAATCAATCAATGCCATAACCAGCATCAGCGAAATCAACACAAATGCAAATAGCGTCTCAAAATGAAAGCCAAATTGATGATAGGCGATCACGTAAAGGATGCCATTGGCAAGTTCTACCAAAGGATACTGGATTGCAATGCGCTCACCACAGGTACGACAGCGCCCTCTTAACACGAGATAACTGAAAACCGGAATGAGCTCATAGGGCTTAAGCTGTGTTTTACAGCTTCCACAGGCTGACGGCGGAAAGACAATGCTCTCGCCATTTGGTATTCGATAGATGCAAACATTTAAAAAAGAGCCAATGACCAGCCCTAGGATTAATACGAGTAAATACGTTGGAAACGCCTCCCATCTTAAGCCGACAAACGATCTGTAATGATTACAATGTAAGCGTTTTATACCATTATAATGAATAACGCTCATTATCACAAGTCTTAATTATTGAAATGTCACAAAAAAGTAGTATTTTGTCACCTTTTGCACCTTATGTTATTACACAGTAATATTATCGGTACTTTTCTCAAAGACTTAACCATAAATTTTTGAAAAAATACTGCCTATAAATACTGTATTATCTTATTGTTCCCCCAGCAGTTTGTCAAGCTTCGCGTCTAAATCGTAAAGTTTGAGCAAATGCGGGATCTGATCATAATGCGATTTGATATCCCAGTTCTCATGTATATGATCGGATAATGCCGTGATAAATGCATTTGCCGCTTCATAACCCTCTGCTTCAAATTCAGGGAATTTCATCGTCGTCTGTATCGAAACATCAAAACCAAATGTAACCACCGGCACCGTCACCGTCAGCGGGTTATCTTTACTCAGTCCACTTTTAAGATAACGCGGCTTCAACATCATCGTCGAAACGGCAAAGCGGTTCCCAAACTTGACGAGTGTCCATTCGCCGTTGCCCTTCACCTTGATCGATGTACCAAAGGGAACAGACCAGAGATTGCCGCGCTTGCGAATAATCTTGCGGGCACTTTCCTCCAGAAATTGATTCATCCACATGCGGTCATGCGGCAACGGCATCGCCTTGTATTTGTCATAACGACTGTCTTGAGACTGAATAATCGCGTAGGCGACGATTTCTCCTAAAAAACAGTGAAAGCAATGTTGGTCTTTCATAAGCACCGCTTTTGAAGCATCGTCTAAAAGCTGTAAATATTCAAGAACGCGCTGCGAGGCTTCCGGCTGAATATTGAATGCATAGGGCGTCATTTGCAGTGGTATTGCATCGAGTGTTTCCGTTAGGGTTATGGCAATTTCATGCTTGGTTTCCACGACAGGTGCATCGCGATACTGAAAAAGCCATTCCAGCTGACGGTCACTGACAAGTGCCTTGCCGTGATTATTGCGGATATAATACTCTCTAGCTCTGATCGCAGTTCCCTCATGCTTTGCAATAACCGCATGCGGTATGCTCTTGCGCTTTGGCACACCAATAATGGCAATATCATTGCCTTCAATGCGCATATGTTGAATGGTGACCAGCAATTGAGGACTAACAATATCTTTACAGAGATTTTCAATATGTTCTTTAAATTTATCAAACCCAGACTTGCTGTTCCCAGAGAATTTTTCAAAAATGCCAGCGCCTTCAAATTCACCCGAATCCTTGACGCCAACGATTAAATTGCCGCCTTCCCGATTTGCAAAGGAGACGAGAATCGTCGCCATTTCCTTATGGTTGAAACCGCCTTCGCTGCCGACAAATTTTTCTACCATCTTCAGTTCATTTCTCAGGTTTTCACGCTCATAGGCACGAATAATATTCAGAACATCTTTTGACTTCATAATAGTTCATCCAGCTCATCGGGGAAGACAAACGGCTCCGATTTTGGATCTGCGACAAACGTACCATCTTTCATCCTTTGAACCATCAGTGGTTTGTACTTAAAATCGGTTCTCAAAATGTGATTTTTTATCCAATTTTCAAGAAAGGCGGCAATTTCATGAAGTGTTTCAATTGATTTGAGTTCATCTGCTTCCGGATGCATTTGTTCCAGCTTATTGACGAAAGCTTGATGCTCACGCTTATGCTGAGTCGCCTCACTATAGCCATTTGCTTCCATAATACGTTCTTCCGTTTCGAAATGGTATATGGTATACAAATTCAGTTTAACGAGCATCCGAACAATTTCATCGTGCAGTTCTTGTTCATCACAGCGCTTCTCAAGAATACTCGCCGTTGAAATCAGTTCAAATAGTCGTTTGTGCTGATCGTCAATTTCTGAAATACCAACACTAAAATCTTCTGTCCATTCCATACCTATTCACTCCTCTCTTTTTGCTTTATCTCTCTAATTTGTGTATCGATCAACTTAATCAACTCACGGATTGTCGTCTCCGCTGTCACATTGCCTTTGATCATGATTGTATCGTGCGCCATCATCTTATCATACTGTTCACATGGAACATGCGCTTCCATGCACACCGCAAGCGCGGCCAGCCAATGAGAGCATTCTATAAAAAACCGGTCATCATCTGTATGATTCAGTATAAGATTCTGCATATAGTGAACCATCTTTAACAGATCGTCAATAAGTGATTGGTAGTGTCCTTTTAAACTTTCATGCCCTCTCAGCTTTAGATCCTGTAACATATGATCCAAAACAGAAAGATCTTCTGAAATACTTGTAAATGCTTTAAATGTGCTGATGATTTCATTTGCCGCAGCATCGCGACACACCATTGCGATCTGTTCGAGATTGAACACGAGCCGTTTCGTCACCATTCGCCGATAAAAAAGATGCGAAAAAACAGTATTGACAATAACCGCTACCAATATACCTGAAAAGAGCGCCGATAATCTCAGTGCCAGCGTTAGCGGCATGCTCGGCATACCCAGTGCATCATACTGAATGTACTGCGTCATGTAGATCGCTGTAAAAATTGCCACTGCCGGTACGGTCCGCCACTGAATGCGAAGTGCCATATAAAGCGTTAGACTTACGGCGAGCGGCACTGTCAGCATATTAACACCACCTGCCCATACGACGGCAAAACCGATCACACCGCCGAGTAAAGTACTTTTCAGCTGGTCGATTCCCGATCGGACACCCGCCATACTCACCGGCTCCAGTGTCAGCATCATCCCAAAGAGCACCGAAATCATATCGCGACCAATAAACGACTGTCGGCTAAAGATCACATATGCCAACAGAACGCCGATAAAAGCTTTCAAGATGTAGAGCGGCGAATCAAACAACATCGCTTCTCTGCTCAGTTTAAACGGATTATGTTTCAACCATCCCATATCTTCAAACTCCATTTTTATTTTATATGATGACGCTATAGAAATCATTGAGGAAAATTTCCCTATTCATCAATTACTTTTTATCCGTTTGCTTATTTGATAAAAGACGCCCCGATTATGCATCATAGCTTAGGACTGTTTTTCGATCGCTTCGCTAATTTTTTCTGGATTCCGAGCACCCATCCGACCACACGCATCGCGGGTTTCATCAATACGGATTCCATATCCGCTGTTACTTCTTTTAAACGGTTGGGGATATCAATCTGCTGCGGACAGTGTGTTAGGCACTTGCCGCATTCTCTGCAAAGCGATGCATAACTGGGCTTTCCATTCATACCGGCCATTTGCAGCCAGTAAAAGCCGCGCATGTTCTTTTGATTGAGCAGGTATTTTGAATTGTAAAGGTCAAAACACCGTGGAATGTCGACACCAAACGGACATGGCATGCAGTACTGACATCCCGTACAGGGAACGCGCTGCTTTGAAAGGTAAATCTGCCGTACGTCACTGACCGTTTTCTTCTCCGCATCGCTTAGGCAGTTCGGTGTCGAATCCAGTGTGATTGATAAGTTTTCCTCTAAATGCGCCATTTCAGTCATTCCCGAGAGCACCATGGTGACTTCCGGTTGATCCCAAAGCCATTTGAGCGCCCAAGATGCCGGCGTACGCCCCGGTGCAGCCTGTTCATATGCCGCTAAAACCTCTGCCGGCATTTTTTTAATCAAACTGCCGCCGCGAAGCGGTTCCATGACAAACACTGCCATTTGCTTAGATGCCGCATATTGCAAACCCTCTTTGCCCGCCTGATTAAATTCATCTAATATATTGTATTGGATTTGGCAAAAGTCCCAATCGTAAGCATCGACAATACGTTTGAACGTAAGCCGGTCACCGTGAAATGAAAAGCCTACATTTCTAATTTTGCCTTCACGTCTGATGCGATCTAAAAACGCCAATGTATCATATTTCAGAAATTTTTCCCAGCTCTCGTCATTAAGGGCATGCAGCAAATAGTAATCAATGACGTCCACGCCAAGCTTCCGCCGCTGGTCTTCAAAAATTTTATCCAAATCCTCTTTCGCATTGACAGACCACGGCGGCATCTTTGTCGCAATGAATACCTTGTCGCGATACCCCATTGCCAAAAACTTTCCAATAAATCCCTCGCTGGTTCCCGCATGATAGAAATAGGCAGTATCAATATAATTAACGCCTGATTCAACTGCTTTTTTCAAAAGTTCAATTGCCTTGGGCTCGTCGATAAAGCCCGCTCTCGTTGGAAAGCGCATGCCGCCATAGCCTAGAATTGAAATGCTGTCTCCATTTTTTTGATTAATACGATATTGCATCGTCTCCTCCACTGAATCTATTGTATCACCACTCAAATTGCAATGTCATGTTAAGCCTTCATAAATTTTTGAATGTATTGGCAGATAACAATTGCCACCATGTAGTCAATACCTGCCAAGAGGTTATTCATCAGATAGATATTGCCAAACGTCGGCAGGGTCGCACCCTGTCCGTCCATTGTAATCCAAAGGAGCAACAGCAGAAAGACAACCAATTGAATTTGATTGCGCAGCCGTTTGCTGTCAATGTTTTTCACCCATAGCAACAGCGGCAAAAGGATAAAGGCTGCAACAATAAAAAACAGCAGCGTCATGCCTTGGATCGCCACATCAAAAGGTGACTGTTTGAGCAGAATGCCGCCTATGAGCTTTAATAGGATGACATAGCCCACGGTGAGCTGAAGGCCATTGAGTCCATTTTGCAGACTGAAAATTTTTCTCACCAGTTCGCGGTAAGCGCCGGAAACGCCGCCTGCCATCTCTGAGGCATTCGCATCTTGCGCCGTCAGTGCTTCAATCACTTCGTTTGATTGAATGCTTTTGGCTTTTGACAGTATGATTCTCACAATCAATGTCATTTGAAGAATCAGTACAATTACCGTGTCAATGTTCCCTTCGTTTCGAAAGGTCAAATCAAAGAAGAACGCTGTCACAATCAGCATCAGCAGGTTGTATTGCATCATTTTTACCCCGTTTTGCCCCTTTTCATTTATCATAAATGCCCCCATTCTCAGAACCATACAGCCCTAAAAATTTATCTTTCTATAACCAGTATACTGGATTCGTTTCCATCTTGAAAACCTATTTTTGTAAATACGCGGTTAAAATGGCTGGTTTCGGATATATTTAAAATGTATGCGTTAAGGTATTGATAAGGATCATTTTATCAATATGCACAGGGTTCTGCCGCTGTGTCTGCCATCATAATGCATTTATTCAAAATATACTGCAAAATCTAACATCAAGGGGGAGGTATTATTTGAAATATTTCATGAAACAAGCATTGATGCGCAAAGTTATTTTCGCACTCATACCTCTGCAAGCACTCGGCATTCTTTTTTTTGGGTGGCGAACCTTCTTTTTGCTCATCATCAACACCGTTATCGCTGCAATCATCGAATGGGGATTTGTTCGGAAAACCTCTGGCAAGATCTCCGAGGCAGTCGTTGTCACTGCAATGCTTTACACGCTGACACTTCCGCCGAGTCTGCCTTACTGGATTTCAGGCATCGGCATCGCATTTGGCGTCCTGTTCGGAAAAATGGTATTCGGCGGATTTGGGAAAAATCCATTTAACCCAGCGTTGGTGGGACGCGCCTTTATTTACGTCAACTTTCCGTCTTTTATGACGGGCGAGTGGCACTTACCGCAAGGACTCAACGGCGCACTAGCCTACAGTGTCGATACTGTCTCACAGGCGACGCCAATGTCAGTCTTCCGACAAACCGGTGAAATGACCGCACTGCCGCAAATGCTGATCGGTAATATCTCCGGCTCAATCGGCGAAACCAGTGCCGCAGCCATTATCATTATCGCCATTGTTTTACTGGTGAAAAAAGTCATTGCCAAAGACACATTCTGGAGTGTCATCATCAGCTTTGTCGTCTTTGACACAGCTTTTTATCTCTTGGGATCGACCTCCGTTCCCAATCCGTTATACGGCCTATTATCCGGCGGCATACTCTTTGGCGCCACATTTATGGCCACTGATCCCATCTCCTCGCCGAAGACGGTCTGGGGCAAACGGCTCTATGGCATCATCATCGGCGGTGTTACGGTAATCATCAGAGGATACGCCCTGTTTTCAGGCGGGGTCATGTTTGCCATCCTCATCGGCAACACCTTCGCCCCAATCCTCGACGAACTGGTAAATGCGATCAAAAAATCAAAGGTACCTGTTAAAGCCGGAAAGGAGGCCTCTCATGGCTAAACCGAAACGCATCCTTTATCCCGTCTTTTTTATGGTGCTCATCACAGCGGTTTATACACTGATTCTCGCTTCACTTAATGCCGCCTCGGCAGAACGCGTCGCAGAGCAGGAATCGCTCAGACTCGAACGCGCCATCCTCTATGCCAATGCCATTGATGCAACAGACGATGCCGCACTGCATCAATTCTTTGTTGATAATTTTGAACAGGTCACAACGGATGACCTCAGCTATTATCGTTATGCTACCGATGGTCAAGTGACTGCCTACACGTTTCCCTTCACAGGCAAGGGTTTATGGGGAAGCGTCAACGGCTACATTGCCATTTCATCGGATTTTAAAACCATCTTAGGCGTTGATTTTATTTCGCATTCAGAGACGCCGGGGTTAGGCGGCCGTATTGATGAAGCTTGGTTTAAAGAACAGTTTAGAGGTATTCCACTAGAAACCTCACCCTATATTCGTTATCGTTCAGAGGCAAACGGCAATGTTGATGCCATTACCGGTGCGACGTTGACATCCAATGCTGTCAAAGGCATGCTGAACACTTTTTTGGAAACACTGATGTCAACTGAAAGGACGGTGATTGTCAATGAGTGAATTCATAAAAGTATTTAAAGAAGGCATTTATAAGGACAATCCTGTTTTTCGCCAAATTCTCGGCATCTGCTCAACGCTTGCCGTCACTAATCTCATGATGAATTCCTTTGTCATGGGCGTAGGCCTTATGTTTGTCACCGCTTTTTCAAGTTTAACGGTCTCTGTCCTTAGACTTTATACGCCAAAACATATTCGTATGATGGTTCAGACCTTAATCATATCCGCTTACGTCATTGCACTGGATATCTTTCTGAAAGCTTACTGGCCTTCGATGTCCAAGGCACTCGGCCCTTATGTCGGTCTTATTATCACCAACTGCATTATCATGGGGCGGGCTGAAGCTTTTGCTCAAAAGAACAAGCCTCTCATCTCATTCTTTGACGGTCTGATTATGGGACTCGGTTATACCATCGTTCTCCTCGCCATTGCATTTGTTCGCGAATTGCTGGGGTTTGGCTCTATTTTCGGCATTCAGGTGCTCGGCGAACAATGGGTTAACTGGACACTGATGATTATGCCGCCGGGGGCCTTCTTTATGCTCGGCATCGTCATTTGGGTGACACACCGCTTCTTTGATGACAATACGGATAAAGGGGGTGCTAAATCATGATCGATATCCATCCAATGATTATTTTCTTTGCGGCGATCTTTACCAACAACATGATCCTTTCAAACTTTCTGGGAATGTGTTCCTTTATTGCCGTCTCAGGGGAAATCAAAACCTCTCTGAGTCTCGGACAGGCCGTCACATTTGTACTCGCCTGCACATCGGTCATCAACTATTTCGTCTATTACAGCATTCTAGTGCCGTTAAAGCTCGAATATCTGCGCTTTATCGTTTTTATCATCGTCATTGCCGCTTTTGTACAGCTTGTGGAGATGATTATTGAGCGCTATTTTGAAACGCTTTATTATTCACTTGGGATCTTTTTGCCGCTGATCACTGTGAATTGCGCTATCTTAGGGGTTTCGCTCTTTATGATTA
Organism: Fusibacter paucivorans; assembly: GCF_018390735.1. Taxonomy (GTDB): domain Bacteria; phylum Bacillota; class Clostridia; order Peptostreptococcales; family Acidaminobacteraceae; genus Fusibacter; species Fusibacter paucivorans. The sequence continues at coordinate 37,696 of NZ_JAHBCL010000027.1, forward strand.
TTCGAGAGTATAACCTGTTTCAATCCTTTGCCTTTGGCGTCGGTTCCGGTCTTGGCTGGACACTTGCCATCGTTTCAATGGCAGGCATTCGAAAGCGCATTAAAAATGCCCCCATTCCAAAGGGATTGGAAGGCCCGGGCATTACCCTCATCATCACCGGCATTATGGCCCTTGCATTTTTAGGTTTTTCCGGCATAGTTCAAATACAATAGGAGGTGCACATGACAACCATTGGCATTACAGTCGCCGCCATGTGCGGCATTTCGGGACTGCTCGCCCTCCTCTTATCAATTGCCAATAAAACCATTGCCAATTACGGAGAAAAAGAGATTACCATCAATTCAGAGAAAAAATTAACGGTTGACGGCGGCGATACACTGTTATCGGCGCTTGTCGAACAAAAAATTTTCATCCCTTCCGCGTGCGGCGGCAAAGGGAGCTGCGGCTACTGCAAGGTTAAAGTCATCGAGGGCGGCGGTCAAATTCTGCCGACAGAATTCGGCTATGTGACGCCTGACGAAAGAAAGGAAGGCATTCGTCTGGCGTGTCAGTTAAAAGTCCGCGAAAATATGGCCATTGAAATCCCCGAGGAACTCTTTAGCGTTCAGCAAATGCTCTATCGTGTCGAGGCGCTTATCGACGTCACTCCGACGATTAAACATTTGAAACTGCACTTGCCTGAGGGAACGCATTTAAACTTTAAAGCCGGTCAGTACGTTCAGATACTGGCACCCAAATACAAGGGCAATGAAGAGGAGGTTTACCGCGCCTATTCCATCGCGTCTTCACCGCTGGACGATGCTCATTTAGAGCTCTATATCGGCTTTGTGAAAGGCGGCATCGCCACGACATTCGTCCACGAACATTTAAAAGCCGGTGAAGACCTCATCGTGGTCGGCCCCTACGGTCACTTTTTCTACCAGCATACAGATCGGCCAATGGTGCTCGTCGCCATCGGTACTGGCATGGCGCCAATTGTCTCCATTCTCAAATACATGCGCGATGAAAAAATCAATCGCAAAGCAACTTTTTACTTTGGCGCGCGTACACGGGATGACCTCTTCGAACTCGATACACTGGAAGCCTTAAAAGCAGACTTGCCGCAACTGGAAGTCATTACATGCCTGTCCAGACCGACAGAACAGTGTCACTGGGACGGCGAAGTCGGCCGCGTTACAGATCTGCTCAAAAAATACCTCGTCGATGCTGAGCAGTCAGAAGCCTATCTCTGCGGCAGCCCTGTAATGATCGATTCAGTTATGCCGATTCTAATGGAAAAGGGGATGCCCGAAGCGCAAATATACTATGATAAATTTGAATAATATCTTAACCGTGTAACGTAAAAGCCTATCCATTCACTGCCTCATGCAGTTTTAGGATAGGCTTTTACAATTCCAGCGGCCACACAGGTGACTTGAAATGTTCATCAAAATCAATCACTTTAATTTCACCATAGAGATAGTGTTCCTGATAAAACAGGCTTTGAAGCACCATCCCGTGTGCCATGACAATCGCCGACTGATAGGTTTGCGCATAGGCCAGCAGTGCTGTTCTGACCCGCTCTTTAACAGATGCTAAGGGTTCCCATCTCGTATATTCAGCATACTGGGACACTTCTTCCGGCAATACCCCTTTATGTTGCTTAAAGTCCTCAAAGAGCAATTTTAGTTCTTTATAAGAGCCGTACTGAAATGTCGTATCGGGAATCCATTCGTGCAAGTCGTGAACGACAACGGTGGTCAGCCCTGTCTCTTTTGCCACAATGGCCGACGATTGCAGTGCCCGCGTGTATGGTGACGATAAGATCACCTCAGCATCTGTTTCGCTAAGCCGCTTCCCCGCTTCAATCATTTCAGCAATGCCAATGTCATTCAACGCCGCCAAATCTCGCCCCTGTCCAATTAACCCCCTTCGCGTACACGGTGTATAACTCGGCTCACCGTGCCTGACCAAGTACAGTTTCATGATGCCCCCCTTTTGACACGCCTCTCCAAAATCATATCTGCTTCGTTGTTTCTTTTTTCGCTGTTTCGTTAATGCATACCCATTATCCGATTTAAAACACAAAAAACCGACTTCATCGAGATGAAGTCGGTTATCAGTCCGTTAAACCTTATTGATACAGCGGGAAACGATCACACAGCGCTTTAACGCGTTTTTTAGCATCAGTGAGATCACCGTCTTTGTTATCAATGACAAAGCTGATGATATCGGCAATTTCAATCATTTCTGCTTTGCCAAATCCCCTTGTCGTCGATGCCGGTGTTCCAATACGGATACCGCTTGTCACAAAAGGACTTGCCGTTTCATTTGGCACTGTATTCTTATTGGTTGTAATGCCGACGGAATCCAGCAATTTTTCAGCATCTTTCCCCGTAATGTTTTTACTGCGGAGATCGATGAGCATAAGATGATTATCTGTGCCGCCGGAGACGATTTTAAAGCCGCGGTCAATCAGTGCTTCCGACAGCGCTGCCGCATTGTCAATGACTTGTTTTTGGTAAACTTTAAAATCATCTGACATCGCTTCTTTAAAACAAACTGCCTTCGCCGCAATAATGTGCATCAGCGGGCCGCCTTGGATACCTGGGAAAATCGCCTTGTCAACTGCTTTTGCATAGGCTTCTTTACAGAGAATGGCACCGCCTCTTGGCCCTCGGAGCGTTTTATGCGTCGTCGTTGTCACAAAATCTGCAAAAGGCACTGGATTTGGATGATAACCTGCTGCTACCAGTCCGGCGATATGTGCCATATCCACCATCATGTATGCGTCAATTTCATCGCAGATCGCTCGGATCTTTTCAAAGTCAATCATTCTGGAATAAGCACTGGCACCTGCGACGATCATCTTTGGTTTTTCTTCAATGGCTTTTGCACGAAGTGCATCGTAATCGATCCATCCGTCTTCATTAACGCCATAAGACACAAAATCATAAAGGATACCTGAAAAGTTAACGGGAGAACCATGGGTTAAATGGCCGCCGTCTGCCAAGTTCATGCCTAGAATCTTATCGCCGGGTTTAAGCACGGACATATAAACGCCCATATTCGCCTGTGAGCCTGAGTGCGGCTGAACGTTGGCGTGCTCGGCTCCAAAGAGTTTTTTCATGCGGTCTCTTGCCAAGTCTTCGCTGATATCAACGTACTCACAGCCGCCATAATAGCGCTTGCCGGGATAACCTTCTGCGTATTTGTTTGTTAAATGTGTCCCCATTGCCGCCATTACGGTCGGACTTGTAAAGTTTTCCGATGCGATCAGCTCGATATTGTTCGTTTGTCTCTCAAGCTCAAGTCGCATGCTTTCATAAAGCTCTGGATCATTTTCCTTAATCAATGTAAGATTCATGCATCAAACTCCTTTCAACGATCTCTATTTTTTCAAAGGCGCCAAGTGAATGGCTTCCCCCTTTAATCCCAAAACAGCCTCGTGGAATGCTTCGGACAAAGTCGGGTGTGCGTGGATCATTCCTTTTATGGCGTTTACGTCAAGTGCCTGATGCAGTGCCAGTGTTGCCTCGTGGATGAGATCGGAAGCATGCGGTCCCATGATGTGTACGCCCAACAGGACGCCATCTTTATCGGAGAGCACTTTGAGAATGCCTTCACCTTCACCCATTGTGAGTGCTTTGCCATTTGCACCAAACATAAATTTACTTTTGAGATAAGCTATGCCACTTTCCTTGAGTGCCTCTTCAGTCAGTCCGACTGAGGCAATCTCCGGATTGACAAATACACAGCTTGGAATAGGCGTTGCCGAATGTTCATGCGATACCCCCATAAAGTGGTCAACCGCTTCAATCGCTTGATGCGACGCAGCATGTGCCAACATGGTTTTACCGTTGCAATCGCCAATGGCATATATTCCCGCTTGGTTTGTCTCGAAATGTTCAGTTACTTCAATACCTTTTAAGCTATATTTTATCTCAGCTTCGTCAAGATTTAAAGCCCTAATCCGCGGAATTCTTCCAACAGAGACTAAAATTTGATCGGATTCAATGTCAAAATCGCCTTTTTTGCCTTCACAAGTACAGACGAGCGCTTGATTTTCCAATTTTCTGATCTGTTTTGCCTTTGTTTGCTTATGAATGGCAATGCCTTGCTTTTTCGCCTGAACAGCATAGCGTTTTACAATTTCTGCGTCAAGCTGCCCTAAAATCTGATCGGCAAATTCAACAACGGTAACCTCACTGCCAAAGGCATTAAAAATGCCGGCAAACTCCATACCGATCACACCGCCGCCAATAATGGTCAGTTTCTTCGGAACAAAATCAAACTTCAAAATCTGCTCACTGGTAACGACGCCCTCGAGGTCAATGCCTTCAATCGGCGGCATCATCGGTTCAGAACCTGTTGCAATGACAATGCCGTCAGCTGATAAAACCGTCGTCTCTCCTTCAGGTGTACTCACAGCTACCTGCCTGTTTGACATAAGATGTGCTTTGCCGCTGATAACGTCAATGCGGTTGGCTTTTAACAATGCCGCAACGCCATCGACCAATGTACCCACCACTTGCTGTTTATGGCCTTGTACACCCGCCATATCCAGTCGAAATCCATCGACATGAATGCCGAATTGTGCCGTTTCGGTCATGGCATGATAAAGCGAAGCGCTCTTATAGAGCGCTTTTGTAGGAATGCACCCGTCGTTCAGACAGGTGCCCCCGATTTTATTTGATTCGATAACCGTTACCGACGCGCCTAACTGGGCACCTCTAATGGCTGCAACATACCCGCCGGGACCGCCGCCGATCACGATCATTTTTTTTGCCGTCATGATAAATGGCCTCCTGTTTACGCTTCTTCGGATGTTGCAGGCGTCGGTTCCCACTTGAGAATAGGCGTTCTCGCCGCCCTAATCTCATCGACGCGTCGAATTGGCGTCGTCGTTGGCGCCTGTTTCAGCGCTTCGGGATTTGTATCTGCCTCTTCACTGATTTTAATCATAATGTCAATAAAATCATCCAGTGTTTCGAGGCTTTCGGATTCTGTCGGTTCAATCATAATCGCATTCGGCACGATGAGTGGGAAATAGATCGTTGGCGGATGATAGCCGTAATCCAGCAGTCGTTTTGCGACGTCCAGCGTTGAACATTGCGTCAGTTCACCTTTTAACCCCGCCAGTACGAATTCATGCTTACACTTTGTATTGGCAAAGACTTGATAATGGTCTTTCAGTTTTTCCTGAATATAGCTGGCGTTTAAAACCGCCATTTCACTGGCGCGCTTAAGGCCTTCGGCACCCATTGAAAGAATAAACGTATAGGCTCTGACGAGTATGCCAAAGTTGCCATAAAAACTCTTTACCTTGCCAATGCTGAGCGGTCTGTCGTATGACAGATCATAGCTACTCTCACTTTTTATGACAACCGGCGTCGGCAGAAACGGTTCGAGAAATGCTTTAACGCCCACCGGGCCTGATCCCGGGCCGCCGCCGCCATGCGGGGTGGAAAAAGTCTTATGCAGGTTGTAATGCACAACGTCAAATCCCATGTCGCCCGGTCTCGTCTGACCTAAAATGGCATTGAGGTTGGCGCCGTCATAATAGAGCAACCCGCCTGCTTCGTGCACCAGTCGCGCGATTTCGACGATATTGCGGTCAAAGAGCCCAAGTGTATTGGGATTCGTCAGCATCAGCCCGGCAATGTCATCACCGAGTGCCGCCTTGAGGCTTTCCAGATCGATTTCGCCCATGCGCGTCGACTTAATTTCGACAATATCAAAACCGGCAACATTGGCACTGGCAGGGTTGGTGCCGTGAGCTGAATCGGGAACAATAATTTTGGTTCGCTTTTGGTCGCCTCTGCTCTCATGATAAGCTTTCATTATCATAAGGCCTGTCAGCTCGCCATGTGCCCCGGCAGCCGGTTGGAGTGTAAAAGCATCCATCCCGCCAATTTCTGACAACATGGCCGAGAGGTCATACATCAGTTCAAGCGCACCCTGCGTCTGCTGTGTCTTTTGCTGAGGATGCAACGCGGCAAAGCCTGAAAATCCAGCCATATCTTCATTGAGTTTCGGGTTGTATTTCATTGTACAGGAACCGAGCGGATAAAAGCCCGTATCGACGCCAAAGTTTTTCTGACTCAGCAGCGTGTAGTGACGCACGAGCTGGGGTTCAGAGACTTCCGGCAGTTCAAGTGAGGTTTCTCTCAATAAGCCTGCAGGGATAATGGATTCAATCGGTTTATCACAGACATCCGCCTTTGCAACGCGATATGCTGATCTGCCCGGTTTGGATATTTCAAAAATCAATTGATCGTAATTTACCATGGATATGCCTCCAATACTTCGACCAATCGGTCAATTTCTTCGACAGTTCGTTTTTCTGTGATGCAGAAAAGGATGCGCTGTGCGTTATCATCACTGATATTCAGGCCTCCCAATATGCCGTTTTCGAAAAGGTGCGCATTGATGGAATCAACATCGGCACCACCATTGACTTCCAGTGCGAATTCTCTGAAAAACGGCTGTGCATAAGCCGGCTTGAAGTGCCCGGTTGCCAACAGTTTTTCATAACCGTAATAGGCGCGTCTCGCCGTTTCCGCCGCCATTTGATAGAGGCCTTCACGACCTGTGACACTCATAAAAATCGTCGCCGTCAGTGCATTGAGCGCTTGGTTGGAGCAGATATTAGAGGTCGCTTTTTCTCGGCGAATGTGTTGTTCACGCGCCTGAAGTGTCAGTGTAAAGGCGCGTTTGCCGTCGAGGTCTACCGTTTGCCCGACGATGCGTCCGGGCAGTTTTCGCATTTGCTTTTTCGTCGACGCCATAAACCCAAGATACGGGCCACCGTAATTAAGGCCATTGCCAAGCGGCTGTCCTTCGCCTACGGCTAGATCTGCGCCATATTCACCCGGCGTCTTTAAAAGTGCCGCGCCGATTGGATCGACATTCATGATGAACAGCGCTTTTGCTTCGTGTACAGCCTCTGCAACACCCGAATAATCTTCTACGATGCCGTAAAAATTCGGTTGCTGAACAACGACGCCCACAACATCGGCATTTAATTTCGCTGTAAGCGCATCACGATCCATCACGCCGTCTTTTGCTCCAATTTGAACAACTTTGATGCCCTTGAAGCGCATATAGGTTTCAACGACTGCAATCGTCTCCGGATGTACCGTCGAAGCGATGAGTACCGTATCGCCCTTTTGGTTTGCAGCTGCAAGCATTGCCGCTTCGGCGGTCGCCGATGCACCGTCGTACATGGAGGCATTGGCGACATCCATCCCCGTGAGGTTGGCAATCATCGTCTGGTATTCAAAGATCGCCTGAAGTGTTCCCTGGCTGATTTCAGGCTGATAAGGTGTATAAGCTGTATTAAACTCCGAACGTCCGATCAAATGCTTGATAACGGATGGTACAGCATGGTCATAGGCACCAGCGCCTAAAAAGCAAACCAGTGAATCCGTTGAGACATTTTGGTCGGCAAGTGCTTTTATCTGTTTGGTTACTTCCGTTTCCGAAAGCGGTGCACATAAATCAAGCCGTCTGTTGAGCTTTACCGCCTCCGGAACATCTGAAAAGAGCGCTTCAACGCTGTCGAGCCCAAGGGCCTCAAGCATGCGTGCCACATCTTCGTCTGTATTGGGGATATAGGGAAACATTATGCCTCCTCTTCGCAAAATGCCGTATAGCCGGCAGCATCTAAAAGCGCCTCAAGTTCTGAAACATCATCGAATTTAATTTTAATGATCCAGCTTTCATATGGCGCACTGTTTACACTGCCCGGTTCATCTTCTAGGGATTCATTCACTTCGAGAACTGTACCGCCGACAGGCATCAAAAGATCAGATGCCGCTTTAACCGATTCAATGGTACCAAAGCTGTCTCCTGCATCAAAGTGATCATCTTCTTCCGGCACTTCGACATAGACGATGTCTCCTAATGAATGCTGTGCATGATCTGATATGCCAATGATACCTGTATCGCCTTCAATTTTAAGCCATTCATGATCTTTTGAATAATATAATCCTTCTACCGTTTTCATTTGCCTTGTCCTCCTCATTCTCTCATACATTTTTATAAGTTATCATTCGGTTATTCAATGCGTTTCAGCCGTTTGTCAATAAGCCGTCGATTGCATTGCCGTTTAGCAAAAATACAGCAGTCTACCCATCGCGCTATTTCCATAAACGATTAAAAACGCTAGCAAGTTATGCATTATGTCATTTCGTAAGATAATTCTGTAAGCCTTTTTAACCTTACTTTTTATATTGTTTTTGATAAAAGCGTTTACTGATCACCGTTGCAGGGAACAGTTTCTTTCGAACTTTTACCTCAAAGGCAGTTCCCATACTCGTATAATCAATCCCTACTAACGCGAGGCCAATATTTTTCTTAAGTGTCGGCGAGAAATAACCTGTGGTAACTGTACCAATGAGTGTTTCGCCAGCATAGACTTCATAGCCTTGTCTCGGGATGCCTTTTTCCATTTCAAAGCCAACGATTTTTCGCTTTAGCCCCGTTGCTTTCTGGGCTTTCAGTGCTTCTTGACCGATAAAACCCGTTTTGTCAAGTTTCACGAAAAAGCCAAGTCCCGCTTCAAGCGGTGTGATGGAATCAGAGATTTCATGACCGTAGAGCGGCAGACTCGCTTCAAATCTCAGTGTATCTCTTGCGCCAAGTCCACAGGGCTTCAAGCCTTCCGCTTTGCCGGCATTCAGCACTGTATCCCAAAGTTTTAAAATGGTATCATGCGGCGCATACACTTCAAAACCATCTTCGCCCGTGTATCCCGTTCTGGATACCAGACACTGCGCGCCATCTATGACGACACCGTCGACAAAGTGAAAAAAGCCAATACTGCTGAGATCAAAGTCTGTAAGTTTCTGCAAAATGCTTTCTGCCTTTGGACCCTGTACGGCAATCTCCGAGTAGGCATCAGACAAGTGTGTTACCGTCACGTTAAAAGCAGACGCATGCTGTTCAATCCATGCAACATCTTTATCAATGTTGCCTGCGTTGATCACCAGAAAATAATCCGTTTCTGAATACTTGTAGACCAACAGATCATCAACAACCGTTCCATTTTCATAGAGCATCATACCGTACTGAACCTGTCCCTCCATCAGCACCCCGATGTCATTGGTAAAAAGGTGCTGAACAAATGCTGTCGCATCTTTGCCTTCAATGCGTACTTCCCCCATATGGGAGACGTCAAACATGCCGGCATTATAGCGCACCGCTTCGTGTTCTTCGATAATCCCCTCGTATTGAACAGGCATTTCCCATCCGGAGAAAGCAATCATTTTGCCCCCTGACGCCAGATGTTTTTCATAAAGCGCCGTCCTCTTTTCACTCATTTACTGCCTCCTTAAATCTTTGTCAGCTATTAAAGCTATACCCATTTTTTATCGTAAGATTTGAATCATTAAAGCTGTGTTGCAATAAAAAAGAGGTATATGCGGGCATAGCAATGCTAATGCCTTCATATACCTCTGTTCTTTTACCTGAGAGTTTCTAAAGCGGTATTCCGCTAAATTCCTCCTTCGGTGCCTATTAAAAGGGCTCTCCAGAGTTCCATCCGATGATGCTACTGGTGCCTGAGAGTTTCTGGCGCGTTTTGGCGAACGACCCATTGCTCCTTCGGCTATCAAAATATGATATCTCGCATCATCCTCAACTGGTTTATTCTTTGTAACTCTATTTTAGGCGATTGTTCCGCGAATAGCAACCATAAATTTTAAAAGATCCGAATAAAAATTCATGTTTTACTAATATTGATCGTCAGGCTGTGCTTCGAGCCATGCCGTCAATGCCGGTAAAATCTTCTTGACGGTATCATCTTCAAATGGATTTTTTAATCCCGCTTCCTTGACGAGCTCAAGGAAGGAAGCACTGCCGCCACGCTTGCATAGTGCCAAATAGCGCGTCCATGCCGCTTGATGATCCGCTTGGTTGGCAATGTGAAACTGAAATGCACACATTTGTGCCAATGTATAATCAATGTAATAAAACGGATTATTAAAAATATGTCCCTGTCTAAACCAGAAGCCGCCGCTTTCGAGAAAGGCATCGCCGTCGTAATCGCGATGCGGCAAATATGCTTTTTCAAGGTCTCGCCACAACAGGCGCCTTGCCTCAGGCGTCATTTCAGGTTTTGCATACACTTCGTGCTGGAATGCGTCCACCATGGTACCGTACGGAATAAACAGGATTGCTTCTGTCAAATGATTAAACAGGTATTTATCCGCCTGATCGCCGAAAAAGCGTTTCATCCAAGGCCATGTTAAAAATTCCATGCTCATGGAGTGTATTTCACAGGCGTCAAGTGTCGGCCATAGGTATTCCGGCAATTCGTAATGACGGCTTTGATAGGTTTGGAAGGCGTGACCGGCTTCATGGGTCAGGACGTCCACGTCCCCTGAGGTTCCGTTAAAGTTTGAAAAGATATACGGCGCGTTATAATCATACAAGAATGTGCAATAGCCGCCGCCGGACTTCCCGGCACGCGCTTCAACGTCCATGAGTTCCTGATCGTACATAAGATCAATAAACGCACCGGTTTCTGGCGACAACTCATGATACATAATTCGCCCATTTTCGAGAATTTCTGCCGTTGACCCGATCGGTTTAGCGTTGCCGCTTAAAAAAGCAATGCCCTCATCGGCAAAAGTCAGTCTTGTGAGACCAAGCCTTTTCATTTGGCGTTCTCGAAGCATTGTCGTCACAGGCACCAGTTCTTTTAATATTTGTTCGCGATAGCCTTTGACTTCGGCAGGGCCGTAATCAGTGCGCATAAGTCTCAAATAACCCAGCGGCGTATAGTTTTCAAAACCCATTTTTCGGGCCATGGCATCCCGTGTTTTGACGAGTTTATCATAAAGGGCATCAAAAGCTTCCAGATGATCGTTAAAAAAGGCACTGGTCGCCAAATGAGCAGCTTTTCGTATTTGTGGATCCGGGTCCTCGTAAAACGGTCCCATTTGGGACAAGTTTCTTATTTCACCTTCAAAAGGAATTTTTGCCGAACTCCTCAATTTAGTATATTGGCTGGTCAATTGATTTTCCTGTTTCAAATCTTCAATAATCTTTTCATCAAATGCCTTTAAATTAACTTCGATCAACTTAAAAAAGTGATCGCCGTATTTCGCCTTCGCTTTATCAAGGTGCGCAGACGCATAAATTGCTTTATAATAGGCATTGGTCAACGCTTCAAATTCCGGCCCCATATTGTCCATTAATTCTTGCTCTCCTGTATAAAAGGGATCTTCTGTATTAAGCGAGTAGCGTATGCTCACCAATGTCATCATGGTATCAAAATGTCTTCGAATATCATTGACTTTTTCAATCGCTTCAATGACGGCATCACCACTGTGTGCCGTTCGAATGGCTTCTGTCAAGGCGCCCATTTCTCGTGTCAATTGCTGGATATCTGGTCTTTCATATTTAAATTCGCTAAATTTCATGCGGCCTCCTTTTGTTTATGCCTTTTCTTTTCTGTCATTGCTTTCTGTCATTGCTTTCTGTTATCGCTTTCTCCTTACTACATTACCCTATTCAAGCGGAAAATAAAATTAAATCCTTTTAACAACTGAGGGAATGGCATAAAAAAACACCAATCCACGCATTGTCGCAGTTGGTGTTTCCGAGCGCTGCTCTCTTTCGATAAAAAGCAGCCGGTTTATCGCTTTATAGCATGCCTATCGTAATGGGCATCTATATAATTATTTTCTTGAATGTTATCGCATCAAACCATATCGGTACCAATTGAGGAACCGATATCAATTCATAATCATATGATCAGGCGACAAGCTGGCAATCATTCAGCCATCGATCAAAGCGTTTTAATGCATAATAAGTTTCAAAGCTCATTCGCGGAACAAATATATACGCTTCCGGTGTGTCGAACTTAACGAGACTCATGGCTTCAAGTGCCCTAAATGTTGCATCATCCAGTTCGTTGAGTCCGGTTTTAATAAAAGTCAGAATGTAGCCGCCCTCTGTCTTTTCGATGTTTTCAATCTGTTTTATATCCACTGTGACGGGTGCTGTCAAATGATCTTCTGTCACATTTGACAAGTTTTGAAAACTGACAGCCGTGCCATCGATATCAATTTGATAGGTTGCCAGATCACGGCGTTTTATAAGTCTGAGAATGTGAAATACGGTATACAGTACAATAATTGGCGCATAGATCGCGAGCGGCAGTGCGGCCACTTTATCAACTGTCTGGTGGCGCACGAGCATATAATAAACAATGGCTGCCATGGCAAAGCACAGTGCAAAGACACTCGGTCTGTTTGCATATTTTGAAATGAGTACTTTCATCTGTGCCCTTCTCAGGTCAACCTGCCTTGAGAGCACGTTGATTTCCATTTTCATAAGATCACCTCTTTGCCATTATTTTAAAACTGGAATGTTCAGTTCATATCAAGCAATGGTAAAGAGTGCGTAAAAAATCCCCTCACGGCATCATTGCTGAATGACCCGAAAAGTCGTTTCTTAACAACTGACCTTTTGGTAACCATTCATCTTGCCGGTGAGGGGGTCTATATTATCTTTAATAGCTTTATTGTCGTTATTAGATTTATTGTCGTTATTTGCTTTTATCTAATTTGTCAGTGTCACTTGAACCACCATACCGGGTTTGAGTGCGCTGTCATCATTTGAAACGGTAATGTCTACCGGGAATGTCCCCGTCGCTGCGTCACTTGCAGGTGCCACGGTTATTATTTTACCTGTTCTCACAATGCCAAGTGCCGGCACCGTCACCGTTACGTCTTCGCCTGCGGTAACGCCGCCGATTTGGCTTTCTGTCACTTCAATGGTCAATTTTACTTCTTTTGCATCAATAATTGACATCGCCTTTGTCTGTGATGAAACCATATCGCCGATATCAATTGAATCCATTGCAATTTCTCCGTCCATTGGCGCCTTTACGGTGCAGTCTTCCAAGTTTTTAAGGGCAATATCCCAAGAGGCCTTCGCCGCATCAACTTGTGCTTTGGTCGTTTCAAGCGACGTTACAATGCCTTGAGATGCTGTATCGAGCTGTGCCTTTGCTGAATCCATCTGCGCTTTGGCACTGTCGAGTGATGTCTTTGATGCACTGCCGGAATCGTATAGCGCCTTAATGCGGTCATAATTGTCTGCTGCATTTTGATAAGCAATTCTCGCAGGTGTTACACTTGATTTGCTGTTATAACTCGTTAAACTGCTTTGATAAGTTGTCTCAGCGATTTTATAGCTTGCCGCTGCTTGGTTGGCGACGAGTTCACGATCAGTCTTGCTGAGTTCAAAGAGAAGATCACCCGCTTTAACACTGTCGCCAACACTTTTGTAGATATTTTCAACTTTGCCTGCGACATTTGGAATGACATCAATGCTGTCAGAAGCTTCAAGTGTCGCCGTATAAATTCTCGGTGTTGTTTCAACTGCTGCAAGCGCCGCTGCTGCTGCCGCCGTCTCTTCTGAAACGGATTCGCCAATGTGAATTTTAACCGTTGCATTCATCCCAAATGTCATTGGCAGCTGTTCAGGATTTTTAATAAATACTTTTACGGGAATAAGCTGTGTTACTTTTGTAAAGGTGCCGCTGGTACTAAAGCTCGTTGCACCTGAAAAGTATGTTTGCGTGATTAAATCAATATTACTGACAACGCCTTTAAATGTCGTACCCGGATAGGCATCCAGTGTAACGTCTACGGTTTGACCGACTTTTACTTTTGCAATATCCGTTTCTTCAACATTGACGCCGATATACAAATGATCGGTATCAGCGACAACGGCGAGTTGTGTTGCCGGTGAAGCCATTTGGCCTGCTATGCCTGAGTTGACAACGACTGTACCGTCAATTGGCGATGTAATATACGGCAGTGTTGCCTGTCTGCCAAGTACTTGGTTCTTTGCAACTTTTTCGCCGGCATTCACCGACCATTCAATGAGTTCACCGTCGGACAGCGGCGTAACCGAATACATTTTCGCCGTCACTTTTGCGTTTTCCGTTGTAAAGTAATTGCTGTGCTGATTAAAATAGTATAGGCCGTAACCTGCTGCCGCAATAACGATCAGCAAGAGCACGCCAATGACTTTCTTGCCTCGTCCGCCCTTCTTTGGTTTCTCAGATGCACTGTTTGACTGCATTTGTTTTTCGCTCATAGGTGATGTTCCTCCTGTTCATTCTATTCTTCAAACTGGCTCATATAGAGCTCTGCATAAAATCCATTTTGTGCAAGCAATGTGTCGTGGTTGCCCTGTTCCACGATATCGCCGTCTTTCATGACGAGGATTAAATCCGAATCCTTAATGGTTGACAGCCTGTGGGCGATGACAAAACTCGTTCGATTTTGCATCAAATGTTCCATAGCGCGCTGAATGAGTATCTCCGTTCGCGTGTCGACTGAACTTGTCGCTTCATCCAAAATGAGTATTTTAGGATTGGCCAGAATCACACGCGCGATGGTAAACAGCTGTTTTTGCCCTTGCGAGATATTGCTGGATTCTTCATTGAGCACCATGTGATACCCATCCGGCAATGCTCGAATAAACTCATCACAATGTGCAGCCTTCGCCGCTTCAATGACTTCTTCATCAGTTGCCTCCGGTGTACCGTATCGAATGTTCTCCATGATGGTATCGTTGTAGAGCCATGTATCTTGAAGCACCATGCCGAACAGCTCTCTGAGATCGTGACGGGTAAATTCATAAATACTGTGCCCGTCGACGCTGATATCCCCTTTGCCGATGTCGTAAAACCGCATCAGCAGTTTGACAATCGTCGTCTTGCCTGCACCTGTCGGACCAACAATGGCAATGCGCTGACCCGCTTTCACTTCTGCTGAAAAATCTTTGATAATCAGCTGTTCAGGATTGTAGCCAAAGCTCACATGATCGAAAGTAACATCACCGTGAATGGCCTCCGCTGTAATTGGCGATGACGATTCGGGTATTTCTTCCGGTTCTGCTAAAAATTCAAACACGCGTTCAGCAGCTGCAACGGTTGACTGCAATGTATTGGAGATTGACGCCAACTGTGATACAGGCTGTGTAAATGAACGCATGTATTGAATAAAGGCTTGAATATCACCAATGTCAACGACCTTTTTCACGGCTAAATAGCCGCCGAGAATGCTGACGAGTACATAGCCCAAATTGCCGACAAAGTTCATAACGGGCATCATAATACTTGAAACAAACTGCGATTTCCAAGCAGAATGATAAAGTTCATCATTAATACTGTCAAAGTGTTCAACAGCATCTGCTTCACCGTTAAAAGCCTGGACGATGGTGTGGCCGCCATAAATCTCTTCAATATGCCCATTCAGTTCACCTAAATGCTTTTGTTGTGCCTTAAAGTAACCTTGTGATCGCTTAATCACTACACCGATAATCACCATAGTCAGTGGTACCACCAGCAGAGCGACAATGGTCATCAGCCAGCTGATGGAAAGCATCATCGTCAAGACGCCGATAATCATCGTCGTCGAAGTAATGAGCTGCGTCATCGTCTGATTGAGCGTCTGATTGACGAGGTCGACATCATTGGTTATTCTGGAGAGTACCTCGCCGTGTGTTCTGGTATCATAGTAATTAAGTGGAATTCTATTCATTTTTTCTGAGATGTCCTTGCGGAGTTTGTAAGTCACCCGCATGGAGACACCCGTCATTAAATAACTCTGTGTATAAGAACAGATCGCCGAAACGATGTAGAGAACGACCAGCAGCGTAATCATCTTGCCAATGTATTGAAAGTCCGTTAGAAGTCCCGTTTGCAGGTAAAATGCAATGAGGCCTTCTGCAAGTTTGGTCGTAACCTTACCCAGTAGTTTCGGGCCGACGATGGAAAACGTCGTGGAAAACAATGCGAAAAAAATGACCAGGCCGACCTTGACGCGATAGGGCTTCATATAACCTAAGAGCATCCTCAGCGTCTTATTGAAGTCCTTGACCTTTGCATCAGAGCCCGCCATGTTTTTGCCCATGCCGCCACCCATCGGTCCACGTTGTTGTCTCGATTCACTCAAGTGCCAATTCCTCCTCACTTAACTGCGACCGCGCAATTTCGCGATAGACCTCACAGGTTCTTAACAGGGATTCGTGTGTCCCCTTGCCAACGATACGACCGTTGTCCAGTACCAGAATCTGTTCTGCATACATAATGGTACTGACGCGCTGAGCAACCAGAATAATGGTACTGTCGCCAGTTTCTTTTTTTAGTGCAGTCCTCAATTTTTGATCCGTTTTGACGTCTAGTGCTGAAAAACTGTCGTCAAAGATATAAATCGGCGCATTTTTCACCAGTGCCCGCGCAATGGAAAGCCTTTGCTTTTGGCCGCCTGAGACGTTCGTGCCCCCCTGTGCAATGGTGGATGCGTATTTTTCTTCTTTTGTTTCAATAAATTCCGTCGCCTGCGCAATGCGAGATGCCTGTTCGACGGTTTCAATATCAGCGGTTTGATCGCCGTATTTTAGATTTGATTCTATCGTCCCGGAAAAGAGGATACTTTTCTGCGGCACATAACCGATTTTATCGCGAAGCATATGTCGTTTAAGGTTTTTAATGTTTTTGCCGCCGACGTAAATGCCGCCGTCCGTCACATCATAAAAACGCATGATTAAGTTGACAAGCGTCGATTTACCGCTGCCCGTAGAGCCGATAATGGCCGTTGTCTGCCCCGCTTTCGCTGTAAAGTTCAATTGATGCAAAACATCGCCCTGACCGCCGGGATAGTGGAAGCTGACATCTTTAAACACAACTTCCGGTGTAAAATCCGCTTCAAAATGATCCGGGTTTGGATCATCGACAATACTCGGCATCGTTTCAATAACTTCGGCTACCCTGTCTGCTGATACCGCAGCACGCGGTACGAGGATAAACATCATGGACATCATGAGAAAAGCCATGATGATCTGCATGGCATACTGCATATAAGCCATCATGTCACCGATGTTCATTTGAAAAGATGACACGTGTTTCGATCCCACCCATACAATGGCCACTGAGACTAGGTTCATAACGAGCATCATCACCGGCATGAGCAGCACCATAATGCGATTGACAAAAAGGTTTGTCTGCGTTAAGTCTTCATTTGCCTTGTCAAAACGATTAAGCTCAAACTGCTGCGTGTTGAATGCCCTAATGACGAGCATCCCGTCAATGTTTTCCCGTGTAACCAAATTCAATCGGTCGACGAGTTTTTGAATGAGTTTAAACTTCGGCAGCACGATTGAAAACAGAATTGCAATTACCCCCAACAGGGTAATCACGGCGATGCCAATGATCCACGACATTGAAGCGCTGCTGTTAATCGCTTTGATGATCCCGCCGAAGCCCAAAATCGGCGCATAGAAAATCAGGCGAATCATCATGGCGAGCACGGTCTGAATTTGCGTAATGTCATTGGTTGTTCTCGTAATGAGCGATGCCGTCGAAAACTGATCGAATTCGGCATTGGTAAAAGCGGCAACCCTTTTAAAAACATCTTTCCGCAAGTCACGAGCCACACCTGCCGCCGTCATTGACGCCATAAACCCCACCGTAATGGACGCTAAGGTGCCAATGAGCGTTATCAAAATCATCGTCGCACCGGTTTTAAGGATAAAGCCGATGCCCCCTGACATAACGCCGGTATTGACGATGTCCGCCATATAGTCCGGCAACGCCAGATCACAGTTTGCCTGTATCAGCAAAAGCATTACAGCAGCTAAAATCATGAGAGCATATGGCTTTAAATACTTCACAAGTTTTAACATGTATGACTCCATTCTATTTCTTTATTATTCATTGCTTTATTTTTAATTACGTTATTCTTTATTGCTTTATTCTTTATTGCTTTATCACACAATCTTTTCTCCCGGTCACTGCGTCCCACCGGCAGCAAAATTTAACCATTGCAAACAATGCAATGGTATCTGAGAAAATTGAATCATTACCCTCTCTGCTTACTGATGAGTAAAAGCTTAATACTTGGATCATCAATGGGATCATTATCTCAAAACTTTAACCACAGCCATTTTTATGATCATGCCGCATTTCGTTTACCACACTATACAGCTTGTCGAGCAGTTCAATAAACTTCTCTGTATCTTCTTCACCCATGCGCTCAAAGATCTTTGTCATGCTTGCAATGAGCCTTGCATTTTCGCGGTCGAGCACCGCTTGTCCCTCCAGTGTCATTTTTGCATAGACGCGCCTTCGGTCATTCTTCGTCGAATAGCGTTCGACATATCCCTTTTCTTCCAGCGCACTTATTTTTTGGGACACCGCTGAATTGCTGATTTCCATCAATGCCGCAAGTTTTGATATCATAATGCCGTCGCCGTCATCACTGTTCATCGCGATGCGCTTCATCATCATCAAATCGCCTCTGGCTATTTCACTGGCGTTGGGATTAACCATGTGCATGCGTTGAAAGGTCTGCATAATTCGGTAAATTCTATCAACATTCTTTTTTTCCAATCGTCCGCTCCTTTCCTTGAAACATTAAGCACCGCTTTATTGCCTTTATAAAGTTTCCATACATTGCGAACCACATGTCTTATCTCGTTTAGCATGTTTATATTTTAATACATTAATTATTTAGCATCTTAAACAAATGATACTTATTTAGTATACGCATCTGGCCAATTTGTGTCAATCAAAAAAGAATGAACGTTTTGTGACTTTGCGGCAATATTAAAGCACGCCGATGACTTTGACGACATCGGCGTGCTCTTCTGTTTCATTTGAAGTTGTCTAAACCATTTTATGGCAAGTGCATTGTCGAAATACATCCATTCAAAACAAGTTTGCAGCCTATTTGAAAGCATGAGCGTAGGCATGATTTCAATAACATGCGCTTAAAGGATCTCAGATAAAAGCAAAAACTGAATGCTTTTGCGCCTTTATTCAAAGCGATAGGACAAAACCTGCTTTGGGCACACATCAATGCATTCACCGCAGAGAATGCAGTCGTCGTGTTTAATTTGACCACTCTGAATGTGCTGCATAACGTCAATGCTCATTTGACACGTTTTAGAACATTTACCGCAATGAATACAGTCCGCTTCACGCGCGCCAATCATTAACTGCGGTGCATGTATTATTTGCCCTGCTTTTGCACCAGCTACCAAAAAGGGAGACATCCAGCATATGCTGTGACATGCCCCTCTGCTGCCAAGAACCATATCGAGCACAAACAAGATGCCGACGACAAGATAATAAATGAAAAATTTTTCCGGTGAATCAACGGCAATATAGCGTTCCGTCATAAAGAAGGGCGAAACCTGCTGCACGCCGCCGGCTCTGAAAAATCCGATGAGCATGATGCTGAACCAAATGGCAAAAACACTGTACCGTACCCATTTAAGCCGTTTGGCGTTCACTTTTGAATCATTGACCTGCCGACATAATTCACCGATTGCGCCGCCCGGACAGAGCCATCCGCACCATGCGCGCCTCATGAAAACGCCTGTGATCAACAACCCTGCAAAGGTGATAACACTGCCTGTTATAACGCCTTGAAAGGCACCTGACAGCGACAGCACCGGTGAAAAATAATTGAGCGTCAATGGGAAACAAAATAAAGACAGCCATAAAAGGGTCTTTCGAATTTTACTTGATCTGCTATTTCGCTGCATCAGCTTCATCTCCTTCACTAAATAGTTTTTGTGCTGCCTCTACCCATGCCAAATAAGCGCGATTCACCTTCTGGCCAAAGTCGATTACACTTAACACCATCGGGTGATTTTCATCTTGATCCAACAGTTTTGTTACTTCATCTGAAAAGGCATTAAGCTGATCTAAATCACTTTGATGTGCTGCTTGAAATGCCGCTAAATGCGACTGCATCGCCTCTCGGTCAGCAAGATTGCCAAAATACATTTTCAAAAGCAATTCAAGCCTTACCATTTCTGTTTCAACCGGCATCGACAGCCACGTTTTTAATTTGGCTGTTCCCTGAGGTGTAATGGCATATGTTTTCTGCGCGCGATTGTTCTGCGGTGCGATATCGAGGATGTTGATATCACCTGATTCGACCATCGTTTTGAGCGTTGGAAATATTTGACCATAACTTTCACGCCAAAAAAATTTAAACCGAATGTCAATGACCTGCTTGATCTGATAACCGGTCATCGGTGCTTCACTTAATAATCCCAAAATAACATAAGTCGTTTTTTTCATTTGTTTTCACCTGAAATACAATGCTGTGTAGGCCATCCAATTGTCACACAGCTGTTATCAATTGACCAATTACGCTAATATATCTAATAGATATATTTATCGTTTGATTATAGCTTACAACGTTTCCACAAAAAAAGCAATCGCCAGCGCCTTATTCTAACCAGACTTTAACACTGTCTCAACATCAAAAAAGCCATACCCCATTAGCAGGGTATGACTTTAATATCAATAATAACAAATAGGAATGGTGTTTTCCTCTTATCATCTGTAAAAGAAGCCTAGAGCGACGATGGCATGGGTTTTATCATGGTCCACATGCCGATTGTTTCAAATCCCAATCGATGGTAAATGCTGCCCGCTTTCGGATTATCATAAAATAGGCACAGCGTCTTGCCTTCTTCCATGACATCACGGCATAAGGCGCTCATGCAGGCACTGACATAGCCCTTGTTGCGATAAGCAGGCAATGTTGCAACGCCAACAATCATCGCAGAAATTGAATTCTCTGCAGATGTTTGCGCAACTGCGGTCATTACGCCGTCTTCATTTTCAATATAGTAGATGCGGCCTGTACGTGTTTCAATTTTATGTGCAGTCGCTTCAACCGTCGTCCTCGTGCCGGCAAATTCTTCAATCTGGTCAATCAGTTCAACAACGCGCGCAGCGTCTTTTGGCTGTGCAACCTGTATGTTGGCACTTACATCGTGCCGATCATTTAGTTTTTCGATCGCGGCTATTTCACAGAAATAGGTTTCTTTGGTCACATTATTCGGCAAAAAACCTTCAAATGGTGCCACTCTTCGCTTTTCGCCTGAAATCACTTTTGGATCAGGAAACTGTGCGATTATCGCTTTAAATGCCGAAACATCAAATACTTCTTTCTTAAAATAGGGAATAAAGCTTTCACGGTATCTTAACAGCACACCTTCAAGCTCATGCTGATCGTCAAACTGTCCCCATACTTCTTGAAAATCGGTATCAAAACCAAAGGCCTCAATATCACCAATTAGAAATAAGTTGATGGATGGCTCTTCGCTTAAAAAAGCCATGGTCATTTCAGTGTCTGCTGCTGTAAGTTTTCGGATCATTTGCATCATGCCTCCCTGTTTAAATTTCAACTATTATAGCACAGAGGGCGTAAATGGCAAGATGCATTACAAAATCTTAAAATTTCATGTTATACTTAAGGGCAACCGCAAACATTAAAAGGTGATTACACCGACTGAAAATGCGCAAATACACATCGCGAAATCGTTTATAGAAAGGCGTTCATTTATGATTAATCTATTATTCGTCTGTCATGGCAATATTTGCAGAAGCCCAATGGCAGAATTCGTTATGAAACACCTCATTCACACCCATCACCTAGAAGCACACTATCACGTTGAGTCCGCCGGCACGAGCAGCGAAGAACTTGGAAATCCCGTATATCCGCCCGTTAAGAAGCTTCTCAGCCAGAAGGGAATTGACTGTTCCGGCAAAACAGCCCGTCAGCTCAGCGCTGCCGATTATGCGGCTTTTGATGTTATCATCGGTCTGGATTCTGCCAATATGCGCAATATGATGCGTTGTTTTGGCGGCGATCCCGAAGATAAGTGCACCTTGTTACTGGATTATACCGACCATCCGGGAGATGTTGCAGACCCTTGGTATACACGTGATTTTAATGCAACGTGGACAGATGTCTACGCTGGCTGCGAAGGCCTTTTAGCACATTTGGAAGCAACTGAAAGCTGGTAGGCATCCAATTCACTTTGATTGTGGAGGACAATGGTCTTTGCCGCATAGCGTTTTAAAAGTGCCGCGTAGTGCTTGCGTTTTGCCGCACTTCTCCCGTCGAAGAGGATCCATTTGATAAATTCAATATCCAGTTTTTCGATACAGCCATTTGCCATACTCGGCCGCACCTGATTGCGATGCGCTCGATAGCGTTTCCATACACGCCATAGGCACTGCCATCTTGAAAAGTTCATATAGATAATGGTATCGGCCATTTGCAGTCGTTCTGCCTGTGCAAAGCCACTGTAATTGCCATCGATCACCCAGTCATCCTGTGTCATAAACCTATCAACCATGGCAAGCGCTTCATCGCGATCACGTTCATGCCAGTTTTGTTTAAACTGAACGGTGTCTAAGTGCAGCACAGGAATATGATATAAATCGCCCAAAAATGCGGACAGTGTTGACTTCCCGCTACCGCTATAACCTAATACTGCTATTTTCATCTCGGAGTTCCCGCCTCTCATCCACTTATCAAATATATTTTTCACATCTCAATGACATGTCAGTATCGTCGTTACACTTTATTTAGGTATTTTTTTTAGATAACGCCGAACGCGTTCGTCCTCCACCGTTATGATATCTTTCAGTTCACAGCCATTGGCAAGCATCGTCCGATAAGAAGCTGCATTGTCCGCATCACAGGTTATAAGCACTTCCTTAATGCCCCGATTAAACGCACAGTCTAGTCCCATTTTCAGCATGTCTGTTGCAATTCCCTGTCTTCTGGCATCCGGCCGGACGCCATAGCCAATATGCCCGCCGACCCTTTCCAGCGATTCGTTAAGCACATGCCTAAGGTGCAATGCACCTACAATTTGTCCTCGTTCATCCAGCATAAAATAGAGTGTTGCCGGAACAAATCCCCGTTCATAGGCTGTATCAGTTTTAGCAATTGACCAGTCTTCCAATAACGCTTCATAAGTCATGCCTCGCGGACTTGCTGCATAGGGTACAAAATGATCGCCTGATTTTTCCCACGCGTTAATATAATCTTCATATGCTGCTTTTAACGCAGCTGTCGGTTCCACAAGCTGCATTTTCTGAGTACACATTTGGATGCCTCCTGTTTGTTAAAATTTTTTTGGAGGAAACATTTTTTTGCAAATTCACCCTATTTATATGTGAAGTCATTGTCGCATTTGCTTAGTTATAGCTCATTTTATCACTTTCACGCGGTAAGGTTTTATTTTTTAGATAAACTGTCATAAAAATGTCATTGTAAGCAATCTCATCATTAACTGACGATGTAATTTTGATTGCATAATAAAAAGACATCTTCAGATGTCTTAGCATTCAAGCCATTATTAATCCTAAACGTATTTCTCATATAACTCAATACGATTGGCCACTTCCAGTTTTTTATAAATGTTGCGATTATGCGATTTTGTGGTATGCGGTGAAATATAAAGCGACTTGCTGATTTCAGCATCTGTCATGCCTGATACGAGCAATTCAAATACTTCAAATTCTCTTCTGGTGAGTACCGCTTTGACTTCATCAATTTTAGCTTCAGCTTTTTCAGGATCTTTCGATGCAATGACAAAGACAAACTCGTTGTTCTCTAAAAATTCCGATAGACGTCTGTTTAACGGATAGACAATAACCAGACACAAAAAAACGATTCCGATCCCTACAAGGGACAGCGTCATCTTGTCAACACCCATTGACATCAGGTGCATGCCGAGCAGACTTCCCGACCATACGCCAAATACATTAATGGCCAATCCCGTTCCAAAAAGACCTGCAGGATTTTCAACGCTGTCAAAATTGGTAATCATCGTATGCCACCAAAACAGATCAAAAATGCCGCACGCCGCCAACATAACCGTGCAGATTACCACAAATGCCACAGCTGTTTGTCCCGTTAGGGCAAATAGAATAAAGGTCACGCCCCACATTGCCAGTCCAATATAGAGATATTGAAACTTATTGGTTTTAACAAGCTTCGACAATACATAAATCGCCCCAATGTAAGGCACATTCGTATAAAGGCTCGTCAGCAGCGGGAAGGATTCATAGTAGGGATAAATCACCGAAAACATGATGCCCGAGTTAATTGTAATGATAAAAATAAATAGAAAAAATATCCAGTATTGACGCATCGGTACAAATGGATGTCGCCTTTCCGGTTCAACCAGTGTTAAGCGTTTTTTTACGGCACTTTTCTCCATATCGCGTATATCAATGCGCGAAAATTGAAACCACCCATAGCCCAAAAGAAGCGTAATCACTGCAAAAGCAGGCATCGCTCCAATATTGTTTGCCAAAATATGCGCCAATATCAGTTCGAGGTTGCCAAAGATTAATAGCATTGCGGCAATCGGTCGTCTTTCATCATGCGGAATGCCTTTAAAAATTAAATAAGCAAAAGCCGTAATAACGACGCCGGCTAAAAAAGCATCAAACGGAATAATCAAAAACCATTCCCTGCTGTGTGTAAACGGCAGCAGCATACTGCTCAGCAATACGGCGCCTAGCCCCAGCTGACCCACTTGTTTAGCGCGTTTAACATCTTTAACGAAGAACTGGCTTAAAAATAAGCCGGCAAAATGGCTAAATACGGTAACCGTATTAACGAGATCGCCGTTAATGCCCTTCATATCTGCCAGCGCAAAGAGCACCGGTCCTTCATAGGGAAGTGACATTACCCAGCCAAAGAGAATAGAAAAACTAATAATTATTCGCCATTTATTATCATCTTGTGTCATAAAAACTCCAGTTGTCATAAAGTTTATTGCTCTATTATATCACAGCAAACGTGCATTTTCGCATTGTATTTTTATGTCAACATATAAATTCCCTTGCAATTACAGTAGCTTCTTCATACAGACACTATAGGGCAAATGTTCGTAGGGACCATAATTTGGAATAATATCGTACCCTAAGTGCTGATAGAGTTCAATGGCTTCATTTTGTTTTGTTCCGGTTTCTAAAATGGCTTCCTGATACCCTTCAGCTCTCGCTGCTGCTTCAAGTGCCGTCAAGATCATTTTTGCAATGCCCTTGCGCCGCATATTTGGCGAAACAAACACTCTTTTTATTTCGACGGAGATGGCATCATACACTTTATAACCGCCACAACCTACGGCTGTCTCATTATCATAGACGACCATGACGGTATTGATTTTTTGAACGCCGTTATGCGCCTGATACTGCTTCTGCGATTCACCATAACGCGATACCAAATCCTCATCCAATGTACGAATAAGGGCTAAAAAGTCAGGGTCATTTTGATTCGTTTTTACAACGCGCATTCACACAACCTCCTTAAATTATCAAGTCGTTTAAACCGTTGCATTTTCCAGCAAAGTCAATGTTTTGGCATTGCAGTTTATCTCTGCTTGAATCCCATATGGCAAAATACCCGTTGGAAAGGCATGTCCAATATTGACATTATAAAGTATTGGCAGATCCGGACGCCCAGCTTCACGGCCAACCACCTTTGTTAGCACCTCTTGATAATCTTTATAGTATATTTCCCCCTGAGGTTTCCCAACAATAATGCCATTGATAACATCAAAAATCCCCTGTGTCGCCAAATTTCGAAGCACATATTTAACAAAGTCCGGCGACGGTTTGTCTTCGCTGGTTTCGATAAACAAAAGAGCGCCTTCCCAAGCAGATAAATCCGGCCATATACTGGTCCCTATACACATGGTAAAGACATCTATACAGCCGCCGAGCAAATGCCCCTTCACACGGCCTTCTCCTTGCAGTAGCTCATAGCCGTGAGCTTCCGGTTTCATCTTTCGCGGAACATTTTGATTCGCCTCACACCAAGGGATATATTCGTCTGACCATTCTGGACTCGATATGATCTTGAAATCTTTTGTTGCTTCAAAGAGCATTTTCTCAACGGCATTTGCTGTATACGGCAGCATTTGAACATACTCGCCAAATTCGCACATAATAGATGGGCCATAGAAAGATATAAGTCCCGCCTGATACAACATGAAGTGTGTAATGGTCGTATCTGAATAGCCCATGAATACCTTTGGATGTGCTTTGAAAACACCTTTGTCAACATAAGGCAATATTCGAATACTATCATCGCCGCCAATGGCGCTGAAAATGCCATCAATATCAGGATTGCAAAAAGCATCCATTAAGTCCTTCGCCCTTAATTCAGGATGGGCTTCAATAAAATCAGAACCACTTAATGCATGCGGCATCGTAACGACATTGAGCTGAAAATCTTCTGTCAGACGTTTCTTTGCTATTTCGTATTTATGCAGCAGTTCCGGATCGCCAAGGCCGCCCCACGAAAGACTTACGATGGCAATGGTGTCACCGGGCTTTAATCGTTTTGGTTTTATCATCTTATGTTCGGACAGCTCAAGTGCCGTTATTATAGTTTGACCCATTCCATATCCTCCCTGTATCTTTTGCTTTTTAACAAACGTCGTTATACGATTTAATCGTTGGAGCTTGTTGTCCACGTTTGCCGCTTTCAAATAAAGCGTTGCATTTATACCAATAGATCATTAGTCTTTAGAGACATTGAATCATCTTTGCAACCCAATCTGCATCCATCCTGACGAGTCTGTTCTTCTTGAGATTATTGCGCACAATCCACTTAATGTGCTTTGATTTACCATTATCAACAAGTGATTCAAATCGCTTCATCCCGTAATCCGGCAAAGCGACAATCGCAACACTCCAGCCGTAGCCAAGCGCCTTACGCAAAGCTGTTTGTGCTTCCGTCAGCTTATTAGCAGTATCAAAGACTGTCATGGTTATCTCATATAAGCTGTCGAGAACGATTGCTGCATCAATATAATCCTTTAACAGTGCCGGTTCACAAAGGCCGGCTACATAGGCACGCTGTTGGAAAGGACTGCCTGTTTTTAATGGCGTCATTGCCGATAGCAGTTCTGAAGGCTTCATCCCCACAGACGCTTTTTGAAAGCCAATGCATACGCCTTCTCTAACGCGCCAGCTCGGGTGTTCTGCATAATGCATTGCCAACGCGGTTTGTTCTGAGCGGTTATGCGCAATTGATGCTGCAACGCCGCACATTAATACAAATGTCTCAGGATTATTGGCATCCTCAGCAAGAGTAGATGCGTCAAGGCACATTTGACGCTCCATTTCCGTTGCATAATCAATAAAAGTATCCAATCGTTTAAGGTTGCCTCTAGGACCGGGCAAATTAGATTCTTGCATCAACACCTTTTTGCGCTGTTTAAGTACCTCCTCTAAAAGGCGTGGCTGAATAGCCGGGTAGGTCAATCGTTCCGGCAGCGTGTCAAAGCCTTTGACTGTTTCAATTTCATACTGCAAGGTGTCATTCATTTCGAAAATATCAGCAAAGAAGAGCCCCCCATAGCTGAGACTGCTTTCTCTTTCAACACTGTATACACAAATCGGTATCATTTGAAATGCATTAGCAGCCGTCTCTTCAATAAGCTCTCGATTTGCAGCGGCCAGAATGTGCTCCCCCTCTTCTCTATGTCCGCCGGGTACTTCCCACGAAGTACGCTCACGATGTTTTACAAAGAGCAATTGCCTTTTGTAACGGGCAATCATCACAGCATATTTTAAAGGTACTCTATCGGCTAGTTCCCAATCATAAAAGTCTATTTTCATCTTGTGCTCCAATCTGCTTTATAGCCTTCATTTTTATTGCATCTGAATTACGTTTACACGATTAGGCTTATTGATCAGAAATACTGATCATGTCAAATCATAAGTGTGTCTGGCTACCATTGCTGAATCGTATCATGTATTTTAAAGCCTTCAAGTGTGACCAGCGGTTTTAGCGGTCGGTTCGATCGTTCAGCATTGCGGTTTCCTTCCGCATCTGTAGACCAATGCGTCACAACACCATTTTCCAAATCATAAATCATTTCATCAGCATCTTCCGGCAGTGTGTCGCCGTTAAAATATGACCCTTGCGTTACTTGTATAAGATTCCAGCTTGATTCTTGCCATTCAAATACATAGGATTCGTACCATCGCCAATTGCTGCCAGCATAATAGTCAATTATAAATCGACCGCTTTCCAGTGTCACCTTTTCAAAAGGGTCTCCCCAGATACCACCTTCATCTTCATGCAAAACGACATCAAGGCCAATCCCTGCGACTTCATACTTGTTCCTGTCAGTTCCTTTGAGTACGACAATGCCGCGATCCGGAACACTTGTGTCCGATGTATCGTGATCAGTTGCTTCCGCTGCTGATATACTGTCGCTACTTTTTTGAATAACAAAAATTTGGTCATCTATGCCATCATTATTAAAATCACCTTTTGCCGATGCCCATTCATCACTGCTATATTGCCATCCCTCAGGTAAATCCGGCAATATCTCTGTAAGTTCAGCCGCTTCTTCTGTACGTTCAGCTGCTTCTTCTGAAGAAACTTCTTGTGAATTCGATTCAGGCACGCCGGTTTCCTGCTGTAACCCGCAACCTGTTAAAAAGATGCACATCCACATGATGAGCACCTTTTTTAAAAGCACCGAGCAGCCTTCTGTATGTTCATGGTAAAAGTTATTCATGCTTTTATTTTCTCCCATTCATAAGCATCTATTAAACCGCTCACTTACATCCAAAACGGTCGCTGTTGTGTAATCCATAGTATTTATTGTGTTGATCGCTTTTCCACTTCTGTGACACATTCGTTTTTAAGTTTCCCAACGAGGAATTGCAATGCATCAATAACATGCGGTCTGATATCACCACCGACAAGAACGAGCATAATATTATCGCCAACAACGAGTTCACCTTCATTTAACCATACACGTGCATGAAAAATACCCGGCATTTTTAAAGTTTCTGCAACCGCTGCATCCGCTTTTGCCGAATCGTAACCAAAGATCATGCCCGTCACCGCAGTGCCATCATCAATCCCTTGGCGTACTTTTGCCTTTGGGGTTTGTCTCACAACACCATTGTGAACGAGATACATGCCTTCATCCAAAGCACTTTGATCATGCTTAACAGCTTCTAGCCATGCATCAATTGAGGGCATTTCATTTTTTAGTTGTTTTTCAGCCATACGAGCCTCCTGTATTTGGCAATAATAAAATACATGAAATGGCAATTAAAAATACAATTGCCAGATAACGACTTTACTTGGTTAATGCATACCGCTTTCTGTAGCTCTCTTTGTTGAAGAGAAGCAAGTGA
>NZ_JAHBCL010000028.1 GCF_018390735.1 Fusibacter paucivorans
TTACGTCATAACGTGCTACAATAATCATGTTTTTGGGAGCATCACTATGACGATGAACAATCTTGCTGGAAGGTCAGTCGTCTAGTGATGCTTTTTCTATCACCTCAATACATATATGCTACATGTATTGTAACAAATGACTACGGCAAAACAAGTGATCTATTTCATCGTGGCATTGACAAAGACAAAGAGCAAGGCAAAGTCAAATCACGTGGGCTAAAACACCTTTAAAATAGCCTGAAATATAAAAGGAAAGCATATAGAACGATTGTTCTGTATGCTTTTTTTTGCGCCCAGCACGGGCGCACTCTAACTGGTGTAAATCCGATATGGGGGCAAACGTTAGCCAAGAATAAGGGCGTCGTGGGTGACTGCGAATCTGAAGGAATCTGGAGGCAAAAGGCTCAAAGAACGTGGTCACAAATTCTGTCGATATGCGGATGACTACAACATCTACATAAAGAGTAGGTGAGCAGGACAACGCATGATGGAAAGCGTACGAAGATTTCTAGAAAAGGAATTAAGGTTGAAAGTGAATGAAAGGAATAGCGCGGTAGCTAGTCCAATGAAACGAAAACTTATTGGATACAGTTTTTACTTTGAAACGAGGCTTAAGAAACTGATTGAGAAGACTCGAGGGTGGGTGAATTATTTTAAACTAGCTGATATGTCGAATATATTGATTGATATTGATAAATGGGTTCGTAGAAGGCTTAAAGCTTGTATTTGGAACACAAGGAAGCTGAATAAAATAATTGATCAGCTCCTACTCGATTAAAAAAAGGCACACAAATGTGGACGAAATGCGGTGAGAACAAATGGTAATTTACCATTTAGAGGCAATGGTCGTGAGCTGGGGCGCAGGGTACTCTGTTATGGCAGCGTAACCCTTCATGAGCTGTTCCTGTACACTCAATGAAATTTTTTTCATTTATGAAATTGCAAAAATGAAAAATTGGACAAAATGTTCTGCTGTAAGCGTTATGAAAATCATCATATAAGGTGCTTTTCAAAAAACTTTTATGACAATTATTTCAGAGAATCCTTTTTTTTCAATAAACCCTCAATTTTTTTGAAGGCAATGGGGTGAAAGGAAAAATAGTTTGGCATGAAAGTTGCTGAATATTAGATTGTATTAGAGCTGTCACAAATAAAAACAGCGCCACTTCTGCAGGCTGCAATAGTCGGTGGGGTGAAGAACACTAGGAGGATTTTAATGGAAAACACGAATTTTTCATCTGAGCAAAATGAATCTTATTTGGTAAAGAATCAGGGGAAGATTTTAAATGAAAACACAGGTAAATTGAAGACAGCACCAAAATATCGCTTTGTGGTATTTTCATTGATGGTGTTGCCCTATCTGTTGGTCTATGGAGGCTTACAGATTACATCATCGTTAGGCCCTGATATTATGCATACCTTTGGCTTTGAAGAAGGAGGGTTGTCATTATTTTCTTCTTTAGGAACCATGACAAAAGCAATTTTATCTGCAATCGCCGGGGGGTTAATGGTTAAATACGGTGGGAAGAGGATTGTATTGGTAGGACTTGCAGTTAGCGCTATTTCTGGTTTGCTTTATATTCTGGCTCCTACTAACTTCACAATGCTCTCTTTCGTAAGAATTCTCCAGGGAGCCGGCGGCGGCATGATAGCGGCTTGTCTGATGTCATTAATATGTGTTTGGTTCCCCAAAAAGGAGCGCGGAACAGCCCAAAGCGCATTGACTTGCTTCTTTGGTTTAAGTGTTTCGGCAGTGACTTTTTACATCTATCTATGCGGCAACGCAGGCATTGTCTGGAATAGGATGATCGGAATCTGGCTTTTGGTCGGCGGCGGTGTAATGCTGGTGTTGATTGCGTTTCTATATAAGGATATCGAAAAGAAATATGGCGTTGCCTCCATTGACGATGCTCTGGAACCGCAAGACAACGAAGTGGAGGCGGTACGGGCTATCCCGATTCAAAGCTTTAAAGCACCGGAATGGGCAAATGTTATGAAATTTCCGGGATTTTGGTTGACCATAATTATGATTTTTTTCTCCGGAGCATGTTTGTATGGCGTTGGATTCGTCATGCCTCTATTTTTACAATCAATCGGGTTTGACACTGCAGGTATCACATCAGTAATGTCGCTTGGCCCCTTGAGTAGCATTATCTTTGCTCTGCTGGGAGGTACGATCAGTGATAGGGTCTTCCACTCCAAGAGGACCGAAGTAGCGATGATTTCATACTTTGGATGTGCTGCCTTATTTATGGTCATGTTTTTTTCTGGCCACGCAACATCGGTTACGATGATGACCGTTTTGTTCTTCCTTGCATATGGAACGCTCTATTTTTCATCCGGCCCGCTATGGTGCATTCCGGCAGAGGTCGTGAGGCTAAAGGATGCGTCTAAAAACATGGGAATATGCGTAATGGTTTCTGGATTTGGTGGTTTTGCCATGATGCTGGTTTTTGGGATTCTTATTCAATATACGTCCGCAGCAATAGGTGGCTTTTTCTTGGCCTTTTGCATGGTAATGGTTGCAGTGTGTGCGGTTATCTTAAAAAGAGCATACAGCATATAAGTAAGAAAGTTTTTTCATTCTTTAAAAATGAAAATATAGAAAACACGCTCAATAAATGCAATACAAGGGGAGGTGAAGCATACGTATTCCGTCACGCAAATTGCGTGCAAAAATACTCCATTGTGAGATATTTAATTCAAAAAACTAAAGGGGGAATTTTAGTGAAAAATGTTGTTAAGTTGAACAAGGCACCTAGTTATCGTTTCGTAATCTGGATTGTACTGACAATAGCTTACATCAATATTTACATGGGTATGCAGGTCATTGCTACTTACGCGACGAGTATTATTGAGGATCTTGGGGTTAGTAATACTGCAATTTCATTTATTTCCAACGGAACCACCATTATGCTGGCTTTGTTTAGTCTCATCGGCGGTGCGATTGCAATGAAACTGGGCGGCGCTAAGAGAACCATGGTAATCGGTACCATTATGATGCTGGTAGCCGGTATTGGCTTTTTGGCACACCCGAATACCATTACACAGCTAGTAGCGCTGAGACTGCTTCAGGGCATTGGCGCAGGTCTTGTTAACACATTTGCCCTCGGTATCGCGCCCTGGTTTCCGGCGAAAGAAAGAGGGATTGCATCCGGTATTGAAACCGGTCTTTATGGCGTAGGTCTTGCAGGTATCACATTGATCTTAAGCTATTTTTCAACTCTCGGCTTGTCCTGGTCAAGTGGTATCGGAACATTTTTATGCATCGGTTCTGCACTTTGTCTGATTCTAATTCTGCTTTTCTATACGGACATTGAAAAGAAATATGGTGTATCTTCTGTCGATGAGCTTCTGGAAACGCCAAAAGAAACCACAAGCGGTTCAAACGCTGCTGATGTAGAAAACCTGCCGGGAAGCTATGGGGAAATGCTTCACTCCAAGGGATTCTGGATCTTGTTTATCCCGATCTTCGCATATTGCTACTTAGTATATAACTTAGCTTTTTCTATACCAGCCGTTATTATGGAGCTGGGATGGCCAGCAAGTACCGTTACTGCGATCACATCCGTTACCTTTGTGGGAACAATCATTGCGTCTCCGCTGGGCGGAATTATCTCGGATCGTGTATTTAAGGGCCGTCGTGCAGAGACTGTTGCCATTGCTTATTTTATTTCATTTTTGTTCATGGTACTGGTTGTAGTGGTTAAGGGGGCATCGGTAGGCACCTTCTCTCTCATGTGTATGATCGCATACTCTGGCGTTACCTTGGCGGCTGCGCCTGTTTGGGTACTTCCTGCCAGCATTTTTGCTCCTAAATTCTTTGCAAAAGGACTCGGCGTAATGCTCTTTATTACCAACATTGCTGGCGTAATTGGAATTACTATCTCGGGTGTTGTACAAGATGCGACTGGCTCAATTATGATCAGCTATTGGATTACTGCAGGCGTAGCATTGTTAGGAAGCATTTTCGCACTTATATTTGCAAAAACGTATAAAAAATAACAGATTTATAGAACAGGAGGGTTTATATGGAATGTAATTATAGTCATTTATTGTCCCCTTTTAAAATTGGAAAGCTTTCGATTAAAAACAGAATGGTCGTGGCTCCCATGGGAGATGGCTATTTGGGTTTGAATGGACCGAGAGGCGAATTCAGCGATCAAGGCATCGAGTTTATGGTGGAGCGGGCACAGGGTGGATTTGGCCTGATGATTACCGGTTGCCAGTTTACTGATAACAAGGTTGAGAAAGGGGATCCAATTTCATCTCTACTTGACAATCAGGGACCGTTTATTTATCAAGGACAGGAACTGAACGAACGCGCCGCTGCCTATGGTATGAAGATTTTTGGACAAATCAGCATGGGTCTAGGAAGAAACTACCCCGGCTTGCTGTCAAGCTCAGAAAATGAAGTATTTGACTTCCCGCATCTGACTTCTCAGGCGCTTACGGTTGAACAGATCCAGGCCAAAATTGATTGCGTGATTGAGGGCGCAAAGGTGATGCGGGCAGCCGGATTTTCCGGTGTAGAGATACATGCTCTCCACTGGGGATATTTGCTAGATCAGTTCGCCATGAGCATTACAAACAAAAGAACTGATGAGTACGGCGGAAGCTTGGAGAACAGACTTCGTCCTTGTAAGCAAATAGTAGAGGGCGTTAAGGCGGCCTGCGGTTCGGAATATCCTGTAAGTATCAGGCTTGGAGCCAAGAGTTTTATTCAGGCTTTGAACAAGGCTGATCTTCATGGAATGCATGAGGCTGGCAGGACGCTTGAGGAGTCTGTAGAAGTAGCAAAGCTGCTGGAAAAGTATGGATATGATGTTTTGAATGTGGACGCCGGTATGTATGATTCTTTCTATTATGCCTGTTCACCAAGTTATATGCAAGATGGATACTGTATTAACCTAGCGGCAGAATTGAAGAAAGCAGTAAATATTCCTGTTATCTGCGGCTCCGCTATGAATAATCCAGATATGGATGATGAAGCGGTTGCTCAGGGCAAGATTGATGCAGTTTCCCTTGGACGTCAGGCACTGGCTGATTCTCATTTCGTAAAAAAGCTTGAAATGGGTAAGCCGGAAAAAATTCGTCCATGTATTGGCTGCCTTTGTTGCTTAAATAAGCTTCAAACCGGAACTCCAGTAACTTGCGCCGTAAATCCGGCATCCAGAAGAGAGCTTACGTATCATTTGGAAAAGACCATTGAACCTAAGAAGATTATGGTTGTTGGTGGTGGCGTAGCAGGTATGGAAGCTGCAAAAACCGCAAAGCTGCGGGGACATGAGGTTGAACTCTATGAAAAAGACACCCGCCTAGGAGGCGTGCTTCATGCAGCAGGGGCACATGATTTTAAACCGACTCTTCATCGCCTGATTGCGTGGTATGTCAATGAAATCAAGGAAATGAACATTCCCGTTCATTTGGGCGAAGATATGACAGCTGAAAAAATCATTGCTAAAAAGCCGGATGTGGTAATTCTGGCACTGGGCGGCGAACCGCTGATGCCATGTATAGACGGCATTGACGGCGACAACTGCATCTCTGCAGAGGTTATGCTAAATAAAGGAATTGATCCTGGACAGAAGGTCATTGTAGTTGGCGGTGGCCTTGTAGGCTGCGAAACTGCAATTGAATTGGCTCAAAAGGGAAAGAGCGTCACAATTGTGGAAGCTGGGCCGGCTATTCTGGCTGCCAGCAATTCAGTGCCTATTTCTTATCGCCAGATGGTGCCTGATCTGATCGAAGATCTTAGTGTTGAAGTAAAGGCAAATTGCAGAATTGAAGCGGTGAACAGTAAGGGTGCAGTCGTTCTTGATACCGAAAAGAACAAGAAGCTAGAAATCGAAGCGGATACGGTGGTTATTTCAATCGGCAGAAAGTCCATCGCTTCTATTGAGAAGGATTTGTATGGCAAGGGTATTGCTGTATACAGCTGTGGTGATATGAACCGGGTTGGACTGGTATATACTAGCGTCACTGCTGCATACGAAATTACACGACATATTTAATGAGATAAGGAGATATAAAGATGGGAACAATAAATATAAAAGCTTATACAGAAGCGGTTATGGCAAAGGCTAGAGAAGCACAGAAAATCTACGAAGCAATGGCATCGCAGGAATTGTATGATAAAGCAGCTCGAGCTGCGGCTAAGGCGATTTATGATGCGGCAGAGATGCTTGCGGTCGAGGCTGTGGAAGAAACTCAGATGGGGAATGTTCCGGATAAAATCGCAAAGCAGCGCGGGCTTTTGACCGGCCAATGGGCATTTGCGAAGGGCAAAAAGACTACTGGCGTTATCGGTGTAGAGCAGGGCAAGTTGGATAAAGACTGTATTATTACAATTGCAAAACCGATCGGTGTGATCTGCGCCGTGGAGCCTTCCACAAATCCTACGGCTACGCTGGCCGCAAACTGCATGCAGGCATTAAAAACGGGTAATGCCGTTGTAATATGCTCACATCCAAAAGCGAAAAATGTATCAATCCACTGCACTGAATTGATTCGCGATGCGATTGCAGAGATGGGGATTCCGAAAGATCTGGTTCAGTGCGTAGAGGAGCCGTCACTGGATATGACCAGCGCATTTATGAGCGCGGCGGATGTTGTTGTGGCAACCGGTGGCCCCAGCATGGTTGAAGCCGCAAATTCCAGCGGGAAGCCCTCTTTTGGCGTTGGACAGGGCAATTGTCAGGTGTGCATTGATAAGGGCATGAGTAAGGAGTTCGAAAAGTTGGCATCGTTGATGGTGCCAAATCGCTCAATGGACAATGCTGTAATGTGCACCGGTGAGCAGGGTTTTATCCTTCCATCGGAAGATTACGATGCTTTTAAGAAAGCGTTTTCCATGCAGAACGTAATGTTTGTAGAAGATGAGGCTGTGATTGACCGAATCCGCAATGTATGCTTTGTACCGAAAGCGGATGGCAACGGTATGCGATTGAATGCTGCGATGGCCGGAAAGAGCGCGAAGGAACTTGGCGCTGTCGCGGAGCTGGAGGTACCAGATGGTGTTACACTGCTGATTTGCCGTATAAAGAGCTTTGGGGAAGCTGAAATGCTTTGCCATGAGAAACTGATGCCGGTAAGCTATGTATACACCTATGAGGGTGAATGGAAAATGGCGATTGATATCGCAATCAGCAATCTGAATATTGAAGGAATCGGTCATTCAACAGTTGTAATTTCAGATGATAAGGACAATCAACTTTACGCTGGCCTTCAGCTGCCTGTTTGCCGTGTCATTATTAATAACAGTGATATCGCTGTGGGCGGCGGAGCTTATACCTACAATGGTGTTTCCTATGACACTGGTACGGTAGCGACTAGCGGCGTGGGCTGCGGTTTCTGGCAAAAAAATATCCTCTGTGAAAACTTTGATTTCCTTCGTCTTCTTAACTATACGCGGATCATTTATACCGTTGAGGTGGATCAGATTCAGACGGAAGAAGAAGTCTGGAGCGAAACTGCTGAATAGCGGCAAAGAGACAGTCTGTCGAACAAGCGAATTGCATCAGTAGAAATTCCAAGTAATGCAATTCACCTAGTGACAATTATAGTTGTAAGGAGCTGAAATCATGTTTAGAAATGTTGATGACATTCTGGAAATGGCCAGAAGGAGAGGTAAAAAGCGTACCGTTGCAGTGGCGGCCGCCCATCAGGAACATGTGCTGCAAGCGGTTATGCGAGCAAAAAACGACGGTTTTGTAGAACCTATTCTTATCGGCGACAAGAAAGAGATTATCCGTATTTTGACTTCTATCGGTGAGTCACTTGATGAAAAACAGATCTACGATAAGCCTGATACGGCTGATGCGGCTAGTACGGCTGTAGATCTGATCAACAGCCGAGATGCAGATTTCATCATGAAAGGCATCATGAATACAGCGGATGTTTTGAAGGCAGTGCTGAACAAGAAAACAGGTCTTCCACACGGAAAGGTTGTGACGCATTTGGCGCTGACTGAGCTCCCGGGGTATCACAAGATGGTAGGCTTGTGTGATTGTGCCGTAATTCCATATCCTAACTTTGAACAGAAAATTGCGCAAATCGAGGCTGTAACAAATGCAATGCATAATATGGGATACGACAATAAGATGATATTCGGCGCGCTGGCAGCAGCGGAAGAATTGAATTTAAAGGTTGTAGAGTCTGTTGAAGCAGCCAAGCTAAAACAGCTGAATTTGGATGGTGCAATTACCGGATGCCGAGTCGAAGGCCCGATTTCACTGGATTTAGCGTTGAGCACTGAGAAGGCAAAGGAAAAAGGTTACTCCAGCTTCGCAGCGGGCAATGTGGATGCACTTTTGTTTCCAAACTTAATCAGTGGTAGCGTCTATGCAAAAGCAATAGAGCTGATGGGGGCATCTCCTTTAGGTATTTTGCTTGGAGCCAGCGTTCCGATTACCATAACCTCCAGAGCCGCATCTGCAGAACTAAAATACAATTCACTCGTTGTGACATCAACATGTGTCAGATAATAAAAAATACAGGAGTAAAACTATTATGTTTCGTATATTTGTAATTAATTTCGGCGGAACGTCAGGAGAGCTATCCATTTACGAGGATGCAAGCCTTGTAGAAAAAATCGATCTCCCATATACAAAAGAGGAACTGGAAATGCGATATACCGGTGAGCAGGAGGTGGCTGTAAAAAGTAGGCGCATAATGCAGCTTCTGACAGACAGGGGATATGTAGTCGACAATTTTGACGCTTTCGCTGTGCGAGGAAGCGGCTTGTTCTTCGGCGGCGAAGGTGGTACTTTCCTGGTAGAAGGTAAGCTGAGAGCGCACATGAATGAGATGTACGACCCGAAGAAGAAAATCCTTCATGCATCTTATGTGGCAATTCCGGTTGTAGATGAATTATTAATAGATTGTAAGAAAGAAATCCCCATATACATCACGGATCCGTCGACCATCGACCAACTGCTTCCAGAGGTGAAAGTGACCGGCAACCCAATGTTCCAAAAAAGATCTGCCTTTCATGCCTTGAATCACCGCGCAGTTGCCAGAAAAGCAGCCTTTGACTTGGGAAAGAAATATGACGAAGTAAATCTGATTGTCGTTCATGCTGGCGGGGGAATCTCTATTGGGGCGCACAAAAAAGGCCGCATCATTGATGTCAACGATGCAACTGGTGATGCGGATGGACCTTTTACGCCAAACCGGGCGGGGTCCTTGCCGACAGGTCAACTTGTACACATGTGCTATAGTGGTCAGTTTACTGAGAAAGAAATGTTCCGCAAGCTAAAGGGCGATGCCGGTATGAAGGCATATCTGGGGACCGAAGACATGCGAGAGGTAGAGCGCCGTATTGACGCTGGTGATGAAGAGGCAGAGCTGATTTTCAAGGCATTGGCCTATCAGATTTACCGTGAAATCGGCGCGTGCGCGGCGACTCTGTGCGGAGAGGTAGATGCGATTGCATTTACTGCCGGTTTGGCTAATTCCTCTCGCTTGATCGAGGCTGTGGGAGAACATGTCCGCCATTTTGCGCCAGTCATGTGCTACCCGGGCGGCTTTGAAAATGAAGCGCTGGCATTGGGTGCATATCGAATTTTGTCAGGGCAGGAAGAACTAGCGGTATACGATGGAGAGGGTGACTATCTTCAGAATATAAATCCAAACTAAATTACAAAAAGAAAGGACGGAAAGAAAACACTATGAAAGCAAAAGCAGCGGTATTGTATGAAAAAGGAGAAAACAATCAACTAAGGCTGGAAACCGTTACGGTACGGGAGCCTAGGGAAAAAGAGGTCATTGTTCGCATGAAGAGCAGTGGCATTTGCGGTACAGAGATTGCGTACCAATATGACCACTGGGGAATTGATTATAAGATGCCTGTTGTGCTGGGTCATGAGGGCGCAGGCATTGTGGAGAAAGTTGGCTCCGCTGTAACGAAGGTCAAAGTGGGTGACCATGTTTCTATCGGTCCTCCATGCTGCGGAGAATGCTTCTATTGCCGCCAAAACATGACTTGGTTGTGCGAAGGTTCCATGGATTATCGATACCTGTCCGGCGGTTATGATTTTTATGGAACCGCACCGATGACCAACGAAAAGGGCGAAGATGTATTCCAGTTGTTCGAGCAGGGATCCTTGTCAGAGTATACCTGTATATATGAACCCATGCTGACGGTAATCCCCAAAGATGTAGACATTAGTCTCTGCGGTCCTTTGTCGTGTGGTATGCGTACCGGCGCAGGCGCAGTGTATGCTGAGCTGAAGCCGAGTCCTGGTCAATGGATCGTGATCACCGGTGCAGGTGCGGTCGGCCTGTCAGCTATGTGGATGGCAAATGCAATGGGTGCCAAGACTCTGATTTTGGATGTTATTGACAGCCGTCTCGATTTCGCTAAGGAACTTGGAGCGACTGCTGTTTTGAATTCCGCAGGCATGGGTGAGGAAGAGATTACAAAGAGCATTCGTAAAATTGTTGGCGAAAAGGGCGCCGACGGTGCGGTAGAGGGCGTTGGTCTTAGTCATGTTATTAAGGGCATCATGCGAGCTCTGAAATGGGGCGCACATTGTGCGCAGGTCGCTGTTGGCACCAACGTTAGCTTTGGCAGCTATATGATTGATTGCAATGACAGCAGACATGTTGATTTCGTCCGTTACGGTAACGTCAACAACGATGAGATTATTCCCATGTTGATTGATTTGTATAAAGAGGGCAAATTCCCCTTTGATAAGCTTTACACCTTCTATGATTTGGACAATGTTGTTGATGCCTTGGACGACGCGAAGCATAACCGGAGCAAGAAAGTTGTCGTACTCATGAATCAGAATAAGTAACTGCCATAAATAGCCTGAAACCTCAGGTTCAAGTACAGTACACAATATCGTATATTCAGGAAATGGAAGGTTGAATTTGCGGTCTCCCATTTCCTGTATCTTCAGCTCTACTATGTCGTTTGAGTATGTCTTACATCTGTATGTCTTCGCCCAGAGATTGCTGCGGCTTTCGCAATTACTTTAACGACTGACACTGTAGAGCGTTTTCGGGAGATATTACTTGAAAAGAAAATAATTGAAAAGGTGGCAGAAAATGATAAAAATAGATATTGTTTCAGGTTTCCTTGGCGCAGGAAAAACGACGTTGCTTCAAAAGCTCGTTGAAGATGGTTATCCTGGAGAAAAACTGGCGTTGCTGGAGAACGAATACGGTGATTTCAGTATTGATTCTGCATTCCTGCGGAAGCAGAAAATTGAAGTAACCAATCTACTTTCCGGCTGTATATGTTGTAGTCTATCTGACGACTTTCGGGCATCCCTTATTACAATCATAGAGTGGATACGGCCAGATCATATACTGATCGAACCATCCGGCGTGGCAAAGCTCTCTGATATTATAGATTCTGTACTGTCTCTGAGTGAAAGTTCAGATCTACCGGTCCGCACACAATTGGACGGCGTAGTTGCCGTCGTTGATGCTACAAAAATCAACGGAATGCTTGACGCCTACAAAGCGGTGCTATACAATCAAATTAATTACTCAGGCTGTATTATCTTAAGCAGGACGGAGGATATTGATCGGGAATCGCTTGATTGTTGTGTCAACACAATTCGTGCGATTAATCAAAAGGCAATTATTATCACTACGCCTTGGGATCAATTATCCTCTGACCAGATACGTCGTGCCATGTATTTTGACCACAGCCATTATGTAAGAGCTGAAGACTTGCTGACCAGTGAGCATGAAGCATATGCTGAAAAAGCCGACAATCATCATAGCCATGAACATAATCACGAGCACTATCACGAGCATCATCACGAGCACCAAAATCATGATTTCGCGGAAGACCTGTTTAACACGGTTGGGCTTGAAACAGCGCAGACATTCACCAAAGACAGGCTAATACAAATTATGAAAGCACTCGATCATGCGTCTGGAAATGTTCTTCGCGCAAAGGGCCTCGTTTCGTCAGAGACCGGCTCATGGTATGAATTCGACTATGTGCCGACAGAACACACCGTTCGCATTGGCAGTCCGGAAACGATTGGGAAAATATGTGTTATTGGAGAGGCACTGGTCAGGGGAGAAATAGAAAACTTGTTTTTGTCCATGTAATCTCCACACTAAGATTGAGGGTGATACTATAGACAACTATAATATTCAAATTTTAGAAACACTTCTTAATAGCCTTACAGATGCGGTTTACATTATAGATGCAAACGGGCAAACCATATTTGCAAATAATAGCACATTAAAGATGTACAAATGTTCAAAGGAAGTGTTTGAACGGGAATACAGCGATATTTACGCCATGGACCAAAATGGGATTTTCAGTGAAAATATATATCCTCAAGTATTGAAGCAGAAAAAACGAGTCTACTGCTGGCACAAAATTTATGATGTAAATCGTAACTCGCGTTTGTATTTTACATGGAATTCCCCAGTGTTTGATTCTCAGGGAAACGTCAAGTACGTTGTGGGGCAGACGTGTCTTCAAGAGGATATGAACCGTTTTGAACAAGAGTCACAATCTGTTTTTGGTAATTACACAGAAACACAGCTTGTAAACAATGATACCGAGCGCTCGATTGTTTACGGCAGCGTAGTCATGAAAAATTTGATTAGCTCCCTTAAGCGCTTAACAAATGCGGATGTTCCCATTCTTATTTATGGTGAAACTGGTACAGGCAAAGAGGTTCTGGCCCAATATATCCACTCCTCCAGCAAACGAAAAGAGCACAGCATGATTTGCATCAACTGCGCCGCCATCGCGCCATCTCTGTTTGAAGCTGAGATGTTCGGGTATTCTAAAGGGGCGTTCACAGGCAGTAATCCCAGCGGAAAGAAGGGGTTGTTTGAAAGCGCCGACGGTTCCACTCTTTTTCTGGATGAGGTGGATTCACTTCCGCTGGAGCAGCAGGGCAAGCTGTTAAGGGCGCTTGAAACGAAGACTATCGTGCGTTTAGGGGAAAGCAAGCCCATTAAGGTGGATTTTCGACTGCTTGTGGCTACAAACAAAAATCTGCATGAGCTGGTTGCGATGGGGAAATTTCGTGAGGATTTGTACTACAGGCTTAATGTTGTTCCAGCGTATCTCCCGCCATTACGGGAGCGGGAGGGCGATATCCGCATTCTATCAGACTATTTCCTTTCACATTATCTTCAAAAATATGATATAAAGAAGAAATTTTCCGAAGACATCTATCAACAACTGGAATCGTACTCTTGGCCGGGAAATATCCGAGAACTAAAAAATCTGATTGAGCGGATAGTATTGATGACAGACCCGTCTGAGTATGAAATTGAAACTATCACTCTTCCTTCCGGCGAGATGACTTCTGATTTTTATGGTGAGAATAATAAGTGCCCTGTCAAAAAGCTGATTAGAAACACGCCTCTGGTGACGGAGGCTCCTTTGGAAGATCAGCTTTCCGCGTATGAAAAGGAAATCCTTATCGCTGCCCTAAAAAAATATCGGAATTCATCTGACGCTGCTAACGCACTTGGTATCAGCTGTCCAACTATGAGCAGAAAAATGGCTAAGTATCGTTTATCCAAGCAGCGTTGATTGCATCGGCATTTCCTTAAAAACCTAGTTCTATGTTTAATAGTTGGAGTGAGGGATTCAATGAATCCCT
Source organism: Fusibacter paucivorans (assembly GCF_018390735.1). GTDB lineage: Bacteria > Bacillota > Clostridia > Peptostreptococcales > Acidaminobacteraceae > Fusibacter > Fusibacter paucivorans. The sequence continues at coordinate 13,602 of NZ_JAHBCL010000028.1, forward strand.
ACTCCTTGCTTTTTTTAGACCTTTTGATGTTTGTATGAATTTAGTGAGATTTTTGGGTATGACGAATAAGCTGTGTGATATTTTGGTTTTCAATATTCAATAATCATTTCAAGTGTAAGATACGATGCCTAAGACGTTGAAAGTTTCTTATGCCAAAACAGACTCTTCAAAGTACCTTGATGTTATTGTTGAATCCTCAATACAGCCGAACAGAAATGACTTCTCTTTTGATCTTTAAAGAGCGGAGAGCGGGATTTGAAAAACGGACAATTGTGATTCTATTTCGAGAAAAATACCCCTCCGCTAAGTAACCAGTAGGCCTTGCGATCATTAGAACTGTCGCCTCTTGGCATGTTGAAACGATAACGCTGATGACATGCAGTAGTTCTGGCGAGAAAAGGTAGCGTTTGACGACAACATCAACGGATATTGGATGATTCAATATCATCATCTATTCAGTTCTGGCAAATATGAGATGACCTTAGAATTATTGCAAGAACAGGTGAAAAGTTTAAAAGGAGAAAAGCTGTGATAAAAAAACTAATTATTATCGTTTTAGGAATCATATCTTTTGGAGCTATTTTGTGTATTTTGTCTAATTTGTATTTTACGATGAAAGAGAAGAATGAAATACAAGCAGTAAAATTATTAGATCAGAGAAGCGAATTCAGTACGGATGAACTTTTAGCAGATTTACGATGGTATCAATACATGTTGAACAATGTTCACCCTAAAGAAATTGAATTATTACCTTTAGGGGATGTTGACGCAGAAATTAAAGAAGTAGAGAAAGGTATTAAGGAACCTTTATCACGGTTAGCGTTTTTCAAACAGTTAGCACCAATTGTCAGCAATTTAAACGATGAACATACCACATTATTACTTCCCATGTATGAGATTAACAGTGCGGAAGGGGTCTTACCCTATCAATTTTCAATTATTGATAATAAGATTTATTTAAAAATGCAAAGCTCAATGAAGGATGACGTTCCAATAGGATCAGAAATCCTATCAATCAATGGGGTGGAATCTTCTGATTTGATACAAAAACTTAAACCGTATTTTTATGGTTCAAATGATGAACAGAAAGTAGCATACTTAGCAGAGCATTTTTCTGAGGCTTATTATATTTGCTATGGAAATACAGAAACTTTTAAGATTGAGTATAAAATAAACGGTACTGATGTTGTGTCTACACAAACGATTATGGCTTCGAAATATGCAGCAAAAGAGGATAGGCCATTTTATATTGAAAAAATAGACGACAAAACGATATTGTTGACAATGACATCATTCTCTGATCCGGAACATACATTTGACGCATTCTTAAAGGATCTGTTTGTGAAAATAAGGGATGAAAAAATTGATAACTTAATCATTGACCTTCGTATGAATAAAGGTGGACTTTCATCATTGGGAGATCAAATATTATCGTACCTTACGGACAAACCTTATTCTCAGTATAAAAGAATGGAAACACTTGTAAGTCAAGAAGCAAGAGAAGCCTATATTAAGGAAGCACCAGGCTTTATTCGTTGGTTTCCTATCCAATATTTTCATCCAATGCTAAAACCGCTTTGGGAGAAAAAAATAGGTGAAGTTAATGCAATAGATTATCCTGCAATAGAACCAAAGGAAAACGCTCTGATGTTTAAGGGACGTGTTTTTGTGCTGATTGACGCAGGTTCTATGTCGAGTTCAACTATGTTGGCATCTACAATTAAAACCTATGATCTAGGCGTATTGATAGGAGAGCCTACTGGTGGGCGTGATTGTATGTATGGCAGCGTTGCAACTTACACAATGCCCAATACAGGTTTGCAAATCGAAATGCCAAGTGCCGTGATATATGGCAATCAAACAGAGCATGTTCAGCCAGACCATCTTTGTTCACAAACAGTTGAAGATTTGGCAGCGAAGAAAGATAGTGTTTTGGCATTATGCCTTCGGATTATTGAGGGGGAATAAAGTTAGTCTATAATGCTTTATGTGAGCTTTTGGTGGAGGAAAGGGCGATGAGTCAATTCTATATAGCAGATAACGATGACGAGGCGTTTATAAATGCGAATACGATGAGTCTAAACTCAAGGATTATTCTGAAAGGATTATTAGAATAGTAGGATATATTCAATAAGGAAATTATCGAGGATAATATAGAAATGATAAGATTTGACAGATATAAAAACAGATGCTATCATACAGTTAACGTTAACGTAAGAAAAGGGATGGTATAGATGAAGTATAAGATTGGTGAAATTGCTGAGCTTACAAATTTAACACCTCGAACGATTCGATATTATGAAGAACTGAGCTTATTAGGCACTAGAGAGAAAAGGTCTCAAGGCCAACTTCGTTTTTTTGACAACGAAGATATTCAACGTTTAAAGAAGATTCAGATGCTGAAAGAGTTAGGACTCAGTTTAGAGGAAATTAGTCAGGTTATTGATTTATACTTTACCGATGGTCAAGTTATTGAAGGAAAACGCAGAGTAATTGAATTGCTGAAAGGTCATATCTCAGTTGCGGAAGAAAAAATTAAAGAACTAAATACATTTAAAGCGGAAAGTGAATCAAATATTGCTAAATTGGAATTGATTATTAAAAAAGATGAAAGCAAACAAAAAGAAAGATAAATAGAAGGTGTAGTAAATTTTTTCGAATTTATATTACGTTTACGTTAAGGTGAATATTTATAAAGGTGTGAATTTTGTGAAAGTGATATGAAGTCCTATATAGCAATATTAATCATTTGAGAAACATAGTCAAAGCATTAGAGTGGTTATTGTCTTAAAATTTTCATAGCTGCAAAGTTGTACCGCATTTATAATAACATCATAGTAGACGAGGAGGTATTAGGTTGAATTCTATGAAAGGTAAACTGGTTGTCGTTACTGGCCCAACGTCCGGAATAGGGAAAAAGATCGCTTCAGACATAGGTAATATGGACGCGAATTTGGTGCTTGCTTGCCGTGACATAAATAAGGGAAGACAAGTAGCGGAAGAAATTATTCAGAGAAATAATACTGCGATTATTGATGTGATGCACATCGATATGTCCGACATTCAATCTATTAAAGAATTTGCTTGCCAATTTCGTAAAAAATATTCCAGGCTTGATGTACTTGTCAACAATGCTGGGGTCAACTTGACTGGAAAGGAGCGACAGAATAGTGTTCAAGGAATTGAGCTTACTTTTGCTACGAATGTACTGGGGTATTACTTACTAACGTGCGAACTGCTCGAACTTCTAAAGTCAAATGGGTCGGCGCGCATTGTAAATGTTGCATCAACCTTCGCTAATGATGTCAATCTTGATGATGTCCAGTTTGAACATCGGCCTTATGACGCTATGAAAGCATATGCACAGTCGAAAGCCTGCGACCGAATGCTTACATGGGCATTTGCACGACGCCTTGAAAACAGCGGCGTCACTTCTAATGCTATGGCGCCTGGGTTGACGCCGGATACAGGCCTTTTTCGCAGTATGCCTGTAAAAAGGCGCTTGGAGTTGAGCAAGGGGGGAGGACGCAGTATTGAAGATGGAGCAGATACAGCGGTATGGCTTGCAAGCAGTTCTGAAACAGATGGTATAAGTGGTAAGTTTTTTGAGAAGCGGCAAGAAATTGCATGCGAGTTCAGAGATGTAGAAGCTGAAGAGAAGCTCTGGAGTATTTGCGAAGAACTTACCGGTTATAAAAAATATGCAGCATCCAACAGAAAATGCCAATAGACTTGCATGTATTACTTTAGAGCAAGGAGGGGCTTGTTGCTTGAAATTGATGTGAGCCGGTTGCCCCAATGGCCATCTACCAAAGACTTGCCAGTTTAGAGGCAGGTTTTTATTTTTTGAATGTATAAAAAACACTATCGGTTATCATTTGGACGATAGAAAGGTAAAAGTATTCGTAACCCAGCTCCTCAACTATCTCAAAAACTCTTCACTTTCAAGGAGACTTTTGGCAATGGCTAAATAATCGCCTTCAAAAGGAAGTTTACTGGTGTTGGTCAGCAGAACCGCGATGCCGTGTACCAGCCCCCAACAGTAGAGCAGAAGCTCCTGTTCGCTCATAGTGTTTTCAGAAGAAGACGCCGCATAATTTTTTACGGCATGATAAAAGATGGCAAAGGGATGCCCCGTTTCAAAGTGCCTCGATTTGCTGTGAAACGCGAGCTGAGATTCAGTATTGAGTTTATCGAGGAGGTCACTTGAAAAAAGCAATTTGAGATAATCAGGATTTTTTGAGAAGAACTCAATATAGGCGAGTCCAATTGCTTTTAACTGCTTTTGAGGATCAGCAGCGTATTCCTCAGCCGGTTTTCCCAGACTTTGAGAAAAATCCTGCATGGCTTCCATCAAAATGGCATTAATCAGATCGTCTTTATTTTTAAAATGCCGATAGGGGGCTGTTTGGCTAACCCCACAGGCTTTGGCGATTTTACGCAGTGAGACGCCCTCATAGCCCTCGCTATTCAGTAACTTGATTCCCTCTTTGATTAATTCCGTTTTTAAATCGCCGTGATGGTAGTTTTGATTGGGCACAGGTGGTCATCCTTTCAAATTAACTTAAATTTTACTTCCCCTATTATAGCATAATATGTTGACAGTGAAAACATTGCGTGATATATTTTTGTTGACAGTGTAAACATAAGGAGGAAGCAAGGAGATGAAACTATATATTATTTCGGATAAAGCGTTTCAAACGCCGTTGTATAAAGCCATTGAAAGGGCTATCCGTACATACTTTTCCCAAAAGAGATTTGAAATCACCTTTGAGGAGATTGATCAAGGCGATCTTGACTTTTGTATGGGGTGTTTTGGTTGTTGGACTAAAAAACCGGGTGAATGTGTCATTCCCGATAAGATGGGTCAGATCAATCAGACCTTCATGAACAGTGATGGTGTAATCTACCTTTCGCCGGTGGTCTTTGGACAGTTTTCTGCCAATATTAAAAATGCCATTGATCGGTGGATCCCAAACGCACTGCCTTTTTTTGAAACGCGAACAGACGGTTCTACCATGCATCCGCCGCGGTATGCGTCGTATCCAAAGCAGTTGATCATTGGCTATCAAATGGGAATGTCGGAAGAAGACGCCCAACTTTTTAAGGACATCACAGAAAAACACCGGACCAATGTAGCGGTTATAACTGTGGATGATCTGGATTTTGATCTTTCAAGACTATTCGATTCCATTCAATTTGAAAGGATAGGAGGTCCATTATGATCCGTGCCCATAAGAACGTTATCTTGATTAATGGCAGTCCAAAGCGGACGAACGTATCGATGTCAGGGTGGCTGGCAGCATTCGCTGAGCAAAGACTTAAAGGTGAATTGCTAGAAGTTAAATTAATACGTGCACAAAAGAGCCTTTTAAATGATAATATGGCTCATGACTTTGAAACCCTACGCGATGCAGATGCCCTCGTTTTTATTTTTCCGCTCTATGTGTTTTGCCTACCGGGGCTCTTGATGCGCTATCTGGAAGATTTTTATGATTTTTTAAAAACGCAGTATTCAGACGATGAATCAATCGATCAAAGGGGGATCAAAATTTATGCAGTGGTTAATGCCGGTTTTGTAGAACCAGAAGTCAATCTAGAAGCGGTTCGGGTCATTCGGAGCTTCTCGGAAAAGATTCAAGCAAACTTCCGGTTTGGTGTTTTGATTGGCGGCGGGCCGATGATTCCAAATACGCAGAATGCACTATTTATGAAACCGACGATAAGAGCGCTGGATGCAGCTTTTTTAAAGATTGGGGAGGACATCGCCGGTGAAGGGCAATCGCTGCCTGCGGATCTCCAAATTAGTGTGAATTTTCCCAAAAAACTGTATCATTTTATGGGCGATCACAGGTGGATTTCATCGGTGAAAAAGAATGGCCTAAAAAAGAAAGACCTCTACAGAAGGCCTTATCAAACATTGCGATAATTCGGATGTCTTTGAGCAAGTGAAACGGGCGGTTACTAATCAAAAATCTTTTTCACAATGATCATGATGTCACTCGGGAGCGTCGTAAATATTAGTATCCGCTTTAGCTTCATTGTCATTGATGGCTTTTCCTTAATTTATTCACTATTGTCCACTTTGTTATTCGCTATCTCAGTTCGGTTTCTTTCCCCAAAATCCAAACGCGTCTAGTATGCTTAATCGCATGAATATCAGTGGTGGGATCACCGTTAACTAGAAGCAAATCCGCCCTGTTGCCTGCTTTGATGACGCCTCGGTCATTAAGGCCCCAATAGTCAGCGGGAATACTGGTGGCACTTTGTAAAGCTTCAATTGGCGTCAACCCGGCATCAACCATTAAACATAGCTCATCTAGCAGTGAGATACCGTATGGTGCTGAAAATGGTGTTGTCGGATCATTTATGTTTGAATCCGTTCCGGCAATAAGTGTCACGCCGCACGTATGCATTGTAGCGACCGTCTCCCTTACATAATTATAGTCGAAAGGAATCAATGGATTCTTTTGCTTAATTGTTTCGACAATGCCTTTCATCATGTACATTGTTGGGATAGCAACCATTTTTTTAGCCGACAGCTTTTCGATCAACGGTCGTGGCAATCCAATTGCGAAAGGGGTATGCGTTAATACATCAACGCCTGTTTCAATAGCTTCTTGGTAAGTTTTTGGGGCGATGACATGCGTAATCACACGTTTACCGTATTGATGCGCCTTTTCGACGACGGCGCTGAGAACTTTCGGTGGGAATGGCGCTCCGCCGCCATTGACACTTTGCTCCTCCAAAATAACCTTTATATAGTCCGCGCCATGGGCGACCTGTTCTTTTACAAAGCGCTCTGCATCAATGGGGCTTGTGACATTCGAAGTCACTGTGAAGCCCATCTTTTCTGAAAGCTCGCTGTCTTTAGCAAAAGCAGGGCTGTAACAACTCCGTATGTCCGTCAATCCCGGCAGATTTCTCAGATGATCAATAATGTCGGGTGATCGCGTCCCCATATCCAGTGCCGTTGTGATTCCATATCGGGTCATGTCTTCGAGATTTTTCTGCTCATATAAATGAACATGTGAGTCGATAAGACCGGGAAGCAGTGTGCCGCCATTGCCATGGACAATCCGATCGCCAACTTTTTTAGCTGAAATCACACCATGTTCAATAACGACACGCTCTTGGTCAGTTATTTTTATGCCGTCGAAGATTTTTACGTTCCTTATTTCTATAGCAGCCATATGGGCACCTCCTAATCGTTAACCTTTTGGTTTGATCCATTCGTTTGTTTTAAACACGGATGAAAAAATGCATCAATAGAATAATGTTTGAAAATTTTATTGTGCTGTAATACAATGTGAAGCGAAAAGAATTCTTTGCCTGTGACACTTAGTATAGTATAATCTGAGTATGTTAACAATGTGCTGGCGTTTGATATTTACAGATCAATCAATTCGAAAATTGTGTTGAAACACAATGGGCAGAATAAGGAGTTATATATGAAAACCAATCAGTATGACACTGATCAATGGCGTGGAACAGATATTAAGCTGGCCCTCTCTATGCAGAAACTTTACGAAGGCCTTTGTGCCAATAAAGGACTGCAATATCTGATTGACCAAATTGGGGAATTGTTTGAACGTCCTTTGATACTATATGATACTAGCAGAAAGGTTCTTGCTGCGACTAATGATGCAGAGCCTGTATTTCATATGACATCAGGGAACGAAATATGTTTCATCAATGAAGAGACCGTTTCGTGGATTCATTCAAGTCGAATAGTAGATTACGCTTCAAGCGCTTTGGCTCAGGGAACGCTTTGCATTACGATCACGATAGATGTTATTAAGGTAGCTGAACTGGCCGTCTACGAAGCCGACATCCCGTTTCAGGAATTTGACTTTTTATTGATCAATAAATTGGGGGCGCTCCTCTCTACACAGCTGCAGCGAAGCATTCTCTTAAAACTTGACCATAATCAGATTCCTAGTTCTATTCTTGCCGATTTGATTGAAGGAAAACCTATCAATGATACAATCTTAAACAACAGAGGGCGTTATCTGAAGTGGGCTAGAACAGAAGCCCTTTATATTGCGGTTGTTTGCGACAGTCGGAGGGGATCGTTTGAAGGTACAAAATCGGCTGCCTTTCAGGCATTAAAACGCTATATTCCCATAGATCAAATGATCATTTATGAATCCAGTATGGTGGCTTTTTTTGATCAAATACTTTATGATGTGCTATTCGATAATGGAGAAGGCACCTTTCAGCGTTTTTTGGCAGAAAACAACTTATATGCAGGGATCAGCCAGAGGTATGCCGCCTTGACGGATTCAAGAAAACAGTATAGATATGCAATTGCAGCTTTGGAAATCGGGTTAACAAGGAAAAGACACTGTTCTTTTTTTAATCAATGTACTTTATACATTCTGTCCGAACTCGTTTCAAGTCAATATGATCTGATGGATTTTTGTCATCCTGCGGTAACAACGCTGCTGAAGTATGACGAAGAGCATGGAACGGTTTATTTTGACACGCTAAAGCAATATATCTATTATGCATCAGCGCCGGCAGAAGCAGCACGCATTTTGAATATTCATAAAAACACACTGTTTTACCGTATTAAAAAGATAAAAGAATTAACGGGTATAACATTAGATTTTGGAGATGAAATCAGTAAGATTTTTCTTTCTATTCGATTGCTGGAACTAAATTGACCGTGTATAGCAGGTGAGCCGTCAAAAGATGTGCTATTCCGCGATGAATGACATAATGATACCTTTTTATTTGATGATAGTTGAATATTAAAATAGAGATAACTGCCGAACAGATTTGGTATAAATGGACAAGGAGAAAATATATGAGAATATGGACACTCAATAATACCATCGAAAAGTATGAGATGATACAAGTAAAAGACTTTGATTATTATTACAAAAATTACTTTTTTCCTGGCTTTAAAGGTATGAGTATGATTCAAACTTGGCCGAAGGTAGAAATGAAAACGATTCAGCAAGGACAAAAAAGTGATGTTCCATTTTGTAGTCCTAAAGTCCCCGTGTTTACTAAGAAAGCAATAGAGGTTGTAAGTGATTTGTTAGATGGTGTTGTAGAGTATTTACCATTAATTCACAGCGATTATACAGGAGAAAATCAATTGTTTGCAATCAATACATTAGATGCAAGAGACTGCATAGATCATGATAAATCAGAAAGAAGAATATTTAGTACAGGGAGAATGGGTGGGTTTATAAAATATGCTTTTAGGCTTGGTGCTGTGCAAGGTGCACACATGTTTAAAATATATGAGTTGCCATCTAGAGAGTTTTATTCAGATGAATTTAAAGAACGCGTATTAGCAAACAATTTACATGGTTTTAGGTTTATCGAAGTATGGAACTCTGAAAAGGAATAAGCTTACTAAAAATACGCAAGCATATTAAAAAGTGTAGTAAGGTAAATAACGAACATGTGGTACAATTTTGTAGATGGACAAATCTAATCATGAAGAATTATATCATCAAAGTTTTGCAATTGACGATGAACGTCCCAAAAGTCCAGGCCCTATTTTAACCGAGCAATACTTTGAAGCGCTACTTCAACATATTCACATTCTGATGATCAAAGGAGAATTTAAAATGATTAAAGCATTTTTAGCTGCATTTCCAACATTATATGAAGGCGAGGACATCGAATTAAGATACTGTATCATACAGGAGGATCTTTCGATCAAAAAAGAATCTATTGTTACCGATTATATGAAGCCGTCAGTTGTGGGCATGCACGCAGTGCTTACATTATTAACAAAACTAGAAAATCATAGAGAAGAAGAAGTCATAATTATTATTAATGATGCGCCTCTCCATGAACTTATTAGGGGTACAAATAAAACGCAAAAGGGAGATGTGCTTAAAATAGCGAGTAAAATGAAAAAAGAACTCGCTAAATTTAGAAATTTATCCTTTATGAATGTTACGAACAAGGACAAAATCATGCTGTCACAATGGAAAGAAAACTTGGGGATATAGTGTATAGCGCTTCGGTACTTGATGAGTGATAAAGTTATTTCCTTGCTAAGGGAAGAGGTGTATCTATGGATGAGAAATTGATTGCCTCCTGTGGCATGAACTGCGCGTTATGCATCGCGTATCAGTTTAATGAAAATGATCTCAACAAACGAGGATTTCACAGAAAGTATTGCCTCGGATGTATTCCGCGAGGTGAAAATTGTCTGCATATGGGCGATTCGTGTGAATTGCTGGCAAAGGGAAGCGTTCGTTTTTGTTTTGAATGTGAAAAATTTCCCTGTAAGAGATTGAAAGTTTTGGATAAGCGCTATCGCACAAAATACCATATGAGCATGATCGATAACCTCGAATTCATTAAAGCCAATGGCATTGAAGCATTTCTAGAAAAGGAAAAGGCGTTGTGGCGTTGTCAGGAATGTGGTGGAACAATTTGCTGTCATAACGGATTATGCCTGAACTGCAATATTGATACGCTCCTCAGCAACAAAAAATATCGCTGGGGAGAGTAAAACAAAGACTGAAAAAATACCACGGAGGTAGATGGTAAATGACGTGTAATGCACGCTTGATGCCGATTACATCAAGCGCTTTTTGACGGCGGTATCTTTGTAAAAATCTCACCTTGTTAAGAATAGAATAGCAAGTGCGCCATCGTTCGTGATATAATCGGAAGCGTGAATAGCGCATGGAAAAGATTTGAGGCAAGTGATTTCAGCGACGCTGAAGCTAAAACGACAGCGCGATAAAAGAAAATAGGGTACCCTAAGGGGACTAAATTAGACAGGTGGTTGATATCAGCTGACGGGAAAGGTTGTGAGGCAGACTGTGATGACTAAAAAGAGAACAACAGCAGCTATGATTATGATTGCTATCATTGTTGGATTGATCTTATGGACGAGTGGCATATTCTTTATCGTCGATCGACAGACTTCGCCCAATGGCAGGATAACGGTAACCGTGTACAGTCAAAATATGACGGCGCTTTTCCCGAAGAACAATGGCTTCACCATTAAGACAAGCGGTGATTTTAAGGGCACGAAGATTTATTTAGACGGTTCTGCATTTGAAAACATGTGGTGGTCTCCGGATAGCCGTTATCAAGTGATTACCACTTTCAATCATGATAATAGACTCTTGGAGTTAAGAGATTATAAAAACAATAACAATACAAACTTAAATGCGGTCATTAATATGAGCATGTCATCACTTGATACGTTTACAGATTTTATGACAGCGCCAGAACACTGGGAGACGCTGCAATTTGAATTTATTAAGTGGCAAGAACTACAGGGAACGATGACGGTTGCTTTCAAATTTAAAGATTTGACAGATCAGCTGCAAAAGGGAACGTTGGATTACAACTGTGAAACAGGTGCTATCTCAGAAATTGTATTTCAGTGACAGCGATAAAGTAAATGTGCATAAAGACAATGCCGATGTCAGCTTAAATTGATATGATGCTTGACGAGTGAGGCAATATGGATCGGTATGAGATCAAATTTGGAAAGATAATCCAAAGTTAAGGGATACCAACTATAAACTAGCGCGGAAAGCGCGTCGTATGGAGGAAAAAATGGCTGAACTATTAGCACCGGCGGGGAATATGGAAGCTCTAATTGCTGCGATTTCCAATGGGTGTGATGCAATTTATCTGGGTATGCAAAAATTTGGTGCACGTGCGTACTCATCAAATTTTGATATGGATTCCCTGAAAGAGGCAATTCAATATGCACATTTGAGAAATGTTAAAATCTATGTAACGATGAATACCGTCGTTTTCGAAAATGAAGTTGAAGAGATGCAGCGACAAATGGATGCGTTAAATGAAATCGGCGTCGACGGCATTATCGTTCAGGATCTCGCCGCTTTTGATTATGTCGTTAAAAACTTTCTCGATATGGAAGCACATTGTTCAACGCAAATGGGCATTGACGACTTAGACGGTACATTGTTGTTAAAAGAGCTTGGTGCCAAACGCGTGGTCATCTCTCGCGAAGTTGAGATTGAAAAGATTAAAGCGATTCGAAAAAGCGCGAATATCCCAGTGGAAGTATTTGTTCACGGTGCTTTATGTGTGTCCTATTCAGGCAATTGCCTCATGTCGGGATTAATCGGTTATCGAAGCGGGAACCGCGGTAGATGTGTCGGCTCATGTCGAAAAGCTTATGAACTCGTTGATACGACCACGGGTACGACGCTTGCGAAAAATTATATGCTGTCAATGAAGGATTTAAACACCATTGACTTTATTGATGAATTAAGAGAAATGGATTCCTTAAAAATAGAAGGCCGGATGAAAGAACCTGCGTACGTTGCAAATGTCGTGTCGCGTTATCGCATGGCCTTAGACGGCAATATAACTGAAGAAGAAAAAGACAACTTAAGCAAAACTTTTAACAGAACCTATACAAAGGGTTATTTGTTTCATGAAGATAAAAAAGAGATTACAAACATTCAAAGACCCAATAACTTCGGCTATGAGATCGGATTTATCAGCAGGATATTTAGAGATAAGTATGAGATAACACTGTCGCGTCCGCTGAATCAAAACGATATTATCAGAATAAGTCATAATGATGAGGATGTTAATTTAACCGCTGTGAAATTGTATGACAAAGACGATAATTTAATCAACAGAGCAGAAGATGTCTGTTATATTAAGCTTAAAGAGAAATTGGCCAGAGGCGATCGCGTTTATATTTCGAAAGATCATCAATATTATAAAACACTTGATTCAATGATGATAAAAGAATTTAAGCGTTTTGATTTGGATATTCGCGTACGCGCTTACCCGGATTCTAAACTGGCGATTGAGGCTGATGGATTAGGTTTTCACTATGCTTATGAAAGCGATGAATTAGTCAGTGAAGCCATTAATAATCCGACGACAAAAGAGCAGGTCATTAAGCAATTTTCGAGGCTAAATGACACAATCTTTGAATTGAATCGCGTTGATTTTGAAGGCAGCAATGCATTTGTGCCTGCTAAAATGCTGAATGCAGCAAGAAGAGCGATTGTTCAGGAACTATATGACTTAAAGCTTGCCAGCAAAGAAAAAAGAACCAAAACGTTGCAGGCAAATGATAAAATCAGTTTTGCCCCTAAAGCGCCCTATCTTACTGCTTCTGTCATGACAAAGGAACAATATGATGCGTGTGTAAGTTGCGGCATTAAGACGGTCTATTTTGAAAATATCGTGCGGAGAAACCAAAACACTTATCAAGAAAAAGAAGGTGAATTGCTCATAGGCGGCTATGGCGGCATTTATCACTACAGAGCAACCAATCCGTTTGTCACAGATTATTCCATGAATGTCGTCAATGCGACAAGCTGTTATGAACTCTATAAGTTAGGTGCAAAGCGCATCACGCTTTCTTATGAACTCAACAAGAGCCAAATTGAGGACTTGAGACGTGTTTATCATGAAGCCAATGACGGTGATCCGTCACTTGAAATGATCGTCTACGGCAGAGCGCCATTGATGTTTACCAAGTACTGTCCGCTAAAAAAAATGGATCAGTGCGGCAACTGCAAAACAAAACAGTATGTGCTGAAAGACGAGCACGGTTCGTTCCCAATTATTTCACACGAAGACTGTACGACGACGATTCTCAATGGGAAAACGCTGAATCTATTGGATGAGCTTCAAAACATTGACGGCATTGAGGCGTTTAGGCTGAATTTCACGATCGAATCAAAAGATGAAGTCGTGAAGACGATCAACAAGGCGATGGGTAAATTAAATGGGAGCATCAATCGACCTGTCTTCGATCAGGATACGGATACGAGAGGGCATTTTAATAAAGAGATTTTGTAAAATGTATCATTCAAAGGTCAATCTGTTTATGACAATATGCATATCTTTTGCAAGACGGAATTCCAATATATTGTGGCGATGTATGAACTCAAGGCTATAATGCCGGTTTTTTAAGGAAGTGTTAAAGTTCCAAGTGATGAAAAGTACTTGGAACTTTTTTTACGCGAAAGAACGCTTGTTCTACTTGCCGTTCTAAGATATACTTTTAAATGGATGTACAACCGGATTGAATTTTTAACAAATTTAGCAAAACGTTTGCAAATAAGGTGGCAATACGATGAAGATTGACCGACTCGTTGGCATTATCATTACCCTATTACAGAAAGATAAAGTAACTGCACCAGAACTGGCAGAAAAGTTTGAGGTCTCCAGACGCACCATCAACAGGGATATTGAAGATCTTTGCAAGGCCGGTATCCCCGTGATGACGGCGCAAGGGATGTATGGCGGCATCTCGATTTTTGAGGGCTATAAGATTGATCGAACCGTTTTTAACGAGAGGGAACTCGGCGCCATCTTGACGGGACTTATGAGTCTTGACAGCGTTGCCCAAGATTCTAAGTATCAAAAAACCATTGATAAATTTGGCCTAGAGAAGCATGGCATTGCCGCTGCAAGTCATATACTGATTGATCTGTCTTCACATTACAAGAACAGTCTTGCACCTAAAATAGAAACGATCCAAGCGGCAATTGAGGCGCGCTTTGAGATCGCCTTTACTTATTACAATCATGCCGGTGAACGCGTCGTTACGCTGGACCCGTATCTGATCGTCTTTCAGTGGTCAAGCTGGTATGTGCTTGGGGTTGATCATGCATCCAATGATTTTAAGCTCTATAAACTAAATAGGCTTTGGCAACTGGCATGTACGGACAGGCAATATGCCGTTAAAGTAATCCCTCAGGATAAACTGGCATTTCATCGTTATTTTACAGATGAGATTAATGCAGTCATTATTTTTGAAGAAAGTGTTAAACACAGACTGGTTGAATCATATGGACCCGACAGTTTTACAGCAGATGAAAATCATAAACTGCGATTTGAATGTTCCTTTACCAATGAAGCATATCTGATAGAATGGGTACTCAGTTTTGGGGATCAGGCGGTGTTACTGGAACCTCCGGCGATTCGTGAAGCGATCAAAACAAAACTGCAAAAAATGATGACAGTTTATACAGAAACATGACATAGAGGTGTCGTGTTCGCTATGATATACTCACCCTAAAAAGGAGGTATACGATATGATCGAATCGAGATGCGGGCTGTTGTGCAGTGAGTGCAGCTATCGGGAACCAATGAATTGCAGCGGCTGTACGGTGATGACGAAACCCTTTTGGGGCAATGCATGTGCAGTTAAAACTTGCTGCGAGGGTAAAAATCTGAATCATTGCGGCGAGTGCAGTGCGTTCCCTTGTGAGTTGCTGCATCAATTTGCTTATGACAAAGAACAGGGAGATGACGGCAAACGGATAGAACAATGTAAATGCTGGATGATGGTTGACTGATGGTATGACGATATAAAAGGCGATGAACGCGTTCAACGACTTCAGCTAATGATGCCAATAATTGAACCAATGACGCCAATACTAAAACAATGAAAAAGAAATTTGTTAACAGCATAATGGAGGCCTGTATGAAATATATTAGTACATTGATCGTGGTAAAAGATATTGAAAAAGCAAAGGCATTCTATCAGGAAGTATTGGGATTAGAGATTATTTCTGATTTTGGTGCGAACGTTACACTGACAGGCGGCGTTGCACTGCAAACACTGGATACTTGGCAAACCTTTATCCACAAAGAAGAGTCCGCCATTACGTTTGGCAGCAATGCAGCCGAAATTTACTTTGAAGAAGACCATTTAGATGATTTTATTGAGCGATTAAATGCGATGGATCATATTGATTACGTACACCCGCTCATCGAACATGCATGGGGTCAAAGAGTGGTTCGTTTTTATGACTTGGATCATCATATGATTGAAGTAGGTGAGAACATGCTGTTTGTCATAAAGCGGTTTATAAATACAGGATTGTCAATTGAAGAAACCGCAAGCCGAATGGATGTCCCCGTAGATTATATTACTAAAATGCTGGGAACTGAAATAAAATAATCATCGTTGGCACCATGAAAAATCGATATAACGATTAAGCTTTGAAAGATGTTGTTTTCTCATTTGAGTAAATTGCATCTTTCAAATTTTAATCCTTTCATATAATTAGGGACGATTCTTATCATGCGAAAATTCAACCTATTGCCGTGAAGGATTAACGAAAGGTAATTTTGCCGTTTTCTTATTTAAAAATAAAGGCATAATTTAGCAAATGAAGGCATAAAGTAATGATCAGCACATTTAGAAAGGAAGTCGTAAAATGAAAAAATGGTTTACAATTGATCAAATCGACACGACAACACACATTATTAGCGAATACCGCCATTGGGAGGAAACACATTGTTATTTGATAGAAGGCAGTGAGCGGTGTTTGTTGATTGATACGGGGCTTGGTATCTGCAATATCTCTGAAGAAGTGAAAAAATTGACAGATAAGCCTGTCATAGCCGTGGCGACACATATCCATTGGGACCACATAGGCGGGCATGCATACTATCCGAACTTTTACGCACATGCAGCGGAATTGAATTGGCTAAACGGTGAATTCCCGTTATCAATGGAGACCATCAGAGAGATGGTCGTCGATCGCTGTGATCTACCGGAAGGCTATGATGTCAGTCAATATCAGTTTTTTCAGGGGACGCCTACGCGCATTCTAAATGATGGCGACACCATTGATTTAGGGGACCGAGTGGTGACAGCCATACATACACCGGGACATTCCCCAGGGCATCTTTGCTTTTGGGAATCGGTGCGAGCATATTTATTTTCAGGTGATCTCGTCTATAAAGATACGCTGTTTGCGTATTATCCCTCGACCGATCCTCAGGCATACCTCATATCACTTGAGAAGATTGCCGCATTGCCTGTGAAAAAAGTGTTTCCGGCGCATCACAGCTTGGATGTTCAGTCGGAGCTCCTGATTGAAATGCGTGATGCCTTTCGACAGTTGGAAGCAGAGGGCAAGCTGCATCACGGCAGCGGCGTTTTTGATTATGGGGATTGGGCTGTCTGGCTTTGATTGTATTGAATAGCTAATAAAGAAATGGCATCAGTACCTCAAATAAATAATCTGGTTAATGAAGCAGAAGCACCGTAGGCAGACGCGCATGTACGGTGCTTTTGAAGTTGAGCACGCTTTTCGATGGTTGGGTTCACCCATTTAAAAGAACGATTCTTTTTAAATCACAATTTTTACGCTATGATAGAGATAAGATTTGTTTTCAAATGGGCAATGTTTTAGAGGCGTTTATCAGGGTGCTTTATAGTAATTGCCCATTTGAATATTACATCAGATCATCACATCAGGATGTTACATCAGAAAATCGCATAAGGAGATCACATTGGAATTTAATGAAAAACTACAGCAACTGAGAAAAGAGAAAAATCTTACACAAGAGGCGTTGGCGCAACGTCTCTTTGTCTCAAGAGCAACGATATCAAAATGGGAATCGGGACGTGGTTATCCAAGTATTGATTCGTTAAAAGCCATATCACAACTATTTGATATCTCAATAGATGACTTGCTGTCAAATGAAGAACTTATCAGATTTGCAGAGGAAGATAAGAAGGAAAATATGATTTCATTGAGATACCTGCTCTATGGCATCTTGGATGTGATGAGTGTTATTTTTGTTTTTATCCCTCTATTTGGTCAAAAAAAAGGCGATATTATTCAGTCGGTTTCTCTGTTGAAATTAGAGTGGACAGAACCTTATATGCGTATTGCCTATTTCACAGTGATTGGCATCGGGGTATTGTATGGCGCCATAGAGCTAGCGCTGCAAAAATATCAAAATGAATTGTGGAAACGATACAGCGCCATCCTATCACTGGGCATCACCATTACGGCAACTGTGTTATTTATCATAAGTCGACAGCCTTATATGGCTTTTTTTATGTTTTGGATTGTGATTTTAAAGGGCGTTTTTTATCTGAAACACCAATGATACGGAACGTAGCATCTTGAAAAAAGAGGATGAGACAAAGCGTATCGCTGATGTAAAATAACGTTTCTTATCTATTCAAAGCCTTCGTGCTAAGGTTTTAATCGGATGTAAGATCCGAATAAAATCGTGGAGGCATTTGATGAAAAAGAAAAATGTTAGCCTAATCGTATCAGCAGTATTATGGCTTATTTTTGCAGGCTTTACTATTTTAGTCATGCATTATGATGTGAAACCAATAGGTCCAAATCAGTCTCGTGTCGGCTTTGCCGCTTTTAATCAATTTGTATTTGAGAAAACGGGGATCAATTTTTTATGGTATGAATTGACCGAATGGCTGGGGATTGTTGTGCTTTTAACAGCAGGTGGATTCGGTATTGTAGGTGTCGTGCAATGGATTCAAAGAAAAAGTATTTTGAAAGTAGACCGGGCTGTTTTGGCAATGGGCATTTACGATGTGATCGTTGTTGCGATGTACATTAGTTTTGAGAAATACGTTGTCAACTATCGTCCTATTTTGCTGGATGGAAAACTGGAAGCCTCATTTCCATCATCACATGTGATGGTTGCATTTAGTATTTTAGGCGCGGCCATTGTTTATTTTCAAAAACGGGCTAAAAATAATTTCGTGTTATGGGGCTTTACTTTTTTTGCAGGCAGCGTTATTGCTTTAATGGTTGCGGGAAGGCTTATATCAGGTGTTCACTGGTTTACAGATATTGTGGGAGGCGTACTGCTGGGAGCGGCGCTGGTATCATTGTATAGATTTTTAATGCAATGGATGATGCGGCAATTGAAGTAAAATGGTGAGCGCTGATCACAGACAATAAAATGACATAAGATAGATGGATGTGATTGACAAAAAAAGAGACACACTATATAATTGAATTCGAATTCAATATAAAGCCGTGATCGATTCAATATCGTGATAGGGTCATGGTCGTTGTAAAGCAGATGAATAAATCTGATTTGGTAACAGGTTTCATTTTTAATATTTAATATTTAACAAAAAAAGATGAAACCGTATTTTTTTGTTTTAATATTGAATAATAGTTCAATATTAAAGTGACACGATAAGTGATGTTCTTTTTATGATGAGGAGGAAAAGAAAATGAAAAAAATGATCTTGGCAGTTTTATGTATTTTGCTTGCAGCTTCTTTGATAGGTTGCGGTAAATCACAAGCAGAAACGGCACAAGCAGAAACGGCACAAGCAGAGACGGTGCAAGCAGAGACGGAAAAACCGGAAGCAACGAGTGCCGAAATACCTTCTGATGAAGCAAGAACCATAACTGATCTGGGGGGGAATGTCATAAAGCTTCCACCTGCGTCAGCAATCAATCGCGTCGTGGTGATGAATCCGCCATCCATTTCAATGCTGTTGAGTATATTGCCGGATACTAAAAAGATCATCGGTGCAAATGCCAATGCATTTGAAAGGGCAAATCCTGAAATCCTGGAAAAGATGTTTCCAGAATGGCAAAATGTTGAAACGGGCTTTATGATTGATGGTTTTGTAGCCAATACTGAAGAAATTTTGAAATTAGAACCGGATCTCGTCTTTTATTATGGCAATATGCAAAAACCGGGCATTGAAAACTTAGGCATCCCAATCGTCGATATGATGATTAAAGGTGAAAATAATCCAGAAAAAGTATCCGTTGCATGGGACAATTTAATGCGGGAAATTTTTGAAGTAGAAGCATCGACGACATTGGCAAAAGAATGGGAAATGTCCAATGACAAAGCGCAGAAGGCTCTAAGTACATATGAGGGGGAAGCGAAAAGTGCAATCTACCTTTTAAGTAATATGGGTGGTGTGATTACTGTATTCGGCAGTGGCACTTATGCAGATACGTGGTTTGAAAAGGGTGGTTTAGTGAATGCTGCATCGGATGTGAAAGGGCAATCAGAAGTGAGTATGGAGCAAATGCACGAATGGGATCCCGATTATATTTTTGTGTTTAAAGGAACACCGGCATCTGTAATGCTTGCTAACCAGGTGAAGGGACAAGACTGGTCGCTGTTGAGTGCCTATGAGCACGAAGCGATTTTTGATATACCGCAAACAATATTTTCATGGGGCGCACCATGCTCAGATTCGCCGCTTATGCCGCTTTGGCTGATTAGTAAAAGTCATCCTGATTTATTAGATGAGGACGAATTCTCTAAGTTGTTCAAAGCGTACTATGAAAGAGTCTATGATATCGAACTCGACGACGAATTCATACAAAGTATTTTAAATGGGCGTGAGGAGACTAAATAGAAATGATTCTGGCAAAAAAAGATATCAAAAGCATGGATGGGCAAAAAAGAATAGCGAATAAATTATTGGCACTATTTGGGCTGTTGATTGTTGTGATGATTCTATCACTATTCTTAGGGCGCTATAGCATTAGACCCGACGAGGTAGTACGGCTTTTCAAGGGAAGAATGCTGTTAGAGTCATATTCAGATCTCAAGGTCGCAGAACATATCATATTTGATGTGCGATTACCGCGTGTGCTGATAGCAGCACTTGTGGGCGCCGGACTTTCGATTGTAGGTGCTTCACTACAGGGGATTTTTCAAAATCCCCTTGTAAGCCCTGACATACTTGGTGTGAGCTCAGGCGCGGGCTTCGGTGCTGCACTGGGCATACTGCTTACATCTGGTGCGGGGCTGATTACCGCAGGGTTGTCTTTTTTCTTTGGTCTGCTTAGTGTTTTACTGACGCTATCGCTCGTGCGTGTAAAAGAACATTCGCAGACGATGTCCTATATTCTGGCGGGTATTATTGTTACTTCAGTATTCACGGCATTGACGTCACTCATCAAGTATGTTGCAGACACAGAAGATCAGCTGCCATCCATTATATTTTGGCTAATGGGCAGCTTTGCCAATAAAAATTTTGATGATTTGCAATTGATAATCGCACCTATTTTGATCGGAATATTAGGATTGACGGCGTTGCGTTGGCGGCTAAATATTCTTTCATTAGGTGATGAGGAAGCCTTTTCATTAGGCATAAACCCAAAACGGATTCGAATAGCCGCTATTTTATTTAGTACCGTTATTACGGCAGCATGTGTAATGGCATCCGGTATCATAGGCTGGGTAGGATTGGTGATACCGCATATTTGCCGTCAGCTGTTCGGCGTTGAACACGATACGCTGCTGCCGACTTCATCTTTGTTGGGAGCGAGTTTCATGGTTATTGTGGATTGCGCAGCCAGAAACTTGACCTCTGCTGAAATTCCCATTGGGATTTTAACGGCATTG
Source organism: Fusibacter paucivorans (assembly GCF_018390735.1). GTDB lineage: Bacteria > Bacillota > Clostridia > Peptostreptococcales > Acidaminobacteraceae > Fusibacter > Fusibacter paucivorans. The sequence continues at coordinate 34,719 of NZ_JAHBCL010000028.1, forward strand.
ATCGGTGCGCCGTTTTTCGCATTAATCTATAGTCGCATGAAAGGAGAAGTGTAATGCTGCAGGTAAAAGGGGGCAGTTTTGGATATACCCCAGAGAAAGCGATATTGAATAACATCACGTTTACCTTAAAGGAGAGAGAGATCTTAGCGGTAATGGGACCAAATGGTGTTGGGAAGACAACGCTGCTGAAATGTTTAATGGGTATTCTAAAATGGCAGTCGGGACATTCCAAACTTGATGGGAAAGATAGCAGCGAAGCGAGAATCAAGATCGGATATGTGCCGCAGGCACATCAATTTTCTTTTCCTTATTCTGTGCTGGATATGGTGGTTTTCGGCCGGGCGAAGTATATGTCTGTCTTTGCCACTCCAGGCAAAGAGGATTATAGGATTGCCAAAGAAGCCTTAGAAGAAGTTGGTATTCTGCATCTCAGTGACAAATCCTGCAATCGATTGAGTGGCGGGCAGCTTCAAATGGTATTGATTGCACGCGCTTTAGCAGGAGAGCCTCGTCTACTGATATTAGATGAACCTGAATCTCACTTGGATTTTTATAACCAGCTGACAATTCTCGAGATCATTAAACGCCTGACCAAAGAAAAAAAGATTGCATGTGTCATGAATACGCATTATCCAAATCATGCCATTAAGGTTGCAGACCAAGTGCTGCTTTTAAATGATTGTAAGTCTGTTTTTGGAAAGCCGATTGAAGTACTGACTCAGGAAAATGTTAGAGCCTATTTTGGAGTGGATTCAGCGATTGTCCGTACACGTATTCTAGGAAAAGAGATTAGCACTTTTGTGATACTGAATCAGTCTTTAAGTGAAAATGAACCGGGAGGGGCACGTATTGAACACAAAATCGTTTGCTAAGAAAATGAAAGAAAAAAATAAGGGTGCCAATCGCTATATGTTTATAAGTGTACTCCCGGGGATTGCGACGACATTTTTATCCGTTTGGCTGATGAGTTTGTTTATGCAGGGGGCTGCAACGCGGCAGAATATTAGTTTGGCGGTGATCGGCATTTGCTTCATGCAGTTTGCAAAGGCGTTTTTTTATGCTATCGGCATATGGCATGCGCATCATGCGGCCTATCAGTCTCTTACAGATATTCGTTTGGAGATGATAGCACATTTAAAACAGCTCCCCATAAGTTTTTTCCAAAAACGGAGCGTTGGTGATCTCACTAAAATTATTAGCCACGATGTAGAGCAAATAGAGGTTTACCTTGCCCATGCACAGCCGGAAATGATGATTACAAAGCTGGTTCCCGTCTTAGCGGTGATCGGTTTGACCGCCGTAGACTGGCGGTTGGCCTTGGTGTTGGTTTTGCCTTTCCCGCTAATGGTTGTTTTTCGAAAAATCACTGGCAGACTATGGGGAAAAACCTTTAAACGGTATGCACAGAGTACTAAGGAAATGTCGGAAGACTTGACCGAGTATATTTCAGGCATGCCGACGATAAAGGCATTTGCCACCGACGAACAAAAAACGGAGACGATCCTTTTAAGGATTAATACCTATATAGACTGGATGAAAAAAATCATGCACACCATTTCAATTCCGACGAGCCTTACGCGTATGCTGTTGGAGATTGGCATTGTGCTGGTGGTGCTGGTCGGGGTAATGCTCATGAATACTGGCGAGCTTTCTACAACACGGTTTATCTTAGCCATCATACTTGCGGGAATGTTTCCCAGCGCACTGATTAAGCTGATGACTTTCAACCATACGGAAATTGTACTGGGCAGATCACTGGACAGTATTGCCTCGATCATGGGTGAAGCGCCTAAAAAGGCGTATGCATATAATGGGAATATAACGCCGGGCGCTGTAAAGATGCGGAATGTGAGTTTTAGTTATGATGGCAGTCATACAGTGTTGCAGGCTATTAATCTTGTATTTGAAAAGAATACGGTCAATGCCATTGTGGGACTATCCGGTTCGGGGAAATCGACGATTGCCAATCTTATAATGGGGTTTTGGCCAGTAACCGAGGGGCATGTAACCATTGGCGATCATGATATAAACAAGCTGAATGAAAAGGATATTTCAAAGCTGGTTTCAATCGTTCAGCAAGATGTCTTTATGTACAATGCGAGTATCGCTGAAAATATTCGTATCGGGCGTTCAAATGCAAGTATGGAAGACGTAATCTCGGTGGCGAAAAAGGCTCAGATCCATGACATGATCAGTCAGATGCCCAATGGATACGATACACTTGTTGGTGAAGCCGGTGCAAAACTCTCCGGTGGAGAAAAGCAGCGTATTGCCATTGCACGCATAATGTTGAAAAATGCGCCTATTATCATTCTTGATGAAGCGACCGCGGCGATTGATGCCTATAATGAAAAACTGATTCAAGAAGCGATTCATAATCTTTGCAAGCAGAAAACGCTGATCGTGATTGCGCATCATTTGAATACCATTGCGAATGCCGATCAGATTGTGGTGATGGATCGAGGCCGCGTTGCGGCTACTGGCAAACATAATGACTTATTGGAGAACTGCTCGATTTATTCCGAAATGGTTCATGCCCAGAATGAAGTTGACCATTGGGAAATCAGAGAAACAAAGGGGGTCATGGCATGATTAAGCAAATGCTGAATGTTTTGACAGTCAAGGGCAAAGCGATGATTGCCGCGGCAACGCTTGCATTTACAATGAGTGGACTTTTAAGCACCTATTTAATGTATGTCATTGTGAATGTCATTAATCAGGGACATATTGATCGCTCACGAAGTGAAATGACGGTATTGTGCATGCTCTTGTTCGCCATTCTTTTATTGAAAGCCGGCTTAGTCATTGCGGCTGATATGACGAAACACTTTGCGGGATTTGCGGTTGTAGCAAAGGTGCGGGAAAGCATTATACGAAAACTCAAGCGTTTCTCGCTTGCATTCTACAGCAAGGAACGTTTAGGTGAAATCAGTACCATTATTCATAAAGATGTCGATCGTTTGGAAAGTTTAGTGGGTCATTTTTTCTCAGTGATGTTTAGTGATATCATCATTGCACTGATCCTTGGTGTTTGGCTTTTTACGCAGAGCCTTGCATTGGGCCTTGCGATGATTGCCCTGTTGCCCATAGCAGTGCTGATGCTTGTCCTTGGGTTAAAGAGAAGCCTTTTATTGCAAAAGCAAACCAATGATGATTTAGTCGACATGGCAAGTCTTTTTATCGAGTACGTGAGAAGTATTCCGCTCATAAAGGCATTTTCAGAAAATGTTGATTTTGAGGAAAAGCTTCAAAACAGCATTCGGAAATTCGGTACGAGTGCTAAAAAGCAATCCAAGGCCGTTGCCATTTATGTGGGAAGCTTTTCGATTTTTTTTGAACTCGCCTATGCCGTGATGATGATTGCGGGTGCGGTGATGCTCTATTATGATATGTTAGCCATAAAAACGTTCTTGATATTTATCATTTTTAGCCATGAGTTTTATAAACCCATTGGCAAGATTGAAAAGTATTGGATCAACTTTCTGCAAGTAAAAGACAGTTATCAAAGAGTTTCCAAAATACTGGAAGCGCCCGAAATGTCTCAAATACAAGTGCCTCAAAAAGCAGGTACATTTGAGATTGCCTATGAAAAGGTAAATTTTGCTTATGCCAGCAACGAATTTGCACTGAAAGATGTCAGCTTTGAACTGCCGCAAGGGAGCATAACGGCATTGGTGGGGCCATCGGGTTCAGGTAAAACGACAGTTGCAAACTTGCTGCTCCGATTTTGGGATAACGAAAGCGGTGCGATTAAAATCGGCGGTGTGGATATTCGAGAAATGGATTATGATGACCTGTTATCAAATATCAGTATTGTCATGCAGCAGGTTGTGATTTTTGCTGACAGTATTTACGAGAATATAAAACTCGGAAATCGAAATGCAACGAGAGCTCAAGTGATGGCAGCCGCTAAAAAAGCGCAGATTCATGATTTTATTGTCGGATTGCCAAATGGTTATGACACAATTGTTGGTGAAAACGGCGTGGGATTGTCTGGTGGGCAAAGGCAGCGTATTTCGATTGCACGTGCTTTTGTCAAAAATGCCCCCATTGTCGTACTTGATGAAATGACCAGTAATGTTGATCCGGTGAATGAAGTTAAAATCCAAAGAGCGCTTAGCACGCTGGCAAAAGGCAGAACGGTGATGGTGATTGCGCACCATCTCCATACGATTAGATCGGCAGATAAAATTCTGGTGTTTAATGCAGGTGAGCTTGTTGAGCAAGGGACACATGAATCACTGCTAAAAAGAGAGGGACTTTACAGGCAGCTTTGGCAAGTTCAAGCGTCTGCAAAGGAATGGGAATTTAGCATGTAATTGATAATGATAATCATTGACAATGATCTTAACGATTACTATAATAGAGATGCTAGTGCTAATTTAAAAAATAACAAACGGTAAAGGAGCGTGATGAGAGGCAGCGTAAATGTTTAAATGATGCCGTTAATTGGATAGTGCTAAATTTGATTGTAATGGTAGTAGCGCCTATGCGAAAATAGCGCCTTAAAGACTAAAAGTTTTGAGGGTGTCCAGAAAAGTGAAGAAAAATACATAGGTGCAGGATTCGTTGAAAATGATGTGGAGGGGAAAAATGACTTCAAGATTACATGTAAAAGATCTCATAAACGTTGGGATATTCGCAGCAGTGTATATTATTGTGATGATGGCTGTTGTTACGGCATTGGGGATGGTGCCGCTGCTCTATGCGATTGCGCCAGTTTTTGTAGCCTTAATATGTGCAACGATTTATATGCTGTTCGTAATGCGTGCACCCAAGACGGGGGCTGTCTTTGTGATGTCGGTGCTGATGGCTTTTGTGTTTATGGGAGCGAGCTACTATGCTTCAATATGGGTGCTGATTGTGGGCGTTGTCACAGAAGTGATATTACTGAATGGAGGATATCAATCGCTGAAAAGAGTGAAACTCAGCTACTTGATTTATAGTTTGACAACAGTTGGCCCTTACTTTGGTGTCGTGTTGATGAAAGATGTCTATTTTGCCAAAACGGAAGCGTATTATGGTGCGGAATACGCCGATGCACTGGCGCGTTTTTTACCGCCGTGGATATTGCTCCCTTTAATGGGTGGAACGATTGTAGCCGCCTTCTTTGGCGCTTTGCTCGGTGAGCGCATACTCAAAAAACATTTTAGAAAAGCGGGCATCGTATAATGGAAAATTTCAATTTCGGCTATACCAATAGCCCTTATTTATGGATGGATCCGAGAAGTAAAGCTTTACTTTTTTTAGCAGCTAATTTTGCCTTGTGGGGGGGAACGAACTATTTTGCGAGCAATCTTTTTTTCGTTTTTATTGTTCTCCTACTCATAAATGGCAAACAAACGCGGATGGCGATGACGGCTTTCGTTATTTATTTTGCATTTTTAGCGATTGATGTTGTGTTGATATCTAAATTATCTGGAACGGTAAGCATTCTTTTATTGACGATATTTCGCGTTACCAGGCTTTACATGCCAGTTATTTGCGCGGCGATTCTCTTGATTCGCACGACCACTGTCAGTGAGTTCGTCGCCGCGTTTAAAAGAATGGGATTGTCGGATAAGATCATTATTCCCTTTAGCGTGATGTTTCGGTTCTTTCCGACCTTAGGGGAAGAATGGCGGAATATACGCAATGCAATGCGGTTTAGAGGCATACGATTTGACTGGCAATCCATCATGTTGTCACCGATAAAAACATTGGAGTATGTCATTGTTCCCCTGCTTATGTCGACCGTTAAAATATCCGGCGACCTTTCAGCGGCATCAATTTCCAGAGGATTGGGCGGGCCTAAAGAAAGGACATGCTTTAAGCAAATACGATTTGGGATCTTAGATTATGGTGTGGTGATCCTATCGTCGATCTTTATGATTTTTACAATACTGGACGGCATGTAGTAATTGCTTAATGTATTTCTTTGAAGAAAGGGGGAACAATGATTAAATTTATCAATGCCAGTTTTATGTATGAAGAAATAAGCGAAGTCGGCGAAAAAGAATACCGAGCGGCCACGGGCATTAAAAATATCAATCTCCATATAAAAGAGGGCGAGTGTCTTGTTCTGTGTGGTGTCAGCGGATGTGGCAAAACGAGCTTAAGCAGGATGATTAACGGACTGATTCCTCATTTTTACCATGGCAGTTTGGAAGGTGAAGTGCTGTCGAAAGAGGTGAATATGTCCCAACAGGCCATTGCAAAAACCGCAGAAAAGGTTGGCTCGGTCTTCCAAAACCCAAGGACGCAGTTTTTTAATGTCGATACGACCAGTGAGCTGGCCTTTGGCTGTGAGAATCTCGGCGTGGCGGTTAATGAAATTGGCTCGAGAATAGAAGAAGCTGTCGAAAAGCTGAATTTGAAACATTTAATGGATCGGAGTATTTTCGAATTGTCCGGCGGCGAGAAACAAAGGATTGCCTGCGGTTCCGTTTATGCCACTCATCCGGATGTATTTGTTATGGATGAGCCTTCATCAAGCCTTGATAAAAGTTCTATTATTCAGTTGAAAGGCGTCATTGAAACGCTTAAAAAAATGGGTAAAACAGTCATTATTGCTGAGCATCGCCTTCATTACCTGAGAGATGTGGCGGATCGTTTTGTGTATATGCAAGAAGGAGAAATTAAGTCTGTATACGACAGAGAGGATTTTCTAAAACTCAGTCTTGACGCATTAACGTCAAAAGGATTGAGGACACTTGACTTAAATTCTTTGAAAGCGCTGCCGGTTATTCATCACGAAAGAAAACCGAGCATCTGTATAAAGCATTTATCATTCAGTCGAGGCAAAAGAGAAATATTAAATATCGAATCACTGGCACTGTTTCAGCATGAAATAGTTGCCTTAATCGGTGATAACGGTGCCGGAAAGACGACTTTGGCGCATTGTCTCTGTGGTCTTGAAAAGTTCAAAGGTATGATAGAGATTGACGGAAAAGTTCAAAAAAATAAAGAATTGACGGCCAGAAGTTTTATGGTTATGCAAGATGTTAATACGCAATTGTTTACGGAAAGCGTAGCGGAAGAATTGCTCTTAAATATTGAAAAGCCCGATAAAGAAAAAGTTGACAAACTGCTGAAGGCATTAAATCTAGAGGCACACAGAGAAAGGCATCCCATGGCGCTCTCAGGCGGTCAAAAGCAGCGCGTCGCCATTGCAAGTGCGATGATGGCCGGAAAGGACATACTCATTTATGATGAACCAACCAGTGGTCTAGATTGGGATAATATGAACCGAATGAGCGAATTGATACGGGATACTGAGAAAAACACATTGTGTACGATGATTATCACACACGATCCAGAACTGATCTTTAAGACTTGTGATCGCGTAATTCATCTCAAAGATGGCCAAGTGTTTGATTCATATCCAGTAGATGCTGAAGGCGTCGAGAAAATTAAAAAGTATTTTATAGAGTGATTTTAACGGCATGAGCCAGTTAAAGGTGTTTATAGAGCGTTTTTTGAATGCGCCAATTGTTGGAGAGATGAAGAGCAATGACAATGGTCTTGTTAAGCTATTGACAGGTACAGTTGCTATGCTATAATGAGAATGATAATCAACATCAATTAAATCAACCCTTGAAAGACGTCCTTTGGCGTCTTTTACTGTTTGCAGGAACCGACGCTTGCGTCGGTAGCGGGGAGGGCGAATGATAAAAGAACGTATGAGCAGGGAAGATAGATTGGTAGCAATACGCCAAATTGCCGCAGACGTTTTTCTAAAAAAAGGTTACCGATTCACAACGATGGAAGACATTGTCCAAGCAACGGGACTGTCAAAGGGCGGCCTATACTATTATTACAAAAACACTTCCGAAATCCTTATTGACATTATGGATCGGGGTAATGTCACCTTTGTGGAAACCAATGACTATTTTAAAGCGCTCGCGAAAGAAGAAGATCAAGAGGTGGCTTTAGAAATTATGCTTTCAGCCATTATTGAAAAGTTCAGCGTGGCGACTGACAGCCGCAAACTATACCTGATGTTCTGCGCAGAAGTGATGTATGATTCGGCTATTAGAGAAGCGTTTAATAGGCTGGAAAATGATTTTTTTAAAAAGCTGTCAAACGTGACCAAAAGAGACATGTGCGGTGAAAATGAACCGCTGCGGCTTATTAGCCGGATGGTAAATATACTGTTGATGGGACAAAATCTCTTCGAGGATAAAACGCTGTTTATCAATAGGGAAGAAACTTTCAGACAGTTTTTCAGGCCATTGCTAAGAGATGCGCTGTCAAAGGCAAACCAACTAAAGGATTCCGAGATTTGATCTAAAAAGAAGGTTTAATGAAATCATGCGCTTTATGTTGGTGAAGATGTGTCAAAAATGATCGTAATAATGATTTAGGGAGGGATAAGAAATGGAGCAGACGAGTAAAAAACAAATGATCCTCGAAGGCAATATGTGGCAAGTCATGTGGCGGCTGTCTTGGCCGGCGGTTTTAGCAATGGTGCTCTATGGCATGAATACCGTGTTTGATGCCTTGTTTGTCGGTCGGTTTGTAGGTGAGACGGCACTTGCGGGGATATCACTAGCGTATCCGCTGACGCAAATTGCTTTGGGTTTTGGGTCGCTGATTGGTGTTGGCGCCGGTTCAGCACTCAGTATTGCAATTGGCGCCGGAGACCACGATACGCAAAAGAAAGTACTCGGGAATGTGAACTATTTGAATGTCGTGATCGGATTGGTGTTTTCTGTTATTGGCTACGCGTTTGCAGGCGTCTTGGTTAGGATGATGGGCGGTTCCGGTGACGCATTGGCATTTGGCGTTTCATATTTCAGAGTGACGCAGATTGGAGCGATTTTTTGGATTGCAGGGCTCGCGGGCAATATGGTCGTTCGCGCTGAAGGAAAGATGAAATCAGCCGCTGTGATGATGGCTTCCGGGCTTATCGTCAATGTAATTATCAATTATATTTTAATTGTGCTGATGGATATGGGCGTTGTAGGGGCGGCGATTGGCACCAATATTGGTATGGTCGTCTATACGCTTTCGGCATTTATCTATTTTAAAAGCGGACGCGCTTCATTTGATGCGAAGGTTTTTAGCTTTAGACGTGATCAGAAGATCACGAAAGATATTCTATCCATGGGCATGCCGTCTTTCATTATGACGGTAATGACATTGATACAGGCAGTTGTCGTTATGAATGCGCTTACAAAGTTTGGGACAACGGCAGATGTGGCATTTTATGGGATTGTCTACAGATTGTTCACGTTTATGCTAACCCCGATTTTTGGATTGATGCGTGCATTACAGCCGGCCATTGGCATTAATTTTGGTGCAAGGCAGTATGAGCGGGTTATCAGTGCTTTCAAGGTGTTTGCTGTAGCGGCGACAGCGTTGATGCTGCCGTTCTGGTTAGTTGGCATGACAATGCCTGAATTTGTCCTAAACTTGATGTTGCCTGCAAAAGCCTTTACAGCTTGGGATTTAGGCAATTTTAGAATATTTATGGCATTGCTGCCGATTATGCCGGTTATTTTTATGGCAATGACATTTTTTCCGGCGATTAATAATAGTAAGCCGGCGACAATGATGGGGATTGCCAGACAACTGGTCTTCTATGTTCCGGTGATGCTGATTTTGCCAAGGTTTTACGGTGTTCGATGGGTTTATCTTGGTTCCTGTCTGATTGATACAACAATGACACTGTGGGTGGTCTATCTTGTTACGAAAGAGTTTGGCAGATTGAGGCGAGGCAAGGTGACTGCCGCAGTGAATAATGTAAAAGCATAAGAAAATTATTTTTGGAGGGATTGTGAAGAAAATGAAAGAAAAATCAATTTTAAAACGTTTCATCCCTTATATGGGGAATAAAAAGGCTTTATTGCCATTGGCTCTTATACTGTCGGGTTCGTCTGCGGTATTAAATATGATACCATATGTCATGGTGTGGTATATTGCAAGACAAATATTGTTGAATCCTGCGGCAAACGAGCTCACCAATATTGGACTCTATGCATGGTTGGCGTTTGGGAGTGCAATTGCAGGCGTTGTTGTCTACTTTTTAGCATTGATGTGTTCCCACTTAGCGGCATTTAGAGTTGAAGTGGGATTGCAAAAAGTGGGGATGGCAAAGATTATGAATATGCCTCTTGGCTTTTTTGATCAACATGCCAGCGGGAAGCTTCGTAAAATTGTCAATGACAGCGCCGGTACCACGCATAGTTTTTTAGCCCACCAATTGCCGGATATGGCTGGAACGGTGCTGTCGCCGGTCATACTACTCGTCTTGATTTTTACGATGAATTGGCGATTGGGCGTAGCTTCATTAGTACCAATTATTTTAGGTTTTATTACGATGAAGTTTATGATGAACAGCAAGGGACAAGATTTTCAGAAACAGTATTATGATGCATTAGAAGAAATGAGTTCCGAATCGGTTGAGTATGTGAGAGGGATTCCGGTTGTTAAAACGTTCGGACAATCCATTTATTCATTCAGAAAGTTTTATAACAGCATTATGCATTATAAGGAAATGGTGCATGCGTATACCTTATTATGGCGATCACCGATGTCCTTTTACACCATTATTATGCAATCAGCGGCATTTTTCCTAATTCCGATGGGCATTCTTTTAATTGGCAGCGGCGGCAATATTGCCTTGATATTGGCCGATTATATTTTTTATTTAATGATCTCGCCAATTTTCACGATGCTGTTGATGAAGTCCATGTATTTTCAACAGAATAGCATGATTGCCAAACAGGCAATTGATCGTATTGACAATCTGTTCGAATATCCCGAAATGGTTTACCCGTCATCGCCAATGTCTGTAACCAGTCATACCGTTGAGTTTCGGAATGTTGCTTTTGCTTATAACGGCGCGGATAAAAATGCCGTTGACGGCATCAGCTTTAAATTAAAGGAGGGTGAGACCGTTGCACTTGTAGGAGCATCAGGCGGCGGCAAGACGACAATCGCCAGATTAGCGGCCCGATTTTTTGATGTCGATAGAGGCGAAGTGCTTCTTGGGGGTGTGAATGTTAAAGCAATAAGCAAGAAAGACTTAATGAATCAGATTTCCTTTGTCTTCCAAAATACACATCTATATAAGGGAACTCTGAGAGAAAATATTGTATTTGGTAAAGAAGGCGTCACCGAAGAAGCGGTACAAAAAGCCGTTGATCTTTCACAGTCCAGAACAATCATTGATGCGCAAAAGAACGGATTAGAAACGGTCATCGGTTCAAAAGGCACTTATCTTTCAGGTGGTGAGCAGCAGAGGATCGCACTGGCGAGAGCTATTGTAAAAGATGCGCCAATTGTGCTGCTCGATGAAGCGACGGCTTTTGCCGATCCGGAAAATGAGCATTTGATTCAGAAAGCGCTGCATGAATTAAGCAAAGGCAAAACCACATTAATGATCGCACACCGTTTGACCAGTGTAAAAAACGTAGATCGGATATTGGTCATTGACGAAGGAAGGATTGTCGAGCAGGGAACACATGACGCATTAGTTGCTGAAAATGGTCTATACAGCAGGATGTGGTATGAGTATCGACAATCGGTAGCATGGAAAATCGGGCATGTTGACAGTGCTGTGGAAGATGTCGTGCGCGAGGAGGTACAATATGCTTAATTATTTTCAAAACGCTTTTGCCATGTCGGAAAAAGGCGCTAAAAACTTAATGAATGCCATTATATTATCAACGATTATGAACATCAGTTTTATGCTGCCGATGATCTTCGGATTTCAGTTTTTGGATCAAAGTATGCGTGTGATGCTGAATGATTCGGCAAGTGCAATAGGATCGATCAGTTATTACGCAGTGATGAGTGTTGCTTCGTTAGTGGTGATGTTTGTCATCGCGTATTTTCAGTATGATTCAACTTACACGAGAATTTATGAAGAAAGTGCTAAACGACGCATTAGTCTGGCAGAAACATTAAGAAAATTGCCATTAGCGTTTTTCGGAAAAAAGGATATTGCTGACTTAAGCGCGACGATTATGGAAGATGCGACTCAGATTGAACAACTGTTCTCACATGCAGTGCCCCAAATTTTCGCGGCGGGTATAACACTGGTGATGATGGCAGTGATGATGTTTATTTACAATTGGCGCTTAGCGCTTGCTGTTTTTTGGGTGGTGCCGGTAGCGTTTTTAGTCTTTTATCTCTCAAGGAAGTTTCAGAACAAGACGCATAAAGAGGTTTACGATATTAAGCGCGATATATCGGATAATATTCAGGAAACACTCGATTCAGTTCATGAGATTAAATCTTACAACAGGGAAGATGATTATCGTCAAATTTTAGACGATAAGTTGGACAGCTATGAGGCTTATCTCATTAAATCAGAACTGCTGCTCGGCGCTTTCGTCAATTTTGCTTATACCATTTTAAAACTCGGTCTGCCAAGTGTTATGTTGGTTGGAGGCGCCCTTCTGATTAGAGGCGAAGTTAGTGTCTTTGCATATTTAGTGTTCCTTGTAATTACGGCGAGAGTTTATAATCCGATCATGGAGATCGTCGATAATTTAGCCCTGCTGCTATTTTTGAATGTTCGGATTAATCGGATGAAAGAAATGGATAACATGCCTCGTCAAGAAGGACGAACAGAATTTTCACCAAAACATTATGATATCGTGTTTAAAAATGTGGATTTTTCATATATTGATGGAATCCAAACATTAAATAAGGTAAGCTTTACAGCAAAGCAAGGTGAAGTGACAGCGCTGGTAGGACCGTCAGGCGGTGGGAAATCGACAGTTGCGAAGTTAGCAGCAAGATTTTGGGACATTGACAGAGGTAAAATAACACTTGGTGGAGAAGATATTGCAGGCATCGATCCTGAAACGCTGATGCAGTATTATTCTATTGTTTTTCAGGATGTAACGCTATTTAATACCAGTGTCATGGAAAACATACGACTGGGTAAAAAAGATGCAACTGACGAAGCGGTCAAAGAAGCTGCCAGATTAGCAAGATGTGATGAGTTTATCAATAAATTGCCGGATGGATACAATACGCTGATTGGTGAAAATGGCGAACGGCTTTCAGGCGGCGAAAGACAAAGGATTTCAATTGCAAGAGCGATGCTGAAAGATGCGCCGATTATTCTGCTTGATGAAGCAACAGCCTCATTAGATGCAGAGAACGAGAGCAAGATACAAAGTGCGCTCAGCGAATTGGTAAAAAATAAAACGGTTTTGATTATCGCGCATCGCATGCGGACCGTGTCAGGCGCTGATAAAGTGATTGTTATTAAAGACGGTCGGATTAAGGAAATTGGCTCGCCGAGCGACTTGAAAAGACAAAATGGCATTTTTGCAGGTATGCTCAGGACGCAGTTGCAGGACGTTTCTAAAATAATGGCATAATTTAATTCAGTTGGTGGCAATAACGCTGATTATTTGTCTTCAAAGGGGTGTTGTAAATCTAAGCGATTAGATGGGCAACGCCTCCTTTACGTTAAGGTAATGATGCGATTTTTCCAGTAAAGCGCTATCCCGCAACAGCCTCTCTTTTTACGGTACCTGTGCCATCGCTTTTGGCAGTCTTTGTTTTTACACTGAAAAAGAGGTATAATAACAATGGACGATCTAAACGAATGCTATTTCAATGAATGCTATTTCAATTGTGGAGGCTAAATTGGCGCAGGTACTTAAAGAGGAAATAAGGCAAAGAATTTACGACGCTGCACTTGTCGCGTTCTATGAAAAAGATTTTTTAAGTGCCACCATGAAGGAGATTGCTTTAAAAGCGGGTATTCCGGTTGGTTTAGTGTATTCTTACTACAAAAATAAAGCGGCCTTGTTTGACGAGATCGTCGATACCGTTTTGATTGATATCACGGGCATCTTAAGAGAAGAAGAACGGGAAACCGGCAAACCTTCTGATAACTTTGAAAAAGTAGGAGAAGGTGCGCTTCTTAAATTATTTGATGATCACAAGAGGATTGTCATCCTTATGGATAAAAGCAAGGGAACAAAACATGAACATGCAAGAGATGAACTCGTCGAGATTATTGAGCAGCACATTGAAACGAGCTTCTCAAAACGTTGTCAACAAGACTATGAAAGTGCATTTATACACATATTGGCCAGTAATTTTACAGAAAGCATTCTTGAAATTGCAAGGCATTATAAAAGTAAAGAATGGGCACGGCATATGCTGAGTTTAGTCAACAAAGCTTATTTTGAAGGTGTTAATGCGTTGTAAAGCGTGGATCGCTGTATGATGCATTAAGAGGGAGCAGTCTTTTGGCCTATCTTATGATGCTGGTACTTGATGATGCATGTAGGAATAGGTATAATAAGCTTATACGCTATCTTCAAAATTGCATTTGTGTGAGGAAGCTATATTTTTTTAACTTAATATTGAATATGAATTCAGTATTTGGATTTATAAAGTGCATCTTATTATCATTATGGATCATATCAAGTCATTCAAGCGTACGCGCAAGCTATGGAGGCCAATGGTCACGCCATTTGAAAGGAGGGGGAAGTTTTATGAATGTGTTGCAATTAAAGTGTAAATAGTGACGCGTTAAGGATACTGACGATCGTATTCAAAAGTGGCGGTAATGAGTGATTATGATTTAATCAATCATTAAAATGAATCAAGAGAAAATCATAAATGTGGTTTTCAAGAAGGGAGAAAGTTAAATGGGAAAAGTACGAGGTAATAAGGCATACAATGTATTGATGGTTTTCTTTTCAGCGACGGGCAATACCAAAAAAATTGCAGACAGGATTCAGCAAAAAATTGAAAGTATGGATGTGACAGTGACAAAGTATGACATTACATCATATGAAGATAGGAATAGAACGTTAGCGCTCGATGAATACGATGCTGTTTTCTTCGGATTTCCGATCTATTCACTGCGAGCGCCGCGTGTGTGCAGAGAATGGCTTAAGCGCCAAGAGGGCAATGACAAGCCATGCTCTGTCTTCTTCACGTATGGCGGATTTGGTAAGGAACCCGCTCATTATTATATAAAAAAGCTGCTGACAGAACGTCGTTTCACACTCGTATCGACAGCAGAGTTTCTGGGGGCACATACGTTTAATTACAGCGGATGGCAAGCGGCAGAAGGCAGGCCGAATCAGTCAGATTTTGAAATGGCCGAAGATTATGCCGTTCAAACACTGCAAAGATTTAAGGATGGTGACATCAAAGCGGTTTGTGATTTTGAAAAAGTCAAGTATACGTCTGAACAGCTTGATCAAGCAGAGCAGTTTCGTTTTCACGTAATAAAGCAATTGCCGACGCGTGATGATAAAGCGTGTACAATGTGTATGCTATGTGAAACGCTTTGTCCAACGAATGCAATGAATGCACTAAAGGGCGAGGCTGATGCAGAAGCCTGCATTGCTTGTTTTAGGTGTATTGCCAATTGCCCTGACAGCGTTTTGCATACGAATGATATAGCAGCTGCATGGGAAAATAAACTAAACATGCACCAGACGACGAAAGAAGCGATTGATCAAATGAAGAGTCAAATATTTCTATAATGAAGGCAATTGCATCATTGTTTTTCGTTGGTCATTTACTTAAAGTCGAACGTCAATTTGATCACCATTTGAGGGATAACGGTTATTGTGCCTAATAGACATCATTGAAAGCTTGACAAATTCTGTAAAGTACAATATAATCATTATTGCAAATGCGAATTATTTGCATTTGATGTGATGGAAATTTGATATCTTTGCTGAAATAAGGAGAATAGAATAATGATGAAAAAAAGTTTTTTAGGTATAGCAGTCCTCATAATCATTGCTTCATTCGTGATGATGACAGGCTGCGCCAGTAATGAAGCGGCAGCAGAAACTGAAGAAAAACAGGTTGTTGCAGTGTCCATCATCCCACAAAAGACGTTTGTTGAAGCCGTTTGCGGTGATACAGTAGAGGTAATTGCAATGGTTCCGCCAGGGAACAGTCCGGCGAATTATGAGCCAACGCCAAAAGAAATGACACAGTTTAGCAAAGCGAAAATTTATTTTACAATTGGCGTTCCCACAGAAGAAGCGAATATTATTCCCAAAGCAAATGAAATAGAGGGAATGAAAATCGTTAAGCTTCAAGATGAAGTCTCTAATGCATACGACGATAGAGAGTTGGCACCCGGTAAAAGAGACCCTCATATCTGGCTATCACCTAGAAGAGCGATTGTAATGGTTCAGGCGATTGCACGTGAAATGGGGGTATTAGATCCTGATCATAAAGAACAGTATGAAGCAAACGCTGATGCATACATTACAGAATTAGAGGCGTTGGATGAACAAATTGAAGATACGCTTAAAACGATTGAAAATAGAAAATTTATTGTGTTTCATCCGGCATTTGGTTATTTAGCAGATGACTATGGACTTCAGATGTATGCGCTCGAGCAGGATGGCAAAGAAGCGACGCCTCAGCGATTGGAAGAAATGGTTGACTTGGCAAAACAAGAAGAGATCAAAATCATTTTTTATCAAGCTGAAATCTCCAGTAAACAATCAGAGGCATTTGCTGAAGAAATCGGTGGTGAAACCGTTCAATTGGCACCGCTTGATGCGAACTACATAGACAATCTGAAAAATATGGTTGAACACATGTCAGAGGTAATGCAATGAATGCATTCAATCACACGGATCACAACAGCGCGGTCTGCATTGAAAACTTAATGGTTAAATATAGCGAAACACCTGTTATTTCAGGTGTTTCGTTCAATGTTGAATCGGGGGACTACCTAGGGATTATTGGTCCAAATGGCGGCGGCAAAACGACTTTATTAAAGGCGATCATTGGGTTAATCCCCTATGCATCCGGCAATATAACCGTTTATGGTAAAAAGCCCGGAAAACTAGGACGTTTGATTAGTTATGTTCCTCAAATGACGACGCTTGAAAGAACATTTCCCATTACCGTTCGCGAGGTGGTTTTGACGGGAACGCTAGATGCGGCTTTCAAACCATTTCACCGATACACGAAAAGCGATAAAGAAAAAGCGGATGAATTGTTGCATACCGTTGGGATCTATAAACTGAAAGAGCGAATGATATCTGAATTGTCAGGCGGCGAATTTCAAAAGATGCTAATAGCAAGGGCGCTTGCTGTCAACCCTAAACTGATGCTGCTCGATGAACCAACGGCAAGTGTCGATGCAAATGCCAGAGATCAGATCTTTTCATTACTCAATGAACTCAATCGGCACATGACGATTATCTTGGTAACACATGATCTGTCAGCGGTTTCTTCCCATGTCAAAACGCTGGCGTGTCTCAATGGCAAACTGGTCTATCATGGTGCAACAGAGCTGAATGAAGCAGTTGTAAATGCCTTATATGGCTGTCCGATCGATCTCATAGCACATGGTGTACCGCATAGGGTCTTAAAAATGCATGAGGAGGGTGAATAAAATGCTGCTATCCATATTGCAATATCAATTTATCCAAAATGCAATGATTGCCAGCATTTTTGCCAGTATCGTATGTGGGATCATCGGGGTCATCATCGTTGAAAAAAAACTGGTGATGATGAGCGGCGGTATTGCCCATACTTCTTATGGTGGCGTAGGTCTAGGTTATTATCTTGGTTTCGAGCCGATTATTGGTGCCTTTTTTATCTCTATTTTGGCAGCAATGGGTATCTGTTTTATCAAAAGAAAGGGCGGTACGCGATCAGATGTTGTGATTGGTCTCTTTTGGTCATTGGGAATGGCACTGGGGATTTTATTTATTGCTTTAATGCCGGGATATCCACCGGATTTATCCTCCTATTTATTTGGAAGTATTCTGTCAGTGACGCGGGCAGATCTTTACTTGATGGCAGTTGTCACACTGATTGTTGTACTCGTCATATCGACACTCTTTCATTATTGGAAAGCGTATATGTTTGATGAGGAATTTGCATATCTCTTAGGCATTAAAACAGCATGGCTCGAATACCTGCTCTTTATACTCATTGCAATGTCCGTTGTGGTACTCATAAGGGTTGTTGGGATTATTCTTGTCCTTGCCCTGTTTACAGCACCCCCTGCCATAGCGGAACGATTGACGAAAAGTTTAAAACTTAGGATGATATTTTCTGTTATAATTGGCAGTGTCTTTTGTTTAGCGGGCTTATTTGCATCTTATGTCATCAATATTGCTTCGGGCGCAGTGATTGTCATTCTTGCGGCAAGCGTTTATATGATGGTTTACATTGTGACTTCCATCAAAAAGAGCATGAGAATAAAAAAATCATGCTAAGAAGAAAGTCAATAAAAGTTTCTGATCACCATACCAATTGAGTGCTTGACAAGTGAGAGGAACACGTTATACGATTCGTGGGTGTGCTTTTATAAATCATTGCAATATAATAGTCTTAAAGAAAAAATGCATTTTAGGAAGCATTAAAAACGGCCGCCAAGCTGTTAGCAATTTAAAGCTAATACTTGGGGCCGTTTATTTTTGTGGTTTTATGTTATTTTTAGGATCAAAATAGAAAACGTCAAAATAGAAAACGTCAGAATATAAACGTCAAAATCCAAATGGCATTGCTATTCCATGAGCACGATATCTGCTAGATTAGACTGTTCGGCATTAAAAACCTTTGTGGGTAATTGATGATCTACCAGCGTTTGCATATAATCTCTGAATTTGCAGGCAGCAGGAGAAAGCAATTTGTTTTTAAGCCATACCATGTGTACAGAAAGTGTATAGGGGTTATCGACAAAAGGAACAATGGCACAATTCTTATGTGTCAAAAATGGATTTTTAGCGACGATTGTGATGCCGAGCCCATTTGAGACAAAGCCGATTGCCGAATTGCATTCTTCAACTTCAAAGGCAATTTTAGGCTTGATTTTTTCCATGGAGAGGACACCCTGATCAATGATGCTTTCCGTATCGCTGGAGGCATCATTTATTTGTGTTATAATGCAATTGGATGAAAAAGCGTGGCGTTGGCAATGGAAGCACAGACATCATTTCGAAACAAATATTACCGCTTAAATATTCAGGAGGAAACAGGATGAAAAAATGGATGATTGTACTGGTGGCATTCTTGGTCATCGGGATGGGATATGCGGGTTATCAGCTCCAATATCCGATAGATAGTGCGTTTAACAACTTACATATGAAAACAAGTGATTGGCTCAATCGGGGGAGTCGTGCGGGGACTTCTCGGCAGATTACAATATATGATGGGCTAATGGTGAAGCTCGGCAATGCTGTTTACGTGCCGATGACGGTTGATGAATCGCTGGGGTACGTACTTTTAAACAAGAGCTTGGCAGGCCGATATAAAATCGTTCATACGGCTTATGGCACGGGTAATTTTAAAAATGGTGTTGTCGAGATTGATGGTGAACGTTACTTGCTCTTTATGGGGCGTAATACATTTGGTGAAATTGCAAAAGCAGTATTTGTACTGGATGCTAACCATACAGTCGAACTTGAAATACCTACCCAACCGGTCTTCTTAGTCTATGCAGATGTAGCGGACGATGCCGAAACGGCGCCGATTATGCTGGACAAATTAACTCTTTTTGATGCTGACGATCGAGATATCTCATCGGTGTTTGATTTAAGCGGCGGGAGTATACAATAAATGATCAATTTCGCAGTGCAGAAGCGGATGGTGTACGGTGAGATGTTAATGAGCGTATAAGGCTGTTTTTACTGATTGATATAAACATTAACCATTTGTTCAATAACTGGAAAAAATGGATGAATTACTTGTAAGGGCATTCCCATCTAAATGGCAACATGATATGATAAGCAAAACAGCATGTTAAGTTATTGTAACAGATACTTTAAACCAAGTTGAACAGTTGGAGATTGTGACATGAAACAAATTAGCAGCTCAGACGTAAAAATGCAAGTAATTGAGCACATACAGCAATACGTCTTGGAGAGACCGATTGAAGCGGAATTGTTAATGAAGCATTTTGACCATATCTTAGAAGGGAATGGCGATGTTTGCTTTGTGAGTGGTGATGCTGGAATTGGAAAGACGACATTTGTTGAAAATGTTGTAAAATCAATGGTTATGAGCGATGTGAATTGCATTTACGGCAAATTTAGAAAACATGAAAGCAAACCGTTTTCAGCAATTTCTGAAGTCGTTGAGAATATGGTGAAACGATTACTGACACTGCCGCTCGCACAATTAGATTCGGTCCGTAAGACACTGATCGATACCGTCGGATCAGATATTGCCTTTATTGCTTCATTAACGCCATATTTACAGAAACTCCTCGTCAATACACAGTTTGAGCCGAATAGGGCTTATGTGATACAGGCTAATCAAGTTGAAAAAGTGTTGTTTGATTTTATGGTAGCTGTTTCAGACTATCTTTTTCCAATGATCATTTTTATTGATGATTTACAGTGGGCAGACCGTGCTTCATTAAATGTCCTAGAGTATTTTTGTCAAAACTATCAGAAGGCGAATTGCTTACTGCTCATTACCAATAGGTCTTATGAGACGGCACAATTAAATTTGCTGGAAACGTGCTTTTCAGATTTTTCGAAGCATCAAATCGAGATCAAACCACTTAGTATTCATCATGTTGAAATGTTTTTATCAGCAGTGTTGGGACAGTCTATTCAAAACAAGAAAAAACTTGGACGATATCTATATGGTGCGACTTTAGGCAATCCGTTTTTTATTAAAGAAATGCTGTTGGCTTTTATGGATAAAGAATGGGTGCTGTATGATGATGAACGAGAAGGCTGGTCTGTCAATATTAAAATAATCGAAAGCGGTGAGCTGTTGCCCGACGTTCGCACGTTGCTGGTTAGAAAGCTTGAACATTTGAATGTTGATGACTGGATCCTGCTGAGTACACTTGCCTGTCTGGATGGGATTGCCTCAGATGCATTTCTGATGAAAATCGTTGGTCTTGAAGAAGCTGAGATGCGTATGAAAACGCATAGGTTGTGTGAAAACGGCCTTATAACGATCGTTGATTCCGATGAGGCTGTTAAGAATGCCGAGCGATCAATACTCATGCATGACATTGTTGTTGACCATATATACCGGGGATTGCCTCGAGCGAAAAGGGCTAAGATACATACTGAGATAACCGAGCAAATCATTGCAGATCGGTCGAATTTCGATTTTAATAGTGGTCAGCTTGCATTGACGTCTCAAATAATGCGAGCAGATCCGAAAACATTGTTTAAAGATCCTAACAGATGGGTTGTTGAACTCTATCAAATAGGCATAGCCGTCAAAAAAATTACGTTAATTGAGGATGCTTTAAAACTCTTTCAGATGAGTGAAACCTTATTGCCTCGCAGTCGCTTTGAAGAGGATCATCTGGCGACAAAGATTCAGTTTGAACTTGGAGAATGTGAATTCCTTTTAGAAAAATTCGAGCAGGCAGATAAGCGGTTTCAAAAGTTGATGATGACATGTCAATCAGATGAGGCGTTAATTGACGTAAAGTGTAAATATATGGATCTGCTCATTCACAGTGGTCGATCACACGAAGTGATTGAAATGGGGCGAGACGTCCTTAAGGATTTGGGTTTTGACTTAACAACGAGGGATTTTGCTTCAGAAACGGTGCGCATAAAGCAGCTTTTTTCAAAAGATATGATTGAGACACTTCATAGATCGCCAGCAATTGAAGATGCACGAATACTCTATACGCTCAATATATTGACAAAGCTGGCGCCCGTTACCTATGTGACGGACAGCAAACTCTTTCTCTTTATCCTACTCAAGATTGGAGAAATATCCGCTATTAATGGGCGTTCTGACTATGCGCCAATCGGCTATGCCGGTATAAGCTTTATCCAATATAACTTTTGGAAAGATTATCATAATGGTAAAAGCTTGATGCTGATCGCACTTGATATGCTGGAAAATACAACGGCAGTATGGACAAAATCCATTGTTCATTTTTTAAGCGGCTCATTTCTAAAGCATCGTTCTGCCCCACTTGCTGATACAATAGCGGATTCTATGAGTTCGATCGATGAGGGACTGTTATCGGGATATTATGTTTATTGCGGTTATAGTGTGACGGGGCTTCTCAATGCAAAGTATGTGATGGGAACCCCATTGACCTCATTGCGTAGAGAAATAGCGCAATTTAAGGAAAAAATGACATGGATGGATCGCATCACGCTGAATTATATTCGTGAAACCCATGAACTTCATCTTGACTGTTTATTAAAGGATCTGTCAGATGCGGATGAAGAGCAGGCGGTTATAATCGAGCCAGTGCCGAGCAGAACAAAAGTGCTGACGAAAGCGCTATTTAAACTTCAAAGACTCTATCTTGAAGGCAATTGCTCTGCGGCTATTCATCTAACAAATCAAATTGAAGCGGCGGATAAACTGCTGAACGGTACGGTTTTATATCCTGATCTCCTCCTGTACCGCGTTTTAACAAGAGCTGCTGTGCATGCGGACTATCCGGAAAATGTGCAACAGCAAAATCTGAGCACGATGAAAATACTGATAGACGAATTTGAAGAATGGATCGTTCACTATGCAGATAACCATTATGCGCGGATGTGCTTGGCAAAAGCAGCCTATCAAAAGTGCTTACAGCCCGATGCTCGCTTGGATCAATGGTACAATGAGGCGATTGAAAGCAGTGAACGCAATGGTCAAATTCATATGCTGGCTTTAAGCAATTTACTTGCAGCACGATACCATGAAAAGGGCCATAAACGTTCAAACTTTTATGCTAGAGAAGCGGTGCACTATTTTCGCAAATGGGGTGCCGAAAAGATTGCCGAACGGGTTCGAAAGGAATTTTTATTAGGAGATGTCAGCCTTCAGCAAGGGGAAAAACAACGCTTGACCACACTGGAAAAATCAGCACATGCGATTAGGCTTACAAATGAACAAGTTCTTGTCCAGTTGGAACAAAAGGATGATGAACAAAGTCTTATTCATTTACTCAAGTACTTGTCGCAATACAGTCGAGCCGAATATGCGGCGATTTTACTGGAAAAATCAGATATGATGTATTTGAAATATGAATGTAAGCTCGATAAAGCGGTTATGATTCATAAAGCGTTGGTAAGCATTAATCACGTGAGTCATTTGTCCCGAAAGATTATTCGCTATGCTGCTCGGACGGGCGAGACATTTATCTTAAGTGAAAATAGACTTAGCAGTATCGTCGCCTTTGACCCATACATCATGTCTTTTGAAGCGATTGATATCGTTTGCGTACCGATTAAGCATAAAGGCGTACTCGTGGGATTATGCTATTTTGAAAAATTGAAAGATGATTTCGATCCGAATTTTGTAAAGCAGATCAATATGATGGTATCCTTGCTCATGCTTAAAAATATGGTGAAGCGCAACACTTCACCAAAACCGTTGCCTCAAAGCAATTCAAAACAAATACTGACGGGAAGGGAACAAGAGGTGCTGGCGTTACTCGTGGCGGGGTTATCGAATTCAGAAATCAGTCAAAAACTCTATATAACTCTGGGAACCGTTAAAAATCATTTGAGCAATATTTATAGTAAATTGGGTGTGGACAGCCGCATTCAAGCAGTCATAAAGGCAAAAGAGATAGGTGTAATCTCAGATTAATTTAGATTAACCATTTGTAGATGACCGAAGAAATGCCATATTTAGATGATACAAGTATGGTATCAAATGAAACACAAACCATTCGTTATTAATAAAGGAAAAGCCCCCTAAGTGTGCATCAAGCATGAGCAACTGCTCAAAAAGCACTTAGGGGGCTTTGTGTTTTTAATGTATTAGCTCAGGCGGCTATGGCTCAACAACCGTGACGGTCTGGTCAGGGTCTGTTGTTGATGTTGCTGTTGTATAATACCAGTAAACCAGTCATTTTCATCATGTATGCGATTTAGTACTTTTGGCACATGTTTTTTGCAGCGGTTTTCTATATGTTTGAAGTAATAGGCAATGGCAATCGTAGAAAGGAGAAAAAAAATGGGCCAATACATTGGTGAAATAAGAATGTTTAGTTATGGCAAAGTGCCGGATGGCTGGTTAAACTGTGATGGACAAACGCTTCAAATTAATAATTATATGGCACTATTTAGGGCTTGCTGAACGGATCAGAATCCAATTACAGCAGCCAGATTTTTGATTCGTAATGCAAAAATTAATCGAATCCAAAATTGAGACAAAAAGGACCTTAGCTTCCGATCCAAGTTCATT
>NZ_JAHBCL010000029.1 GCF_018390735.1 Fusibacter paucivorans
CCATGATTATTGGGCTGCAGTAACACTGCAGCCACTACACGCATTTTTTGAGGCAAGATAAGCGAGCTAGCTACGGCAAGAGTTATGAGCTAGGCAATGACAGAACTAGAAATCAGAAACAGGTACCCAAAAGGGGGATCTAGCTGTCATTGCTGAGCATAACGGTCAAAGAGCAGGCGCTGTGTTTATTCGCCACTGGTATAAAGATAACAAAATGCGTGGCTATATTGCGGATGATATCCCCATTTTAGTGATTGGCGTCGTACCGCCTTACAGGAGAAGAAGTATTGCTAGCGGCCTTTTAAAAGCGATTAAAACGACTGCAATAGATAATGGCATCTCAAAAATAAGCCTATGCGTTACAAAAAACAATATCGCTTATCCGCTCTATGTAAAAAACAATTTCGAAATCGCGGAAGATCTAGGCGATTCCTATAATATGCTCTGGAAAGCTTAAAAGACAACAACAGTCATCAAACATATCCCGAAGCCGAACTGGCAATCAACACGATCACTTCAAAAGAAGATCGTTATCTCACAGAAAAAACAGTTATTACACGATATAAGCACGAAGAATTCAACGTTTTAGAAGATTCTCAACATCTTCGAAAAATGCTTGGGGTCTATTAAATTATATCTATTAAAGCTAAATCGTATCTTACAAAGACAGTAACAGGAGGTACTCAGCGTGGGAATAAAATCATCTATAATCTGCTTGCACTTATTGTCAATCATAAATTTTTTACCGATTTTTGCTCTAAAATACCTTGGCTATTCCAAATTAATATTGCTAATCGGCGGGATCTATTCACTCATATTATTTATAGCGGTTCAAGTCATCATCCGAGGGTTAAAAAAAGAAAAGTATTGGTCATGGGTTGCCGGTATCATCATCCTAGCACTGCATTTAAACAGTCTATATATCATTATTTGTGTTATCGGCTTAATTGGCATGTTCAATAAAGAGACTAGGGCCTTATATAGTCACTAGCCCAAAATTCAGTTCAAATATCCGTTAAGAATGGCGTATCTATGCAGACGGCTAAAATAATCATCATAACATTATTGTATCTCATTGAAGGGTTCATACTGATTAAATGTTTTAGCTTTAGGTTGAATGAACCAAAGAAAAGCTATCATTTCTAAAGGGGTTGCTTGTTTGCATTGTGGTGGAACTAATGTCATTAAACATGGAAATATTGATAGTCTTTGAAATATTGTGAAATATTATTATTGAAAGTTGGTGAGGATTTGGAAAAGACGAAAAGTTCCAGAAGGAGAATTCTTAGATTAGTCATTACAATAGCGGTTATTGGGTTTGTTTTATTATGGTTTTCAGATTTTCTACCTCAAAGAGTTGCTGAAGTTGTTGCTTCAGGCTATATGAGTAAACAAGAAGATGGGAATGAATATGATTTAATTGGGGTGGATTACTCTAATGCTCACGATTGTTACATGGTATACTTTGAAGATGAAAGCGGTGCAAGACAAAGGAATATTGGCATATATTGGAGATACTTTCCTTTTAATGTATACTTTGATTCCGACTACCCAGGCTAAAAGAGAATGATAGATTCTCTTTTTTTATTTATGAACAGCACTAAAATCTAGCAGAACCTATCTTTTAAAGTAATTCAATTTTAAAATCCTCGACGGACGCCCACGATCGTTGACAATTCGTTCACCGACAATATTGCAGTAGCCATGTCGCTCTAGCTTCTCAATCACTCTGCTCAAAGTACGATAATTGACAGCACATTTATTGGATAGCTCTGCAACTGTAAACGTATCTAAGCCGTTTTTCTTTGACTTGCTATAAATATTATAAAGAATTTTAGAGCTAACACCTGTTTCATTAGAAATTTCATCTAGAATTTTATCGATGTTTTCATTGCTGGGAGCGGGTAGTGCGCTAGATGACATTTTTTGAATATGCTTTTCACTATAGACAATATATGCCGCATTACCGCCTGCTTTAATGGAGACATTCATACCGTGTATCGCATTATACTTGGCCTTGTTTGCAGTAGAGCCATAGCCAATACCGGCACTGATCGTATAAAAAGTCTTTTTCTCAACTTTTTGAATCAGTTCAAACTTATTAAAATGATCGGTCTCAAGTTCCAGCATCTTTCGCGTTGTAAACACCAAGAACTCTTTATTGGATATCTCAATAACTGCCGCTTCAATTTTTGCAGCAAATAAGTAGATTAATTCTGTGATTTTCATTTTATTGAGAATAAATTCATATTCATCTTGAGCCATAACAGAATATGAACTTAAATTATCAATTGCAATTGAGATGGCAACAATCTGACTATTTTGATTTTCTTTAATTAAATACGTCAGTTTTAACTGTGTGAATGCAGATAGTATGACGCTGTTTGTCAATTTGCTGCGTATACAGGGGATCCCCATATCACGCAGCTTGTTATAAACGTTAGTAATACCTGTAATACAGAAAATTCTGCTATTTAAATAATAATTTTGCAAATGAAAATTGATAACCTGTTCCTCATAATCATCATCAAGTAATCTTAGATCGGCAACGAGTATGGAATGCTGACTATCATTTAAATTAGCGATTTCGATAGCCTCATTAACAACGTCCTGATAGTAGGTATCAATGCTTAGGTTTTCAATGATTTTCTTATCCCGCAAAGTGAGTTCTAAAAACGTTCCCATTAGTGAACTTATTTCTCTGGGACAATAATGCCAAGGTACCAATGGTTGTATATTGTCCATTGCATAGGCATAGGGGATTTTGCCGACAAACATAATCGCATCCATATTGAGTTGGTCTTTTTCGAGAATTGAAAGCGTTTCTTTATAATTTTCATAAATTAAATCAAAGAATACGATATTTTCTTCTTTTTGACTTTCAAGAACTTTATGCGTATTTTCAACGATATCTCTTGGTCCTAAAATTCCAACTTTCATATCCTGACCCCCAAATCTTATATGTATCACATACTATCATGTCAACTTGAGTCTATAAAATTTAATCAATCCGAAACAAGCCTTATTCAGGCTCATTTCGGATTGATTTTTAGTGTTCTTAATCATTAATAATATAGTTCATATCCTGCAATTTGTCAAAACATGTCTTAAAATCCTATAAAGCGACTTAAAATCCTATGATGACGCCAATAATAACTGCAAGCATTGAAATACCTACCCATATACCGATTAATGGCATAATAAATTTTAACCATTTATCATATGGTACTTTTGCAAGGCCGATAAAGCCCATAAGTGTACCAGATGTTGGAATAATCAAGTTTGATACACCATCGCCGTATTTGTATGCCGAAATAATAACTTGCTTCGATAAGCCGATGACATCACCTAATGGTGCTAAGATCGGCATAACCACAGCAGCTTGTCCACTGCCTGACGGTACAAATAGGTTGAATATGAGGTTAAAGAAAAACATAAATACTGCCGAGAACATCGTAGAAATATGCGAAAGCGGCAATGAACAATAGTAGATAATTGTGTAAATGACATTACCTTGTGTTAATACGACTGAAATTGCCGTTGCAAATCCAATAAGAATCGCTGAGAATACAGCCATTTTACAGCCATCAACAAATTCTTTACTCATATCTTCAGGAGACATTTTGCCAATCACGCCACTGACAATCGCTAAGATGATAAAAATTGTGTTGAGGTGAGCGATACCAAAACCAAGGTTTAATGCACCATAGATGTAAATGCCTAAGAAGATAAAAATCAGAGCTAAGATAACTTTATGTCTGAAATTAAATTCTGTTTTGTTGCCTTCGTGAATTTCGACAGCCCAATCATAATCAGCAGTCCCAAGTGCCGATAGTGATGGGTCTTTCATAACTTTCTTTGCATATCGCATTAAATAGAGTATTGCACTCACTAAAAGCAAAAGAAAGACAATGGTTCGATAGGCGATACCTGACAACAACGGTACGCCGGCAATGGTTTGTGCGACGACAACTGTAAAAGGATCCATCCCCGATCCTATGAAACCTGAATAAGTTGCCAAGTACATCATCGACAAACCGACAATGGGGTCAAGCTTTAATTTTCTGGCAATGACGAGACCAATCGGTATAAAAACAATGGTCTGGTTAACGACAATGCCAAGATAGCCTAAAACAGACATCAATGCCATAATAACAGGAATAAGCAAAAGAACACGCTCCTGTAGCTTTGCTGCCATTGAATCAACAACTGCCTCAATAGAACCAGTTGCGTTGATTACACTGAAAGCCCCAGAGAGTAAAAATACCGAAAAAATAATTGAAGACCCTTTTGTTAAGCCAGCCGTAATCGCCATAATTGCATCAAAGAAATTAACCGGTGTCCTCTCAATAAAATGGAAAGTACCCGCTGTAACAAGTGTTTTTCCCGTCGCCTCGTCCAGATACGTATCATACGTCCCCGCAGGCAAAATGTACGTTAGCACTGCTGCTATTAGAATAATGTAAATAAGCAGTACATACGTTCCTGGCAGTTTAAAACGCTTTTTCTTCTTCATAGTTTCAACTGACATTACTAATCCTCCTTAGATATCCATATAGCCCCCATTCAGCTATAAGCATTTTAATGTTTAACGTTTAACATTAAATTTAACATTATGATAATGTAAAATATCTGACATTAATATGACAATATATTGTCAATTAGTAAATACAGGGTGTATTTATTGTCACTTTAATGCCGTTTTATTGCCTGTTTATTTATATTATTCTGAAAAAAAATGATGAGATCGCAAAAGCAGATTAATGGAGGCAAGTTAATGATAAAAAATATTATTGAAAACATAGAACATAGGACAAACGACACCATTTCACTCTTAGAAAAACTCGTTAATATTGATTCTGGATACGATAATCCGGAAGGCATTCATGAAGTCGCTCATATCGTAGGCGATAAATTAACCGCATTTGGATTTGATGTTGAGTATATTACGGATCCGGGTTTGTCTACACATGTCCTGGCAAAACGAAAAGGGAAGAGCAATAAAAATATAATGATCATTGGTCATATGGATACAGTCTTTTCAAAGGGAACTGCTGAAAAACGTCCTTTTAAAATCATTGACGACAAAGCATATGGCCCGGGTGTATTGGATATGAAAAGCGGATTGGTCATCGCTTTATCAGCTCTACAAGCACTTTCAGATATCAATTGGCAGGAACACAATCTGACCGTACTCTTTTGCGGCGACGAAGAAGTTGGGCATCATAACGACAAAGCTTCAAAACTATTTATGAAAGAAGCAAAGGGAAAAGATGCTGTTTTCAACATGGAAACGGGATCAGATGACGGTGCTGTCGTCGTCGGCCGAAAAGGTGCCATCTATCCTGAAATTCATATTCAAGGAAAATCGACACATGCCGGCAAAGATCCACAGAAAGGTGCGTCTGCCGTCTTGGAATTAGCGAATAAAACAGTTGATCTGCACGCTTTAACGGATTATGAAGCGGGCATCACTTACAACGTCGGCGTTGTTGAAGGCGGCACGGTGCCAAATGCCATCGCAGGCAATGCAAAAGCGCGATTGGACATCCGTGTTACAACCGTTGAACAAATTGAAATTGCTTTAAATCAACTGCGAACCGTTGCAGATAAACAATATGTAAAAGGGACGACAACCAGCATTTCAAACGATCACGTTAGATTTATGCCAATGGAAAAGACAGAACAAACCATGAAGCTTTTTCAAGTCGTACAGGATCAAGGCAAACAGTTGGGGATTGAACCGGAAATACAACCGATTACTGTCGGCGGCGGCTCTGATTCCTGCTGGACTGTTATGGCAGGTGCACCTACCGTATGTGCTATGGGCGCAAGAGGAGAACTTAATCACGGTGAACATGAATACATTCACTTATTTAGTCTTGATGAACGCGCAAAATTACTCGCATGTACCATTACTGCATTATAGTTACTACAATAGGCATTGTATTATAAGCAGTTAATCATCAGCAAAAGCAATAGACATGCGTAATGCAAAAGGAGAGACGTATGATGGTGGATACAATACACTTAAGAAAAACTTGGGCAGAAATCGATATCGCAAAATTAATTAAAAATATAGAAGAAGTTAAACGCTTGACACATCCCGGTGCGCTCATCACAGCTGTCGTCAAAGCAAATGGCTATGGACATGGCGCAACAAAGGTGGCAAAGATATTTTTAGATCATGGAGCCGATCGTTTAGCAGTCGCCATTCTCGATGAGGCGATTGAGCTTCGAAAAGCCGGTTATTCAGTGCCGATTTTAATCCTTGGGTTTACACCGATTGAACAATTAGATGAAGTGGTTCAATACGATCTCGAGCAAACGATCTTTTCCTTTGAATCTGCTCAGTTGCTTTCCAATCTGGCTGTCGTCCAAAAAAAGCAAGTGAAAATCCATTTAAAAGTTGATACGGGGATGGGCAGAATTGGTTTTGAGCCAAGTGAAAATACCATCGAGACAATTAAGCGCATTGCTGCGTTGCCAAATATCATTATCGAAGGGATCTTTACACATTTTGCAATTGCAGATAGTACGGATAAATCATATACAAACGCACAATTTAAGTTATTCGAACAATTCTTTCATCAATTAAATGATCAAGGGATTCAAATTCCGATAAAACACTGTGCCAATAGTGCTGCAATCATTGATTTACCTGAATATCATCTCGATATGGTTCGCGCGGGGATCATGCTCTATAGTGTAACCCCGACGAAAGATATGTTGAGGGAAACCTACTTAGAACAGGTTATGACGCTTAAAACTAAAATCGCACATATTAAAACAGTTGAACCTGGTGAAAGCATCAGCTACGGTCGTACATTTACTGCACACCGCAAAACCCGTATTGCAACACTGCCAATCGGTTATGCTGACGGCTACCCAAGAGGACTTTCAAATAAGGGGAGCGTATTAGTAAAAGGGATGAAAGCACCCATTGTCGGGCGAATTTGCATGGATCAATGCATGATTGACGTGACAGACATTGATGATGTCCACGTCGATGAAGAAGTCGTCTTATTTGGTCAGCAAGGTGAAAGTTTTATTGCAATTGACGAACTCGCGGTGACACTGGGGACGATTAATCATGAGATCATCTGTGGAATCAACCGACGCATTCCCAGACTTTATATCAAAGACGGCGAAGTCGTCGATGCACTGAATTATTTGCTTTAATTAATACAAATCAGTACAGCTCAATACAGCAAATGATTGGCTTTAGATGCCTTAAAGCATATTTTAAAATGATTACCAATTGATAAGATAGCAATAGAATAAAGGACAATCTAAAGAGTAGAAAATGGAAAAAGACCTAAAAAAGTTACAGAAAATGCTAACTTTTTAAAGGTCTTTTTTAACTTCAATTTAGGCTTCAATTTTAAATTTCAATTTTATGCTTCAATTTTGAGCTTCAATTTTTATAAACTTCAATTTTAAATACATTTGTGATTAGTTTAGGATCAATTTAGGATCAATTTCAAATAAATTTGAGAATAACTTAATCATTTAATTAATTTAGCGATCATCTTCTTCACTGTTATTTTCGTCGTTAAACTCATCCAAGAGTTCATACTGATTGATAACATCACGTTTTGCATTGCGGCGATGAGCCGAATAGAGCTGCGTCGTCGTCACATTTTCATGATCCAGCAGGTTCTGTACATCATAGATTGAAAACCCGTACTGAATCAGCGAAGACGCAGCGGTGGCACGCAGTTTATGCGGACTGTATCCCTTATCTCGCGGCACCTGCATAGCAATGGATGTGTATTTTTTAACGAGATCGCGTATCGCGCGTACCGTCATACGTTTGCCTTGGAGCGATAAAAACAGGGCATCATCATTATTTTGAGGTGCTGAACGCTCCAGATGTATATACTCATCAATCACTTTGATAGCTGACTGATTTAACGGCATCGTCGTTTCTTTGCCGCGTTTTCTAAAAATCCTGAATTCACCTCTGGCATAATTAAAAGAACTGATATTCAGCTGCTGAAGCTCACTCACGCGTAGACCATAGGTCGTAAAGAGAATTAAAATCGCCTTATCACGGCGTTTTGTCTTCTCCCAGTACTGTTTTTCCTTATCGGTGAGCTTTTCACCGGTTTCGACAGCTTTCAGCATCATGGCAACTTCTTCAATCTCAAGTCGTTTAATCGCATCAGGCTGTGGCTTAGGCATTTTTATCGGATTAAAACCTTCGGTAATATTGGTTGTTAACAGCTCGTTGCGATAGAGAAATTTAAAGAGCACGCTTAGTGAGGAACGTTTCCTTGCCAGCGCCCGCGTATTGTTTTCGATAATATAATCGGCATTTTCTGTCTCGACTATATAACGCGTACAATAATCACCCAAGAAAATATTAATATCCTTGGCTGTCAGCTGATAAAACGCGTCTGCCTCAATCTGAGCCATCTCTTCATAATGTTCAAATTTTGGATGGTGTTCAATGAGATATTGGCAAAAAAACTGTAGATCACTGAGGTATGCCAAACGACTGTTAATCGCAATGGCATTCTTCAAATACAGAAAATAATCGGTGAGAAAGTAGGGCAATCGCTTTTCAATGGCCATACATTGATTGAGCGTTTCATTGCGCTTAATCAAAATATTATCCGGCACATCTGATTTATTATATAGTTTCTGAATAGGCTTTTTATTTTTTGCAGCCGTGTCTGAAACAATTTTCTTACGTGCCATTCGAGAACCTCCAATAAAATAATTTGAATAATTGCTAGGAAATAAAAAGAAATAATTAATCAAGTGCATTGCAACGACAATGACTTGGGCATTAAGTAGCAATGGATAGCTATATAAAAGCCGGATCGAGTATGGTCGTAACGCCAACGCAACTATTCTTTAAATGTATATTTAGGGAATAGTTGATAGCTTTTCTTTAGTATACTTGATTTTAATCGCTTTGTAAACCGTTAATTATTAAATGAAAATCATGAACCTACAAACCACCCTTAGCTCAACACAAAAAAGCATTTCAACATCCTTTATACGCTCAACATTTCGTTTCACATTTCAAAGATGTAAAATGCTTTTTCATCATTATAAATCATAAATCACAAATTATTCTTTAATCATTACCAAATCATCACGCCTAACAATCTCCGTCAGTTCCGGTACATGGTCGTAATAGATTGTCTCATGTTGATATGTAAATACAGCACTCGTCACTGGCCACCAATTGAGATCAGGCTGTAATACATTATATATAAGTGTACGTTCAGTTGAACCGCCACCAGATGATCCTTGGAAATATCGATTAAGCCAGCCGCGGTATTGATCATCGTTTTCCGCGTTTGGCAATTCTTCTAAATTTATATAAGCACAGTAACCATCTGTTTCAGAATCGCTTTCCAGTTTTTCCAATTGAATTGGTAAATAGTCAAATATTTCAGCACTCATACGTTGTATGACATCATTCAACATATTTTCGGCATCATTTGCCGTTATGTCTGACATCCCAGATGCATTTAACAGCGTTTCGTTATTTATAAAGTAAAGCATTTGAGGGTTCCACATATCATCAAAAGCATACAAGTGAATGTATTTGCCGCTATCGATGCCTTCTGCTGCCATAATCGCCATTTGATCTGCAAGAATGGTTTGATAATGAGTCACTTTGTCACTCTGCGCTTCTGCAATGGCTTCATACAACTTCAACTGCTGGTTTTCAGCTTGCTGTGTTGATTGAATCGCATCTATTTGTGATTTCAACGCCGTTAATTGAGATAACAGCTGCTGATTTTCTGTTGTTAAACGACTAGACGAAAAACTGCCATACCAAATTGTACCGATTATAATGATGATGAGCCCGATCATTACAATATGCTCTTTTTTCAAGGCTATCCCCTCCTATATCCTACCTATATCAACTAATTGATTAATACTTCATAATTATTGTACCTAATTATTTACTTAATTATTGTACCTAATTATTATTGTATTTAAAAAAAGTATCTGAAAATCAAATCAAAACGGCCGAATCGTAAACGCCGTCAAGCAAATTGGCAATAATGACATCCGGCATTTTTTCACCAAAATAAGCCAAGAAGCTCAATCTAAAAATGAGTGCAATTGCGTCTTTTTCAATCTCGTTTAATGGGCGCACTTGTTCATAAGCACTGATAAAATCATTCAAATAAGCAAAACCGCTTTCCCATTGAAATGGCTTACCATTGACAATATACGTATTGAGAATTGCTGTTTGTACCAATTCATTGACGTACTTTTCACGTCCCATTAAGTTAAAATCAACAATGCCGACTACGTTTTCCTCAGCATCAAATGCTAAATTGTATTGCCCAAAGTCACCGTGGACAATCCCTTCAGGCAAAAGTGCCCAAATGCCTCTAAGTTTATTCCGTACAGCATGGTAGCGATTGAGATGTTCCGGCAACCGTTCTGTCAAACGTTCAATTTTTCTGGACACTGCATCGTAATCATACAGCGTATTCGTAAGATTGCTGCCAAATATTCGCCACTGAGAACCACTCTTCATCTGGCACTCAAAAGCTTCAGACCATTTATGGATATTGCCGAGCATCACTCCGATTCCATGCAGTTTCAAATCAGAAAATGCCGTCTTTCTAAACATACTGCATTTCGCTTCAATCGTCAATGGATACCCCGCCAACATGCAAAAGGGTTCACCCTCTATTGTCAATCGATACGGCATCGTCTGAATACCTTTTGCCTCTAAGAATTCTTTAAAGAGCTGCTGTTGCCAAAGGCGATTAGCATCGACAAAATGATCATGATGAATTTTTACAATATATGAATCACCTGTTGCCGTCGTCATACTGTAAACTTCATTATACCCCTCTTCGCATTTTAAACATTCAAACATCACACCTTCTAAATGATATGCATTTTGAATAACGGATTCCAGTGCTTTCATCAATGTGCAGTTCTCCTTCGATTGCAAAAAAAATACCCGTTAAAGGGTATTTTAATTTAGTTTTTCATCCATCCAAACCTTGAGCTCATCTTCAGATCTGAAAATATGAAATTCTCTTTCCGTGAGCTTTCCAATTGCTTCAATCGCCATTTTTTGCAATAAATTTGCACGGTAAAAGGCAGATAATGAAATGAATGGCTTATGTTTCGTCGACATCGCTTCAAAGAGGCGCGTAACCTTACGATCAAACATCACATTTTCAATATTCGTGATGACAACGATGTTATCTTCGCCACTATTTACAATTTCATGATGTGTCGCATCGAAAGCATCCATCAAAGCATCTTGGTCAAGGTTGGAAAAATCGACTTTTAGGACATTGTAGCCCTTTCCAGTTTCCCATTTCAATCTTTCCATAAGCGTCTCCTACTTTTTTATTCCCCAAAGTAAAGATCCCCTAATTTTATTATACCCAAAATGACCTTCAATAATCAACGCGCCATCAGCCTCTAACAATTGAGCCATTCGTACGAAAGCTATTCAGCATTTTGTCCTATATTACGAATCAAACATTGCGCATTTCAAACATTTCGCATTCTATTGTATCTTTATGTCGCGATATGAGCCAGACACCAATCTCACGAAACGCATAGCATCATACGCATGTATTACATTTTAACAAAACGATCAATCTCAGCAATCGTCTTTTCAACATGTTCTTCCTGTATCATGTGTGTACTATTTTCAAACGTTACAATTTCAACTGGTGCCGAAGCATTGGCCTTGATGAATTCAGCTGTCTTAATCGAATAAAGCGGATTATCAGGCAAGAAATATGAAACAGGTACAGTAATCGCCTTAATATCCTCGCGATAATCATTGTACATCATGGAATTCCAGAAACAAATCAATGCCTGATGGTCATTCACGCCCACTAAGCCCGGTGCAACCAGTTCTTTCAATTCTTCCGGCAGTGCGCCAAAATCAGGCAATACAAGCTTCCAGAAACGCCACATGAAATCACTTAGGGACATGCTCATCAGTTCCATGTCGCTTAAATAATCACTCATTTTATAAGCACCACACAGCAAACCGGCATCCCAATCACCTTCATTAACAAGTTTTGGACTCATGTCCATCAACACGACCTTTTTAAGTCGATCACAACCAAATTGTTTCACATAGCTGTAAATGGTTGCAGCACCCATTGAGTGTCCAATGAGTACGACTTTCTCAAGCCCCAAGTAATCCAGCAGCGCATTAAGATCTCTCCCCAATTGATCAATCGTAAAACCGCCTTTTGGTGCAGATGAAGCGCCATGTCCTCTATGATCATAACTAATACATTGATATTGTTTTCTCAGTTCTTTAACAACTGGTGCAAAAGTCTTTGTTGAACAAGACCAACCATGGATAAACACCAAAGGGTCACCTGCTCCTACGACCTCATAATAAAGTTTCGTAAAATCTTCCGTTGCAAAATATGCCATGATACATCTCCTTTCCATTCAATCAAGCTTTTCATGTCGCCTATTGCGTTCGTTGAATAGGAAATATCATGATCCGGATTATATGTGAGTCAATTAACCGTTGCCATCACACACATGATGCTTCCTTTATCTTTATCATATATCAGAAGCTGCACGAATACTAATATCTATTATACTTGCGATTGATAACCTTGAGTTATGGATTAATGCCTACTATAATAAGAATATATGACAATCATAAAAGCATGTGCTGCCACGCCGGTCACCGGTCGTGCATGTTCGCGAAAAATTGATGCGAAAGCACTCGGTACATGAGCATTGACAGCTGCATCACACCATAGAAACTATAAGGGAGGTTATCACCATGGATATCCGCGAGATGAAATATATTAAGGAAATTCAATTAACCGGTCATTTTACCAAGGCAGCAGAAAACCTATATATCTCTCAACCCGCACTCAGCAAGGCCGTCAAAAGAATTGAAGCAAATCTAGGTATTAAGCTCTTCCAAAAATCCGGGGTCAAAAATGTATTAACGCTTCAAGGTGAAGCACTTATTAAAATGATTGATCCCGTTCTTGAAGCTTATCACCAGTTTGAAAAATCAGTCAAGTCGATCCAGACAAACCATGCCTTTGTCAATTTTGGCTTTACCCCTTATTACTGCACACCTTTCACCACGATGTTCCTATACGCATTTAAAGAAGCATTTCCAGAAATCGTCGTCAATGTCGTTGAAGCATCTCAGAACATCCTAGCACAGAAAATACTCAATGGTGAAATTGACGTCACCATGACCGAAGCGATTATGCCATCACCAGGCATTGATGTCTATTCGGGTTTTCAAGATGACGTCGCCATCGCAATCGGCGAAAAAAATGCGTATTATGATCGTGAAAGTGTTACTTTTGAGGAGTTAAAAGGTCAAACATTTAATATGATTACCAACAGCCAAATTCTTTACAATCAAATTATGAAAGGCTGCTTAAAAGCCGGGTATTCACCCAGCATCGGTTATCAAAGTTCTCAAATTGGATTACTTCTTCAAAGAACCTGCACCGAGGACGGTATTTGCATCTTTAACCGACCAATGATCTACGATAACATCTCAGCCAATCCAGCTTTTAAAGCACTTCGCATCGTCGGTATCGACCCGCCTCCTCAGTGTTTCTGCTATGTATCTTATCGCAAAGATGCCAATATCACACGTGAACTCGGTGCTTTTCTGGCGCACATTACCACAGCGCTTACTGAGGACACAAAAACGCGCATTCTTTAAACATTTAAAAAAATGCGCGCTTTCGTCAACGATGCATCAATACGCCATACGGCATCGTCGCTTTATTTTGATTTCTGTTAATTGAGTGCCCTTTTCACGCATCTCAATTATAATGTTCTGCTTTAAATCCAAGCATATGCGTCAGACGATCCTGCTTAATAATCCAGCTGAAAATCGGCACGCCAGCAAGCGTAATGACGACGAATTCGCCTACAGCAACCATTACCGTCCAGAACCAAAATGATTCCGGCGCACCAAACACCACTGTAATCTCAAACGCAATGATAAAGCTAAAAATAGCCGGCCATAAACTCGCGACAATTAATCCTTTTAAGTTGTATCCAAGCACTTGCCGCGTCTTATAAATCATCAACAATGCGACAAGTGAAGAAAAAGAGCCGAACACCGCATCAATAATGCCATAGGGGCCCATTAAGTTCGCCATAAAGCAGCCGAGTACCAGACCGGGAATATAGAGCGGATCAATAAAAGCCAGCAGCACCATCACTTCAGATACTCTAAACTGAACCGCTTCATAACTTAAAAAATAAAATGCAAAAGTAATGACGACGTAGAGCGCTGCAACCAGCGCTGTTTTTACGAGAAAATGCGTGTTACGCTTCATGAGAATTGCCTCCTACACCAAAATCAGTATTATGCCAAAGTATTTCGATATTCGCTAATTTTTCAAGCGCACCATACGTATTGTGAAACCATTCGATCAAATCTTTATCCGCCTTTATAGGCGTTGAATTATTTTGGAAGATATTGATACACCCATACTTAAAATTTTTTAATAGGATCTCAATATCGCGATGAATCATCGCTTTTGTCTGCCCTTGAATACCAACCAACAGACAAATACTTTCAAAATGTGATGCCACTTCGCTGGGCGCATTAAAATAGACACCCTTTTTTAGCACCTTATTCCGAAAATCATCATCGAATGTCTCAATACCCGTTTTAAAGACAATGGGTACTGTAAAACGCTTTCGAAACGCTTCCAGTTCATGCTTGTACTGATAATGCGCTTCAAAATACAGTTTTTCAATGGCTTTTTCTGTTACGATGGCTTGGATGTCTGATAGTGTTTCATTTGGCAATTCCATGCAACTGCCCGAATTAATAATTTCCAGTTGACGATGTATACCTGTTACACGCTTTATAACCTTTTTGTTCATACGAATGTTCTCTTGCACATTGACATCATTATCACTGATGTAATCACAAAAAGAACAAAGCCCCCAATGACATGGTCTGCTTTTCAACAGCAGCATTTCACGGGGGTTTTTCATCTCAATAACACTATAACGTTCTATTGACAAATTAATCAACCCCTTGTTTTTTTAGTGGGTACCAAGGAAACACTATACAGACAGACAAAATTATACCATAAAACGCAATAAAGTAAAGCATTAAATGACTTCAATATTTGATTATACTTGTAATATCCAAAATGATAAACAGCTGTCTGACATCATACGTTCGCTTTGCGGTTACAATTGTCTTCTTGTCATACATGCGTTTTGAGCACCTTTTTTCTTGTCTGATGTCTTAACAAAGATATTTTTACAAAACGGCAGAGAATGATATTGCTATACGCGCAGCGTTACCTTTTGATTTAATGCATCGGCATGCTTTTCACGAACCGGTGCAACAAAATGTTCAATAAAATAGTCCACTTGTTCAGGGCATCTGCCAATATAGGTTACTGGTGTCATGAGCTCTGATAGATCATCTTTTGTCAGATTGAATATGGGATCATCGACAATGCGATCAATAAGGTCGTTTTCCAAGCCCTCTACTTTAACTTTTGCACCAGCATCCATTGAGTGTACACGAATAGCTTCATGAAGTGCCTGACGATCGCCGCCCTTTTTGACTGCTTCCATAATGATATTCTCTGTCATCATAAACGGCAATTCTGCCATAATATGACGTTCAATCATTTTTTCATAAACTACCATGCCCGTTGTCACATTATTGGCGATATCTAAGCATGCATCAATAGCCAAAAACCCTTCAGGAATGGCAAGTCGTTTATTCGCACTGTCATCCAGCGTTCGTTCAAACCATTGCGTTGAAGCAACTAATTGTGGACTGCTGCTCAATGAGATGACATATTTGGCAAGTGATGATATACGTTCACTGCGCATTGGATTACGCTTATAAGCCATTGCCGATGATCCAATTTGACTCTTTTCAAAAGGCTCTTCAATTTCCTTTAAATTTTGAAGCAACCGCAAATCATTCGTCATTTTATGGAGCGATGCAGCGACTCCGGCTAATACACCGAGCGCTTTTGCATCGATTTTCCGCGTATAAGTCTGACCGGTAACTGGAAACGACGCCTCAAATCCCATCTTTGACGCCACCATTTGATCGAGTGTTTCAACCTTATGGTGATCGCCGTCAAAGAGGTTTAAATAAGAAGCCTGGGTACCTGTTGTGCCCTTGGTACCTCTGAGCTTAAGTTGTGATATTAAAATAGAAACATCTTCATAATCCAACAGCAATTCCTGTATCCAAAGGGTTGCACGCTTACCGACAGTAGTCAATTGAGCTGCTTGAAAATGTGTAAATCCAAGTGTAGGCAGTGCTTTATACGTATCAGCAAAATGCGCAAGCTTATCAATTAATATCGCGATCTTCTTCTGAATAACATAAAGCGCTTCTCTCATGACGATGATATCCGTATTATCCCCTACAAAGGCGCTGGTTGCACCAAGATGAATAATTGGCATCGCCTTTGGGCACTGTTCACCAAAAGTATGAACGTGAGCCATAACATCGTGGCGAAGCTTTGCTTCAAATTCAGCGGCTCTTTTAAAATCAATCTTGTCGACATTCGCCTTCATCTCTTCAATTTGTTCATCAGTAATATTTAAACCCAGCGCTTGTTCGGACTCTGCTAAAGCAATCCATAATTGACGCCAGGTTGAAAATTTTTTCTGGGGTGAAAAAATATGCAGCATTTCTTGACTAGCATAACGCTCAATAAGCGGGTTTTGGTAATTATCCATGATATATTCCTCCATATTATTCGTATTATAACGAACATTTATTTCATTAATTAAAGATAATATAGCGCCAAAACTATTATAATATATATTGTTTTTAAGTTCAACAATGTTAACCTATTCAGTCATAAAAAAAGACAGTAAACGTTTCGACTAACTTGCGTTCCAACTAACTTGATGGTAATCGATTCGTACAATGCGTTATAAATGCGTTATAAATGCGTTATAAATTCGAACAATGCATCGTAATAATTTGATACAAAAAAATAAAGGGGCTGATTATGCCAGCCCTCTACTTGGTATCACGTTTTAACGATTATATCACAAATCTCATTCATTTAAACTTAGAGAAAAAATCATTCAGATGTTAATCACTGTCATCCAATTGTTAATCATTATCTCTAAAATTCTAATCATTATCTTTTAGCCATGGATTACAGTCTATTAGATTATTATCTTGGTTGAATGATTAGCTTAATCGCAGTCCGTTCTTCGCCATCAATGATAATATCGGCAAAAGCCGGTACACAGACTAAATCAATGCCCGACGGTGAAACAAAGCCTCTTGCTATTGCAATTGCCTTAATCGCCTGGTTAATTGCACCTGCCCCTACTGCTTGAATCTCTGCACTGCCATGTTCGCGAATGACGCCGGCAAGTGCTCCAGCAACGGAATTTGGATTAGATTTTGACGAAACTTTTAATACTTCCATCTCTACATGCCTCCTTCATTATCTCTTACTGTTCCTTTTACCATAAGTTCTATTGCAGTTCTTCCCCTTGCCACTTTTCTATCCAGAAGCAGGTGTCTTACGAATTGCCGCATGACGGATCAGCTGCATTTTAGTATTATTATGATGTCCTCTCCTTCACACACCAATGTAGATTATGTAACATAGATACCCTAGGTTTTTTTTTATAAACATTAATCATAAAAGGCTCTATTGCATCTTTAAATAGCGTGAAAATAAACCGCCAAGCTCCCGAGAGCGCAAACGATACCTTTTAATGGTAGCAGCATCGTTTTAAAAACTTTCCGTAAAATTAAAAAGAAGAATCCATTTCTGAATTCTTCTTGCATCCATGATTGTTTTATTCTATAACATTATTTAGCATAATCTGTAACTCTGGATTCTCGGATGATATGCACCTTGATTTGTCCAGGGTAATCGAGATCTGCTTCAATTTTCTTGCTTATTTCTCTTGCTAACAAGAACATACTATCATCATCAACTTTTTCAGGTAAGACAACAACCCTAACTTCTCTCCCTGCTTGAATCGCAAACGATTTCTCTACACCCTCATAGCCATTCGCAATACTTTCAAGTGCTTCCAACCTCTTAATATATGTGTCTAAGGTTTCGCGTCTTGCACCTGGTCTTGCTGCGGACAACGCGTCTGCTGCAGTAACAAGAATTGCTTCAATACTTTCAGGTTCATAATCGCCGTGATGTGTGCTCATTGCATGAATAACGGTTTTTGACTCACGATACTTTCTTAAAATTTGCATACCAAGTTCGATATGCGTCCCCTCGAGATCATGGTCAACGGCTTTGCCGATATCATGTAATAACCCCGCTCGTTTAGCCACTTTCACATCAGCACCCAATTCAGATGCCATCAACCCGGCCAAATGTGCCACTTCTATAGCATGTTTTAAAACATTTTGTCCATAACTCGTTCTGAATCTTAATCGGCCCAAAAGCTTGATGAGTTCTGGATGTAAATTGTGAATACCAACATCAAAGGTTGCATTTTCGCCCTCTGTCTTAATGATCTGATCGACTTCTTTACGAGATTTTTCAACCATTTCTTCAATACGAGCCGGATGAATTCTACCATCGATAATCAATTTTTCAAGTGCTAATCTTGCAATTTCTCTTCGAATTGGATCAAATGAGGACAAAATAACTGCTTCTGGTGTATCATCAATGATGAGATCGACACCTGTTAATGTCTCGAGCGCTCTAATATTACGACCCTCTCGACCGATAATACGACCTTTCATTTCATCATTTGGTAAATTAACCAGAGATACTGTACTTTCTGCTACGTAGTCAGCAGCGCACTTCTGAATTGCATAGGCTAATATATCCTTTGCCTTCTTGTTCGCTTCTTCCTTCGCTTTGCTCTCAATGTCTTTAATGAGAACGACAGAATCATGTTTGACTTCTTTTTCAACGTCTGCCAATAATTGAGCTTTCGCTTCGTCAACTGTTAGACCTGATATACGCTCTAATTCACTAACTTGCTTACCGTATAGTTCTTCAATTTCAGTTTGCTTATTTTCAACAAGCTTAATCTTATGATTTAATTTGTCTTCCTTGGATTCCAAGTTTGCTGATTTTTTATCCAACAATTCTTCTTTTTGAAGATTTCTACGTTCCAGTTTTTGAATTTCTACGCGTCGATCCTTTGTTTCTTTATCAATCTCTTTGCGAATTTGCAATGCTTCTTCTTTCGCTTCGAGAATCTTTTCTTTTTTAACGGATTCCGCTGACTTACTTGCCTCAGCTATGATCTCCTTCGCTTTGAATTCAGCACTGAGAATTTCCTTCTCTGCTGTACTCTTACGGAAGACATACCCAATGCCAAAGCCAACCGCAGAAAAAGCAACGCCAATCGCTATCGCTATTATGACTGGTACGTTTATATCGTTCACCTCCTTGCGTAAATGATAAGACCAGTAAAACTGGTCTCTTATGAATAATACAAAGCATATATTATCGATACACTTATAGGATAATTTTATAATTTTTTTGAGTAACTGTCAAGATACGACACACACGATGACGTCTATTTCAC
Organism: Fusibacter paucivorans; assembly: GCF_018390735.1. GTDB lineage: Bacteria > Bacillota > Clostridia > Peptostreptococcales > Acidaminobacteraceae > Fusibacter > Fusibacter paucivorans. The sequence goes on from NZ_JAHBCL010000029.1 coordinate 19,513, forward strand.
TGAGTTTCACGAATTTCTTATGCATTTTCCGTTTCTTGTTTTTGACCGTCGCCCGATAAACCGTAAAATGTTCTCACTGCTGCGTCGATCTCTTTGCAGATATCTGGATTTTGTGAAAGGTATTCTTTTGCATTTTCACGTCCCTGTCCGATCTTATTACCTTCATAGCTGTACCACGATCCGGATTTTTTAACGATCTCTGCATTGGTTGCCGCATCTAGGATACTGCCGTTTTTTGAAATGCCTTCGCCATACATAATGTCAAATTCTGCTTGTTTAAACGGTGGCGCTACTTTATTTTTTACCACTTTCACGCGTGTTCTGTTGCCAATAATTTCAGCATCTTTCTTAATAGAATCAATTCTGCGAACATCTAAGCGGACAGAGGCATAAAATTTTAAGGCATTACCACCTGTCGTCGTTTCAGGATTACCAAACATAACACCGATTTTCATTCGAAGCTGGTTGATAAAGATAACTGTACACTGTGATTTATTAATAATCCCCGTTAGTTTTCGAAGCGCCTGTGACATCAGGCGAGCCTGAAGTCCCATGTGTGAGTCGCCCATTTCTCCAGAAATTTCTGCCTTTGGCACCAATGCTGCAACTGAGTCGACAACAACGATATCAATGGCACCACTTCGTACCAATGCATCGACAATTTCCAGCGCTTGTTCCCCGGTATCCGGCTGAGAGACAATCAGTTCATCAATATCAACGCCAATTTTTTTCGCATATGACGGATCCAGTGCGTGTTCAGCATCAATAAACGCTGCTACGCCGCCGCACTTTTGCGCTTCTGCAATCATGTGAAGTGTTACCGTCGTCTTACCGGAAGATTCAGGACCGTAAATTTCGACAATACGGCCTTTGGGAATGCCGCCAACACCTAGTGCAATATCTAAATCCAGTGAACCCGTCGGAATACTTTCAATGTTAATCTTTGCAGACTCATCCCCCAACTTCATAATAGAACCCTTACCAAATTGCTTTTCTATTTGTCCAAGAACACTGTCAAGTGCTTTTTGCTTATCACTCATCTCTTCACCGCCTCATTGTATTTGAACAGACGCATTAGAACGTTTGTTCTGTTTTATTATAACATAACTTGCATAGGATGCAAAGCAATTTCACAAATAATTGTTATATTTTTACATTTTATTTTTGGACCAACCGTCATTATGCCACTGCCGTAAAAAATGCACCAAACCATGAATCATTCAAGTATGGAGCATCTTTAACAGCAAATGGTTTACATAATTATATTACGTAAACCATTTGTCAGAAATGGAAATTTAATCCCTTCTAGTACCTCACTTTATGCTTCCTTCACAAGATCATAAATTAATTTTAACGTCGTGTTCATGGCACGTTGGCGGATCATACTGCGATTGCCTCTAAATCTATTTTCCAGTGTGTAAGTTTGCCCATTGTAACTAATACCAATATAGACAAGGCCGACTGGTTTTTCATCCGTGCCGCCATCCGGCCCTGCAATCCCCGTAATTGAAACACAGAGATCGGCATCGGTACGCTCTTTAAGCCCTTTGACCATTTCCAGGCACGTTTCATGACTAACGGCACCAAAGCGTTTTAATGTTTCTTCTGAGACTTTTAAGTCTTCTATTTTCGCTTCGTTGCTGTAGGTAACATAACCGCGGTTGACAACATTTGAGGCCCCCGGCACTTTTATCAACGCATCTGCAAGTTTACCGCCGGTACACGATTCTGCAAAGGCAATCGTTTGATTTAATGCACGCATGCGATTGACAATCACATCATTGATATCTTCACCGCTTTCAGAAACGATGAATTCACCGATTCTCTCTTTGATGGTTTCAACCATATCGCGAACGGCTTTTTGAGCGTAGGTCTCATCTTTATTAAAGGAAGTAACACGTACCAGCACCTTGCCCTCACCCGCATAAGTTGCTATCGTCGGATCCGTTTGACGGTCTATGAGGTCTAATAATCGATCTTCAGTCGAAGATTCACCTAAGTCGTAAACACTTAGGTAGGCAGAGTGCATTTTCATTTGATTTCTTGTTAAAAGATCATTGATCATATGACGGTTAAAAATGTGCTTCATTTCTCGCGGCGGCCCCGGCAGCACATAGACGATTTTATCGCGAGACGGCACCTCGACAATACACGCCGGTGCGGTTCCCTCGTCATTGTCTAAAATGATCGCTCCTTTTGGAAAATAAGCTTGTCGAACATTACTGTCAGTCATCTTGCGATTATAGAGTTTGAAACGTTCCCGAATACGCTGCATACTGCGTTCATCATAAATCATTTCGAGACCAAGCGCCTCGGCGACCACTTCTTTTGTTATATCATCCTGCGTCGGCCCAAGGCCGCCTGTGGTAAAAACGATATCGCACTCATTCAATAGCTGATTTAAAAGCACCTTCATACGTTCGCGGTTATCACCTACGGTCATATGATAATAGACGCTAATGCCCATATGGTTTAATTGCTCACTTAAAAAAGTCGCATTTGTATTAACGGTTTGCCCCATGAGCAATTCTGTGCCGACGGCTAAAATGCCTGCAATCATATACTGCCTCCTAGTTTTTCAAAAAAATATCGTCAAATGGCGTATTGTTAAATGATGCAATTTCTTTAATATCATTAGAAATCATTTGACAAATCGGCGCTGTTGTCAAAAACGGTTAACATAAATATTTTATGTTAACCGCCGCGTTTACTTAAGGACTTGTTTGTTTTTAATAATGTAATCTGCTCCTGAAATAATCGTTAGCGCCGTTGCAATCCAAATAAATATTTGATCCATCGGCAATCCAATCAATGAAAAAGGATAGTTGTTGAGGAGCATGATAATAATCATGATCATTTGAGAAATCGTCTTGCTTTTTCCCCACCAGCTAGCAGCAATTACAATGCCCTCTGATGCGGCAATCGCCCTAAAAATACTGACGATAAACTCCCTTGCAATGATAATCATAACGATCCACGAACTCAAACTGCCGAGTTCGACAAATCCCAAAAGTGCCGACGTGACTAAAAGCTTATCCGCAAGCGGATCCATAAATTTCCCAAAATTCGTAATGAGGTTCATGCTGCGTGCCAAATACCCATCTAAAAAATCTGTAAAAGACGCAATGCAGAACAGCACGAGTGCAATGGTCAGCTGGGATTTCAGCAAAAAGTACATAAAGAATGGAATCATGATAACGCGTAACAGCGTCAGTTTATTGGCAATGTTCATCAGCGATCACTCCTATTAAATCGTATTCTAAGGCATCTGTGATATAGACCTTTACAAAACTGCCCATGGCAAGCGGCAATGTTGTATGAATATAGACGACGCCATCGATCTCAGGAGAATCATATGCACTTCTCCCTACTAATATCTTACCTTCTTCTGCAATTTCTTCAACCACAACTTCAAAAGTTTTACCTATTTTTGATAAACTTAACTGTTCAGATATGACCATCTGCTTCGCCATCAGCCTGTCTTTTCGATCTTCTTTAACTGCCTCATCCACTTGATCCGGCAAACGATATGCAGCGGTGCCCTCCTCATTGGAATACGTAAACGCGCCAAGACGATCGAATTTTGTCGCGGAGACGAAGTCCAGCAGCGTCTTAAAGTCTTCCTCTGTTTCTCCTGGAAAACCGACGATAATCGTCGTACGAATCACAGCATTTTCATCTCGTCCTCTAATTTTTTCAATAAGCGTCATCAACGCTTCAAGCGATGTGCGGCGATTCATGCGCTTTAGTACCGCATTGCTGGCGTGTTGAATCGGTATATCAAAGTAATTGACGACTTTTTCGTTCTTGAAGAAGCCCTCGAGTAATCGATCATCCAATATATCCGGATAGGAATACTGCACCCTTATCCATTTTAATGATTCAATTGCATTTAATTTTGTCAGCAGTTCATCAAGTTTCGATTCGCCGTATAAATCGACGCCGTAACGGCTCGTATCTTGTGCAATCAATATAATCTCACGTACACCATAACTGACAAAATCTTCAACTTCACTGACGATATCTGCTATTTCGCGAGAACGGTATTTACCGCGAAGCTGCGGAATAATGCAATAGGTACATCGGTTGTCGCAACCTTCTGCAATTTTAATATAGGCATAGTGAGACGGAGAGGTCAGAATTCGGGGCAAGTTCTCAGGGATCGTCAAATCGACGCTTTCAATAAACACACGTTGATCCGTGCCGTCCTCAAGCGCTTTGACCACCTCTAAAATCTTGTAAAAGTTGCCCGTGCCAACAATTGCATCAACTGCCGGTATCTCAGAGAGCAATGCCTCGGGAAACCGCTGCGACAAACAACCGGTGACAATGAGTTTTTCACAGATGCCAGCGGTTTTTAAAGATGCAAATGCCAAGATCGTTTCCACCGATTCATCTTGTGCATCGTGTATAAACGAGCAAGTATTCACAATGATGATCTCCGCCTCTTCCGGTGTCTCTGCCAAAAGATAAGCATCGTCTAAAATGCCCAGCATGGTTTCTGTGTCTACTTGATTCTTGGAACACCCCAGCGTCTCTATATAAATCTTTTTCATTTATGCCTCTTTCTTTATTGATCATTTCATGCAAATAGGTCTGTTTCAACACTTACTCAGCGCTGTCGCTTTGAGCTTCGGCTGTCGCTGTGGGCTCTTCCATGGTTTCTGCATTGTATTCTGTACGAGTCATGAGCACCTCTCTGGGCTTACTGCCGTTTGGCGGTCCTACAATACCGCGTTCTTCCATGGATTCAATCAATCGCGCAGCACGGTTATAACCAACTCTAAATCGTCTCTGCATCATAGACGCCGATGCCTGCCCGGTATCAATGGCAAAGTTAATAGCATCTTCCAAATACTCATCAGCATCATCAGTGGGTACGGCTGTTGACGTTTTAATGTCATCGAGTATTGATTCGTTATAAGTCACTTCTTCAGTCTGTTGTTTAATAAATGTCACGACAGCTTCAACTTCCTCATCCGACATAAAGGCGCCCTGTGCTCGTTTTGGCTTTGGTGCGCCAACAGGATAATAGAGCATATCGCCTTTGCCAAGCAATTTCTCTGCGCCCCCCATATCAATAATGGTTCTCGAATCGACAGCCGAAGAAACTGAAAAGGCAATTCTCGACGGAATATTTGCCTTAATCAGACCTGTGATAACATCGACGGATGGACGCTGTGTTGCAACAATAAGGTGGATACCTGCCGCACGCGCCATTTGCGCCAAGCGGCAAATGGCATCTTCCACTTGATTGGGCGCAACCATCATCAAGTCTGCTAACTCGTCAATGATAACGACAATTTGCGGCAAGTGCTCTTCTTCCGTCCCTTCAACTTTTTTATTGTAGCCCTTCATATCACGCACACTGGTCTCTGCAAAGAGCTTATAGCGTCGCGTCATTTCATTGACCGCCCAACTCAAAGCAATTGACGCTTTTTTGGCATCGGTAACGACGGGCAAAATCAAATGTGGAATACCGTTATAGTTACTTAATTCGACCACCTTCGGATCGATCATTAAGAATTTAACTTCATCTGGTGTCGCATGAAATAAGATACTGGAGATAATCGTATTGACGCAAACCGACTTACCCGAACCAGTTGCACCGGCAATCAATAGATGGGGCATACTTGCCAAATCGCCAATAATGGGATTGCCGCTGATATCCTTTCCGAGTCCAATGGTAAGTTTTGATTTTTGCTGACGAAAATCAGGGGAATTAAGGACTTCTTTAATGGTAACCATGGTCGTCGTCTTATTTGGAATTTCAATACCGATGGCAGCCTTCCCCTGAATTGGCGCAATTCTTACTTGACTTGTCGCTAAGTTTAAGGCGATGTCATCACTTAAACCGACAATTTTGCTGACTTTAACGCCCGGGCTTGGCTGAACTTCGAACATCGTAATCGACGGTCCCTTCTTGACTGAAATCACTTTCGCATCAACGTTGAAGTTATTCAGTGTTTCTTCCAAGAGCCGTGCTTTATCTAAGTATTCCTGCTTATCGTCACTGCCTTTCGCATTGTTGACCTCTTTTAGTAAGGTCAATGGCGGCAGCTCATAATGTTGTATCTTCTTTTCCTGTGACTGTTTGATTTCGTCATTAACCGCCTGTCTCGTTTCAGGTGTAATATCTTTTTCCTTTATTTTTTCCCGTGTTTCTTCCTTGACGGCAACCGTTTCTTTCGTTGATTTTCGCTGGCCATCGTAAAAAGTAATATCATCTTTTGAACCTTCTGAAGCCGATGTTTCTGGATACGTCACTTCTGTACGAGAATGCGCATGAGTGAGAACAGTCTTATCGCTTGCGTCCTTCTGTTCAGGCAGTTCGTGCACAGCCTTATTTACGAGATCCATGACAGCAGCCTCTGTCGGCACTTCAGCAACAACCGATTCGGCACTGGCTTTTTCCATTTTTTCATACGTATCGTAATCAAAGCTTTTAATGTGCTTTTTACGATTGACTTGCCGTCTCGCATCAAGCGTCGACAGAAAATGCGGTTCCAGCTCACGTGATTTATCAGCTTGCCGATTGTTTTTTAACCGCTTGCTCTGCGACGCGTCATCTTCCTGCGGCACATCCAGCGCAGCTTCAATTATCGCCTGCATCGCTCGTTTCTCCATCGTCTCTTTACGGCGGAGTTCCCATAAATCTTGAATTGAAATTTTCGTCCAGATCATGAAGGACGCAATACACATCACGAGAATAATGAGATAAACGCCGACGATGCCGATCAGTTTTAAGGCACCGATGGTTAACAAATTGCCAACGACTCCGCCGGTTTCATGCAACAAGCCGCCTGCAAAGAAAAGCTTTACAGCATCCCCCGTTAGCGGTGCCTCTATTGCGAGAAGTTGGTTCCGTGCCGTACTGCCATAAGCAATAAGCGTCGAAATCAATGTTCCCGCCAAGAGCAGGAGTGTTACCGCAATATTTAGTCTTAATTTTGCCGGCTTTAAGTTGCGGTTGAGCCCTATGAAAACATAGGCAAAGATAAAGAACGGCATAATATACCCTAAGTAGGAAAACATTCCCAAGTACACGGTTCGAAATGCGTCGCCGACAATGCCGACAACTTCTGTATAGAGTCCAACCAGAGAAAGTAATGTAAAAAAGATGAGTCCCAGCATTTTCAGTTCATACTGAATTTTATAATTTCTGGCCAATTCCTGTGCATTCGGCTTTTTAGCGCCCGTTTTTCGAGCCGTTGTCGTCTTTGTCTTCGCAGGTTGTTTTTTCTTTTGCGTGTTTTTTTGTGATGACGCCAAACTATCACCTCACTTATTATGACACCTTTTCGGTTTACAAACTTAAATCAAATGTCTCATGCAGGATCGGTAATGCATCCTGCAAGTATTTTTGCTCAATCAGGCATGCAATGGTCGTATAAGAATCCGATGTCTGAAGAATCTCGACACCAGCGCCGTGAAGGGCTTTGACGACACGTCGCATAACGCCCGGCACACCGTGAATGCCCGGCCCAATAATGGTTATTTTAGAGCAGTTTTCAACAATATTACTCGACATTTTTTGCTCTGCTGCAATCGCGGCAATAATTTTCACTGACTGCATTGGTACGGTAAAAAATTTTTCGTTCGGTAAAAAGTTAATAAGATCAATTGAGATACCATAGTCAGCTAAACGATCCAAAAGCCTGTCAAAAGCAAATTCATCTCCTTCATGCGCAATGCGGCACTGCGCAATGCCGTTTAAGTGCGCGATTGCCGTCACCATAGACGGCTGCGACCGATCCGCATCAACAAAAATGCGCGTTCCCGGCGACTTTGAAAACGTATTCTTTACCCACAGCTCCATTTTAGCACGTTTTGCTACGGCAATTGCCTTCGAATCAATCACTCTGGCACCATCTAATGCCATTTGATAGACTTCCTCATAGCTAATTTGGTCAAGCACCTTGGCCCCGGCAACATAGCGCGGATCTGCTGTCATGACGCCGTCGACATCTGTATAAATTTCCACGCGTACGGCTTTCAGCATCTCGCCGACAATAACGGCTGTAGCATCTGAACCGCCTCTTCCCAGCGTCGTGACGCTGCCGGTTTCGGTAACACCTTGAAAACCTGTTAGTACAAGGACATCGTAATCATTGACAACGCGCAGCAGTTTCGTCGCATCAGTTTGAATAACCGTGGCACTTCCGAATTGGTCATCCGTCGTAATACCGAGCTGTGCACCGCTCACGGCACGCGATGACATGCCCGCACCTCTTAGTGTATTGGCAATCAGCGCTGCCGAAATCACTTCGCCACAACTCATGAGAAGATCAAGATCCGGCGATGCTTCCTCATCATAAATCGCCCGGTACATTTCAATAAGGGAATCCGTTGCATAAGGTGCCCCTTTTCGACCCATTGCCGATACGACGACGACAGGCATCTCATCATGTTCCAAACAGTATTTAGCATTTTCAGCAATAACACGGCGTCCAGCATCCGTTGCAACAGAAGTACCGCCGTACTTTTGAATGACAATATCCATGCGCGCCTCTATACGCCTGTTGAACCAAAGCCACCAATGCCCCTTTCGGTATCATCAATGGAATCAGCTTCTTCCCAAGCGATAGTTTCATATTTCGTAATAATCAGTTGGGCAATGCGATCGCCTCTCTCAATCACAAAAGGGGCATCCCCTAAATTAATCACAGGAATTTTTAATTCTCCGCGATAGTCACTGTCAATGGTTCCCACACAATTTACCAGCGTTATGCCGTTTTTTATAGATAGGCCACTACGTGCGCGCACTTGGCCTTCATAGCCACTTGGAATAGCAACAAACAAGCCTGTTGGCACAAGGGTTCGCTGCATTGGCAATAGCGTTATTGCCGTTTCATTATCGGCAAGTAAATCCATCCCCGATGCACCCTCTGTCTTGTACTCAGGCAGCGGATTGCTGGATTGATTGACAATTTTAACGTTCATGAATACCTCCTAAAGCATTTATCGTCTTGTCAGTTGTCTGACAAATTCATCATAATAGTCTTTTGCTTCACTTTCTTTAAGATCGCCAACAATGGCCATGGCGCATTGCCCCGTTCCAAAGCAGAGCTCGATGAGTTCGTTCAATGTACCGCCCGTTATGGATTCAATTTTTTCAATCATGGTTGGCACATCCTTCTCTAAATGATTAAAGAGTTCAATACGCCCGATGAGATCCATATAATGGTCTGTACCCTCTAAACCCAATAGAAAGCTACCTTTCAAATGTGCTTTACCGGCTTCGATTTGATGCTTTGTGATGCCGTTCTCTCTGAGCTTCCAGATTTCTGCTGCGATACAGGCTAGTGTTTGTGAAAGATTTTCTTTGGATGCGCCAAAAGTGACATTCAATGTCCCCACGTGGTCGTAAAATGAAGGCTGTGCATAGATTCCATAGGAAAGACCATTCTGTTCCCTGACGGATTGAAACAGCATGGAACTGTTAGTCCCGCCAAAGATATTGCTCAGCAGCATCATCTCATAATTGCGGTCATCTTCATAAGAAATACCCGGAAAATCAATTGACACCTGAACCTGTTCGATATCCTTCTTTCGACAGATAAATCCCCAATGCATCGTCGGTACTTCAACATCCGGCACAATCATATCTCTGTCGTTTTCCAGACTGCCAAAGTAAGTTTCCATCAAATAGAGCATCTGCTTTTCATCAAAGGCACCCGTCACTGAAATCACCATAGCACTTGGCTGATAAAAACGATGAAAATAATTTAATAAACGCCCACGCGTCAGCCCTTTTACCGATTCCTTATTCCCTAAAATAGGTAGCGCCAGCGCATGCGAACCAAAGACCAAAGCTGTCAGCAAATCATCGACGACATCCTCAGATGAATCCTCATACATATTGATTTCATCGATAATGACATTGCGTTCTGTCTCGATCGCCTCCGGATCAAAGACGGAGTGACCGAGCATGTCCGCCAGCAGTGCAATCCCCGTCTCTAGATCATCACTCAACAGTTTCGTGTAAAAGCAAGTGCAGTCCTTCGCTGTAAAGGCATTGATTTCGCCGCCGAGATCATCAATAATTTGTGAAATCTCATAGGTTGAGTGCGATGTTGTCCCCTTGAACAGCATATGTTCAATAAAATGCGAAACGCCATTGTTCGCTTTCGTTTCATGTATGGAACCCGTCTTAATCCACGCGCCGACACTAACGGATTGGTAACCTTCCAGTGTCTGATAAACGACGGTTACGCCGTTATTAAGCTGTATTTTTGAATGCAATCTTTCACCTCAATTATGCGTTCTGTCATTTATGCTGAAAGCGATCAAATCGCTCCCATAAAAGTATTATAACATAAGAAAGATAATAGCCGCAGGGATGCGAGTATTATCTTTACGAAATGCATGTCATAACTTCATTCATCGAATGGTTGCGTCTTTGACGCATCTGTTATTTATGCGTCTTTATTATTTTCCAGTAATGCTTTTCGAGATAAGTTGATGCGGCCTTGATCGTCAATTTCAATGATTTTAACCGTGACTTCATCACCAATGTTCAAGACATCTTCAACTTTCGCGATGCGTTTTGTATCAATTTGCGAAATGTGGACGAGTCCTTCTTTGCCGTGACCTAGGTCGACAAATGCACCGAATTTCATGAGACGCGATACTTTACCTGTGTAGACTTGACCGACTTTGGCATCTTGTGTAATAGCTTCGATTTCTTCGAGTGCCTTTTGACCGCCAATGCCGTCATTTGCGGTAATCAGTACCGTACCATCATCTTCAATATCAATTTTAACGTTGAATTCTGATGTGATTTTCGTAATAACTTTTCCGCCTGGTCCAATAACGTCTCTGATCTTATCAGGATTGATGCTGATCTTGAAGACACGCGGCGCATACTGAGAAAGATCCGGTTTTGGCGCGTCAATAACCTCAGCCATTTTGCCAAGGATAAACAGACGTCCAACTCTCGCTTGCTCAAGCGCTCTTTCTAAAAGTGCTTTATCAAGACCGTCAACTTTAATGTCCATTTGAAGTGCTGTAATACCGTCTTTTGTACCAGCTACTTTAAAGTCCATATCGCCGAGCGCATCTTCCATGCCTTGGATATCACTTAAGATCGCGATTTCATTATTTTCCTGAATAAGCCCCATTGCAATCCCTGCAACAGAATCTTTAATTGGTACACCGGCGTCAAGCAACGACAGCGTGCTGCCGCAAATACTAGCCTGTGAGCTAGAACCGTTACATGTAACGACTTCCGATACCAGTCGAATGGTATATGGGAAATCAGCTTCTGATGGGATCACCGGCAGAAGTGCACGTTCGCCAAGGGCACCATGGCCGATTGCGCGGCGGTTGGTTCTGTTGATACCGACTTCACCAACTGAAAACGGTGGGAAGTTGTAATGATGCATGTAGCGTTTTGTATCCTCAAGGCCTAAGCCGTCAATACGCTGTGATTCACCGAGCGCACCAAGTGTTGTAATGGTCAGCGCTTGTGTTAAACCGCGCGTAAAGAGTCCTGAACCGTGTGTTCTTGGCAGCAGACCGATTTCACAAGATACAGGACGAATGTCTTTAATGCCGCGGCCATCTGGTCTAACGCCTTCATTGATAATCATTTTTCTGACAATATCTTTTTCAATTGCTTTAAATTGATCTTTCAGGAAATCGTCATCATCGGGATGTGTTTCACTAAAGTGTTCAATCAGTGCCGATTGCAGTTCATCCAGTGCGTCATTACGCTCATGTTTCCCTGGTATACGAACGACTTCATTCATTTTATCTGCGAGAAACGCTAAAATTTCCTGTTCATAAGCATCATCTTTTTCCGGTAAAATGACGTCAAATTTCGCTTTGCCGACTTCCGCAATAATATCTTCGATAAATTGACAAATGCGTTGAATTTCAGCATGACCAAACATAATCGCTTCCAGCATTACGCTTTCAGGGAGAATATTGGCACCCGCTTCTACCATGACAACGGCTTCCTTCGTTCCGGAAACGACGAGATGCAATGTCGATTTTTCAGCTTGTTCAACCGTTGGATTGATAACGAGTTCGCCATCGACATAACCTACGACAACGGCTGCTGCCGGTCCGTTAAATGGAATATCGGAAATGCCGAGTGCAATGGATGCACCATTCATGGCAACGGTATCCGGTGTACAGTTTTGATCAACAGACATAACGGTTGCCGTTACTTGAACATCATTTTTCATACCACTTGGGAAAAGTGGACGAATTGGTCTATCGATCAATCGTGCCGTTAAGACAGCACGTTCAGAAGGACGGCCTTCACGTTTAATAAAACCGCCTGGTATCTTACCAACAGAATAGAGTTTCTCTTCAAACTCGACACTTAATGGAAAAAAGTCAACGCCTTTTCTCGGTTTTTTCGACGCAACAGCTGTAATGAGCACCATGGTTTCACCATAGCTAATCAGAGCTGAGCCATTTGCCAAATTACCGATTTTACCGATTTCAACCTTAAAAGGTCTGCCGGCAATCTGCGTTTCAAAAGTTTTTACTTCGTTAATCATAATGCCTCCTAGCTAAATTGTAATGACATTATCACACAGAATTTATCCTACTTATTTCAAATCAGCCATCATCAATGCCGTCATCTGCTGAAAGGACTGCACAAACATGAGGACTCACTTCAAATAAGTAGGATATCAAGATAAATTCTCGGATACTGTCCGGGGGTTACCCCCTATTGTTTATTATACTAAATTTACAACAAAATATAAAGCACGAATCTTATCCTATCCCATTTGCTGCCACAGGCCATTTCACATGACAGCAACTTTAGCGCTTTAAAAAAGACAGGCTTAAAAGCCTGTCTTTACCATCGACAATACTATTTTCTGAGGTTGAGTTCTGCAATAAGCGCTCTGTATTTCTCGAGGTTGTTGTCTTTCAGATAACCGAGAAGGTTTCTGCGTTTACCAACCATTTTGAGAAGACCTCTTCTTGAGTGATGATCTTTCTTATGAATAGATAAGTGACCGTTCAGCTCATTGATTCTGAATGTCAATATTGCGATTTGCACTTCCGGTGAACCCGTGTCCGTTGGATGTGTCTTAAACTTTTCGATAATTTCTTGCTTTTGATCTTTAGTCATTTTAATTCTCCTTTTTAATATTTAACCTAAAACCGAGTGACCGTCGGAGTTTCGTATCACAAAGTCTTGGTCCAGAACATTTCGATTATACCATGCTCTAGTACTGTTGTAAAGTTTATTCTGCATCAAAATAGGCCATCATGCTGCGGTAGTCATTTTGCATTGCTTCGACAAGTGCATCCACTGAGTTAAATTTCATTTCATCTCTTAACCGCTTAATAAAGTGCACTTCTATGACTTCATCGTATAAATCTCGATCAATCCCTACGATATGTGTTTCAAGGTGAATGCCCTTTTGATTAAACGTGGGATTCGTGCCCACATTGGTAACACTGCGATACTTTTGACCGCGCAAGATGGTTTCAGTAATGTAGACGCCCGATTTTATGGTGCTGATGTTTTCCTTTATACGCAGATTGGCCGTCGCGAAATTAATGGTTCTGCCAAGTCCTTTGCTGCGGACGACCACGCCTTTTACAAAATGACGTCTACCAAGATAATAATTGGCCTCTTCAATTTTGCCTTCGATTAAAAGCTCGCGTATGAGCGTCGATGAAACGCGTATGTCGTTTTTCATAATCGGTTTGACAATCTCATACGTATAGCCATATTGTTCAGAAAATGCTTTTAACATCTCGACGTCGCCGCGCCCTTTGAGACCAAAGTGAAAATCGTAGCCGACAGTCAAGTGCTTCATATTCAGCAGCTTTACCAAAATCGTTTCAATAAAAACTTCAGGTTCAATAGAAAGCTGAGCCATATCAAATTTAACCAGTGCAAGATAATCAAAGTCGAGTCGTGTAAAAATCTGTACTTTCTCCTCGACATCCATTATTTTGGGCGGTACATTGTCAGGCGACAACAATTCCCTCGGATGATTTGAAAATGTGTAGACAAAGGATTTAAGGTCTTTCTCCTCCGCAACGCGTTTCATACGATTCAGCACTTCAATATGACCGATGTGAAGGCCGTCAAACGATCCCAGTGCAACAGATGTTCCCGCTTCAATCGGTTCAATTTCCTCTATATCAAAAAAAATTTTCATCGTCTTTCTACCATTGATCTTTCTGTCCCAACTATTTTTGCCCATTGAAGTCATGCTAAGAGACCATCAATCGTCAAATCGCTTTTTCAGTATTCGCTTCCCCGCGGAATCCATGCAGATGCCATAAAATGCCTGATTAACATAGAGTCGATACAAGGATTCAGAAACTGATGAAGGATTCATACCCATCTCAGCAACTGAAAAACAAGGATCTGCAAAGGCCTTTAAATCAAATTTAACACCATTATCCAGCATTTTCCGATGCTGTTCATCCAGTTCAACTGCAAAGATCGGAAAATGCACCAATGCCGTTTCAATACTCACCAGATGCGCAGCCGCCCCTTCAGCCTCGAGCTGCTCCAGCGAAACTGCCATGTCCATGGTGAACGGTTCTGAGCTGGTTCGCGTCAGAGCTGTCATATGACCAAGCGTTCCCAGCGTCTTTGCAATATCTTCACAGAGCGTTCTGACATAAGTTCCCTTTGAGCACTTGACCGTAAAACCGATTTTGTCACGGTCAAATGTCAAATGATCCATGCTGTAAATTGTTATTTTTCTTGGTTTACGTTCGACTTCAACCCCTTGGCGTGCCAAGTCGACAAGCTTCCTACCATTTATTTTAATAGCGCTGTACATTGGCGGAATTTGCTCAATTTCACCGACAAACTGCGCAACAGCCAGCCGTACGATATCTAAGTCTAAAGTCGGTACCGATGCAGTATCGACAACAGTTCCCCACTGATCACCTGTATCTGTCGCTTCGCCGAGCTTCATTTCACAGACATAAGTCTTTGTGCGATCCATCAAAAAATCCACGATTTTCGTCGCATCGCCAATACAGATGGGCAAAACACCTGTCGCCATTGGATCCAGCGTTCCCGTGTGTCCAATTTTTTTTTGATTTAAAATGCGCCGCATGCGTGATACGACATCGAATGACGTCATATGCTGCGGTTTGTTAATGACGATCACACCATTGATCATGTATTTGATGCCTCCATTTGCTTACAGACGCGCTCGACAATTAACGCTTCAAGTTCTGCCATAGGCAGCGAAGTGGTAAAACCAGCCGCTTTAACATGCCCGCCACCGCCAAAGTGCTTGGCAATAGCACTAACGTCAAAATTATTCTTTGCTCGCAGCGATCCTTTAATACCGCCATCTGTTGTTGTCTTTAAAAAAATGACGACCTCAACGCCTTCGATGTCGCGAACATATTCAACCACACCATCTGTATCATAATCATCATACGCCAATTCGCGTTTCAAGGTGTCGTCGAGTTTCACAAATGCGACACGCCCCTTTTCAAACCGCTTAAGCGTTTCAAAAATACGATTGAGCAAATTCAGCTTTTCAAATGGCTTGTTTTGAAACAGCGCGACGTTTAGCGCATTGAAATCAAACGCATATGACATGAGTCTGCAACAGACTTCAAAGGTATACGGCCTTGTATTAGAGTACCTAAAACTGCCGGTATCGGTTACAATCGCCGCATAGAGCGCTTCAGCAGAAAGCGCGTTTAATGGCATTTCCCACGACTCTATCATTTTACAAATCAGTTCACCTGTCGACGATGCATCAATCTCAACGATATTGAGGTCGCCATACGATTCATTTGTAAAATGATGATCAATATTGATAAGCGGCATTCCAGATGTGATCAACGCGGCACGATCTGCAAAGAGTTTTGGCTCACCACAGTCAACTGCGATCACAAAACGGTAGTTGTCCGGCACGTTACCGGCGCTGACCAAACTGCCCGTCGGCAGCTTTTCTGTTATAAACGTCAAATTTGAGGGGATATCATCATTTAAGATGATGACCCCCTCAATACCTTGTGTTTTTAACAGATGCTGTATACCGATTGCAGAGCCGATGGTATCACCATCAGGGGATATATGCGGAAAAATAAGAGCTTTTTCACCGCTGTATTCAGCTAAGAACGCTTTAAATGCTTCATATTGAATCATAAACTGCCTCCAAATGCTTGCTATTCGTCATGTGCATCCGGCATTTCATCTGTTTCTTTTTCAGCTGCATCGTCAGATGCAGTTGCTTCTGTGTTGTCACTGTTCTCTGTCTCTTCCGGTCCCATAGCATGCGAAGCCTTAAGCTGACCGATAATTTCATTGATGTGCATACCGTGTTCGATTGAGTGATCAATTTTAAAAATCGGTTCCGGCGTATAATGAAGTTTCATGGATTTGCCGATTTCTTTTCGAATAAAGCCCTTGGCACTGTTCAGTCCGTCAATGGTGAGCTGTATATCGTGATTGGGATCAAAGCAACTGATATAAATCGTTGCATAACGCAAATCATTGGTAACTTCAACATATGTGACAGATGCCAGTTTTGATACTCTTGGATCTTTGATGCCAATGAGTATCGCCTGACTTACAATTTTTTTTACTTCCTCGGATATTCTCCGTATTCTTGGGTTGGGCATCAGACCACCTTCTTTCTTAATATTTGAGTGTCCCTCTGCTGCCTTGTAGGATCAGGCGAAGTCCCTATTTAAGGCCTTCGCGCTTTACTTCCTCCATTACAAATGCTTCGATTTCATCCATTTCCTGCAAATCATTATAGCTTTCAAGGCCAATACCGCATTCATAGCCCTGTGCCACTTCTTTCACATCGTCTTTGAAGCGTTTCAGGGATGCAATCTTACCTTCGAAGACGACAATGCCTTCTCGAATAAGACGTACCTGTGCGTTGCGCGTTACTTTACCGTTGGTTACATAGCCGCCGGCAATCGTGCCGACACTTGGCACTTTAAAGGTTGCACGCACTTGAATTCTGCCGAGAATAACTTCCTTAAACGTTGGATCAAGCATCCCCGTCATAGCCGCTTCGACATCGTTGATCGCATCGTAGATAATGCGGTAAGTTCTAATATCAACACCTTCTTGTTCTGCCAAGTACTGAACGTTGCTGGACGGTCTGACATTAAAGCCAATGATGATGGCACTGGAAGCAGATGCCAAAGTGACATCAGATTCTGAAATCGCGCCTACGTTGGCATGGATAATATTAACCCGTACTTCTTCATTGGAAAGTTTGAGTAATGACTGTTTAATCGCTTCAACTGAACCGTGAACATCCGCTTTAATAATGATATTGAGTTCCTTGATCTCGCCTTCTTTAATTTTGGAAAAGAGATCTTCGAGGGTAATACCAACATTTTTATTAAGCGATTTCTCTCTGAAAGTAATCGCGTTTTTCTCTGCAATATATCTTGCTGTTTTCTCGTCTGGTGTGACATAAATCTTCTCACCAGCTTGCGGTACCTCTGCCAAACCATCTATTTCAACGCTTGTTGAAGGCCCGATACGCTTAACTTTCTTGCCTTTATCATTATAAAGCGCTTTCACTTTACCATAGGTAATGCCCGCGACAACCGGATCACCAACTGTCAGCGTTCCTTTTTCAAGGATAATGCTGGCAACCGTACCACGGCCTTTAACCACTTTGGCTTCAATCACGGTTCCGACGCCCGGACGATCAGGATTTGCTTTAAGTTCTAGCACCTCAGCGACGAGCAATACCATTTCAAGCAGTGTTTCAAGGCCTTCACCTGTTTTGGCTGAGACTGGTACTGCGATAACATCACCGCCCCATTCTTCAATGATAACACCCTTTTCAGACAGCTCTTGCTTAACACGATCTGGGTTGGCATTTGGCTTGTCAATTTTGTTGATGGCAACAATAATCGGTACACCAGCTGCTTTACTGTGGTCAATGGCTTCAATTGTCTGAGGCATAACGCCGTCATCCGCTGCTACGACGAGGATTGCAATATCTGTAATCTTTGCGCCACGCGCTCTTAAAGATGTGAAAGCCTCATGGCCCGGTGTATCCAGAAATACTATTTTTTCATTGCGATGCATAATTTCCGATGCACCAATGTGTTGTGTGATACCACCGGCTTCACCGACGGCAACGCCCGTATTGCGGATGGCATCGAGAAGTGATGTCTTTCCGTGATCAACGTGGCCCATGACCGTTACGACTGGTGCACGTTTAACCAGCGTACTCGGATCGTCCTCGGCATTGAGTTCATAAACTTCTGCCAAGTCAATCTCTTCAACTTCTTCAAGTTCGAGGCTGATATTGTAATCTGCTGCGATCAATGCCGCCGTATCGTATTCCACGTCCTGATTAATCGTCGCCATAATACCTGAATCCATGAGTTTCATAATGACTTCATTTGGATTTTTGTTGATAATTTCAGCCAATTCCTTAACGGTAATCTTTTCAGGAATGGTTACAACTTCCTTTTGAAGGATTTCATCAAGTTTTTCAGAACGCTCTTTTTCACTGGCTTTTTGGTACTTTAGTTTTTTCTGTTTTGTTTTCTTTGTGAAGTCGAAAGCGCCTCTTCGCTCATTGGTGTTTGAACCGGCGTCTTTTACTGGACGTTTTGCTTTTTTTGATTTTTTATCGAGTTTGTCCGTTTCGAACGTAACAACAATTTTATCTTTCTTTGTGCGTTTCTTTTTACTTGGTGTCTTTTCTGCTATTTCTGATGCAAACGTATCTTTTTTCGGTTCTGTACGCTTTTTCTGTTGGTAAGCAGGTCTTTGATCGCCGTCTTTGTCTTTATTATAACCGCCGCCGCGATTATCATAACTCCTAGGCGGTCTACCCGAATTGCCTTGGTTGCGGTTATCGTAGCTTCTTTGAGGACGATCGCCTTGGTTGCGGTTATCGTAGCTTCTTTGAGGACGGTCACCTTGGTTGCGGTTATCGTAGCTTCTTTGAGGACGATCACCTTGATTGCGGTTATCGTAGCTTCTTTGAGAACGATCGCCTTGGTTGCGATTATCGTAGCTTCTTTGAGGACGGTCACCTTGGTTGCGGTTATCGTAACTTCTTTGAGGACGATCACCTTGGTTGCGGTTATCGTAGCTTCTTTGAGGACGATCACCTTGGTTGCGGTTATCGTAGCTTCTTTGAGGACGATCGCCTTGGTTGCGGTTATCGTAGCTTCTTTGAGGACGATCGCCTTGGTTGCGGTTATCGTAATTTCTTTGCGGTCTGTCACCTTGGCTTTGGCTGCGGTTGTCGTAATTTCTTTGCGGTCTGTCGCCTTGATTTTGGCTGCGGTTGTCGTAATTTCTTTGCGGTCTGTCACCTTGATTTTGGCTGCGATTGTCGTTGCTTCTCTGAGGGCGATCGCCTTGGTTACGGCTTCGATTATCGTTATTTCTAGATTGACGTTCTTCTTGTTTTACTTCTTTTGTACGATCGTAAATAATCTTATTGTGTGACTTTTCAGGTGCCGGTTTAAACGTTTGTTTAAGTTTGGCAACTTCGTTATCCTCAAGTGTACTCATGTGATTTTTCACATTCATACCTAGGGATGACGCTGCATCAATAAGATCCTTACTGGATTTATTCAAAGTTTTTGCTAACTCGTGAATTCGGACTTTTGACATAGGTTCACCTCCGGGGTTATCGCGCATCAATTTCAGCAATTAATGCTCTCGTAAATTTCTTGTTTGCAATGCCGAACAGGCCATAATTTGATTTTCCAATTGCCTGAGAGAGCACCTCCTTGGTAGACAATACTCTATAGGGAACACCTTGGGCTTCGCACAATCTGATAAACTTTTGTCGCGCTGATTCGCCAAGATCATCAGCAATAATCAGCAGTGATACTTTTCGGCGCAGCACCCCTTGTTCACAGGATGTTTCACCTAACATTAAATTGCCGGATTTTTGTGCAAATCCCAATAGTGTCAATACATTATTCATGTTCAGCTAACCTCTCTCGTAATGCCTGAAGCACATCGTCGCCAATTTGCGTTTCCAGTGCACGGTTAAAGGCATTTCGTTTTGCGGCGGTGTCAAAACACTTTTTATCATTGCAAATATACGCACCTCTGCCATTCGCCTTTCCTGTAAAGTCCACGAAGACCTCACCTTCTTTGTTCTTGACAATACGTATGAGTGCTTTTTTAGGTTTCTGTTCGCCGCAGCCAATACATTTTCTCATTGGAATCTTTTTCATGGCTATGCCTCATCTCCATAAACATCGTTGTATTCACCGATTTCCATTAAGTAATTTTTGTATTGCGTTTCACTTTTAATATCAATCTTCCAACCGGTTAATTTTGCAGCGAGTCTGGCATTCTGACCCTCTTTTCCGATTGCAAGAGAAAGCTGATAATCCGGTACGACAACAAGTGCCGAGTTGTCATCCTCATCGACTTCAACACGCATGACTTTTGAAGGACTCAGTGCGTTTGAAATGAGGATAGCCGGGTTTTCATGCCATTCGATGATATCAATTTTTTCACCTTGGAGTTCATCGACAATGCTTTGAACGCGATGTCCTTTTTGACCGACACATGCGCCAACAGGATCAAGATCCTGATTATTGGCATAGACGGCAATCTTCGTTCTGGATCCCGGCTCTCTGGAAATGCTCTTAATTTCGACTTCGCCATCGTAGATTTCCGGCACTTCAATTTCAAACAAGCGCTTTACAAGTCCCGGATGTGTACGAGAAACATAAATCTGCGGCCCCTTCGTCGAGTTGCGCACTTCTGTAATATACGTTTTAAGGCGTTCGCCTTGAATATAGGTTTCATTTGGAATTTGTTCATTTAACGGCAAGATTGCTTCAGTACGACCTAAGTTAATGTAAATGGTCCCTTTTGAAATCCTGTGAATAACACCATTGACGATTTCACTTTCTCGACTGGAGAACTCTTCAAAAATAACACTGCGCTCCGCTTCGCGAATTTTTTGAACAACAACTTGCTTCGCCGACTGCGCTGCAATTCTGCCAAAATCTTTTGGAATAACCTTTTCCTTGACCACATCACCGCTCTCATAATCTGAATCGATTTTCTTGGCGTCTTCGACAGAAATCTGGGTGATGTCATCCAGTACTTCTTCAACGACCAATCGGACGGAATAAACGTTGAATTCGCCAGTTTCTCTATTTAATTCGACTTCTACGTTATGCGTTGCGCCAAAATTGTTTTTATACGCCTTGATGACAGCATCTTCAATAACGTCAAAGAGCATATCTAATTCCAAACCCTTTTCTTTTTCTAATTGCTCTAAAGCCAATAGTAACTCAGTTTTCACGTTTTTCCCTCCTAATCAAAATCTACCACAAGCTTTGTGAGTGATACTTTACTCTTCGGAATCTTTACCGTTCCCATCGATGCATGATTGAGTACGACTGAATCCACTTCAAGGCCGACGAGTTCACCAACAATCACCTTCTGACCTTCATAAGGCTGATACAATTTAAGCTGTACCTGTCTTCCGGCAAAGCGTTTAAAATCAGCGTCTTTCTTGAGAATACGCTCAACGCCAGGCGAAGTCACTTCCAGAAAATACTGTTCTTCAATCGGATCGAGCTTGTCTAGTTTATCATTTAAAAATCGACTGACATCAGCACAGTCGTCCAAAGAAATACCCGTTTCATTATCAATGGTTACCCTCAAATAACGATATGGCCCTTCCTTAACAAATTCTACATCCACCAGTTCCATTTTTTGAGCAGTCAAAAAGGGGGCTAAAACCTCCTCCACAATATCAACAACTCGTTTTTTTCTCATGGGGCACCTTCTTTCTATTCAATTGTCCTGCATTCACAATTTGCATGCAGTTTCATTTATGTGATGCCGAAAAGACATTTCGGCAAAAGTTCCAATTTAATGGCGATTAAAGCCTTAATTTAGGTTGTACACACGAACAAAGAGTGGGATTTCCCACTCTTTGAAGTCTAAGCCTATTAACGTTTTTATTATAACACATATTGCCTTCAGTTGCAAATACCAATTACGTCTTTCGCTGACGGCATCTGGCTTTGTACCATTTCAGCTATTCGCTAAAATCATAACTTGCTATCTAAAAGAAGGATAGCTGATTGGCATCCGGAAGTTCTTCAAAACAACCGTGAACCTTCATTGCTTCGACAACGGTCTTTGAGACACGTGTCTTCATTTGAAAATCCTCAATGGACATAAAATCATCGCTGGCATCTCTCACTTCAGCAATGGCCTGTGCCGCACTGGCACCAACACCTTGCAGCGCTAAAAATGGCGGCAAGAGCTTTCCGTCTTTGATCTTGAATTTTTCTGCATCTGAATCCTTGATGCTCACTTTGAGCATTTGAAGTCCCCGACTATACATTTCGTCGACGATCTCCAGCAGCGATGCAAAATCCTGTTCCTTTTTAGACGGTTTTTCAATCTCCTCTAATCGCTTCATTTCAGCCCGCACGACTTCTACGCCTTTGCAGACAAGTTCTGCATCAAAATCATCAACTTTACTGGCGTAGTATGTTGCATAAAATGCCAACGGCTGATGTACTTTAAAATAGGCGATTCTGACGCTCATCATAACGTAGGCGACAGCATGTGCTTTTGGAAACATGTATTGAATTGTCTGACATGACTTGATGTACCAGTCTGGTACGTCTTTGGCTTTCATATCGACAATATCCTGCTCGCCAAGGCCCTTGCCCTTTCTGACTTTTTCCATAATTTTAAAGGATGTCAGCGGTTCGAGCCCCATTTGGAGTAAATAGTTCATGATGTCATCACGCGTTGCAATAACATCTTTAATGGTAACAATATTTTCTCGAACCAGTGTCTGGGCATTGTTGAGCCAAACGTCGGTACCATGGGACAGTCCCGAAATACGAACGAGGTCGGAAAATGTTTTAGGTTCTGTATCTTTCAGCATTTGGCGAACAAACTTAGTGCCGAACTCCGGAATACCCAAACTGCCAATATCAAGTGAATAAGTAGGATCTTTAATATTGAGCGTATCAATGGATGTAAAAATTTTCATGGTGTCGGGATCACCAATTGGGATATCAAAGACATCTATACCCGTCAATTCTTCAAGCTGCTTAATAATAGTCGGCACATCATGGCCCAGTATATCGAGCTTAAGCAGGCGTCCGCTGATAGAATGATAATCAAAATGCGTCGTAATGACATCTGATGACACATCATTGGCTGGATACTGTATCGGACAGAATTCATGAATATCATGATCGCTCGGTACGACCATGATGCCGCCGGGATGCTGCCCTGATGTTCGTTTAATCCCTGTCAGTCCCTTTGCCAATCGCTCGACTTCTTTATAGTGAATATTCATTTCACGTTCTTCAAAATATTTTTTTACATAGCCAAAAGCGGTCTTATCGGCAATGGTACCAATCGTACCGGCTTTAAACGTCTTGCCTTTACCGAAGAGCACTTCACAGTATTTATGTGCATTTGCCTGATAAACACCTGCAAAGTTAAGGTCGATGTCGGGCTCTTTATCGCCATCAAAACCGAGGAATGTTTCGAATGGAATATCATAGCCATCTTTAAAATACGGTGTTCCACATTCCGGGCACACTCTATCCGGCATATCACAGCCTGAACCATAACTGCCGTCTGTAATCCATTCGGAATGCTTGCAGTTTTTGCAGATATAATGCGGCGGCAATGGATTGACTTCAGTAATATCGCTCATCGTAGCCGCCAGCGATGAACCGACGGATCCCCTCGAACCAACCAAATAGCCATCTTCAAGTGATTTGGTCACCAGTTTTTGAGCAATGATATACATGACAGCATAGCCATTGCTGATAATAGAGTTCAATTCTCGATTAAGCCGCTTTTCAACAATCTCCGGAAGCGGATCACCATAAATCCGCGTCGCTTTTGCAAAACACATATCACGGAATTCTTCATCGGCGCCCTCTATCTTTGGCGGAAATGTTCCCTTGGGTACAGGGAGAATGGCTTCGCACATCTCCGCAATCAACTGTGTGTTATCAATGACGACTTCTTTTGCCCGACTGCCGAGGTAATCAAACTCTTTAAGCATTTCTTCTGTGGTTCGGAAATATAGGGGGGCTTGATTATCCGCATCTGAATACCCGGACCCAGCCATGAGAATCCGCCTATACACTTCATCATCGGGATTAAGAAAGTGAACATCACAAGTTGCGACCACAGGTTTACCAAGCTGGTCACCTAGCGCCAGTATTGCCTTATTAAAGTCAGCCAGCGTCTCTCGTGACTTAACACGACCGTTTTCGATCATAAAGTTATTATTGCCTAACGGCTGAATTTCCAAGTAATCATAAAATGAAGCAATCGCTTCAACACGCTCTGCTTCAAGATTGTTGAGCAGCGCCTTGTATAGTTCGCCCGCCTCACACGCACTACCGAGAATAAGCCCTTCACGCTTTTCAATCAGTTTTGATTTCAGAATACGCGGTTTGCGGTAAAAATATTCTAGGTTAGACATGGAGACGAGTTCATACAAATGCCTTAGACCTTGGTAGTTTTTCGCCAGTATAATGATATGATTCATATCGCGCATGCGGAAATCCATGTTTTCCGATGCATATGCATTGAGTTGTTCCAGTGTCGAAACACCAGCTTCTGTTAACATTTCAATAAACTTAACCAATACCCGCGCAGTCGCCTCTGCATCCGCTACAGCTCGATGGTGATCATTGAGCGCGATTTTAAGATGCTTCGTAACTGCTTTGAGGTTATGTTTTTTAATCTTCGTCAGTAAAAGTCGGCTCAAAGCCAACGTATCTAAAATCGCATTTTCGAATGCGAGACCCAATCGCTGGGCATTTGTCCTGATAAAGCTGCAGTCAAACACCGCATTATGTGCGACTACAGGCGCATCGCCGACAAATGCCAGAAATTCAGGCAAAATGACATCAATGGTAGGGGCATCAGCAACCATATCATAATTAATGCCTGTGAGTTCGACGATATGGCTGGGAATCTGCCTTTCGGGATTAACAAATACGCTGTATCGATCAATAACAACGCTGTCTTTGATCTTTACAGCACCAATTTCTATAATTCGGTCATCCTGATTGGAAAAACCGGTGGTTTCAATATCAAACACGATATAAGTATCATTCAACTGGTAATCTAAATTGCGATCGACCATTGGCGTCACATCATCAACGAGATAACCTTCGACACCATAAATGACTTTGATTTTATCACCGCATGCATGATCGGCATCCGGAAATGCTTGAAGGGCGCCATGATCAGTAATGGCTACGGCGGGATGTCCCCACTTTATGGCCGTTTTAATCAATGCGCCGACAGATGTCATGCCGTCCATTTCACTCATATTCGTGTGCATATGCAGCTCAACGCGCTTATTTGCGGCATTATCCATACGTTCTGTCAACTTTTTCCCCGCATTGATTGCCAATAAGTTTAATGTTTTTTCACGATCATACGTATCATAGCGATTGGTGCCTTCTACAATCAGCCATGCATTGGCATTGATAAAATCCAGCACTTCTTCTGCTTCATTCTTTTTGACAAACATTTTTGCGCAGATTGCATCGGAATGGTCTGACAGGTAAATTTTGATCATGGTCTTGCCGCTTTGCAGTTCGCGTGTATCGACACTGATTACTTCGCCCTCAATAGCATAGACTTCTTCCTCGTTGACAATATCAGCGACTTTACTAATTGACTTGCGAATACTGCCCTTAAGGAGACGGCTTTTTGAAGCTTTTGTATTACCGCTGTTTTCGCGGCTTTGATTTTGTGATCTTTCTACTGATGCAGCAACGGCTGCCGCGCCGGTATTGTTTTGGATATGCGTTTGAATTTCATCTTCCTGCATGCGCTCAAACGCTTGAAACCCTTCAAAAGCTTCTTTTTCAGCAGCTGTTTCAATGCGCGCCGCAATATCGAGATTTTGATCACAAATTTTTTGGATCAAAGCCGTCGTGTTGAATTGATGAAACGTATTTTCCAGTCCTTTGTCATCAAAGGTTATGTGAATCAAATCGTTTTCGAACTTTATTTTTGACTGACTTAAGATACTCGCAACAGCAGGACTCTTTCGCTTCACAACGCCCATGATATTTTCCCAGTTGCGCTCAATGAGCAGTTCTTTGGAACATTCTTCCGAAACAATACTGACATCAACGCGTTTAATAAAGCTGAGCGTCGCCATCAGTTGATTTTTCAATTGTTCAATTTTCGCATCTTGGATGCGCTCTGCCGTGCCAATTTGTATGTTCAGCGCCTCACGGCTTTTAATGTACTCAATGCGCTTGACGTCAAGTTTTTCAATATCAACAATATTGCCAACCAATTCATTAAATTTCATGATGCCATCCCAACTTTAGTTCATTTACCAATACAGTTCCCCTCGTACTATCAACGAGTCGAAGGCCTTCATCCTATTTTCCCTTAAAGTGTTTCGATTTCCGCCATAAGGGCTTCAATGACTTCGGATTCCTTCACTTTTCTAATGACGACACCCTTTTTGAATATCAGGAATTCGCCCTTTCCCCCTGCAATGCCCAAATCTGCTTCACGCGCTTCACCTGGTCCATTGACAGCACAGCCCATAATGGCTAGCGTCAGTTTTTTTGGAACATCTTTAAGCTGCTCTTCAACTGCTTTTGCAACACTAAAGAGGTCTACGTTGGTACGACCGCATGTCGGACACGAAATGAAACGTATCCCAAAATCCCGCAAATTCAATACTTCCAGTATCTTCTTTGCTACGCGCACTTCTTCGATTGGCGATTCTGTCAGCGATACGCGAATGGTATCGCCAATACCATTTAAGAGAAGCGACCCAATGCCGATTGCTGATTTAACCGTTCCAGAAAATTGTGTTCCCGCTTCGGTTACGCCAAGGTGCAGCGGATAGTCAACGGATTGTTTTAATAATTGATATGCATCGTATGTCAGTTTGACATCCGTTGCTTTAATGGATATGACAATGTTGTCAAAATCCAGCTGATTCAATATGCGAACGTGTCCCAATGCACTTTCAACAAGCGCTTCCGGTGTGACACCGCCATATTTATTATAAACTTCTCGTTCCAACGAACCGGAATTAACACCGATCCGTATGGGAACACCACGATTGGATGCCGCGTTGACCACTGCCTTAACTTTGTTGACATCACCAATATTGCCTGGATTTATGCGAACCTTGTCGACACCAGCTGCAATGGCTTCAAGCGCTAGTCGATGATCAAAGTGAATGTCTGCAACCAACGGGATGTGTATTTGTGACTTTATCTTGTCAATTGCCTTTGCCGCCGCCATATCCGGCACGGCGACGCGAATAATTTCACATCCTGCGCGCTCAAGTTCAAGTATTTGTTTAACAGTTGCCTCGACGTTGTCAGTCTTTGTATTTGCCATTGACTGAATGCGAACAGGATTATCGCCGCCGATGGTGATATTCCCAATTTTAACCGTTCTGGTCATGCTGCCTCCTATTAACAGCACAGGAACGAGCTTTTATACATCTGCGTCTCCCTGTGTTAATCTCTCTTCATTCGATTGGTCTCACGATTAAGACTTCTATCCCATTTTATATCGACAGTTTATATCGACTATTTATCGCTGCTGTTTAGCGCTTCCTTATTGACCACAATTTATATCCTGAATTTCAAAGCATAGAATCGATATCCGTCTTTAGAGATTAGAGATATCCCTAAAAACCAAAAATACCATTAATGCCATCAAAATGGTAATCCCAATAAAGTGAACATAGCCTTCTTTTTCACGGTCTACCGGCGATCCCTTAACCATCTCAATAAGGACAAAGACGATACGACCGCCGTCGAGAGCCGGAAATGGCAAAAGATTGACAATACCTAAATTGACAGAAATATAAGCTGCTATAAACAGCAAATTTAAAAAGCCGACACGTGAAGCCTGTCCGATAACATTGACCATGCCAACTGGACCGATAATCTCACCTTCTACATTTTGATGCCCAAGCTGAATAAAAAAGTTGAAAATGTCTGTAAAAAAGACAAAAAATTGTTTACCGGCATAGCTGAAGGCTTTTCCAGGCTGTTTCACCAATGCAGAAGTGACGCCGATCTTATACTGTCCATCATCTTCAGATATTATCGGAACAAGGGTATACGTCCGCAGTTGATGATCGCGTTCCACCGTAATCGCCATTGGCTCGCCATTACTGGCTGTAATCCTTTCGACCACTTCTTCCCACGACGTAATTGGCTCGTTGTCAATTGCCGTGATGGTATCACCGGTTTCAATGCCCGCTTCTGCCGCCGGGTAATATGGAATAATTTCGTCCAGCGTCGTCGATGCAAAACCCATTCCCATCATAATAATCACGAGCAGTACATAGGCGAGCAAAAAATTCATAAGTGCACCTGCCGCTAATATCAACAGTCGTTGAATTGGCCTTTTCTGAACAAAACTTCTGGGATCACTCGATTCGCCATCTTCCCCTTCCATTTTGACGTAGCCGCCAATGGGAAGTGCACGTACCGAATAAAGTGTCTCTCCCTTTTCCTTTGTAAAAACAGCCGGGCCCATTCCCAGCGAAAATTCTAAAATCTTAACGTCATTGAGCCTCGCAGTAATGTAGTGGCCAAATTCATGTGACATGACAATGATGCCAAAGACAAAGATAAAACTGATCAGAGTTAACAACATAGATTCATCTCCTTAATTCAAGTAGGCGCCTGATTTCAACACGCGCCATTTTGTCACTCATTAAAATGTCATCAATTGCAGGATTCTCTATTTTCGGAATCGCAGCCATCGCTTTTTGGATGTATTCAGCAATATCATAAAAGCCAATAGTCTCTTTTAAGTAGGCTGCTACGAGTTCTTCATTCGCTGCATTTAATACCGCCGGCATATTGCCGCCTTGCGCCAGTGAATCAATCGCCAGCGCCAAGCATGGAAAGCGCTCAAGATCAGGCGCTTCAAAAGTCAGTGATTTTAAAGCAAAAAAATCTAGTTTTTCAAGTTTGTTAGGATATCTGTTAGGATAATCCAACGCATAAATAATTGGCACGCGCATATCGGGCGCCCCTAATTGTGCAATAATGCTTTGATCTTTGTAGCGAACCATTGAGTGAATAATACTCTGCGGGTGAACAATCACTTTAATCTGCTCGGCTGATACGCCAAATAACCATTTGGCTTCAATAAATTCAAGTCCTTTGTTCATCAGTGTTGCAGAATCAATGGTGATCTTCGCACCCATCGCCCAGTTTGGGTGTTTCAGTGCATCTGAGGCTCTTCGAACGGCAATTTCACTTTTTGTCAGTGTTCGAAACGGTCCACCTGAAGCAGTCAAGAGAATCTCATCAACTGAATCGGCGTGTTGCCCTTGAAGACACTGAAAAATAGCACTGTGTTCACTGTCTACCGGTAGAATTGAAACGCCATGTGCCGCCGCAAGCGGCATAATGATCTCGCCGGCTGTGACAAGTGTTTCTTTATTGGCCAGTGCGATGGTTTTTTTTGCTTTAATTGCTTCAATCGTTGGCATGAGCCCAATACTCCCAACAACCGACGTCAAGACGATATCAACGGGATCTGCCGTAGCCGCTTCAACAAGTCCTTCCATACCGCAACTCACACGGCAGTTTAAATGTGCTGCTGCTGATTTTAATGGTTCATACATTGCCTTATCATACACGACTAAAAGGACAGGGCTGTACCGCTCAGCTTGCTCAATCAACTGGTCAATATTGTGATGACAAGCCAGCGCGTAAACACTGAACCGATTTGTATCTGAAATAATATCAAGGGTCTGACGGCCGATTGATCCCGTTGACCCCAATATAGAAATTTGTTTTCTCATTTAATGAAGACCTCACTCATTTACGATCACTTATTACTATTGTAGCACATAACGCCGCAATCCATTTGAATTCATAACTATTTTACATTTTAGTCATCTTTTTGCTGTTGTCATGCCTCCTCTTTATCGTTCTCAATGCGCTCATCACGACAGACTCTGACGCTGCATATTATCCAATATAGCTAGCTGCTGGCAGTTTTAATTTGCCAAACAGCGTTTCACGCATCAAACGCTAATGCAGCCATTCGAAGATAACGATAAAATAATAAACGAGTGGTATTGTAATAATCAAGCTGTCAAAGCGATCCAGTACCCCACCGTGTCCAGGCATAATTTTTCCAAAATCTTTAATATGCGTAATACGCTTGATTCGCGATGCGATTAAATCGCCAACGATCGAAAGTGCGCTGCCGACAAAGCCAAGTAAAATTGCATAGCCAACAAAATCCGGATACCAAATTTTAGCATAAAGCCCCGACAGAATCGTACAAAGCACTAATCCGCCAACAGCACCCTCTATCGTCTTCTTTGGACTAACAGCTGGTATGAGTTTGTGTTTTCCGAAGAAACGCCCTGTAAAATAGGCAAACGTATCAGAGGAAAAGGCAATAATAAAAGGATACCAAATAAAAAAGGCATTGTTATATTGAGAGATCAATAAAATATGTGAAATGGTAAAAGACACGTAAAAGAATCCTATAAACCCAATCATTTCATCAAAGAGAACACTGTCTTTCTTCGAAAAAATAATATGGCTTAGGATTCCAAATAAGTATACGGAAATACAAAGCGTATCATATGCTTTTGGGAAATCAAAATATAGGCCAAGATACCAAAATAGCGTCATCACATAGCCAAGTTTCACAACTGGATCATGCGTCTTGCTGAAGGCACGATAGAATTCATATTGACCAACAAGGCTCAATATCAATGCAGCAAGGAATAGAAAAATGCCTCCTTTTAATAGCACAAGAAACAGCAGCGGCAGTGCGACAATTGCAGATATGGTACGTTTTAGCATACAAACACTCCTTACAACGCACCAAAGCGTCGATTTCTTTGATCGTATTCCAACAAGGCATTCCGGTAAACCGCTTCTGAAAAATCAGGCCAATAGAGATCTAAGAACAGGAATTCGGAATATGCCAGTTGCCAAAGTAAAAAGTTGCTAAGGCGCTTTTCGCCGCTGGTGCGAATCATCAAATCCGGATCTGGAAAATCTTTTGTGTACAGATATTGTTCAATCAATGTTTCATCAATCGCATCGCTGCTGTATTCACCACGCTTTACAGCTTCTGAAATTGACTTTACAGCTCTTACGATTTCATTGCGCGCACCATAATTCAGAGCAATATTAAAATTCATGCCGTCATTCGCAGCGGTTTTATCGAGTGCATAGCATACGGCTTCCTTTGCCGCCGCCGGGAGTCTATCAATGTCACCCAAAATATTCACTTTTACATTGTTTTCATGAATTTCATCAATCTCCGAACGGATGAACTTCACGAGAATTTGCATCAAACCTTCGACTTCATCAACCGGCCGTTTCCAGTTTTCTGTTGAAAAAGCATAAAAAGTAATGTATTGGATACCCAATCGCTGACTTTCTTTCACAATGCGCTTGATGGTTTCCATACCGGCATTATGACCAAATAGGCGCGGCATCCCTCTTTTTTTCGCCCATCGCCCATTGCCGTCCATGATAAATGCAACGTGAACAGGCGGTTTTGATAAAGTAACTTCTTCATCTTTTTTATTAAAAAAGGAAAGCATCTATATCTCCTAAATAAGCTCTGAGTCCATGCTCGAATGGCTTAAATCTTTTTTTAATCTTTCTATTTGAATAAAAGCCCTCCATAGATCGGAGGGCAGATTTTTTATACTTCCATAATCTCGTCATTCTTTTTGTTAATTTGTTGATCAATTAAAGCAACCTGATCATCTACCATCTTTTGAACTTCCTTCTCACCAGATGAAAGTTCATCCTCTGTAATTTCCTTCGATTTTTGCATTTTCTTAAGCTGGTCTATCGCATCGCGTCTTTCGTTCCGCAGTGCCACCTTAGCATCTTCGCCGAGTTTCTTCACGTGTTTTGTCAATTCTTTACGTCGTTCTTCGGTGAGCATCGGAATAATCAAGCGAATAACCTTGCCGTCATTGCTGGGATTCAAGCCGAGATCGGATGTTAAAATGGCTTTTTCCACTTCTTTCATAATCGTTGCGTCATACGGTTGTATTTGTATAATGCGAGGCTCTGGAACAGAAATGCTCGCAAGTTGCTTAATGGGTGTCTCAGCGCCGTAATATTCGACTTTCAATTTGTCCAATATCAATGGATTAGCTCTACCTGCACGAACGTGATTGAGTTCTTCTTTTAAGACATTTAGCGTTTTATCCATTTTTTCACTTAAATGATCATGTATCTGATTTCTCATCTAGACCTCCTCAATGATTGTTCCAACATTTTCACCCGAACATGCCTTAATGATATTTTCGGGATAATTTAAGTCAAATACTGCAATGGGAATATGATTATCCATACAAAGTGTGATCGACGTCAAATCCATAACACCCAATTTCTGATCCAATACTTCCTGATAACTAAGTTGGTCATATTTTTTTGCATTCGGATTCAGCATTGGATCACAGTCATAGACACCATCAATTTTCTTAGCGAGCAGAATTAGTTCAGCATCTATTTCAGCTGCTCTAAGCGCCGCAGTTGTATCCGTCGAAAAAAAAGGACTTCCCGTTCCCGCCGCAAAAATAACCACTTGACCTTCTCTTAAATAACTGACGGCATTCTCACGATTATAGGGTTCTGCTAATTGCGTCATGGTGATGGCACTCAAAACGCGATTTGAAACATTAATATATTTTAGGGCATCTGACATGGCAAGAGAATTCATGACCGTTGCCATCATTCCCATATAATCCGCCGTTGTACGTTCCATCTTGCTGTTGCTTCGACCTCTCCAGAAATTGCCGCCGCCAATGACAACACCTACTTCAACACCCGCCGCACTTAGTTCTGCTATATATTTCGCAATGCCTTCTACGGTTTCATAGTCGACGCCAAAGCCCTTTTGACCGGCGAGTACCTCACCGCTCAATTTCAAGATGACGCGCTTATATTTAAGTTCCAATGAAAGCCCTCCGTTCTAATATCTATTTTACAGTAAATTATTTTACGCTTCAAACAATTTTTCCCTAAAAAAGAGAACACTTGCGTGTTCTCTAGTATTTATACCATTTATTTTGGTGATTAACCTTGTAATTGTTTTGCAACTTCTTCAGCAAAGTTTTCTGATTTTTTCTCAAGACCTTCGCCGACTTCAAATCTTGAAAATCTTCTGATTGAAAGGTTTTCACCAATTTTTGCTATTTTTTCTTTTAAAAGATCATCAACTGTTTTATCAGGATCTTTAATAAAAGGCTGCTCGAGCAGACAAACTTCTTTGTAATATTTTGCAATACGACCCTCAACCATCTTATCAACGATTTTTTCAGGCTTACCTTCATTTAACGCTTGATTTCTTAAGATTTCTTTTTCAGCTTCGATTGCAGCTTGCGGCACTTCTTCTCTTCTAACGTAGATTGGATTAGCAGCCGCAACTTGCATCGCAATATCCTTGCCAAATTCTTGGAATTCTTCGTTTTTCGCAACAAAATCTGTTTCGCTGTTGATTTCGACGATAACGCCGATTCGACCGCCGTGAATATATGAAGCGACTATACCTTCCGCAGCAATACGATCCATTTTTTTTGCTGCTTTGGCAATGCCTTTTTCTCTTAAATATTTGATAGCATCATCCATATTGCCATCTGTTTCGACGAGGGCCTTTTTACAATCCATCATCCCTGCGCCAGTTGCTTCTCTCAACTCTTTAACCATTGAAGCTGTAATTGCCATGATACTTCCTCCTTTAAACGTTCGCTTTTAAAAAGGTAAGAGTCTCCCCTTACCTTTCTTAGGTACATCTTAATTGCCAGATCTTAAGCTTCTGTCGTCGCTTCGGCTTCAGCAGGCGCTGCTGCTTCTGTTAATTGCTCACCTTGTTTTGCTTCGATTACGGCATCTGCCATTTTACCAGCAATGAGTTTTACAGCTCTGATTGCATCATCATTGCCTGGGATCACGTAATCTACTTCATCTGGATCACAGTTTGTATCCACGATTGCAACAACAGGAATACCGAGGTTTCTAGCTTCTTTAATCGCAATACGCTCTTTTTTAGGGTCTACGACGAAAATAGCATCCGGCAGTTTTTTCATTTCTTTAATGCCGCCCAAGAATTTTTCGAGTTTTTCTTTATCAGCTCTAAGTTTAATAACTTCTTTTTTAGGAAGCGCTTCAAATGTGCCGTCGCTTTCCATTTTTTCTAATTTATAAAGCAGGTCAATTCTTTTTTTAATGGTTTTGTAGTTCGTTAACATACCGCCCAACCATCTTTGGTTAACGTAGTACATTCCAGCACGATTTGCTTCTGTTTCAATCGCTTCCTGTGCTTGTTTTTTTGTACCAACAAAGAGAATTGAACCATTTTCCTCAATGACTGATCTTACAAATGCATAAGCATCTTCAATTTTACCGACTGTTTTTTGAAGGTCGATAATGTAGATACCATTTCTCTCAGTGAAGATGTATTCTGCCATTTTAGGGTTCCATCTTCTCGTTTGGTGACCAAAGTGGACACCGGCTTCTAATAATTCTTTCATAGAAATAACTGACATGTAATGCCTCCTTGTTTTTTTGTTCTGCCGCCCTGTTCATCATCCCGTTCGAACACCGCAAAACGGCAACATCCGAGCGATTAAAACAGGTGTGAATTTATTACCTTAAGTAGTATATCACAGGGTATGGGGTTTAACAACTATTTTTTAAGATTCATATTGATGAGAAGTTGAATTTCACCCATTCCCATACCAAGCATTTTAGCGATTTCCGTCAGAGAATACCCTTGGCTTCTCAGGGTTGTAATCTGAGCCATGGTGTCTTCTCCGGAATCATTTGCCGTTTCATCTCTCACAGCTTCGTATTGTCTCTTTGTTTGGGCGCTGTCAATTACCTCTGTCGTGACCTTTTCAGGTTTTTTTCCCTGATCTGAAGAATCTGACAAGTCACGAGAGGTTTCCTGCATTTGGTGCATACGTTTCAGATTATCGGATAATTCGCGTTTCACTTGGGATTGCGCCTGTGTCACGGCAAGTTCCGCCGCTTCATAACGCGCCATTTTGGTTTCAATATCTGAAATCGTCTTTTCATGCAAGCTAATATTGCCCTCTATTTCACCAATGATTTCGTAGAAAGCGCTGTTCATTTCATTAATACTGAGCTGTAAGTCTTCTAACATTTTAAAGAGATCATCCTGATTGTAGATCCCCGCCTGTTCAATTAATTGTGATCGCGTCCGAACCGCTGTATTCAATTCTCTTCTAAGCATAAAAATTGAACTGACGACAATGATCAGTCCAATGATAAAACTAATGATAAACATGTGATCACACCTTCATATCAAAATGTCTTCCCGCATTGCCAATAACGCGCTTCGCATCTTTTTTTTCTTCTGTCTCGTCTTCATCTTCATCAGATTTTTTTTGATCGGGCGGTTTATAGTTCCCTCCCTGTCCTTCACGATCGGCATTTATAGCATTATGGCGCGTTTCTTCAGTCGTTGCAACAGTATGATGCTGCTCTACGACATTTTCTTTATTTGCATTTTGAGATTGTAAAAGTTCATTTTCCTGCTTGCTGACGACACTTTGCTTCGCTGAATGAACTTCCTGAACCTTGTGTACGACAACCTGCATGTCAACGGGTCTAATCCCCATGTGATCACCTTCTTCGTCAATTGGTTCGAGCGACAATTTCTCCACGATCTTTTAACAAAATAGTATGTTTCATTTCATTTTTGACATAATAACTCGTACTGCCTATTTTAAGCCGAGTCCCGGGATAAATCGTTCTAGCTGCAAGGCTTGAACCCCTAATATTGTTAACGAGTTCATTGAGCATTTTAAGGCGTTGGCGCTTTTCCGTCAGTTGCGTGTCGAGCTCTAAAAAGCTAGCGCTGTATTTTCGGAACATGAAAAGTGAGCGTTCATCTTCTGGATTCTGGTCAATTTTAACTTTTAAAAGCTTTAGTGATTTATCTAATTTGTCATGCAGTGCCATGGTATCCTTAACATCTGCTGAAAGTGTTTTCAGTTCTTCGATAATTTCCATGTCAACGCCAAGTTTAACGGATGTGATTACGCCAAGCTCTGATCCTACAGTATTCGCCTCAATATCACCCTTGCATGTAATTTCACCACCGACGATAAGACCTTTTTTGCCCTTCACATGGATATTACCATCACAGTTCACATCGCTATTCATAATGGCACCGGTTTCAATATCGCCTCTGACATTTATTTTGGCACTATTGATAAAGTTAACGGTTAAATTGCCATTGCATTCAATTGAAGCGGCATCCATTCCCTGAACACCTCTGGAAATCACGATATTGCCGCCGGATTTAATGGCTGCCCCTTCGACGACGCCATTAATGGTAACATCACCATCGCATTCAATGCTGTAGCCAGTCGTCACATTGCCATTGACAACGACTTGCCCGTGAAAAAAGATATTACCGGTTTCTACGCCAACATCGCTGCGGAGTTCGAGCAGCTTTATAACAGAAATTTTATCACCATCAAAAATGACAGAACCGTCAGTCTCTGAAATAACACTGAGACCATCCTGAGAAATGCGGACATTCTTACCTACTTTAAAGGCAACATCCTTGCCGTCTTTCCCGCGAATAACGCGCCCTGAAACAGTGGTGCCGCTTTTACCTTTTGTTGCAGGTGTTTTAACTGCCAACACATCTTCTGCGCTGACGACATCGACATAGCCTAAATTTTTAAAGTCGACGCGACCGTCATCAAGAATTTGAGGCTTTGCCTTTTTTTCTTTATCGACTGTAAATTCAATCACTGCATCCAGCCCATTTTCATGCGGCACGCCTTCTGCAATGATCACACTATGAACGGTGCGTCCCTGTTTACAAATATCTTCTACAACGTTGTACTTAATGCCAAAAACGACATTACGGTCTTTAATTGCCTTAATGAGATCATCCGATTTAATCGGCACGCCTTCAGTTTCAGGTTCAAACGAGACAAATGCTTTGTAATAATCATCAGACATCTTAACTTCGAGCTGGTATGTGCTATCACCCATTTGTTGAGACCCTCCCCTAGAAATAGTTGTCTATTTATATATATATCGGACAATGTAGACGATATTATTAATATCATTATACACTTTTTGCTGAAATATTACAAAATCACAGCACTTTGCTGTGATTAATAGACGCTTTTCAAAGAGATTCTAAGTTTTGATATCGCTTTTGTGTGTATTTGAGAAACACGTGATTCAGAAACACTTAACACCTCTGCGATTTCCTTATACGTTAACTCTGAATAATAGTAAAGCTGCAAGACCAAGCGTTCCTTTTCGGGGAGCTTGTCAATGACGTCAGCCAACAGCATTTTCATCTCTTCATCAATATAATGTGTTTCCGGTTCAAAATCCTGATTGGAGGATTTGATGTCAAAGCTCGTGTTATCATCAATTTTCTCTTCCAGAGAGACAACAGAATAAGTAGTCACTTCACCCAACAGCTTCAAATACTCATCTAAGGGCATCCCCATTTCCTCAGCGACAATTTCATCGGGAATATCATAACCGTATTCTGCCTGAAGTTTCGTGATTGCATCTTCTATGCGTTTATATTTTTGCCTTGTGCTGCGCGGGATCCAATCCAAATGTCTGATTTCATCTATAATTGCACCCCGAATGCGAATATTGGCATAAGTTTCAAATTTAATCTGTTTCTTGTGATCAAATTTTTCAATGGCGTCAATGAGTCCAATGACACCATATCCCAGCAAATCATCAAATTCAACATGTGCGTTATAACTTGTAAACAATCTGCCGGCAATAATCTTGACTAATGAGACATAGTGAATAATAAGCGCTTCTTTTGCTTCATTGCTGTTATGCTCTTTGTATTTCACCCAAAGTTGTTCATTCGTCATGAAAGTCCACCCAACATTATAATTCTTTAACGCCTTTACCAGCGGTTTTAATCAACAATCTGCCATCATCACTGTAAAACTCAATCGTCCGACCAAAATTACCGCCCGTATCGTCGGCTTTTATCGGAATATTGAGTTCTTTCAGCATGCCTCTTACAGCCTCTGCATTCCGTTCACCTATTTTCATGGCATCATTTTGCGAAGAAAAGGAAAACATCTGTGCTCCACCAGCAATTTTAGCAAAAAAACGCACCTTTTTTGCCCCCTTGCTTTCCATCTGTTTGATTAATTCAACCACTGCCGTATCGGCGAACTTCGCTACATTTTCATTTTTTCGAATGGCCTTACTTGACGGCAACATAATATGCGCCATGGGGCTGTCGGGAAATAGTGAATTTTGACAGCCGATATCTCCGAAACAATAAACTGCTAGAAATCGGGATTCCGAAGATCCTGAATCTAGCAGTTTTATTTTTGCATTAATCGGATAATAC
>NZ_JAHBCL010000002.1 GCF_018390735.1 Fusibacter paucivorans
TCTTACTTAAAATAGATAAATGGCTACGCAGAAGACTTCGAATGTTCATCTGGAAAAGGTGGAAGAAAACGAGGACGAGATATAAAAGGCTTAAGCAACTTGGATATAATCACTCAAACGCGTTGAAATATGCGAATACAAGAAAAGGCTACTGGCACGTAGCCGGTAGCCAAATACTTTCTTGTTCTATTACTGATGAGCGCTTGCGAAAACAAGGCTACCAGTTCTTTTCTGACAAATACAAAACTGTTAATGCATAAACTTGGGAAGCGCCGTATACGAGACCCGTACGTACGGTGCTGTGGGAGGTCGGGAAAGTTATTTAACTTTCTCTCCTACCCGATTTTCTAAAGATGAAAATGCACTTATTTTGATACAATATAGAAATTTTACTGTCATAAAAACAGCGCATTTGCGGCTATTCAGGACATAAGCTTTTTCATAAAATTAAAGAGAAGGGAGAAATCCCAACAGGTACTTTTGGTGAAATATTTGTACAAATATTTATCATCAATAGCCATCGTATAACGCTGTTTATATACGTTATCTTCAAAGTATCCCCCCATCCTCATAGAAAATAAAAGATCAAACAGGAGGGGTAATAAGTGATGAAAAAGCAAAATTCTGTGCAGGTAATCACGGGTGGTGCAGGTGGCATGGGTCTTGAAATTTGTAAGCGTATTGCAAATAGGGGGCATCTCTTTGTTGTAGATATCAATCAGGAATCACTTGATCGAGCGAAGAGACTGTTGATGAGCGAAGGGATTGAAGAGGCAACTTATATCCAATGTGATATTAGCGACAGAGCGGAAGTTGAGGCGTTAGCTGCAGCAGTTGAAAAAGCTGGAACATTGGGAAGTTGTATTCATACTGCCGCATATGCACCCGTTCAAGAGACTGGGAAACGGATTTTGGAAGTTGATGCGATCGGTACAATTAATATGATTGACGTATTCTTTGATTTAATGGTCAAAGATGCTTCTATGATTACCGTTGCATCTATTGCAGGTCACGCTTTGCCGGTAAACGATGCGATTAAGAACATTTTTAGTAATGCACATGCACCAGATTTTTTTGATAATATGATGGCCTGCTGCAAAAGCGACGACCCACGGATGGAAGCGGCAAAAGCCTACTGTTTTTCAAAAGCATTCAATATGCACTATACAAAGCAGTGTACGAAGCGATTTGCAGGAAAAGGTGCACGTATTTTGACTGTCTCAGCAGGGATATTTACAACGCCAATGGGACTCGCCGACATGCCGGGTGGCGCTAGAGTTTTAAATGATTTACCGGTAGGACGTTGGGGGTATCCTGATGAAATTGCTGCTGTTATTGAGTTTTTATCTAGTGATGAAGCGAGCTATATCACTGGAACAGATATTTTGGTTGACGGCGGTTATCGGGCAAGTCAAGATACGACACAGTTGGAACATATGCTCTAAAGCGGGGGCAGGGTTAATGATAACGGTATAAAAAGGCGCAATACAACAGTATGATTGTAAAGGAGAAGGGTTATGAGTGAACACATTGACGAAAGAATGCCTAGAGAAGTTGGTAAGGGAGCACTTCCGGATCATCCAGGCATCAAAACCCCTTGGGACAGAATTTTTTCATTTCATGATACGTATAAAAATCTCGTAAGACATATAGCCGTTGTGGATACATCCTTTATGGAAGCAATGCGAATTTTGATACCGGATTATGTAGAACGCAGTAAAATGATGTGTGAAATTAATCATAAAATTTTAAGAGGCATGTTTGGCATGGATATGGTGAGAAATGGTGCCGCCATTTCGCAAAACTTCCATCCCTTTATGAAGGGTGTTTTCCTTGGTGGTTTAATCGGTGATGTAGGTGATGAGCGCCAATATATGCCGGGGCGTGTTAATGATTTTGGAACGTATCGCGTTGAAAAAGAGCTCGATGTATGCCCATGGGATATTTTAGGCTCTGAGTTTTGTCGTGCGACAACGGCAACACTTCAGGCGGCCGGTGAAAGCTATGGCGGACATCACTTAGAGTACAACATGGTTGAAGCAAAAGGCTGTGGTGATTTACACTGTCGTGTCATTGCAGAAAGTCGTGAGAAATTTCCCATGGCGGATAAAGAATCTTGGGAAAAATTTGGACCGATCGCAACATCTGATCAAATCAAGTTTACACCAGAAGAAAATATGGTGACAAAACCGCAGCAATTTCGTGAGGAATGTGACTATAAAATGAGAAATGGTTTAAATACTGAGTGGTCAGCGGCAGATCTCTATAACAGTACATTAATCAATCCACTCGGTGTCACCTATGTTGTGCCCGTGTTGGAAGCAAAAATTGCAGCTGGCGTCTACACGAGAGAGTATGTGCAGTCCGTCGTTGAATGCGTTTGCAGAGGGGCAGGAAAAGCGATGTTTGGCGAATACTTTGCCATTAAAGGATTGCGCGACTGGATGGGCGTTCCAAATGATGTTGATGATGGTCGTGTGCTCGGTGGTTATATTGAAGTCGTTCTTCAAACGATTTTGTGCCAATATGAAGTGGTTGCCTTTAACAAGAATGAAGTCATCTATGATATTAATCAAGCAGGCCTTGAACGAAGAGTACCAATGCTGACACCAGCATATATTGCGATGTGGTATGGTATGTGTAAAACACTTGTCGGTTCACTATGGTCGGTATGGCGTGAGACTGAAAATGTTCCTGAAGGCACAATTCGTCTTAAGATTGCAAAGAAAATCGATAAGTTCTGTTTGTAATTCGGATGTTTTCCAGATCAATAAGGAGGGGAATATATGTTTAAAAACGTTTATCAAGATGACATTATGAAAAAAGCGCAACACGACGCTGTTCGCAATACAGTTGGCTGGTATCTTTGGACGCACCAACTGCTTGTCGTGACAGGTGAAGATGCCGACAGCTTTCTGGATAAAATGTTTGCAAAACCCATTGCAAATCTTAAAATAGGCAAAGCGCGTTATACAACGATGCTGAATGAAGAGGGGATCATCATTGATGATGTCGTTATCTTCCGCTTGGAAGAAAAGAAATTTTGGATAACGACGTTATTTGTAAGAAAAATGATTGCCTGGTTTGATCAACATAAAGGGGACAGCAGTGTTGCCTATACTGATGAAACGCCTTCTTGGGAAATGTATGCTGTTCAGGGACCAAATTCTAAAGCATTGATTAACGCCATTGCTAAAGAAGACGTTGAAGATCAGTCATTCTTTTCAATAAGAGATAATAAAATTGATGATATCCCCGTAAAAATTACCAGAGCTGGTTTTACAGGTGAGAAAATGGGATTTGAAATTTATGTTGCACCGGATAAAGCGCCTCTGATTGAAGCTAAGCTGGCAGAAGCAGGCAAAGCATTTGACGCCCTACAAGTGACCGAGTTTCAAGTCATGGTTTGGACGCTGGCAACCGAAAAAGGGTTTTATTTAATGGGTGATATTGCTTATACAAATCCATTTGAAGTAGGATTGGAGCGTGGAATCAAGTGGGATAGAGACTTTATTGGGAAAGAGGCCTTGGAAAAAGTAAAAGAAGAAGGTCCTAAACGACAGATGGTAGGCTTTGTCGTTGACAATGAAGAAGCGCATATTCCAGATCGTGCTAAGGGAGGACCAGGCGTCCTGATCTATGTAGACGGTAAAGCAGTGGGAAGAGTCGCAAAATTCACATATGGCTTTACAGCCGGCAGGAGTATTGGTATTGCCGTTGTAGACAGTGAAAATGCTAAAATAGGTGATAGAGCCGTTATTAATGGTTATGATGCGACCCTGACAGACCGTGTTTTTGTATCATAAGAACCCTTGAAATGAAACCAAATCAACTTAATAACTGATGACGATAAAAAAGCAGCTGATTGTGATGATCAGCTGCTTTTCATCTTGATTGCTATCAATTCCGCTGGCTAAACAGCCTGTGATTTTGATGCGGCCGGCGTCGTTTGATCTTCTGTACTTTGGGTATCTTTTTTCTGTAAATAGCGCATGGCAAGTGCTTCTTCAAAATCGGGCGATGACGTTGTCCCTTTTTCTTTAGCGATCCGGTAATATTCGACCTTGTAATTAATGCGCTTTAAGGCCGTTTCCAATTCTTTGATTTTTTCTTCAGTCTTTTGTTTTTGTGCTAAAAACAATTCGTAGCGCTGATCAATGGTATCATCGCCAATTTCACACCATTCAAAGAACACTTTTATGTCTTTAAGGGGCATGCCGGTTGTTTTAAGACATTCAATCATATTGAG
This sequence comes from Fusibacter paucivorans, assembly GCF_018390735.1. Taxonomy (GTDB): domain Bacteria; phylum Bacillota; class Clostridia; order Peptostreptococcales; family Acidaminobacteraceae; genus Fusibacter; species Fusibacter paucivorans. The sequence goes on from NZ_JAHBCL010000002.1 coordinate 4,250, forward strand.
GCATTCGATGTCCGTATCATTGAATCGCCTAATATTGCCTTCGGTGCGATTGACTAAAGGCAGCAGGCCTTCTTTGTCATAATATCTCAGTGTGGAAATTGATATGTCTAGTAGGTTTGAAACTTCACCTATCGAATAAGTCATTGTATCCTCCAAAAAATTCAATTAAACTATTGACCTAAAGTTAAGTTTATGGGTTATGTTTATTATAGAGGATATGCTCTAAGATCGTCAAGTGAAACTCAATCGCTAATAAGATGTTTCTATATAACTGCAAAATACATAGGTTTTAAAGCAAGTATTAGAAACGCTGTTAAAGGTATTTAAAGGAGCGTGTACACATGAGGAAAAAGAGATTTTCAACACTTGTACTGGTAATTTTTTTGGTTTTTATAAGTACGAGTTGTTCACAGCAAGATCAATCCGCAGAAACAGAATCAGAAGCGGTAGCAAAAGTGGAAGTAAAGGCGGCGGCAGAAACGGAATCAGAGGCGGCAGCAGAAACGGAATCAGAGGCGGCAGCAGAAACGGAATCAGAGGCGACGGCTGAAACGGAATCAGAGGCGACGGCTGAAACGGAATCAGAAGCGGCAGCAGAAATGGAATCAGAAGCGGCAGCAGAAGTGGAATCAGAAGCGGCAGCAGAAATGGAATCAGAAGCGGCAGCAGAAGTGGAATCAGAAGCGGCAGCAGAAGTGGAATCAGAAGCGGCAGCAGAAGTGGGAGCAGAAGCGGCAGCAGAAGTGGAATCAGAAGCGGCGGCAGAAGTGGATGTAGAAGCGGCGGCAGAAGTGGAATCAGAGGCGACGGCAGAAATGGAAGCAGAAACAGAAGAGAATGAATCAATAGAGGAGAATGAAAAAGTGAGTGAAAATACAATGCATATTACAGTAAATGGAACGGTATTAACAGCAACACTTGTGAACAATTCATCGGTGGATGCACTAAAAACACTTCTTGAAGACGGTCCGATTGTTATTGATATGAAGGACTACGGCAGTATGGAAAAAGTTGGCGGTATCGGAACGAACCTGCCAACAAACAACGAACAAATAACGACGGAAGCTGGCGATATTATTTTATATCAAGGTAGTGCACTCGTTATCTATTATGAGCCAAATTCATGGAGTTTTACACGATTGGGAAAAATTGACGACATCAGTAAAGCGGATCTAAAAAAACTGTTGGGTACAGGGAGCGTGCAAGTCACATTATCGTTGCCGGAGTAGTAGGATCACTTAGACAGACTTTGGATATACGCATAAAATACGGTATTGATTAAGCAGATGCACTAAAATGTTAACAAATCATAAACTCATGAAATAGAATTGACCTCAAGTTATGTTTAGGGTGTAAGATGATAGAGGTAATAAGCGTGTGAATGAAATATAGAGAATAGAAGGATTTTAAATGAACAAATATTCAGAACAAAAATTTGTAGGCGAGAGAGCGCTTTTTCAAAGCTGCGAAGTAGAACTTAACGACTGTACTTTTGCAGAAGGCGAATCGCCGTTGAAAGAAAGTAAAAATCTCGTGATTAACAATACATTGTTTCAGTGGAAGTACCCATTGTGGTATTGTGCGAATGTTACTATGGAGAACAGTGTATTCTTCGAAATGGCAAGAGCTGGGATATGGTACTCAGATCACTTAAAAATTAAGAACTTCACAGTTCAGGCGCCAAAAACTTTTCGAAGATGTCAAAACGTTGAAATGGAAAAAGTAGAAATGCCTAATGCATCAGAAACACTTTGGTTTTGTAAAGATATAAAGATGAAGAATGTTTCCGCCAAGGGAGATTATTTTGCTATGGGCTGCGAAGACATTGATATTGATGGCTTTACACTGATTGGCAATTATTCATTCGACGGCGTTAAAAATATGACGATCAAAAATGCGAAAATACTCTCAAAGGATGCTTTTTGGAACAGTGAGAATGTGACGGTTTACGATTCTTTTATTTCTGGTGAATATTTAGGCTGGAATGCTAAAAACGTAACGCTTGTTAACTGTACCATTGAAAGTCTTCAAGGGATGTGCTACATGGAAAATATCGTTATGAGAAATTGTAAACTCTTAAATACGAACTTGGCATTTGAATATTCAACCGTAGATGCTGAAGTTACGACTCGGATTGATAGTGTTAAAAACCCGTACTCGGGTAAGATTATAGCCAAGGGAATTGATGAGGTTATTTTTGACAATAAAGAAATGAAAGCCGAAAATACAGAAATTATTATTAGAGATAAGGCAAAAGTATGTAATTTATATTGAGAAGGGAGATCGCATGTCATACAACTTTAATCAAGTTAACAATCGAAGAAACACGAATTCTTTAAAATGGGATGTTGCTGAGAACGAATTGCCTCTCTGGGTAGCCGACATGGATTTTCAAACGGCTCCGTGTATTGTTGAGGCACTTGAAAAACGTGTAAAGACTGGGATCTTTGGATATACAATTGTACCTGATGCATGGTACCACGCTATCCAGAAATGGTGGCAGAGAAGGTATCAATACGAAATTGACGAATCATGGCTGATTTTCAGTACCGGTGTGGTGCCGGCAATTTCGACAGCTGTTAAACGGCTGACAAACGTCGGCGACAATGTGGTGCTTCAAACACCTGTCTACAATATTTTCTTTAATTCTGTCGTCAATCACGGCAGACATGTTTTGGAGAATAAGCTTCAATACGAGGACGGCAATTATACGATTGATTTTAAAGATTTAGAGGCAAAACTGGCACATCCGCAAACCACGATGATGATCTTGTGCAACCCGCATAATCCCATTGGCAAACTATGGGATCGCGAAACATTAAGTCACATTGGCGAATTGTGCGATCGATATCATGTTACTGTTATTGCAGATGAAATACACTGCGACTTAACGAAACCCGGTAAAAAGTATACGCCGTTTGCCGCTGTTTCAGAGCAGTGTGCCATGGTGAGTGTCAGCTGCTATTCGGCGACAAAAGCATTCAGTATTCCGGGATTGCAGTCAGCGATTATTTCTATTCCAAATGAGGCACTCAGAGCAAAAATGTCTAGAGGGCTCAATTCAGATGAAGTTGCCGAACCAAATGCTTTTGCTGCAGAAGCGGTTATTGCTGCTTTCAATGAAGGTGAAGCGTGGTTGGAAGCATTGAATGCCTACATTGAGGCGAATAAAAATACCGTTCGAGTATTTTTAGAAAAAGAACTTCCGGCAATCAAAATGGTAGATTCTGAAGCGACTTACTTATTGTGGCTTGATATGTGTGCTGTTGATCCAAATGCGACTGAAATCTATCACTTTTTAAGAGCGCGCGTGGGGCTCTATTTATCCGATGGCAGTCAATTTGGCGGCAATGGCAGTCAATTTTTAAGGATGAATATCGCATGTCCAGAGGAGACGCTCATAGAAGCATTGAAGCGGTTGAAAACTGGTATTGATGCATATCAGCAAAAAGATGTTCATTAAGGATTTTAACTGAGATCGTAGAAGATGCGTGTCCATGTGCTTGAAAAATCTAAGTGAGGCAATTACCGTAGGTAAAACCACTTGAAATTAAATTATATAGGAGGCTTAAGATGAAAATTATGAATGAAGCGGCATTTAATGAACAGAACGTATTTGGTAAAGGACAGGAAAATACTTTTTTCGCAAAGTATTTCGTAGGAGAATCATTCTTGAATCCGTTGACAATGCCTGGTGAATACCCTGTTTTCTTGGCAAATATAACATTTGAACCGGGATGCCGCAATAACTGGCACATCCATCATGCCAAAGAAGGCGGCGGACAAATTCTGCTGTGTACAGCCGGCAGCGGCTGGTACCAAGAAGAAGGTAAAGAGGCAGTGAGCTTGGAGCCGGGTACAGTCATCAAAATTCCAGTAGGCGTTAAACACTGGCATGGAGCGAAAGCTGACAGCTGGTTCAGTCATATTGCCGTAGAAGTGCCTGGTGTCGATACGAGCAATGAATGGTGTGAACCTGTATCAGATGATGCCTATGCCAAACTGTAATGGTCAAGTGCTAAAAACAATCAAACGTTGAAAGGTCGATAAAGATGATAGATAAGTATAATTTAATGGCGACAGACCCTGAATTTATACAGCGTCATGAAGCTTTTGCCTCAGATGAAGTCGTTAACGAAGACGGACAGACATTGGATCATGAAACGCGCTATATGGCAATATTGGCGACACTGTTGGGATGTCAAGGTGTTGAAACGTTCAAGGTTATTTTAGCGGAGGCGCTCGATCAAAATTTTTCTCCAATTATGGCCAAAGAAATTGTTTACCAAGCAGTAGATTACTTGGGATTTGGAAGAGTGTATCCTTTTTTGACAGCTGCAAATGACGTGATGACTGAAAAGGGTATTCAACTGCCGCTTGAAGATCAAGCGACAACGACAATGGCAACGCGACTCGAAAAGGGTTCGGAAGCACAAATGGCAATCTTTGGCCCAGGGATGAAGGATTTCTGGCGCGGCGGTCATATTAATCGTTGGCTTGCGGCAAACTGCTTCGGCGATTATTACACGCGGAAAGGCTTGGATTTAAAACAGCGCGAGCTGATAACATTTTGCTTCTTAGCAGCGCAAGGCGGTTGTGAATCGCAGCTGTCCAGCCATATATTCGGTAATCTAAATTTAGGGAATGACAAAGCGCTCTTAATGAAAGTCGTTTCACAGTGTTTGCCTTTTATTGGTTATCCGAGAAGTTTAAATGCAGTTGCCGCCATTCAAAAGGTGACGGAAGAAATGCAAAAAAATGCGCCTAAATAGAGGTCAATAACAAATTGGAGAATCATTGTGGAGGAAATAAAAGTATGCGCATAAAAGTAGAAGCAGATACGCGTTCAGTTGTCTTTGAACTAAATGACAGCGCAGCATCAAAATCGCTGCTATTACAGCTGCCAATGACGATTGAGGTTAAAAATTACAGTAACGATGAAAAAATTTTTTACCCGGAAAAAAAATTAGATACATCGGGGACACCATCAGCACGCGCGAAAGCAGGTACGCTTGCCTACTATGCGCCGTGGGGCGATGTTGTGATGTTCTATGATCATTTTGGCAGTGCGCCTGGGCTCTATCAGCTGGGACAAGCGATTTCAGGTGTGGAGAACATTGCGCTCCTTTCTGGACAGATTAGCATTGCGGAATGCTAATGGAATAGGTTAAGATAATAACAGATGATATAGACGACAATGAGACAGCTAGCGTATGATTGACATGAAAAGGAGATTGCAATGAATTTAGATTTTAAATATCAAAATCCGACGACGATCTATTTTGGTAAAAAATCACTGGATAATTTGAAAAAGGAATTGTCTAACTATGGCGACAATGTATTATTGGCGTATGGCAAAGGATCTATCAAAAAAATTGGTCTTTATGATGAAGTGATCGGGATCTTAAAAGAAGCGGGCAAAAATGTTGTTGAATTAACAGGTATTATGGCCAATCCAACATATGATAAGGTGCAAGAGGGGGCAGAACTTGTTCGTGCGAATGATATAGACATTATTTTGGCGGTTGGCGGCGGTTCGGTTATTGACTGTGCTAAAGGTATTTCTGTTGCAGCGTACTGTGCCGGTGATCCGTGGATGAAATATTGGCTGCAATTTCAGCCAGTTGATAATAAAATCGTTCCGGTAGGTTCAATCCTTACGTTGGCGGGTACGGGATCAGAAATGAATGGCGGCTCTGTCATTACCAATAATGCGATGAAACTAAAAATGGGACGTGTATTTCCTGCGAAAGTTAATCCGAAGTTTTCCATTTTAAATCCAACTTATACATTTTCATTGCCGAAATATCAAATGGTTAGTGGTATTTTCGATATGATGTCACACTTGATGGAAGCCTATTTTTCAGGTGAAGATGATGTTACGACGGATTATCTCATTGAAGGAACACTGCGTTCTATTATTCACAGTGCGAAAATTGCCGTTGAAAATCCAGAAGATTATGAGGCGAGAAGCAATCTGATGTGGAGTGCGACACTTGCCATGAATCCAATCATGGGATTGAGCAAACCGCAGGACTGGCAAGTACACATGATCGAGCATCAATTGGGTGCTTATACCGATTGTGCACACGGTATGGGGCTAGCGGCAGTGTCATTACCATATTATCGGATGGTGCTGCCATATGGTGTTGAAAAATTTGCGAGGTTTGCAACGCAGGTTTGGGATATCGACCCAACTGGCAAATCAAAAGAAGAACTGGCTAACGCTGGTATTGATGCACTCGAAGCATTTTGTGATGCCTGCGGAATCGTCACCAACTTGAAAGATTTAGGAACGACAGAAGACATGTTGCAGCTTATTGCAGATTCGACTGTCATTTTAGGAGCCTATAAAAAGTTGACGAAAGAAGAAGTGTTAGAGATATTAAAAACTGCTTACGAAGCATAGTACTCTAAAAAAGAACCCCATTGCGGTTTATTCATTGAAATACGTTTTAAAAACGCAGACAATGACAAGAACGGCATGCGGGTTCTTTTTTTATGCGTGAATACCGAATCTGACTGGGCAGGCTCGACGACATTTAAAACAAGTGATTTGGAGACGTTCATCAGAACTGTCAAAAGCATGTTGCCAGCATTTTCCCTGATGAATATGGGGCGGCATTGGTAAGAGCGCTTGAGCTTCACATGCATCTATGCAGCGGGTACAGGTTTTAATGCACAGAGATTTGGATTCATGCAGAATGGATTCTAGCGGTGCCGCGGTAATGACAGCTCCGAACCATAAACGATTGCCATACTTTTGATTTAAGATCAGCGTATTTTTACCAAAAGTACCAAGCCCGGCAAGTGAAGCTGCATGCTTGAGCGAAATAATGCCTCTGCTTCTGCCGTGGGCATCTTTAGTCGTTGGACCTACGGCGTCAATGGGGACAGCATCAAAGCCACTGGCTTCAATCGTATACGCTAATGACATGCTAATGCGATTGATCTGATCCGAGAGCGTATTGCGAATGAAAGCATAAGGTTCTGCTGTCGGTCTGTCATAGGTGCTTTTTAAATGCGGCAAACCAAATATGATAACGTTTTTAGCACTGGCTAAAACGGTATTTGGATGATGTGGATCAGGTGCGTCAACAAAGGCATTCGAAGGAACAATGCCATAGATTTCTATTTGTGCAGTATGCATTGCGGCAATAATGGTATCCGTTAAAGAAGAAGAGGACGTTGCGCGTATCATTTTATGACTCCTTTGATTTTGATAAGTTATAAATTGAGCTATTTACGATAAGCTGTTGCTATGGTATGATTTTACCACGACATAATACATCGGTAAAATTGATAGATTCAATAGCATGTATTTATAGAAAAGATAGGTGAGATGATGGAAATACGCGACCTCTATTCCTTTAAGGAGATTATTAAAACTGGAAGTTTTAGCAAAGCGGCGAAACAGCTAGGGTACACACAATCGACTATCTCAACGCATATTCAAAGGTTGGAGATGCATTATGGGGAAAAACTATTTGACAGAATTGGCAGAACCATTCAACTGACAACATTTGGCCAGGACTTAAATGCGGAGATTGACGTGTTGTTGAGTCGATTTGAAGCCGTTGAATCGTTTCATATGAAAGAAGAAAAAATTGAGGGAACCATCCGAATTGGCGCTCCTGATTCGCTGATGATGTATAAGCTCTATAAAATTATCTACGCATACAAGCAGCGCTATCCGTTGGTTAATATTATTATTACAGGCGGTTTATGCCCCGACTTGAGAAAACAAGTGGCGGCGGGAACTTTGGATTTATGCATGATGCTTCAGCCGTTATACGAGTATGAACATTTAACCGTGCATGCGTTGAAACGCGAATCTTTTTCGCTTATTTTCCCGCCGGGGCATGTAGAACCATATCTTCCATCGTCAAAACAAATGGTTATTCTTGCAGAGGAAGGCTGTACTTATCGAGAGGTTTTTATAAGCTATTTGTCAAGCCATGGTTATCATGCAGCCAATATCATTGAAACGGGCAGTGTTGAAGCAATTAAAAAATATGTTATAGACGGTCTAGGCGTCTCATATGTACCTAATTATGCCATTTTGGAAGAGCGAACGAAAAAGCAAGTCGTGGCAGTTGATTATGAATCAGATCTCGAATTTTATACACAACTGCTTTACCATAAAAAGAAATGGCAAAGCCCTGCAATCCAGTATCTCATCAAAATGATTCTATCCGATGATCATGATTAATATTTCTACACGAACCGATGGTGTTAGGTGCGTATTTTGAAAGCAATGATTTTTAACATCATATTATCGCATCCGATATGTTTGAGTCATATAGGCATAAAGCATTAGATCGAATAAGGCATAGATGGTATAATGGGTAGACTAGAGATTATTGAAATGGAGGAATTTTATGAAAAAAATGGCGGCATTGCTGCTGGTGATTATCTTATTATTATCAGCTTGCGGCAGTGAAGAGAAAAACGCAGGGGGGAATGCGGAAAACAGCCAACCTCAAGCTCAACCTGATGTATCAAGTGAAGTACCTGCTACAGAAGCAGAAACGTCGACTGAGGAACCATCAGATGCGGTTTCAGTACAGAATTTACATGATGAAAGTGCACTGAAAGCCTACTTCTATAATTTGTATAAAGTAATGGCGGCGCCTGACAATATGCAAGATGAAGCGTTTGTCATCGACCAATTAAGCTTTTACTATGCTGATGTTAACGGTGATGGTGAAGAAGATGTTATTTGTTATTCAGAATCACCCACTTCATCGTTTACAGAAATTGCAGTGGTTACGATCAAAGACGGTGAATACGCGACGCTTCCAAATGATATTGAACCAGTATTCGTTTACGAACAGTCGTTTTCAAAAGAGGGTGATTTTCTCATCCGCAAAGTGCGCGGAGGTGGTACTGGGGTCAGCGATACGTCAAATATAATCTATTATGCTGCCGAAGGCATGGTCGTCAACACAGGGACTTCATTGACACTGGAAGGTTATACGAGTATACCGCCAATGCCGTCTGCACCAAATGGTGTATCAGAAAGTTATAAAGGTGAGATCTTTGATATGTCTTATAAAGTCGGCACAGACGATGATCAATGGCTCATGTTCCAATATGATTATACAGAAACTGATGATATGAATGAAACGGTCATTTATTCAAAATCTGAAACCTACACATTTGAACCGTCAACACATCAATACGATGTTCAAGTCAATGAGGAAAGCGGTAAGGCAGGAACGCAGGGGGCAGCGCCGCTCAGTGAAAATGTATACGTGCTCGGAAATCTAAGAGCTGGTCAGACGCTAAGCGGTTTTGATGTCACAGAGGCTTATGACAATGTTGGCAGTGATGCTTTTGTGGGTCTGGCTAATGGCAGTGTTGTGATTGAAGGTGACCTCTGGTATGATCAGGAGATGTGGGATGAATTCTTATTTACCGCAGATGATCCTGTGATCGATTATCCAATCCGTTTCGATATTGATGGCCAAATATTTGATATTGACCGTCCGGGTTATGCAAGTTTTCAAACGAATATTGAGGAGTACTTAACAGCCGAACAGATTGATTACGTTAAAAATCAGGGACAAAGTGCGAAAATAAAGCTGACCGTGACAAGTTTTAATATAGATATTGCCTATGCGTCAGAAGGCGGCGAAGGCATTGCCTTTTCATCTTTTGAATGGCTGGATGATATGGGAGAGGACGAGCGTGATCAGCCGCTGTCGAATTCGGAAGCGGCAGAAAGCATCAACGGTGATAAACTGACAGGGTTGCATAATGAAACTTTCTATACCACGGCGCAGGGTGAATTCGTTGTTAATTATCCTGATTATCGACTTGTTATTGTACCAATGTTTGATACGATAAATGAGGATTCAGTTAAAACGCAGACTGTAGATTTTGAAGGGGACTATTTGAACACGTTAAAGTTTACGGTATTTGGCAAATTAGAAGATGTCACCATTCTTAATATTGAGGGAATGGATGATACTGGGACGCCGGAATATCTTGGCGACGTTGCCAATGCACAAGTGATCGTCAATGCCAATTTACCAAATGATATGGCCACTGTTAAAGTGACAGGCAAGTTTTATGATGGTGAAGGCACATACCTTGATGTCTCATTTAATCTCGACAACATGCGATCGCTTGAGGAATACCAAATTATTGTAATGGAATAAGGTTTTGCCGCGTTAGAAAACAGCATCCAATAATAAAGATTAGAAAAATATAAAGGCGTTCATCGCTGTCTGGATTATCAGACTTGCGTGAACGCCTTTTTTGTCGTATTTGCCGTTTTAAAAAGGGCTGTATTAAGATGCCTTCTTTGTCTTTTGTTTTTTTTCCCAGACGAGATAAGCATCGAGAAGCTGCAAAGAACGTTTCATCGTTTTGTTTTTAACTTTGGAACGATCTTTTAATACGGTAGACATTTGGAGCAATTGAACTTCTAAATATTTCGGATTGTTGAATTTCCCCATATTTGCCGGTTGTTTTGATTTTTTCTTTGATGATGCAATAGATTCGTGAAACATCAAAAGTAAAAAACTGATGCGTTTTTTAGGGGGAACCTGCATTTGTGAATTATAAACATCATTGAACAACTTGTTCATATTCTTGTTTCGGTAATAGATGTAGGCGCCAGCGCCACCTATGACAGCTAAAACTAAGATGACAATTAAAATTGTATTCGTATTTCCCATAAATGATCCTCCGTTTTTCTCCTTTCATCAATATATATGGAAATTGTATAATTACCTTTCGTTGATCCTTCACACAATATGTTGAATTATCATCTTGTGAGAATAATACAGATTGTAGCGAAAGGATTAAAACCTGAATGATTCAATTTCCTCATATACTATTTAATCAGAAAAACGGTTAAAATGCACGAACATTTTGGCATAAATCTTTAAACTTTTAAATGCCGCCATTCCCATAAATAAGGAATAAACGAAGAAGTGGGGAATTGCAATTTCAAAATGAATTGACAGAAAATTCAAAATATAGTACAATGTTATTAAGCAAGGGCGCTCACGAAATCGGGGCGACCCTGTTTTTTATGTGATGAAAAAGTGAAGCCGTGTTTGATCATATTGATCCAAACACGGCTTTGTTTGTCAACGGCCTATTCAAGGAAATTAAAAATGGCTAACTAAAATTTTTCAATCCAGTCAATGAAGGCTTTAAGGAAATCATTTAAAAAACCTTTTAGGCTATCGCCCACGACTTCGCCCGCATCGTTAAGTGATCCCATCACGCCGCCAACATATGCTTCAGGTTGTTGAAGAACATAGACGTTGAGGAAAGCAAGTACTTGGCGTAAATGATGATTGGCACCAAAGCCGCCAATGGCACCTGGTGAAACACTAATAACAGCGCCTGGTTTTCCGCTCCAAGCATTTTCGCCGTATGGTCTTGAACCAACATCCAATGCATTTTTAATGGCTGCGGGATATGAACGATTGTGTTCAGGTGTAAAGAACAGGAATGCATCAACTGATTTCAATGCATCGCGAAAAGTTGTATAAGAAGCAGGTGAATCTGCGTCTAAATCTTGGTTGTATAATGGGAGATCAGCAATATCAATAAATTTAAATGCGTAACCTTCTGGCGCCTGTCCTGCAACATATTCTGCCAATGATCTGTTAAAAGAACCTTTTCTCGTACTGCCTACAATAATACCAATTGTTTTCATAATGTAACCTCCTAAGTTTTTATATAAGTATGATAATCTGATTAAATGCCGATTTCATCGGCAGAAGTCATTTGAGACCTTCTAAAATATCTGAAAGGTGAATAGACGATAGTGTCAAATCGACTTGCGATTGAACCTGATCGTTCACATTGGCCAGTACTTTACCAATCCGTGCACCGACTGGGCAGTCGCGATTAGTATCTTCATGAATGGCAAAGAGTGTTGTTTCACGTTCGACTGCTTTAAAAACTTCGCTCAATGAAATCTGTTCACTTGGCTTTGCCAATCCAGTGGCACCAACTTTTGTCTGTGTCGTGATGAGGTCGGCTTTTTTCAGTAAACTCATAAGCCTTCGAATCAGTGCTGAATTGGTATTGATACTGCCTGCGATGTATTCAGATGTAATTGGTTTGCCGTCACTTAATGCAATCATACTTAGAATATGAATGCTAACGGTAAATTTACTTGAGTACATTTAAGATCACCTCTATTTGTAACCATTATAGTTACAAATAAAAGAGATGTCAATACTAAATGATAATAATTATCATTAATAAATTGAAAACAAAGAATGAACGGGAAGTCACAAAGATGGCTTCATATTTGGTATAAAAGTGCTATGAAGACATTTTAACGTTGCGTAAAAAAATTTGGTATAATAAGAACGGAAACTTAATCCGTAGTCAACAGTAAGTGAGTAAAATAATTTAACGATGATGTCAAAAAATTTGGAGGACACCCAATGAAACATCGAATAATTGCAGCGGGCATACTGCTGGTATTTTTAATCGCAGGCTATACATACTTTATTAATCGAGAAACGATTTATATTGATCAGACGCTGACAGGTGAAAGTGTACACTGGAAACTGGAGATGGCTGCAAAGGGCAGTGCTTACTTTAAGACGAAAAAGGATGTACTGCATGTTGAAAGCGATGGTGATTATCAGCTGACATTGACTTACAAGGGCACTTTGGATGAAATCCAAACAATGAGATCAATTAAGATTGATCAGCGGCAACCCATGTTTACTTCTCTCCAAGAAACATCTGATTCGGCGCCGACATCATTGACTTTTCAATATAAGAATCATTTAAGCGCATCTGCAATTAATGCGATTAAAGAAGGTGAGACATTGACGATTACTGTAACATGGGATGGCGAAAATGGTGATACCGAAACCATTGAACTCCAGTAGTACAGATAACCGAACAGATTGGAAAGCGACTATTGAATGAGGCAGAAGACAGACGTGAAAGACACATTGGAAAATGATGCCGTAAAAAAATTTGAAACAGTTGAAGCTTCTATTTTGGAAGACGCAAAGAAGGCACAGTACTTAAATAAAGTACCGGAACAGACACACCAAAGTGCTGGGATGTCTTGGAATCGTTTTAATACAATGAAGCCGAAGCTTCGATCTGGTATGCGCATTTTCCTTGGCAAAAAGTATTACACGATGGCAAGGTATTTAAAATGGCTTAAAGATTATCACCATTTTGCACGTAAACGAATGGCCGAAACATTACCTTATCAAATAACGGCACATGAAACGCCGCTTTATCGAAAACTGCGCGATGTAGACATGTGGCTTCAGGCGAATAAAGCAGTCAATCTAAAATGTGCAGCAGCAAAACTCAATGGGATCTGCCTCTATCCGGGTGAAACTTTTTCATACTGGCAGTTGATTGGCAAACCCACATATCGAAAAGGATATCGGGATGGCATGATACTGCACTATGGACACTATAAACATGGTGTTGGCGGCGGTTTATGCCAGCTTTCCAATATGATATACTGGATGGCCCTGCATACGCCCTTGACGGTAACAGAACGCCATCGACACAGCTATGACGTCTTTCCGGATTCGAACAGAAAACAGCCTTTTGGCAGCGGTGCGACCTGCGTTTACAATTATCGTGATTTGCAGATAAAAAATGAAACCGATCAAGTCTTTCAAATGTGTTTTGAGATCAATACTACACACCTGAAAGGACAGATTAGATCGAGTGATTCAACTAAATGTCACTATGAGGTTTATGAAAGCGAACATGCCATTTTGCCGCAGGCTTGGGGAGGCTATATCAGACATAACGTCATTTGTCGGAGAATCATGGATGATGACGGACAATTGTTTCGAAGCGAACGCATTTGTGAAAACAATGCCCTGATGATGTATGAACCGCTATTGCCAGCGAATGAGAATCACAAACATACAGATAAATAAAAATGTGCAGTATTGGGGGGGATGTCATGGAAATAAGAGCTTACCGGGATACAGATGCGGAGCAGACGATGGCAGTATTTTATTCTGCCATACGAGAAAATGCAAATGGCTATTATTCAGAGGCACAATTGACAGCATGGGCACCTGATATGCCGGATATGGTACAGTGGCAGCTGCGAATGAATCAAATGCAGCCTTTTGTCGCCGTTGAGAATGACATTATCTACGGATATGCTGATTTGCGGGATGATGGCTATATTGATCATTTTTTTGTCAGAGGGGGCAGCGGTCGAAGCGGTGTCGGACGACTCATGATGGCCTATTTGATCAATCGAGCTGAAGCACTGGCGCTTCCGAGTATGACGTCTGAAGTAAGTCTTGCGGCACAGGGATTTTTCCGGCGTTTCGGCTTTGTTATTGAAAAGCGGCAAAAAGTCGTGATCAGAGGTGTGACACTTGAGAATGCGTGGATGCGAAAAACATTTAATTTATAAATTTAACCTAAACGCGACATAGATTTTACATTGGTATGAGACGATAGGCATAATAATAAAATGAGTTGGACTGTGTCAACGCTCGAAGAAGGTGAAAAGATGAAAGCATTGGTTTTGTCAGATGTCGCTTATATGAATGCGACACATCAAATGATTATTCAAACGCTGACCGACTATTTGGCATCTTATGGCATGACAGTTGAAACGGAGACCGTTAGTCAGGAAACCATCACAGATTGTATCGGTTGTTTCGGATGTTGGACGAAAACACCTGGAGAATGTGCTATTCAAGATGATTTATTTGTCATTAACCGAAAAATGATGTTAAGTGATTTTGTTGTTTACTTGTGTCCAATTGTCTATGGTCAATGTGCTGCCAATATGAAGACGGCTATTGACAGATGGCTGCCCAACATGCTGCCGTTTTTTATAACGAGACGTGACGGTTCAACGATGCATCCGGCGCGTTATGAAAGCTATCCAAGCCAGTTGATGATTGGCTATTCAGATCATTTTGATGAAGCGGAGGCGCAGCTCTTTTCGGATATTACGCTAAAACACCGTGAAGGTGTTCAGGTTGTGCTTTGGCATGACAGTGTGGACGGCCTATTATCGGCACTGGATAAAATTGAATTGAAAAGAGTGGAGGGCAGACTATGAAACGCGCTGTGGTTATTAATGGGAGTCCTAAGTTATCTGAAAAGGGATCGTTTTCATCTTTTTTGGCGCAGCAGCTTTCAGAGTCGTTAAGGGCTGAAAAATTACAAGTTTTTTCGTATAATGCAAGAGCCGCTCAGAAAGCAGATGATCTTGAATCCGTTTTTAAAACAATGGCTGACGCAGAAGCACTTGTCTTTATTGTACCCCTCTATTTCTTTTGCCTGCCCGGTAATTTGATGCGTTTTTTAACCGCTTTTGAAACCTATCTGAAAGAAGTACCGCTAAAAGGTGTCAAAGTCTATGCAATGGTTCAGTGTGGTTTTCCAGAACCGGAGATTTGTCTGGAAGCGGTTCAAGTCATTCGATATTTCGCAAAAAGTATTGGTGCGACATTTAGGTTTGGAACGATGATTGGCTCAGGCGGCATGGTGCCGGCGACGATTGATGCACCGTTTATGCGCAAGACGCGAACGCTGTTAATGAGAACGCTGAAGCGCATTGCTGAGGATATTGGTTTAAAAGATAATGCGCCAATTGAAAATATACCAATCCGCGTTCAATTTCCAAGGCGCCTTTACTTTATGATGGGCAATACGCAATGGTCCTCAATGGCGCGAAAGAGCGGTTTAAAGAAGCGCGACCTCTATCGAAGACCTTATATTTACTAGGGTTCGCCGTAGGGTGATCCTATTTGATGAACAATCGCAATAAGCTTATGAAAGTGCTTCGTTCAATGTTGTTGAATAAAGCACTTTTTTCTTGCACATAGGATTCCATTGACATAGACTTGTAATAGGCAAAATCAAAAATGCAACAGGGGATGGTACCGCGATGGCACAGAGCATACTGATAATTTATTTTTCCGGCACGGGCAATACAGAAGCTGTATGCCGGCACATTAAAACTGCATTTGAAAGTACCGATGCAACAGGACAGGCTAATGATAAGTGTGAACAATATACGGTAACGCTTATGCGGGCTGAAGACTATTTAGCCTGCGACGAGAATCAAAACATGACGTTTGATCAGCTGGGTATCGCGTATCCGGTGCATGCATTTAGTTCACCGCCTATCATTGAACAGGTAATACGCCAGTTGCCGAATGGCTGCGATCGAGCGGCATTTTTGCTCTACACAGCGGGGGATTTTGTACGCATTAACCAGATGGCTGGCCGTAAAGTCATTGCATTATTGAGGAAACAGCGGTATAAAGTGAATTATGAAAGGCTGATCGTCATGGGGTCTAATTGGCTGATTGGCTATGATGATGCTTTTAACAGCAGGCTGTATCAAGCGGCACAAATAAAAGCAGAGCACATGGCAACACAATTAAAACAGAAGCGAGAACATCGCTATCATTTTGTGCCGGTTATGCATCATGGGGGATGGCTGTTTCACCATATGGAAAAATTGGGAGCGAAACTGTTCGGCAGATTGCTCTATACAACAGATGCGTGCACACGCTGCGGCAAATGTCTAAAGGCCTGTCCCACCGGCAATATTCAGCGTAAAAATGACCAGATACAGTTTCGCGGTAAATGCCAAATGTGCATGCGCTGTGTTTATCAGTGCCCGGTCAATGCCATTCGTTCACATGGCTTGCAGTGGATGATTCTCAAAAAAGGTTATTCAATTGAAAAGATCATTAAAGGCGCATGCGGAAAAAATGGTGGCAGCGCAATTGATAAAACATTAAACGGCAACAAGGACGGCAACAAAGCGGGAGATCAAACGGCATTAAAAGGGTATAGTCGGCATTTTATCGCGTATTTTGATGATATTGAGCGCTGATTGATAGGATTGTTTTTGCTCTTAATGCAATTACTCGACAAAAATATGAAATATTATCTTTTGAATATGAAAAAGTCAGCATTTTATTCGTGCTGACTTTTCCTCAATTTATATGATATTAGGATCGTACTCTATTTAGTTTGATCTTGCACCGTTATTTTTTATGACTTTCTCGGCGAAATCATGTGGCGTCGCACAATAGCGTGTATTGACATAATGGCGTCGCAAGCGTTCCTGAATAAATGCCGGTTTCTCCTTGAATTTCAAAATTGTTGGTAAATAAGGTTGCCTTGAAAAGGTTGGCTTTAAATCAGATCTTTTTAATCGGAATTTGAATTTCAAATGCATATTGATCTGAATGAATATCGCCTAAGGTGTAATATTCAATATCGCAGCAGTCTACAAATGTGTATTCAGAGAAGGGAAACCACTCTGCATAGATGCGCTGCCACAGATTTTGAATGGCTTCCGGCATTTTGCCTTTGCCACTGAAAATTGCCCATGTCAGGGCAGGAATTTCTCTGATTTCAAAACCATTTGGGACTTTATCAATGCAGGCGCGTTCACAGCCAATACCGTATTCAAATGCTTCAACAGGCGAATGATCAAAAAAACGAACGCCAAGTGCGCCTGGCACACGCTGGTTGTCACCACTTGCTATATAGACTTGCCACATTTTTGGAATGTCCGAAAAGGCGTCCTCAGCCTGAAATTGATCGATGCGCAAGGCAACCTTAAAAGCGGGTTTTGAAACGATCTGATAATCCATCATCATGCCGCCTTCTATACTGATTTTAAGCCTCATCGGCTCAAAGTACTTTAGAACAGCACCCTCGGAGCGTGCCTGTGAAGGCGGAAAGCCGTGAAAGCGTTCGAATGCTTTTGTAAAGCCCTCAGGGGTATCGTAGCCAAAGCGCAGTGCCGCCTCAATCACTTTGATGTTGCCCTGCGCCATTACCTGTCCCGCTAGGGACAGACGGCGGTTTCGGATATATTCGCTGACGGTTAGCCCTGTCATGAGCCGAAATGTACGCTGAAAATGATGTGAAGAGATGTGAACGTGTTCAGCAATCAGCGCAGGTGTCAATGGCGTTGTTAAATGTGCTTCCATAAAGTTGAGTGCGCGATTAAGTGCATTGATCCATTCCAAATTGCTCACCCCCTATGCTTGTCTATTTTACAGTTGGCAGCATGTCAAACCTAAAAGGCGATCTGTTCAAAAAAATCTGGAGTGGGTGCCTTTGAGGCAAGTACAATAGCATGATGTGTTGCCTGTTCTTCTTTATCAAAGGAATAGGTTTGCCAGCCATTTTCAGCATTTCCGCCCCAGCAAATCTGATACTGCCTTGTTTGTATATCCATTATAACACTTTTGATGGTGCCAAAGTAAGCATCGTAAAATGAACAGTTAAGGCCGTTTGGATAAGCGGTTAAGAGCAATTTTTTTACATCGCCAAGTGTAATGGCCTGATCAGATTCGGCTTTATTCAAAAACGCAGCAATTGTCTCATAGCGCTGAATAGAATTGCGCATGGCGGTTGGCGTTTGTGCGCAAAACGGCTCAACGATAGGATGATTGGTTGTGTGAAGTGCCTTTTCCAGCGTTTGGATAGCGGCATGTGCACCGTCTTGTGTTTCATATAATGCAACATGGCCGGCAGAATCGGCTAGCAGGAGGTTAATATTATAAGCGAGCGGCATCGTTTCGATTTTTTTGAGCGCTTCGCCGACATTTGCACAGGTTTCGAGCAGTTCGCGAATCACGGCCCAGAATTGCAGTCCTTTGAGTGCCGGTGACTTCATGCCGGACATATTGCCAACAGGCATGCCGGACGACGTCATACTGACGGTAAGACCGCATTCGTTAATGCCTTCTGATCTTCCGAAGAGTGCAATTGTGCCGCCTATATGTGCATAGCGTCCTGTCGGTTTAAGTTTGATAACGGCAAAATCTTCTGCAAATGGCGCAAATTCATAATTCCTTGCCATCATGGGGTGACCGTCTGCCATGAACTTTGCCGGTAAATAAAATTGGCTGCAATGCGGTTTGAGATAAGTGAGCTGGTGATAATAAAGGGTCATAGGATCAATTTTCAATGCCTGTGCGTAAGCATTTAATTCCTCAATGATTGTAGGACAGTATTTTGTAAGCATTGCGATTCCTTCGGAGACTTCTTGCGCTGTTAGAGGCATAGGCGGTTTAGGAAGGCCGGAGGCGATTTTCGAATGTTCTGGATAGAAAGCGGCAAGCGCATTACCAATTGCTGCCGGAGAGCCTGAAAAGGTGCCAAACCGTGCGTTGCATTGTTGTGTAGATGCATCATTCATATGACATGCTCCTTCAATAATAATTTTAGTTTTGGTGTTAAATGACTTATACCGGCAGTATATCGAATGCCTTTTTTAAATGCCTGTCTTTGCGTGATCTGTTTTGTCAGCTTCTGACGCGATACGTTGTTTTGACAACTGTCTTGTCACATGTATAGTCATGTGTTATAATTTGCATGAATCGATGGAGGAGGCGAAACCAGTGGAGACAAATCAGGAACAGGATAGATCCATATCAATTGAGGAACAGATAACAGCGTACAAACACCAGAAAGACGTCGTGATTTTAGCGCATTATTATACAGATTCAAGTGTTCAGGCACTGGCAGATTATGTGGGTGATTCTTACTATTTAAGCAAAATTGCCGTTGAGGTGCCCAATAAGATTATCGTCTTTTGCGGGGTTGGTTTTATGGGCGAGAGTGCCAAACTGTTAAATTCCGACAAGATCGTTTTAATGCCGGATGTCGAGGCAGATTGTCCGATGGCACATATGGCATCTGTTGAAAAAATTGAGGCAGTGCGAAAGGCAAATGAAGATGTGGCGGTTGTGTGCTACATTAATTCAACAGCGGCAATTAAAGCGGCGTCAGATGTTTGTGTGACTTCGGCAAATGCCGTTAAAGTCGTTCGATCACTGCCAAACAAAACAGTTTATTTTATTCCCGATGCAAATTTGGGAAGATTTGTAGCAGCGCAAGTACCGGAAAAAAGATTTCTTTTTAATGACGGCTATTGTCATGTTCATACCACCATTACAGCAGAAGGCGTTGTACGTACGAAAGAAAAACACCCGGAAAGTCTTGTACTCGCACATCCTGAGTGTACACCGGAAGTACTGGCTGTTGCAGATTATATTGGCAGTACTTCCGGTATTATTGAATATGCAACGGCAAGTGATCAGTCTTCTTTTATTATTTGTACAGAAAAAGGTATTCTCTATAAACTCAAACAGGACAATCCTAAAAAGCGTTTTCACTTTGTCGATGGCGGCCAGGTATGCCATAATATGAAGCGCATAACGCCTCAAAAAGTGTTAAAACAGCTAGAGCAAATGGATCAGGCTGTTGAACTGGACAAAGCGCTCAGTGAGCGTGCGGGGCATGCTTTGGATCAGATGCTGTTGCTGGCTAAATAGGGGGAATGAACATGTATGAAAGAGCAGATGTGGTTATCGTGGGCACAGGTGTAGCCGGACTCTATTGCGCCCTTAATTTGCCGGATACAATAAAGGTCGTCATTTTGACAAAAGATGCGCCTGAAATGAGCGATTCATACTTGGCGCAAGGCGGCATATGTGTCTTGTCAGAGAAAGGCGATTTCGATAGCTTTTTTGAGGATACGCTTAAAGCGGGCCATTATGAAAACAATCGGCAATCCGTGAAAATGATGATCGAAAAATCACCTGAGGTGATTACGGATTTAATGCGTTATGGCGTGATCTTTGACCGTGAAGATGGCGCCCTTCACTATACAAAGGAAGGCGCTCACACCAATGCGCGCATACTGCATCACAAGGATATGACGGGTGCGGAGATAACGAGCAAGCTGCTGCGTCAAGTCATGATGAGACCGAATATTCAAGTGATGAGTCATACTGCTATGGTCGATTTGCTTGTGGATGACAGAGGATGCAACGGCGTTGTCATTCGCCGCGAAAACGGTGCATGCTCAATCATAGGCGCCGGTGAAACCGTTCTGGCAACAGGGGGGATAGGCGGATTGTACAGCGATTCAACCAATTATGCACACTTAACCGGCGATGGGATTGCCGTGGCGGTTAAACATGGCATTGCCCTTCAAAATCTTCACTATATTCAGTTTCACCCGACGGCGCTTTACGAGGATAAACCTGGACGGCGTTTTCTGATATCAGAATCGCTTAGGGGAGAGGGCGCCCACCTTCTCAATGAAAAGAAAGAGCGATTTGTCAGTGAACTGCTGCCCCGAGATATACTGACAGAAAAAATTAAAGAACAAATGGCACTGGAAGGAAGCAAGCATGTATGGCTTTCCACCGCACATTTGGGCCGTGAACGTATTATGGGTCGATTTCCGGGCATTTATGAGCACTGCATGGAAATCGGTATTGACATAACAAAAGACTGTATCCCTGTAACCCCTGCACAGCACTACTTTATGGGCGGTATCGCCGTTGACTTAAAGAGCCGAACATCAATGCCGCATCTCTATGCTGTCGGTGAAACAGCTTGCAATGGTGTACATGGTGCCAATAGACTCGCGAGCAATTCACTGTTGGAGAGTATCGTGTTTGCGCGTGAAGCGGCAGAAGCTATTGTTTCCGGGCACTTAGATCATCGACAAGTGAAGACACAGCAATCAATTTTATCGGAAATTTGGAAAGAAAAGTGGCTGGCGAAGATTGATTTTGCTCAGTATGAGGATGCTGAACACATGGCTGAAGCGAACAGAGCATTGGTTCTCAGTGCAATAGAAAGGAATAGAAAGCATGGTAACAGACAGATTAAATGTGGATGAACAGCTGATGCGCGCACTCCGTGAGGATATCACCAGTGAAGATGTTACGACAAATGCTGTGATTGCCAAAGGCGTACGTGGCAACGTTCAGTTAATGTGCAAAGGCAATGGGGTCATTGCAGGGTTGGATGTTTTCCAGAGAGTTTTTGAGCTTTTGGATTCTACGGCAGTAATAACCTCTTATGTAAAGGATGGGGATACTGTTTCGTCGGGGCATAAACTGGCAACGGTAGAAGCCGATGTTCGAGCACTACTCTCTGGAGAACGTACAGCACTTAATTACTTACAGCGTATGAGCGGGATTGCGACACTGACGCGAGAAATGATAAAACTACTGGAAGGGACAGAGATTAAATTGCTCGATACCCGTAAAACGACGCCAAATATGCGTATTTTTGAGAAATATGCCGTTCGCGTTGGAGGTGGACTCAACCACCGTTACAATCTTTCGGACGGCGTGTTGCTGAAAGATAATCATATCGCAGCGGCTGGAGGCGTCAGGGCAGCAATTGAGCTTGCAAGGAATTATGCGCCATTTGTACGGAAAATAGAAGTTGAAACAGAAACAATTGAAATGGTGCGTGAAGCAGTAGCGGCAGGTGCTGATATTATTATGCTGGACAATATGACCATAGAACAGATGAGAGAGGCGGTAGCATTTATTAATGGGCGCGCTGAAACCGAATGCTCAGGCAACGTTACTAAAGCGCGTATTGCAGAACTCAGGACAGTTGGCGTCAATTATATTTCAAGCGGCGCCCTGACACATTCTGCGCCGATTCTCGATGTCTCTATGAAGCACTTAACAGTACTGGAATAAATTTTAGTCCTTAATTTTAGGATTGATGGTGCAGCTAAAAATATTGTGCTCTATTAAATGCAGATAAATATAAAAATGCAGTCTCGCAGATACTCCTTATGGTTAAAGAAAAGGATGGCTGCAAGACTGCATTTTTGTTTCATAATACAGAATATTTGATCTAAGTGCCTGTGCTCATAGGACTGGGGACACTATAAAAAACGCACATCGGCTGTTTTTAATAAATCTAAAATGGAAAAAGAATCAAGTTTATATGTATGGATGAGTTCGTGGTAAACAGAATCGAGTTTATGATTACTGTTTCTGAGCATGCTGAGCTGAATATACTGGAGAAGCTCGGATTGACCGCGGATGCAATAGCCGCGTTTGTAAAGCGAACGGCCGTAAATATTTTTCAGCATATCCAAATACTCAAGATGATTATAGGTGTAACAATACTCGATGCCACGCTTTGAAAGCGTCATTGATACATCGTAACGCGCCTTTAAAAAATGGAGGCGCGAGAGGTTATAAAGCGATTTAAGCAGCAATGCGCGTTCGTTGATGTTGTTTCGCTTTTCAAGTGCGCCGATCATATCGTTTAAATGACGTTCGGCACGGTCGTAGTCAGCATTATTTAGAAGAATAAAAATGATGGAAGCGATAATATTGTACTCAATAGTGGTCAAATTCTCTTTAATCAACTCATCGAGTGCATTAAAATCGTGAAAGCGCGCCAATAAGTTCAGGAAATCGTCAATGCATACATCGCGGATATTCAAGTGCATTTTAGAACTTAAAAATAGCCAGTGTACTTGAAGTGCGAGATTTGGACTGTTATACTGAATTTTTGTAAGTGCTGTCAACTCTGATTGCACTTTATGAAATTCTCTCATCTCATAGTCATGCTGTGCACGTTCCAAAATATTTTTAATTTCAAAGCCTTTGGCTTCTGTTGCATAAGGAACGTAGAGCAGCAAATCCGTTCCCAGCCGTTCGGAGAAATGCTGTAGTAGAAAGAGCGAAGGAGAACTCACGTTGTTTTCAATTCTCGATAACTGTCTGATCGTACAGAGATCATGGCAAAGTTCATTTTGTGTCACATTGTTGCGTTCTCTGATGATCTTAAGGATATTGCCAAAAAAATTGTCCATAAAATACTCCAATTAGATCCGGTTACATCAGTGATATAGTCGCGTTTGAGTTTCTAAGTGCTGTTAGAGAGCATGGTTGACTGCAAAGTATATAGACATATATGTCTATATATATCATATTACCATATCGTTATAATTGATGTGAAAGGTGGTGATAAAATGCGCAAGTTAATCATTTTTAGCATGCTGTTTTTAACGCTGACATTTCCATTGAACCCGCTTTGGCCAAAAGGTGACGACAACATCATAACACCGATGGACGAAGATGAAGGCTGGGCTTCATTGGAAATTTACGCTGTTTGCTGATAACAGCATTGTTTATACATATTGGTTATAAGACTCATTCGCCTGTGGATTCGTAATAGAATTGAATAATCGAATGAACGCTAATGACATTCCATCAAAGCGACAGGTCACTACAGTATTTTATCATACCACAACCTCCTATCATCCGACTATTTAAAATATTTGAGCCACGATGTCTTATAACCAATTTGTATTACTTCTTTTAAAATAGTGCCTTTGCGGACGAGCGCAAAAAAATGAAGCAGCAATGTAGAGACGGAAGGCGTGATGCATTTTTTATATGAAATTATTGAATACTCGAAAAAATAGAAGAAAAAATTCGAAGGCGTCCAAGGCATTTGCAGTCATTTGGACGTTTTATTATATGTCGTTGGTCTATGGTATCGCCATTTGCTTAGTCGGCGGCAATTTTACACAATACTTTGACCACAAAGCGCTTTCGTATCGTCAAAGTGGATTTTTGCTCATGATTCCCTTCTTGATGATTGGGATGTCGGAACTGTTTTTTTCCCATATAGCCGAACTGATAGGCAGGCGCAAAGCGATTTTAATTGGCATCTTATTTACGGCTTCTGCTTTTATTGGTATTTCACAGTTTACGGCGATGCCGAGACTGATACTGTGCATGTTTTCGTTAGGCATTGGCATGTCGCTGCTCTATGATGCTTTTAGAGCCTGGACGAATGCAGCATTGGATGATTTGTATGGCGGCAATCGCCCTGTGGGCATTCATGAGAATAGTTATATACGATATGCAGCATTGCTGCTTGGCAGTTTGGGCGGTGTGTACCTACTTGCACACGACGGTGCATATACATTTATGGTTTCAGGCATCTTAATGCTGCTTGGTTTTGCCCCCGTCTTATTTATTCCTGAGAATTACGGGCGTGCGCGCTATACTCAGTTAAGTGGGCATTTAAAGATGTTGGTTAATGAAATTTTCAGCAATCTTGTTTTTAAATACTTCGCAGCAACTTGTTTTCTTACATATATCGCAAAAGGCATTTTTTTCTTTGCGTGGCAGCGCCATCTGATACAAGTGGGACATTTGGAAATGCACTTGGCAATCTTTTACTTTATTATGATTCTGTCTGGTGATTTAGGACGTTATGTCTTTAAACATTTCTTATCTGAGATGGCTGTTGATTCACGCGGTATCAGCTTTTTTATGATTGTCTCGGCAGGGATGGCCATTACAGGTGGACGGGGTGCGGTGCATATCGGTTTTGTCCTGTACTATTTTTTTGCCAATATTTATGATTTGGTCTTTGAAATTTCAATGGCGCGTGAAATGCCGCAGATCAATGCGAAGCTGAGTATGCCGTTGATGAACAGTATCAAAATGTTTGGAATTGCCTGCGGCCTAATGCTGTGCGGATTTGTTTACGATGTTGGTGCACCGTATGTGTGGCTGTTTATGGTCGGTCTTATATTCTCGATTTCCATGGTTAGCACATACAAAGGCTACTGTATGATACGAACAAAGTAGTCCATAGTGATTTTCTTGTTGTTAAAATTGTTTTTTGATGATTCATTTTTGACAGCGGAAAATCCCTATGGATTTTTATTGCGTTAAATTTGATTTTACAATGGTGTATGGCAATTGAATGTCAAAAAAGTTTTGTCATTTAAATGTTGGCAGAAGGTGAAAAGCCGCAGGCGAAAAACAGGTGTATGCAGAGAGGAATATTCAAATACATAACGTTATATAACATAATGTCATTGACGCAGAAGGCGAAATTCAGTATTGTATAATAAAAGCATCTGAAGTCAGGAAGGTAAGAAACGTGAAAAAAATAAAAATGCTAGCAATTGGTGATAACTGTATGGATGTCTATGTTCAATCCCATATGGAATATCCGGGTGGGAACCCTGTCAACGTCTCTGTTTATGCTGTCAGGCTTGGCGGTGAAGCCTCTTACATCGGTGCAGTAGGAACAGATGATCGAGGAATCCGCTTAATTGAATCATTAAGGGCAAAGGGTGTTCGAACAGAACGAATTAAAATACTCGAAGGCAGTACGGCGACAACTGAAGTTTTTTTAAAACAAGGTGATCGACAGTTTGGAACCTATACGGAAGGCGTTCTAGCGGATTTCCGCATATCAGATGAAGATATTGCCTATGCAAAGGACTACGATATCATGGTGACGGGCATATGGGGGATGATTGAGCAGGATCTTCCGCGCTTCAAGGCGATTGACATTCCTATTGCGTTTGACTTTTCAGATCAGTGGGCACATGAAATCGTCATGAATGCCCTGCCAAATGTAGATTATGCCTTTTTTGCAGGCGAACACGACGGTGCATCACTTAGAGATTTTATGCATGATGCATGGCAAAAGGGGCCCAAAGTCGTTGTGGTGACATTGGGGAGCAATGGCAGTATCGCCTATGACGGCAATGATTTTATTAAAATGGGTGTCGTCGACTGTCCCGTTGTCGATACCATGGGCGCAGGCGATAGTTTTATTGCGGGTTTTCTCATTGCACTTATGGAAGGCAAGAATCTGAGGGATTGCATGCAGATGGGGGCAGAAAACAGCGCTGTTACGATTCAATATCGAGGCGCCTGGTGAAACCAGTTAATGAATACCTTCAAAAAAATGATCGCCGCAGCTTATTTGCTTTAATGTTTGCTTTGGCTTGGCCGACAGTGATGGAACAATTCCTAGAAACGATCGTCCAGTACATCGATACGGGAATGGTTGGCCAAATTGGGGCTAATGCTTCTGCGGCAGTCGGCTTGAGCACTTCGCTGACATGGTTGATAATCAGTCCGATGTTTGCAATGGGCATTGCGCTCTTGGCGATGATGGCGAAAGCAGTCGGAGAGAATGATGCGAAAAAAGCACAAGCCGTTGCGCATCAAGCCGTTTTCGTCGTTATTGTACTCGGCGTTGTGGAAGGTGTTCTCGCGATAACGCTGAGCGGCTACGTTCCCGCATGGATGGGCGCCGATAAGGTGATTCAGAAAGATGCAGCAATGTATTTCAAGATCATTTGCATGCCCATGATATTTCGCGCGGCTATTATTGTCTTTGCCAATGTGATCAGAGCGACGGGTGATACGAAAACGCCTTTGAAAATTAATCTCATGGTTAATGTGCTGAACATCATTTTGAACTTTTTTATGATTTACGGTACACGTGAAATCAGTGTATTTGGAACAGTGTACCGTATTTGGGGTGCTGATATGGGAACCACTGGCGCTGCAATCGGAACGGCGATCTCACTTACCTTAGGCGGCATACTCATGACAGTTGCATTTTTCAGGCGTTCGTTATCGAGGATGTCTTTCAAGCACATTGCTTATAATGCCGGCATGATGCGCCAATCAATAAAACTCGGATTGCCAATTGCACTGAATAAGACGATTACAAGCTTAGGCTATGTTGTGTTTGCAGGGTTGGTAAGCAGTATGGGGGCGGTTATCTTTGCAGCACACACCATCGCAACCGTTGCTGAAATGGCATTTTATATTCCCGGGTACGGTATGCAGACGGCGACATCCACAATGGTAGGTTATACGCTTGGCAAAAGAGACGCGGAGACCTTTATGCGGATCGTAAAAATGACGCTTGCCGTTGTCGTCGGCATTATGATAGGTTCCAGTTTAATATTATTCTTTGGCGCTGAAGCCGTTATGCGCTGTTTCACAAGTGACGAGGCCGTAATTGCACTTGGGGCGACGGTTTTAAAGATGATTGCCTTTTCAGAACCCTTTTTTGCGGCCGCAATTGTTTTGGAAGGTGTGTACAATGGGTTGGGTAAGACAAAGATTCCATTTTTCATTGAAACGTGCTGTATGTGGGGCGTGCGGATAATCCCTGTATGGGTCATTGTGAATATGCCGGGCGCGTCTTTACAAAAAGTGTGGCTTTGTATGATTTTGGATAATTTAATCAAGACGGCACTGCTGGGACGCGGTATTTTTCGTGGCGGTCGCGGCAAAGCTATTTTCAAAAAGATGTGCGAAACCGTTTAACGAAATACCGTTCAAAGTGCCTTGAAAATTTGATAAAATAATGTGGTAGACAGAAAAATAGGAGATCGGGATGAAACTTGAATTCGACAGTACGACACCGCTGTATCAACAACTTAAAGAGACGATCAAAATTGAAATCGTCAATAAAACATACAAGCAGGGACAAAAAATTCCAACAGAGATTGAACTCAGCAAGATTTTTGGCGTCAGTCGGATAACGGTACGCAAAGCGATCGAAGCGCTTTGTGATGAGGGTTATCTAATAAAGAAACAAGGGAAGGGCACGTTTGTAAGACGCAAGAAAATTCAACGAAAAATAGAACATCTCGTGAGTTTTAGCGAGGCCTGCAAATTGAATAATATGACGCCGTCCGCCGTCGTTCTGGTGAAGCAGATTGTCGAGCTCAATCCCACGACAGCAGAAGCGTTCGATATGCCTATCGGCAAGAAAATGGTAGAGATCAATCGCCTTAGAAAGGCGGACGATATTCCCGTGATGCTGGAACAAATCTATTTTGATTATGACCAGTTCAGTTTTCTCCTGGAGGAAAATCTGGGCGGGTCGCTGTATGAACTGCTGGAGAAAGAATACGGTATCACAATCAATGCGACAAAAAACACCTATTTGGATGTTGTTAAAGCGGATCTTAAACGCGCAGAACTTCTTGAAGTAGATTTTGGCGAGCCGCTTTTCTGTATACATGCTAAAATTTATGATCAACATGACAATTTAGTGCATTTGGCGACGGAATACACGGTATGCGACTGCTATCGGTATGCTTTGACGGACTATTATATTGATAAGAGCAAATAGCAACAAAGTAACAACGAATAATATAGAATAAGCAGCTAGCGGTGGTGTGCATGTTTATACGGCATGATGGCCAGAGGTGTTATTGAAGCACTATTTCGAAGATGAAAAATATCTCTGACAGGTTATGATGACCGCAATTTCATATACCTAAAATGAACATAATGTTATATAACGTTATGTTTTTTTATTGACTTTGATAAGGGGCTATAGTATATTAAAAACAATTAAAATCGTAGGTCTATGAAAAGCATACGATTTGGGGGATCCTCTCTTATCAAGAGAAGATTTAATGCACTTATTGGTTAAGAGTGCTATTAAAGACAAAGGAGAATTAATTATGAAAAAGAGAATATTAGCGTTGTGGATAGCAATTTTAATGATTGCAAGTATTTTTACGGGCTGTGCCCAAAAATCCGAAAGCGGTGATCCGGTGTCAAGCGAACCTGAAAAAACAGTTTTCAGAGTGGGAATGGAATGCAGTTATGCACCTTTCAACTGGACACAAAAAGATGATTCTAATGGTGCTGTTCCCATTATGGATTCGT
This sequence comes from Fusibacter paucivorans, assembly GCF_018390735.1. Taxonomy (GTDB): domain Bacteria; phylum Bacillota; class Clostridia; order Peptostreptococcales; family Acidaminobacteraceae; genus Fusibacter; species Fusibacter paucivorans. Next base: position 33,538 of record NZ_JAHBCL010000002.1, read on the forward strand.
CGGATTATGCTTACGGCTACGATGTTGAAATGGCAAAACGCATTTGTGAAGCCAATGACTGGACATTAGAAGTCTACAAGATTGATTGGGACGGGTTGATTCTAGCACTCAATGCTAACAAAATAGATGCAATTATCGCCGGTATGGGTGTAACAGAAGATCGATTGAAAAGCGTTGATTTTTCAGATTATTACTGGAGCGGCGATATGGTTATGATTGTTAAAGAAGACAGTCCATATGTCGATGCCACCTCTTTAGAAGATTTTAAAGGCGCCAAAGTGACGAGTCAGCTTAATTCAGTCTGGATGGATCTCATTCCTCAAATTCCAGAGGTTGATGAGCAGCCGGGCTTAGGCGGTAATTCTGAAATTCTCGTTGCAGTTCGCTCTGGTAAAATTGATGCTACCGTTTTAGGTGAAACAGAAGCATATTCGGCAGTGCTGGCAAACCCTGATCTTAAGATTGTCTCTTTCGAAAAAGGCAAGGGATTTGATTACAGTGAAGGTGAGGCTTCAAATGCGGTGGCGCTTCGAAAAGGCGATTCTGAATTACAAGCCACCATCAATGAAGTCCTTGCAGGTATTAGCAGTGAAGAGCGATCTAAGTTAATGGCGAAAATAACAGAATTACAACCGATGGCAGAGTAAATGGCATCAACAATAGGAGAAATTAAATGAATGGTATACCTGAGACCTTTTTCGGATGGGTATCACTGATTTTTTCGGAATATGGCGACATGTTCATCAAAGGCATGTGGTCAACACTTTTCATCGCTGCGCTGGGAACTATTTTTGGATGTGTCATTGGCTTTTTAGTGGGCATTATTCAAAGTACGCCGATTGAAAGCGGTAGCAGCCTCATGCTCAAAGGCGTCATAAGACTTACAAAATTGATGGTAAGTATTTATGTGGAGATTTTTCGAGGCACGCCGATGATGGTACAGGCAATGGTAATTTATTATGGCAGTATGCAGGTCTTTGGATGGAATATAATCCCTATCTATGCCGGTGTTTTGATATTGAGCCTTAACACGGGGGCTTACATGGCAGAATCTGTTCGAGGGGGGATTGTCTCTATTGACCCGGGGCAAACAGAAGGCGCCAAGGCGATGGGGATGACGCATGTGCAGACCATGCTCTATGTTATACTGCCTCAAGCTTTTAGAAATTTAATACCGCAGATTGGCAATGGCTTCGTCTCGGCGATCAAAGATACTTCTGTTTTAAATGTCATATCTGTGACTGAACTGTACTTTATGGGACGAACCGCTTGCGGCACCTATTTTCGATATTTTGAAGTCTTCTTTATCATCTCAATGATTTATCTCATTTTAACGTTTATCAGTTCAAGGCTATTGATACTGCTGGAGAAAAAACTTGATGGTGAGAGCGATTACGAGCTGATTGCAGAAGATGAAATAGGAGCGGTTTAGGATGGAACAAAATATGATGAAATATGATGAAACCATATTAAGCGTCGAGCATCTAGGTAAGTCATTTGGCAAAAACGAAGTGCTGAAAGACATTGATTTTAGCGTAAGAAAAGGCGAAGTTATCAGCATTATCGGTGCGTCCGGCTCCGGTAAATCAACGCTGCTAAGATGCATCAATATGCTGGAAACACCGTCGAGCGGCAACGTGCTCTATCATGGCGAACCCGTAAAGAATACACCGAGGGACGTCGTTGCATACCGTTCAAATGTCGGCATGGTCTTCCAGTCGTTCAACTTGTTTGCCAATATGAAAGTGTTAAAGAACTGCATGATTGGCGTCCAAAAAGTGAACAAAAAGCATGAAGCGGAAGCGAAGGCCTTGGCACTGAAATTTTTAAAAAAAGTTGGTATGGGTGCTTATTTGAATGCCAGGCCGCATCAACTCTCTGGCGGACAGAAACAACGTGTTGCCATTGCCAGAGCTTTAGCGATGGAACCCGATCTGCTGTTGTTTGATGAACCAACCAGTGCACTTGACCCTGAAATGGTCGGAGAAGTGCTGGAAGTTATCAAGCAATTGGCAAACGAGGGATTGACAATGGTTGTTGTTACGCATGAAATGGCCTTTGCCAGAGACGTTTCTACGCGTGTCGTCTTTATGGACAAAGGGATTATCGAAGAAGAGGGTACACCAGATGTGATTTTTAATCACCCTCAAAGTGAAAGAACAAAGGCTTTCCTAAACCGATTTATGAATCAGTGATTGGTATGAGAAAGAAAAGAGAGGTATAAAAACACTTGGAGATTGACATGTTGAAATTTGATGAAAAGAAACAGTTAGATAGTATTAATGGTGCTTTAGCACTTCGTTCTGAAATTAATGCGATCGTTGACAGCTTGTGCGAACAGGGCTATAACAATCTCTGTTGGCTCGGCATTGGCGGTACTTATGCATCGTGCCTGCAGGCCGTCGTGCATATGAAAGAAAAAACATCTATGGAAGTATTTGCAGAAAATGCTGCAGAGTACTGCTTGACGGGAAATAAAAGAATTGGCCCTAAAACGATTGTCGTCATCTCTTCTGTAACGGGAAGCACAGCCGAAGTAGTCGAGGGTGTAAAAAAAGCACAGGCTGACGGGGCGATCGTCATTGGATTTGTAGATGTCGAATCCTCAGCATTGGCAAAGTTGGTCGATTATGAAGTTGCGTACCCTGCTAATGAACAATTAAAGTTTTTCATGCTCGCGGATCGATTTATGGCTAAGGCGGGTGAATTTCCTGATTATGAAACCTATTATGCCGAAATGGATCAATATTTAGCCAAAGCATTGGTAGCGGTTGAAAAAGAAGCAGATGCATTCGGAAAGGCTTTTGCACAGGCGCATAAAGATGACAGCATGCATTATTTCGTCGGGACAGGTAATCAATGGGGGGCAACGTATTCCTACGCAATGTGTTACTGGGAAGAACAGCACTGGATTCCGACAAAATCCATCCAGTCAGCTGAATTTTTTCATGGCATGTTTGAAATCATTGAGCGCGATACACCTGTAACGGTATTTGTCGGAGAGGATTCACAGCGTATGCTCAGTGAGCGCGTCGCTGCATTTTTACCACGGATTTGTAACAACTATACGATAATTGATTCGAAAAATTATGCCTTGGAAGGGATTAGTCCCAGATATCGCGGTAGTATTTCACACCTTGTATTGCAGATGGTGACACGACGCATTGATGCGTATATTGAAAAATTCAATTGCCATCCGATGGAAATCCGACGTTATTACAGACAAATGATTTATTAACGGTTTTCTTATAAGCGTTGATTCAAGTTGCTGATCGTCAATGGATGCTCATCAATGTCTCTACAATAATAAAGACGCCTTCATCTATGCTTAGCGCTCCTCTGATACAAACAGAGGCAATGCTCCAACAGTTTTCTGTGAGCGAAGCGGGACAGCAAAGGAGGGCGTCTTTTGTGTTAACACACTGTAAAAAAGGCGTTAAAAGTCTGATGGGACGGCAATATATTATTGCGCAGATGTCATAATGTATTTAGAGCTGTATTGAGTAGTGTTAAAACAAATTGGAGCATTTGTGTGAGTAAAAAAGTAAAACAAAGACATTGGGAAATTATTCGAATTTTAGAAGTAGAAGCAATTGTTTACGTCGGTGAGCTAGCCGATTTATTCAAAGTGACAAAGGAAACGATTCGGGCAGATCTCGACACCATTGAAAAAGAACATGGCTATGAAAGAATCCACGGCGGTTTAAAACGGCGAGAGCAACAGGCGATGGCATCGAAATACCACTATCAGCAACAGATCGCCGAGCATATTGACGAGAAAAAACGCATTGCCTTTAGAGCACTGGATCTCATTTTAGACGGCGACTGTATTTATTTAGACAGCGGTTCGACAGTGGCCTGTCTAATGCACTATCTGAGCAGGCGCAACAATCTCACTGTCGTGACGCCATCAATTGCCCTTTTGATGAAATATGTGCTGGAAGGGTATGATGAGATGTTCAAAACCTATGGGCACCGTTTTATTTTTGTCGGCGGCAATGTCGATAGCGATATTCATACGACCTATGGCTCCGTATTCAATCAAACAGTTGAAACCTTCTATTTCAATACGGCATTTGCATCCTGTGATGGCATTGATCTGACGTTTGGCGGGAGCAATAATGATGAAGTATCACATCAAGTCATTACGCGTGTACTAAAGCAATCACAAAGGACAATTTTATTGGCTGATCAGTCAAAGTTTGATAAGATTCGACCTTATCTTACTTTTAAGTGGGAACAAATAGACTACCTCGTCACCAATGCCGTGCTCAATGATGAACAAGAAACGGTTTTAAAGCGAAAAAATGTCATTTACTACAAGGCATAAAATTTGGGAATCAAAATAAAACGAGAAAATCACCTGTAAAAACCAAAATTAAGGCGGTGTTTTAACATTGCTTAACATGGTTTTTACTTTTTTTTACGCTTTTTAGTGATATTCTCAGGTTGAAAGTGATCGCTGATTATAAAATGTGAAAAGGCATCTGGTACAAAAATTGACGTCATCAAGATTGTCGGACAGGTGCATGTGTAATCGAAAAAAACAAAGTAAATATGCAGTAAGTTGTTAATGAAGGCAATTGCCTCAATGGAGAAATGACATGAAAAACGATATGAAAGTTAAATGGGTATTCATGCTGCCCTTTATGATTCCGCTGTTGCTCTTTTGGATAATCCCGCTTGCCAGTGCCTTTTTTATTAGTCTGACGGATTGGGATTATATTTCGCCGACCTTTAACTTTGTAGGCATAGAAAATTATGTTTATATGCTGACAGATCCCGATTTTATTGAAGCGCTAATCAACACCTTTTACTTCTCGGTGACGACAATCGTCGGCACCATTATCTTGGGGCTGGCTTTTGCGTTGATTTTTCAAAAAAAATTTTCGGGAAGCAGGGTTTATCAATTAATTATCTTTTCACCGTGGATCACGCCTACAGTCGCAGTATCGCTGGTATGGTCGTGGATTTACGAACCGGATAAGGGCTTTGCAAATTATTTGTTGGGACTAATGGGGATTGCACCTTTAAAATGGCTGCACAGCAGTGAGTCGGCGATGCTCGCCATTATCATCTTTACGATCTGGAAATCGATTGGATGGACAATGCTCTTTTATCTCGGAGCGGTGGAACGCGTACCACAGAGTACTTATGAAGCAGCGCGCATTGACGGCGCGGGCTATTGGTCACAGTTTTTCCACATTACACTGCCGTTGATTTCACCAACGACCTTTTTTCTCTTTATCGTCAATTTGATATCGACTATTCAAGTTTACGATCAAATTCAAATGATGACACAAGGGGGCCCTGGCGGTAGTACGACGACACTCTTGTACCTCTATTATGAGAAGGCTTTTCAAAATTTCCAAATGGGGCCTGCTAACGCCGTTGCAATGGTCATTCTACTGCTGATTCTCGTGCTGTCATTGATTAGTACCTATGTGAGCAGCAGATTTGTCCATTACGATTAGGGGGAGATACTTATGAAAGAAGAGACAATAAAAAAATACGTTGGCAGCAGTTTAAGACATCTCGTTCTCATGATCTCATCTATTTTATTTGCTTTTCCGTTCTTTTGGATGATTATGGGCATTTTTAAAACCAATAATGAGATTTGGCAGACACCATATAAAATACTGCCCGAGCATTTTGACGTCATTGGCGTATGGGCCAGTGTCCAAGAAATTCATTTCGGCAAATATATATTAAATAGCTTTTACGTGGGCATCGTTGGTACGGTTGTCATGCTCTTTGTGACCATGCTGTTCACCTACGTCATCGTTTTTATGCCTGGACGGTGGACAAACCGGATATTTGCGGTGGTATTAGCGATTTACATGCTGCCGGGTGCGGTAACTTATGTGCCTTCCTATGTGATCTTAAGCCGACTGGGGCTTCTGGATACATTAGCTGGATTGATGTTCACCTATCTGGCAAACATATTTGCCGTCTTTTACTTAAGGCAGTCCTTCATGAAGACGAGTCGTTCCTATATTGAAGCGGCACGCATTGATGGCGCCAGTCATTGGGAAACACTGCGCTATGTCGTATTTCCCATGAACAAATCCGCATTTTACACGGTGTTTATTCTAACATTTGTGCAGCAGTACAATAATTATATGTGGCCGAGTATTATGCTGAAAGATCAGGAAAAGTATTTGGTATCCCAAGGGCTGCGACAATTTTTTATCCAAGATGGCGCTTATGGTATGAATTGGTCTGAGGTCATGCTGGCCAGCACTCTGACTATTCTGCCGGTTATTGTGCTCTTTATCTTGGGGCAAAAGTGGTTTGTAACCGGGATCATGCAGGAGAGTGGTTTAAAATAAATGAATAGGAATCGAGCAAAGTGAAACAAAAAGTGAAAACAGCTGAATAAAATGTGATTCAAATTGCAAAGCATTGGATGCGATTAAAAAAGGGAGCGTAAATGAAATGAAAAAATTGATGATCTTATTATGTTTAATGTTAATCATGCTCGCTGCACTGGCAGGGTGCAGTCAAAATTCGGCAACGGCTTCAGATAATGTGAATAAAGCTGAGGCGCCGTCTATGACGCAGTCGTCTGGAGATGATAACGAATCAGATGGACCGGTAGAAATTGAGTTTTGGCATGCACTCGGCGGCAGTCTGGGCGACGGATTACAGGCGATTATTGACGATTACAATGCCTCACAGTCACAATATGTTATTGAGCCGGTTGTCGTCGGCAGTTATTCAGAAATTGATGAAAAACTCCAGGCGGCTTACGCAGCGAAAAATGTTCCGGCATTGGTTGTCGGCGGTTCACAGGAAATGTTTTATCAAAAAGGACTTGTTGAAAGTTTTGAAGACTACATGCCGTCGAACTTCTATAAGTCAGATCTCGTTGGCGGCTTCCTGACAGCGGCGACGAAGGATGGCAAGCTGGTATTTGCACCGGCTTATGGAACGTCACAAGTATTATATTACAATAAAGCTGTTTTAGAGGCAGCAGCGCTTGATACAAGTGTACTTGAAAACTGGAATAGCGTTGCAGGCATGCATGACAGCGTGAAGGGCATTGATACAGGGGTGGACTCTATTGAATACGCATGGGAACCGATGTGGGGTTCCGGCAATATTATTGACATGGCCTCCAGCAACGGCGCTGCGTTTATTTCAGAGGATGGTAAAACGGTGACCATCAACAGTGAAGCATGGGTAGACGTCTTAGAACAAGTTCGGATATGGCTGCACGATGATCAATGCATGGCTATTCACTCAGGCGGACAGGGCTGGGAATACTGGTACAAGACGATGGACGATTGGGTATACGGCAAAGCTGTAGGCTATACAGGCTCACCAGGTGATTATACGATTGCTCTCGATGCTGTTAAAAAGGCAAATGAAGAGGGCTATACCAATACATTTGCCGTTACACATCAGCCGGGCTGGGGTGACAATGATCCTGCACCGTTCTTTTCAAGCTTAATGTACTTTATACCAAAAGGTGATAATTTGACAGAAGCGCAGAAAAAGGGAGCCGCTGATTTTGTTTCCTTCGCAATAAACACGCAGAACACCGCAGATTTTTCCATGGCGACGGGATATGTTGCCGTCAGAAAATCGGTACTTTCGCTACCGGAATATCAGACTTATCTTGAATCGAATCCAGATGCGGATGCAGCTTTAAAACAAATTGATCAATACGCTGTACCGGAATTTATCGACCCAACAGGTGGTGCGATCCTCAGTGCACTCAGTGATGCTGTCGACAAAGTTGAGATTGAAAACATATCGGCAAAGGAAGCGCTTGATGAAGCACAGGCAAAGGCACAGCGAGAGTTGGACAAAATTAATTAATCACAACTGGGAGAAGCAAATGGCAACGATCAAATTAACAGATGACTATGAAGAATTGGACTTGAAAATCGGAAAAACCGGCGATGTGCTCAATAGCGTGATTCTTAAATTGGATACGACGATCACTGTCCCGCTTTACCTTTATCTTTACGCGCCAAACGGTGATTATTTAGGCGGTATTTGGAATGTCATGACATCCATGCCAACCTGTTTAATCCTTGGCAGTTCTTTTTGGAGCCTTAATGGCAAACGTTCGACACTAACTGGCGGATTTTACAGACTCGTGATGACCGGCATACGGCAAACGGGTCTATCAACTGGTGTATTGTCATATGAAAGCGACTTGTCGCTGGAAGATTGCAGCCGTTTTGCAGGTGAACTGCCAGCGGGTTTTATCCTGACGGAGCATGATGTTCAACGAGTGGAAAGACTGACAAAAGAGCAGGAGGCTATAATTGAGCATCAATCGGCGGAAGACCAATTAGTAGCGGTGCAAACTGCTGGGATGAAATTATTCAAAGGCGATTTTCACAGCCATACGTTCTTTTCAGACGGTCATATGAATTATGCAGAAGCGTCAGAGGTTATAGCGGCACAAAGACTTGACTTTATAGCGCTGACGGAACACAATGCCATTGACTTAAACGCATGTCCTTTTGGTGCAGTCGTACTGCCATCCTTTGAATTGACACTGCCAAAAGGACATTTCAATATTCATGGTATCCCACGAGATGCCGTTATTTCGGAAACGAGCATCCATTATCTCAATACACTTCAATCAATTGATGCCTTAGAGGCGAACAGGATACTGAGGCAGTATCAGCCGAATGCTTTTATAACACTTAATCACATGTTTATGGAACCGTGGCATTGTCAAGACAGTTCGTTGGATATGCAGTTAATTGATGCCATAGAAGTGATCTGCGATCCAACTTATCCGACAGCGGCACAGGCAAATGACCGTGCGATACGGTTCTTAGATTTTCTATGGCAAAAAGGTGTCAGAATTTTTGGCGTTGGCGGCAGTGATAGTCATAACTGTCGAGGTGAATACTATGAAAGTGCTGTCTTGCCGAGCATTTATGGTGATCCGGCTACTTATGTCTACAGTGAGTCATTAGAGGCGGATGCCCTTTTGTCAAATGCGTCACTGGGTCGTATGATTGTATCGCGGTTTGTAAAGCTGAATGTGATGATTAATGCGGGAGAAATATTGCCTGGTCAATGGCTTAAAATAGAAGCAAATAAAACGATTCAATATACAGTGACCATTGACTGGCCGGATGTTTATGAGGGGATTGACGCAGTAGAATTGCTGCGTGATGCCAAGTGCCAGTTTATTGTCAATGGTGCTGTATCAGAGCAGGCGACACTTGTAAAAGACAGAGTATATCAAATGACGGTTAGCGTTAATGCGACACAGGATTTCTGGATGAGATTTGGAATCATTGATGGCTCAGGTCATGTTATCGCCTATGTAAATCCCATTTACAGCAGAAGGGAAAGTGTGCCCCGCATGACGTATAATACCTATTTAGAGGAGTTTGACAATATTAATGATTAAAGGGATTTTATTTGATAAAGATGGTACCCTCATAGAGTTTGAGGAGACATGGCATTACATAATGGGTGCTGTGTTTAATCAAATGCGCGAAACGGGTATTGCAAATGATGAAAGTATTCGACGAATCAAAATGTATTCCGGTTATTTAACAGATGGTTTTGAACAGGAGAGCAATATTCAACATCTTCCGACAAGTGTCCTCGTTGAAGGCTGGCTGAAAATAATCGCCGAAACGGAGGCGATAGACGTATGGTGTGATCGGCGTTATCATCACCGTGTGATGCGTATTCTTGATGAAGTGAGCCTTGATGAGAACGTGCCGATCAAACCGCTCGAGGGTGTAATGGAAACATTGCGTTACCTTTACGAAAAGGGATACCGCCTTGGTATTGCGACGGCTGATCGACAAAAATCGATGTTTGGGGCGCTTTGCAGATTGGGTGCTATTCACTTTTTCGATTATTTTGGCTCTGATGACGGCGAAACACCGGGAAAACCTCATCCAGAGATGGCACGTAAATTCTGCACACAGTTTGATATAAAACCTGAAGAACTCATTATTGTTGGAGATAGTATCAGCGATTACCAATTTGCCGTATCATCAGGGGCGTATTTTGCGGGACTTATGACACCATACAGCAGTCTTGCCGAAGCAATTGATGCGATTGAAACAAATGCTTCGGCAGTGACTTTAAAGACAATAAACGAGTTAATTGAGGTATTTCATCTATGAAGGCAAATGATAAATTTTACGAGCGCATCGGATGGCTTTTATTCCTTGGGTGCAGTATCTGTTATATGTGGTCGAGCTATCAGAATCGCGATGTCATTAGCATGATCGGCGGCATTCTTTTTTTTGCGGCGTGTTTGCTTTTTATGATGCCGTTGATGAAAAAGGAGGATTGACATGGCGACCTTATCGTTGAAAAACATCTATAAAACTTATCCAGGCGGTGTTGCTGCCGTACAAGACTTTTCGCTGGCAGTTGAAGATCGCGAATTTATTATATTCGTTGGGCCCTCTGGGTGCGGCAAGTCGACGACGCTTCGTATGATTGCGGGGCTGGAAGATGCCACAGACGGGGAAATAACGATAGATGGCGTCTGTGTTAACCGCATGGCACCAAAGGATCGAGACATTGCCATGGTTTTTCAAAATTATGCGCTTTATCCGCATATGACTGTTTATGATAATATGGCATTCGGCTTAAAATTGCGAGGATACAGCAAAAAGGCCATTGAGCAGAAAGTATTAGAAGCCGCTGAGATTTTAGAAATTAAGCCGCTTTTAAAGAGAAAACCAAAGGCACTTTCCGGCGGTCAGCGTCAGCGCGTTGCAATGGGCAGAGCGATTGTCCGTGAACCGAAAGTCTTTTTAATGGATGAGCCATTATCGAATTTAGATGCAAAACTCAGGGTGCAAATGCGGGCTGAAATCGCCAAACTGCATCAGCGGTTAAAGGCTACGATGATCTATGTAACGCATGATCAGGTTGAGGCAATGACACTCGGCACGCGAATTGTCGTCATGAAAGATGGTGTTATACAACAGGTTGGCACGCCGCGCGAGCTTTATCAGCATCCCATCAACATGTTTGTAGCAGGCTTCATTGGATTACCGCAAATGAATTTTATGCATACAACAGTGAGAATAGAGAGTGATAAGGTGGGCATACGTATGTCGGATAAATGGCTATGGTTGTCTCATTTACAGGATCCGATCAATAATACACCAAATGAATCTTTAAAAGAAGCGATTATCGCGCAAGGCTACTTTGCAGATGCGTTGGCCAATGAGGCCACGCTGCAAAATGGCACGGCCGTCGTCGTAGGCTTTAGGCCGGAAGATTTATCAATTACCAATGCTTTAGACGCAGATTTTGTGATGACAGTCACTGTTACAGAAATGCTTGGTGCAGATCTTAATATTATCGGCAGTGTCGGCAATAATGAAATAACGGTTATTGTACGGGCGAGTGAAGACATTCGCGTGGGTGATACGCTCTACCTTAAACTCAATCAGTTGGCAGTACACCTATTTGATCCGGTTACAACATGGCGTATTGTGTTATAGTGTAAAATACAATCAATTTTAAAGTGCGCCTTGACGATAGGCTGTGTTATTGTATACAATGTCATACATTTTTAAAGTTTACAGTGCAGTTAATGCAGTGACTTAAATGATACGAAATGCTATGATGAGTATGGAGATGTCAGTTTATAGGACCTCGATCAAAAAGCGAAGGGTGTATGATGCTGACAGTTCTACCGGTTCTATTGTATAAGGAGGCAATCATGCTAAGAATAGGGAGTGTCGCGATTGAGTGGACATTTTTACTTCAGCTATTTAATACTGCGTTAGTCATTGGCGTGGCGATTTTTATTTACAGAATAGGTCGTAAGTATTTGAAGAATCAAACGATGGCAAGGCAGTTGAAGGACACAGAACAGGCGTTAAGGGTCAGTCAGGATGCGTTGCACACCTGTGAAACAGCACTCGAAAAAATGAAATCGGGTGTCCGATAACAATTTAATAAATGCTTTTTTTAATAAGAAGATTTGAACTTTAGGCTTTTTCGTGGATATTGTGACCATGAAAGGGACTAAAGTCCAAATCTTCTTTTCATTTTGGAAAAAAACTGCAAATCATCATGGCAACAAATGTGCCAAAAGTGTGCCGTGTGACACAGCGCGCACGATATGGCACAATGTGGCACACTTTTGTTTAAAATGTGAAACATTGAAATTTCAACGACACTAATCATTTGATGACCTTGGCACACAACTTGCGATAAAGATAAGTGTATCATAATCGAACGAAAAGGAAGTGAATGAGATGCAATACAATATGAATCGCGTTGCGGTCATTGGAGCCGGTGTCATGGGTGCCAGCATTGCAGCGTTAATTGCGGGAACGGGAACGCCAGTCATTTTACTGGATATCGTGCCCAATGCGCTAAGCCCGGATGATGTGGCGAAGGGGTTGACGACAGATGCGCCAGCTTTTCGCAATCGCTTTGCAGCAGCAGGTAAAGAACGCATATTAAATCCAAAGTTTCGGGCTATTTATCACAAGGACTTTGGCGACTTGATTACAGTTGGCAATATTGAAGACGATTTAGAAAGTCTTGGAACGTGTGACTGGGTTTTAGAAGTTGTTTTAGAAACGCTGGAAGTCAAAAGGCAGCTGTTCCAAAAAATAATGCCGTTTGTCAACCCGTCAGCCATTATTTCATCCAATACATCGGGTGTCTCCATTGAACAGATTGCAGAACCGTTTGATGAAGCGTTTAAAAAGCGGTTTCTCGGGACGCACTTTTTTAACCCGCCTCGTTATATGAAGCTCTTTGAGGTTATACCAACGGCTAAAACATCACCTGAGATCGTCGCTTTTATGGCGGCATATGCACAGAAAAATCTTGGCAAAGGGGTGGTTTATGCGAAAGATACACCAAACTTTATTGCCAATCGCATTGGTGCACAGGCTAATATCGCGGTGATGCAGCTCACTGAAAAATACGGATACGATTTGCCAAAGGCAGATCTACTAAGCGGTGTCATGATTGGCAGACCTAAGTCAGCGACTTTTAAGACCATTGATATGGTGGGGTTGGATATACTTCTCCACGTTGCAGAAAATGTAACGAAAAATCTTTCATCGGATGAAGAAAACGCAGCGTATCACGTACCGGATTATGTTCAAAAGCTCGCTTCGCTCAAATACTATGGCGATAAAACAGGTGGCGGTTTTTATAAAAAACAGAAAACGGAAAAGGGATTGGAACGATTGGTTTGGGATCGAAATACTTCCGCTTATGTGCCGCTTGCAAAGGCACAGGTTGATGTTTCAGCACAGCTAAAAGGTAAAGCAACACTATCCGAAAAGCTGAACACACTCGTATGGGGCGATACAGATGAAAATCGTTTTGTATGGGATGTTATTAAATCAAATCTTCTCTATAGCGCTAGATGCTTGCCGACGATCTCGGATAGCGTTGCAGAAATAGATAACGGTATGAAATGGGGCTTCAACTGGGAGCTTGGACCTTTCGAAATATGGGAAGCACTCGGCGTAAAAAAAGTTGTTGAACGCATGAAGGCTGAGGGTGACACCATCCCGGAATGGGTGATTGCACATTTAGAAAAAGGGAAGACGGCTTTTTATGAAAGTGCTGATAAACAGTCGACAGTAGCGTTAATCAAACCAAAACAGGAATCAATCATAGCTGAAAATGGCGATGCCGTACTGGTGAACATGGGTGATGGCGTAACATGTCTAACGATTAAGACAAAGGGCAATACAGTTAATCGCGGTGTAATCGATATGATCAATACAGCTGTAGAGACTGTTGAACAAGGTAATTACAAAGGCCTCGTGATCGGCAGCACATCTAAGAATTTTTCAGCAGGTGCTGATTTAGGCATGATTGCATCGTTAGCGTCAGAAGCAAAATGGCAAGCGCTCGATATATTGATTCACGATTTTCAATATGCGAACTTGGCACTTAAATACTGTCGTAAGCCTGTTATTGCAGCAACTAGAGGGATGGCTCTCGGCGGTGGTGCAGAAATGGCAATACACGCACATCGTCAAGTTATGAATGCGGAATCCTATATGGGGCTCGTCGAATTAGGTGTTGGTTTAATTCCAGGCGGCGGCGGTTGCAAGGAACTGCTGTTTAGAGAAATGACAAGTCTGGGTAAAGCGCCGCTTGCAGAGCGCATTACCCATCTAAAACGCATTTGGCGAAATATTGCGATGGCAAAAGTATCTTCAAGTGCTTACGATGCTAAAAAAATGGGCTTTGCAAGATCAGAAGATATTATCAACATGAACACGGACTTGCAGCTTGAAGATGCGAAGCGGGAAGTACTGGCGCTTTCGGAAACAGCCTATAGCGGCAATTTGAAAATGCCGATCAGCGTGACGGGCAGAACGGGCTTTGCTGCCATTCAGCTTGAGCTGATGCAAATGGTAGATGGCAGATTTGTTTCAGCGTACGATGGTTTTCTAGCTGAAAAAGTTGCTGCGGTATTAACTGGTGGTGATGTTTTGCCAAATACGATGATGTCGGAAGAAGCTATTTTAGATCTTGAACGGGAAATATTCTTAAGTCTGTGTGGTGAAGCAAAAACACAGGAACGTATTCGTCATATGTTGACAAAGGGTAAACCGTTACGAAATTAGGGAGTGATTAACATGAGAGAAGCAGTAATCGTCGCCATGGGCAGGTCGCCGATTGGCAAGGCGCCTAAGGGAAGCCTTAGCAAGACAAGACCTGAATCCATTGGTGCGCAAGTATTGAAAGGTGTTGTGGCAAAACTGCCGGCGCTGAACTTAAAAGAAATTGACGATGTCATCGTCGGCTGTGCTTTCCCAGAAGGTGAACAAGGTGTTAATCTTGCGAGAATCATCAGTCTCAAGGCAGGACTGCCGGATGATGTCCCTGCGCAAACGGTAAACCGTTTTTGTTCATCAGGTCTTCAGACCATTGCGACAGCGGCAAACAGCATCATGGCAGGGCAGGCTGACTGCATCATTGCCGGTGGTATTGAATCGATGAGTGCCGTTCCTATTGGCGGCAATATGTATCATCCGGATCCGGCACTGATTACAAGCAATCCTTCAGCCTATATTTCGATGGGATTGACAGCTGAGAATGTAGCCGATGCTTATGGTGTTACCAGAGCAGAACAGGATGCGTTTGCAGCAGAAAGTCATCGAAGGGCGCTTGAAGCCATTGCAGCAGGCAAATTTGATGAGGAAATCATTGCGATTGATGCAGAAAGAATGAGTGTCGATGGTAATGGCAAACCAGTCGTTGAAACCTTCCAGTTTAAAATGGACGAGGGTGCCAGAAAAGGTGTTACAGCAGAATCACTTGGTAAACTCAGAACCGTTTTCAAGATGGGTGGGACTGTAACGGCTGGAAATGCTTCGCAGATGAGTGACGGCGCAGCATTTGTCATGCTGATGAGCAGAGAAAAGGCAGAGGCGCTGGGGATTAAACCCATTGCGGCATTCAGAAGCTATGCCGTAGCAGGGGTCGATCCGGCGCTGATGGGCATAGGGCCGATCAAGGCGATTCCAAAGGCTTTGAAGATTGCTTCATTGGCAATTGACGATCTTGAACTCATTGAATTAAATGAGGCATTTGCCTCACAAAGTTTGGCATGTATCCAAACGCTGGCGCTTGACCGTGCTATTGTCAATGTTAATGGTGGTGCCATTGCCCTGGGACATCCTCTTGGATGCACGGGAGCCTATCTCACCATAAAACTATTGTCTGAAATGAAACGAGGATCACAGCAATATGGTCTGGTAAGCATGTGTATTGGCGGCGGTATGGGCGCAGCAGCAGTCTTTGAAATGATCCGTGAATAATAGAAGGAGGATTGATGATGACTTTTTCAAAAATTAATTATGAAGTGCTGGATTCTGTGGCAGTGATGACACTAAACAGTCCCAAAAATCTTAATGCATTTGATGAGGCGATGATTGACGATGTGCTGAGTGCACTAAAGGCGGCAGAAGATGATGCGGCCATCAGGGCGCTCATCATAAAAGGCAATGGTCCGGCATTCAGTGCAGGCGGTGACATAGGCTTTATGTATAAGAGTTTGAAGAGCGGTCAATTGAGTTTTGAAGGTGAAATCAAAAAAATTGCACAGATTTCTGTCAACATCAAGAAAATGTCAAAACCAGTGATTGCATCTGTTCACGGCGCAGTCGCAGGAGCCGCTTTCAATATTGCACTGGCATGTGACTTCTGTATCGCAAGTGATGACGTTAAGTTTATGCAGGCTTTTGTCAATATTGGACTGATCCCAGATGCCGGCGGCCTTTACCTGCTGAGCAGAGCAGTTGGTGTCAATCGCGCGATTCAACTTGCGATGACCGGCAAACCGGTATCAGCGCAGGATGCAAATGCACTGGGGTTTGTCACCAAAGTGGTTGAACGGGATGCACTTGATGCAACGAGTCTGGGCATGGCGAAAAAGTTGGCTGCTGGTCCGTCACAATCGTACAAGCATATGAAAGCGCTGCTTTATCAAAGCCAATTTGCTGATTTTGAAGCGTATATTGCACATGAAGTAGCAGCACAAACGGCTTGTGGCAGTACAAAAGACTTTGCGGAGGGCATTTCGGCATTTGTCGAAAAACGCAAACCGTCTTTTGAATAATATTTGATTTTTTATGATGCAATCCTCTTTTGAAACGTATACAGCGGCACAACACTTTTTAAAAGAAGCACTGCGAATAGCGTTACAAATGGATTGGGTGAGCAAACAATTAGGTAGGTAAGGAAACTGCATCATCATCTTAAGTTGATCAATCGGTCTAATCCATGTCTGGCATAGATTATGGCGAAGGAATATAAATTTGAATGATGCAATGACCTAAGGTGGATAAAATTGAGGAGGTTAATCATGCAGTGGAAAACAATTTATCAGGAAAAATTAGTATCGGTAGAAAAAGCGGCTTCGTTGATCGAATCTGGTGACAGCGCATGGTTTGGTGCATGTTCTTCAGCACCAATTCAGTTGCTGGAAGCTATTGGCGATCGTTATGAATCGCTTGAAAACGTCGATCTTATCACAGCAATGGCACTTTATCCTTATAAATTCCTGAAATCTAAGGATTATATTGGGCATCTCAATTTTCATACAGTATTTTATGGGGCATTTGAAAGACAATTCTTTAAAATCGGCAATGTCAACGTCAATTCCGTTCATCTCTCCAATATTGCACGAACACTTAGAGAGCATTACAAGGTGAACACATTGCTTGCAGATGTCTCTGTACCCGATGAAGAAGGGTATATGTATTACGGCCCAATGGGGGTTGTCGTCAACGGTGAAGTGGCGGAAGTTGCTAAAAAGATTATTGTACAGGTCAATAAACACCAGCCTCAGGTAAAGGGCATGAAGCATCGAATCCATGTCAGCGAAGTCGATTGTATCTGCGAGTATGACCATGAGCTGCCCGTATTGCCGCAGCCCCCAGTCTCGGAAGTCGATAAGAAAATTGCTGAATTGCTTTTACCGATGATCCCAGATGGTGCAACGATTCAAGTTGGATTAGGCGGGCTTGCCAATGCCGTTGGGTATGGACTCGAAAGCAAAAAGAACTTATCGGTTCACACGGAAATGTTTACAGATTCCATGGTGTATTTAGCTAAAAAGGGCGTTGTCAACGGCAAAATATTAGCTGCTTTTGGCCTTGGCAGTACAGAGCTCTACGAATTTGTCGGCGAAGGGAAAGTTGAACTCGCACCAATTAGTTATGTCAATAACCCATTTGAAATTGGCAAAAACGATGACTTTATTTCGATTAACGGCTCGCTGATGGTTGATTTAACCGGCCAAGTTTGTTCTGAATCGCTGGGACACAATCAATATAGTTCAACGGGCGGACAATTGGATTACGTCAGAGGTTCAAGCATTTCGAAGGGCGGCAAAAGCTTTATTTGCTTAGCGTCTACAGTTAAGAACAAAGACGGGAGTGTAAAATCCACCATTTCATTAAATCTTCCTGCAGGCGAAGTCGTGACCACACCGAGATCGGATGTAATGTATGTGGTGACGGAGTATGGTATTGCCAACCTCTTTAATAAGCCAATTAGAGAACGTGCAAAAGAATTGATCGCAATTGCGCATCCTGACTTTAGAGAGCAGTTGACTGTTGAAGCTAAAGCAGCTGGCATTATTGCCTAACAGCTACAAGCGCTTACAATGCCTATAGGCAGATAGGCGCTCAGATGTTACAATGGGAATATGACAGTTCGATTGAAATTCTGGGGTGAGAGATGGATAATTTGCTGAAAAACGAGTGGAAATCATATCATGAAGATACCAATAGACGCGCCATGATGCGTGATATCGTGCGAACGCTATGGCAGGAGGACGATCAAAGAGAGATTGATTACCGACACGCACTGCCGAAAAAAATGGCATCAACAGATTATCAAAAAGCAAAGCAAAGGGCGCGTAGACTCTATGTTTATGCGAACAGCGTGATTAAGCATCTTGAAAAAACTTCTCAAACCAGTAATATCGGCGTTGCGATTTTTGACAATGACGGCTGCCTGTTAAAGCTCTTTGGCAAAGCAGAATTTACAACTTGGGCAGCCGATCATCATATTGAAATTGGGACGATTTGGCGTTCGGAATTTATTGGCACCAATATTTTTACAGTTGGTGATCGATTGCAGGCGAGAACGTCACTCATTGGAGCGGAAAATTATGCAGCGTTCTTACTGGATACTGCTTGCTATGTCGCACATGTTTCGCTGGATAATGGCATCAAACTCGGAAGTGTCGTGGTGATGACGCGATATGAAGATAGAAGCCCGTATTTATCGAATTTAGTCATGACCATTTCACGACTTATTGAGCTGCAGATGTTTTGGCTCGAGATCACGGAGATTAGTACCGGAATTATCGAAGGGTATGGTATTATTTCACTGGATCAGTCAAACGGCGATAACCGCGTTTTGACAATGAGTAAAGAAGTCTTTCATATTTTGGGCCTTCAGAGCCGGAATGTTCATTATGAATATTTGGAGGCAGTTATTCACAATTCAGGCGAGAACGGTGAATTCTTTGCGATTATCAATGAAAAACGCATTGTCAATGATCTCAGTATTCGTTTAAATATAAATGGGAGACAAGTTGGGCTTACCATCAGCACCTACGCTTTTAAAGAAAACAAATTTCACATGGACGGACTCATTATTGCCATCAATTCCATGAAGCGTATTAATACTTTGCTTTCAAAATACTCAGTTAATACAGCACGTGTGACATTCGATGAAATTTTAGGAAAGAGTGATGTCTTTTTGGCGACGACAGATAAATGCCGAGTGGCGTCTAAGTCAGGCAGTCATGTCCTGCTGCTGGGGGAAAGCGGTGTTGGCAAGGATGTGCTGGCGCAAGCGATACACAATGAAAGCCATCGGCGATTGCAGCCATTTGTCGCATTGAACTGTGCATCACTTTCAAAAGAACTCATCAGCAGTGAGCTCTTTGGCTACGAAGAGGGTGCTTTTACAGGAGCGAAAAAGGGCGGCAACATCGGGAAATTTGAGATGGCCAATAATGGGACGCTCTTTCTAGATGAAATCGGCGATATGCCGCTTGATTTGCAGGCTTTTCTATTACGAGTACTGGAAGAAAAGAGTTTCATGAAAATTGGCGGTGATTCTCCCATACACGTTGATGTACGCATCATAGCGGCAACGAACAAGGATCTTAAAAAGTTGATTCAGCAAGGGCGATTTCGCGAGGACTTATTTTATCGGCTGGGGATTGTGAGAATACACATTCCACCGCTCAGACGGCGAGCTGGGGATGCTTTACTGCTTGCAGATGCTTTTATTGAACAAATCTGTAAACGACATCAGCGTCCTCAAATTGTTCTTTCTGATACGGCAAAAGCTTTTATGAGCTCATACGATTGGCCGGGCAACGTCAGAGAAGTGCAGAATATGCTGGAAGGGATCATTAGTACACAGCGGGGCAATTTGATTACACGTGATGACATCAACCGCTATCTGGCTTTTGATAATGCACTTGAACAGCCTGTGATGAGACCTTACAGAAGGATAGAAGGAATGCAGCCGGTTGCAGAAGGTGATATTTATGAAGCGTTGCGTCTTTGTAATAATAATCGGACACGTGCGGCTGCCTATCTCGGTATTTCAAGGCGGACACTTTACAGGCGACTGGCCGCACTGGAAGATCAGTCATAAACGTGTGAGACTTGAAAAAACACATCAACACATGCGACGGCGGCATGTGCTGATGTATTCAAATTAAGTCATATTTTTAATCTATAAAAAGAGCTCTGGTTCACGTCGAATAGAGAAATTATCAATCAGTTTTTGTTGCACTGCTTTAATGGGTGCTTGCGTGAAAGCTTTAGCATCTTGAGGACATTTCTTGATACAGCTGCAGCAGCGGATGCATTTTGTGGAATCGACGATGCTATAATCTTTAAAATCAATGGCTTCAACTGGACAATTTTCTGCGCAAATGCCGCATGCATTGCAAGTCTCATTGGTTTCAGGTGCCATTGGTGCAGCAGGTGGATTTTGCCGATACGGATCGTTGCCCTTAACCGAAAGCGGTCTCTTTTGAAATGCGGCTATGTTTGCGGCAATTGTTTGCCCGAATTGGTGAGCGGTTTCGAGATCATTACGATCTGGGCGGCCGCCAGCCACTGACGCAGTGAAAGAGTGTTCGCCAATGAAAGCACCCGCTGCAAGGGTTGTAAAACCGCGTGCTTCAAAGAAATCTTTTAATTCAAGCAATGCATCGTCGTAGTCGCGGTTACCGTAGACAACGACGGGAACAATGTTTGCATCAATACCTTTAATGTCGGCGATTGTTTCTAGAAATAATGCTGGGATCCGTCCTGAATAAACAGGTGCGCCAACGATGACGATGTCATTTTTTTCAAATGCGGTTGTTTGAAATTGCTGACGTGCCTGTAAATGTGTAAGATTAATGACTTCAAAAGGTGCATCAATGCCTTTGGCAATTGCAGTGAGGACTTTTTCTGTTGTACCAGTGGGACTAAAATAGAGTATCGTTATTCTTTGATTCATTGTGTGACACCTCCATAGCGTAAAAGATAGCTTAAAACATCGTAATCATCATACAACTTGCGCAGCAGTGTGTCAAAAGCAATCTGTTTTAGGTTGAATTTTAACCAAAATCATGCTAAAATACCAGCAGTAGAGGTGAAAGATGATTAATATTTCTTGTTAAAAGCGTACAATTGAAAATGACTTAGGCTTTGTGCAAAAGTCATTGATTAAGCAAGCGACTTGGGTTGTTTGTTTAATGTGCTATGCAAGAAATACAATCTTTGACTCGGAATAAACAATCGTTATTCATGATTATGCAAACCGGAGCGGAGTGCATTCATCAGAATGATCCTGCTTCAAAACAGACAGCAAAATGATGGGTCTGTTTTGAATAATCGTTGCTTCCAAAGCCATGAGAAAGTAGTTTTCTCATGGCTTTTTTAATGCTGGAAATTAGATGCTGTCAAGTGATTGCAGTTGTACTAAAGAGCTGTGTGTGCAACGGACGGCGCAGGATGAACATATAAATCAATGAAAGGGGTGAGAGGATGTCTAGTACTTCAAAAATCTACGGAATACTTTAATTTACGCAGAGTTGAAAAATATTCCGACTTTGCGCTTGATACCAGTGAGGCCCCGTCTGTTAATGATGACAGTAAAGTCTCACTGAACACAGAGGAGGAACTATCTATGTCACAAATCAATGTCAAGAACCTTACATTTGCTTATGAAGGCACTTATGAAAATATTTTTGAAAACGTTAATTTTCAAATTGATACCGACTGGAAGCTTGGCTTTACTGGGCGGAATGGCCGCGGCAAGACGACGTTTTTAAATTTGCTGCTGGGGAAACATGTTTACAGCGGTCGTATCGACACGTCTGTAAACTTTGAATACTTTCCCTATGATGTTCGTGATGAGCGTGTGATGACAATGACATTGCTGCATGAAGTCTGTCCTACAGCAGATGATTGGGAATTTATGAAGGAATTGTCATTGTTAGAGGTGGATCTGGCGGTTCTTTACCGCGCATTTGAAACGCTTTCTAAAGGTGAGCAAACCAAGGTGCTCATTGCTGCCATGTTTTTAAAGCAAAATGCATTCATGTTGATTGATGAACCAACCAACCATTTGGACGCGGCCGGACGATTAAAATTGGGTGCTTACTTAAAGCGAAAGCGAGGATATATCCTCGTATCACATGATCGCTATTTTTTGGATCGCTGTATTGATCATCTTCTATCAATCAATAAAACAAACATCGACATTCAAAAGGGTAATTTTTCGTCATGGTGGCGCAACAAGGCATTACAGGATCAGTATGAACGGGCATCCAATGAAAGACTCAAAGGAGAAATTGTCAGACTGACGACAGCTGCTGCGCGAACGACAGGGTGGTCAAATGCTGTTGAACAGACAAAATACGGTACGCGTAACTCGGGATTAAGACCTGATCGCGGTTTTATTGGACATAAGTCCGCAAAAATGATGAAACGCGCAAAAAGTATAGAAGCAAGGCGGCAAAATGATATCGAATCAAAAGCAAAGCTGCTCAAAAATATTGAAACAAATGAACCGTTAAAGTTAATTGATGTGAAGGCAGACATCCATCAGTTCATACGGATTGCAGAGGTTTCTGTTGCGTATGATGATCGTGAGATTTTTTCAAATATTTCGTTTGAGGTTAACCGTGGTGACCGAATTGCCATTATTGGGAAAAACGGCAGTGGCAAGTCAAGCCTGTTGAAATTGATGAAAGGTGACAAAGTGCCGCATCAAGGTCTAGTGACAATGCATTCGCAGCTCATTATTTCTTATGTTTCACAGCATACGGAATGGCTTTGCGGCAGTCTTGCCAATTATGCAGAAACAATTGGCGTGGCGGAGCATCTCTTAAACGCAATGCTCAATAAACTTGGTATCGAATCAAAACAATTTGAAAAATCGCTCGAAACCTTTAGTGCCGGTCAAAAGAAAAAAGTGCTCATTGCCGGCAGCCTATGCCAGCGTGCACATCTCTATATCTGGGATGAACCTCTTAACTTTATTGACGTTATTTCAAGAATGCAAATTGAAGCGTTGCTTTTGGAAGAAAAACCGACCATTGTCTTTGTTGAGCATGACAGCGCGTTTTGTGAAACCATTGCAACTAAGACAATTGCCTTATAAAAAAGCAAACATTTTGATGCCGTGTTTGATAGAGGGGCAAAAGTGTATTTCAGGAAAAGCATAATCGCTTAGCAAACAATGAAAATGGGACGCACTGCCTTAGGCAGTGCGTCCCGTTTCGATCAGTGTCGTCTGGACATCATGGGCAGGCGATAATACGTCTGGCCCATAGACAGTCTGCACAGGAGGGACTGTTCCCCCAGCAGTCCATGGTGTTGCTCTCCGTGTAAGTGCAGCCATCTTGGTATTTACAATCCGTACACGACGGAAATTTGTTTTCTTGAACGGTTCGTCTAAAATTGACGTAACCTGGATCCATCCATATTTCCGGCAGTGTTTGATCGGCAATATTCCCGATATAGCAAGGTGTTATCTGCTTTTCACGTCCGTAAATATAACAATGGTATGTGTGCATCAATGCATAACACGGGCTGATTTCGCCGAGGTGATTGATACACAATGCGTGATCATCGACAAATTTGCAGGAACGCTCTGTTCGCAGCTTCATATTTGCAATTTGTGCAAAGATTGTGGTCTTCAGTGAATCCTTACCGAACATGACGTATTTATCTTCAAGGTCATAGACGATCTCATCAGTCATTGAAGCGTCATAGGGCAGCAGATTACTTACGATAATATGAGCGGCTTCAAGTTTTCGTGCCATTTGTATTAGTTCCGGCAATTGACTAAAATTCTGTTTCATGGCGACGAATTCGATGCCTAGCTCCGGTTTGGTAACTTTTCGCGCATGCTTAGCGGCCTGAAAAGCTTTTACATTTTCTGTGACATTGTTAAAATCTGCGCCAATCCGAATATCGTTGTAAGAATCGGCTTCTGGACTGTCAATGGAGGTGAACAGCGTGTCCAATGGCAGCGCTATGAGTCTTTCAATATTATCTGGTGTTAAATATGAACCGTTGGAAATCATCTCGACTTTAACGCCTAGATTTTTAACGGCTTTAAGCATATCGAAAATATGAGGATGCATCATTGGTTCGCCAAAGCCGCCAAAGTGAATGGTGTCAAGTTCCGGCAGCAGGACAAGACTCTCCAAAATACTTTCAAAAGTTTGCCAAGGCATGTGGCAGTGAGAATCTGTCCATGAGTGTCTGATGCATGTAACGCAGTTAAAATTACAATCGGTTGTTACCTCTATATAGATTTTTCGAACATCTGGTTTAAGCGGAATCAGACGAATATCCTGCATGGTTTCAACCATCAGATAATCATTGGCTGTGTGATCAGCGTGCTTGCCACAGATACTGCCGCTGACGATTTTACCGGATGTAAAGAGTGAAACATCCATTGACGGTCTTGTTTTTTTCATCGTATACACCTCCCAAATTTGAAAGTCACTAACTGTCGAAAAGGCAAATTTATGCAGTAATCCCCTTAACAGCGTAAAATCCTTTCCAAATAACGGGAGGCGGCAACGTTTCCATTACTGCCTGTAGGTCATCGTCCATAGCACTCAGGTGCCTTAGCAGCGAGGACTCGGATAAACGCATTGGTGCATAAGGCCGTCTAAATGAAGGCCTTTAGAACCGCGATTCATAAAAAATGATTAGGTTTGATTATTTCTATTATAACATGAATAAACGATGCTTTGGGAAATCCTTTTTGGGAGGATCGCATTGGCACAAGCTAAACGTTAGCGTATAGTTGATAAAACAGTATCTTCAATAATATCGGATGCGATAATATACAGTATGCCTCAAATGTTGTAGTTTTATAATATAATTCGATGAGGAGGCAAATATATGGATGCATACAAACGTTTTCAAGAGGCTGTAAAAGCAAGTGAAGCGATGCAGTCGGAAGTAAAAGCTTTAGGAAATGACGTGACAAAGATTATTGCATATGCCAATGCAAAAGGATTCGATTTTACATATGAAGATGTTAAATCGTTGATCGTTGGCGACAGTGAATTGTCTGAAGAAGACTTGGACACAGTTTCGGGTGGGAGTGCGACAATTATTGCAGGTGCAGTTGTCGATGTAACGAAAGATACCTCTGTTTTGGCATCTGGTGTTGCCAGTACTATTTTTATTATGTAGTGAAAGGAGTTTCCTATGTCAGTTGAAGCAATCAAAGCATTTCAATTATTCTTAGAAAAAGATGAAACGGCGCGCAATGAAGTTGCTGCGCTAAAAATGGATGATGCTGCAATCGTCAGCTATGCCAATGCCAAGGGTTTTGATTTTTCACTTGAAACGCTGACGGCACTTCGAAAGGGTGAAGCAGAACTCGATATGGAATCGCTTGGCGATGTATCAGGCGGTACGCGCGTTGGTGCACTGGTGACAACTGTAACGGCTGTTGGCGTGGTGCTGATTATCAGTTGATTTATGGCACGACGTATTGAAATAGGGTTAACGAAGTGCAATAACGAAAGGAAAGAGATGCCAGAAAAACTTTATTTTTGCGGCGATCTCAACGAACGGCTCTCCGATTCTGAAAAGCAGCTGCTGCCAGCCTTAAAGCGGTTCTTTGAATGTATTCAAGGGATGCCTTCGTTTCGAGAAGCAATTGAACAAAAGAAGCCGTCAAATACTGACATGCTCAATGAATGGGGCATACGCGGCATTGATTTGGCGGAAATATATCGCTATATTGATCAATACGGCATTGATGGTGATACAAGCAATTTTTCAGAAGAGACATTGGCGACATTTCCACAAATTAGCGTCTGGCTAAAATGGCAAATAGCGGTGAGAGATGAACGCGATCGTTACATTAGCAAACCATTTCATGCAGTAAGTCAAGATTTCAATGCATGGCGTGAAAGACAAGTGAGACGCTGCAAGAGTCAGATGCCTAAGGCGAGTGCCGATGCGATTATTCACGCTCCGCTCGCATTTGAACTCAGTGATGGCTGCTCGAGAAAATGTCCGTTTTGCGGTTTGGCTTCCGAACCGCTGAGAGGTGTTTATGCCCACACTGAAGCGAACCAAAAGAAGTGGCTTGAGATTATTCAAACACTTCAGCAATACTTTGGAGAAGAAACGGGAAAAGGCGTGTGTTACTGGGCGACAGAGCCCTCTGATAATATTAATTACGTAGACTTTTTAAATGATTTTGGTGCACTCACGGGGCAATACCCTCAGACGACAACGGCTGTTGGAGCACATCGTATTGCATGGATTAAATCGCTGCTTGAAAATAGAGCTTCACATCCGAGAACATCTGCGGATCGATTTTCAGTGTTGTCCGAAAAAGAATTTCGAACGATTATGAAGAGCTATACAGCAGAAGAACTCTTTTATGTTGATTTGATCTTACAGTACTCAGAAGGCAGACTTAGAGGTATGGCATTTTCCGGCAGAAATCAGGGCAATCGCGATAAAATCCCGGAAGGCGAAGTTGTACTTGAAGATCATACGATTGCCTGTTTGTCCGGTTATTTGATCAATATGGTGATTGGTACGATTAAACTGATTACGCCTTGCCCGCCGTCGGAAGCTTATCCGCTTGGTTATATGACCCTAGCAGAGGGCAGGTTCGAGAATGCTAGTGATGTCGGATCGTTCATTGACAAGACGATCGAAGAACATATGTCGCAGAGTTTGTTTGACAATCATATTGTCAGTTTTCGCGATGACATTGCCTACGAAATATTACCCGATGGTTTTAAGCTCAATGCAAAGTACAAGGCATATCAATACAAAGGTGAAAAGCACCTGCCTGATTTAGGGGCGTTAATTGCAACGGCGTCGTACACGCTTCAAGAGATTACCTCTGAGCTTATGTCGCGTCAGTACGACGTGTTTAAAGTTATTTATGCATTGGACCAATTACAAAAAGAAGGTCTGCTCATAACCAAATAATCATGTGCCAGATTGTGCACCCAGAAAGGAAGGAAAAATAATGGAAGAATTAAAACGTTTCAGCAATGATGTCATGGAAAGCTCTGATATGCAAACAGAGATCAAGGAAATTGGCAATGATATTGAAAAATTAATTGCTTATGCCAATGACAAAGGCTACAATTTTGATCTGGAAGATGTTAAAGGCATTAAAGCCGGCGCAGGTGAATTATCAGAGGATGAACTCGATTCAGTTGCAGGCGGTGTCATGGTCGCAAAAATAGCGGCATCAGGTGTTGCGAACGCGTTGTTTATCTTTTAGTGTGAATAAAATGTCAGCGCATTGACAAACAATACCGAGAAAGGCTGTGCCATCTAAATCGTTTAGAATGGCAACAGTCTTTTTTATCACTTCATTTAAAAGGACGCTTATTTTCCCCGACTTTAGCTGTGATTTTACAACCATTTTGATATAATATGTATGTACGATTAGAATAGGACCTTAATAACGGCGTGACACCGTATAAAGGCTCATAGAAAAGTGTAATGACGAGCATCATGGGGGGCATATGCAAAATCAGCAGTCAGTCTTAGACCGATCAAAGATCAACACCGCGCTTAAAGGGGTATATGATTATCCGTTAACCGTTGTCGTAGCCGCAATGGGATACGGTAAGTCGACAGCTATTCGATCTTTTTTAAAGACCATTGAAACACCGCATTGCTATTTGTCGTTTGAGGGTGATGAATCATCACCGCAGTTTATCTGGAGCATGTTGACACGCCAGCTTACCAAATACAATGCACCTCTTGGCGAACAATTTGGGACATTGGGGTTTCCTGCAAATACATCGCAATTTGACAAGATTGTTCAAATATTGGATGAGCACACATTTTCCAGCAAGGTATTGCTTGTCATTGATGATTATCACTGTTGTCATTCGCCTGCTTTTGACAATTTTGTTTCAAGGCTGGTGAAAATGTCGATAACAGGACTTCATATTGTTATTTTGAGCCGGACAATGCCGGATATCAACACAGAAGAATTAAGGCTCAAGGGATACTGCTACCAAGTACCAAGTGAACTCTTTGAACTGGATCCTGAAGGGATACAGCGTTTTTTTGAGCTTTATGGACATCCGCTTTCTGAAAAACTGGCAAAGGAAGCTTATGAGGCTTCTGAAGGTTGGATTGCCGCCATTTATCTTATGTTGCAGGATTATATGCAGACGCATCGTATCCGAACGGGTCTGCATATTGAGCGGCTTATTGAAACCGCTGTGATGCATCGTTATCGCGATGAAGAAATAAAGCTATTGAAAGCATTGAGTATATTGGATACGATTGCACCAATGCAGGCGAATTTTATGATGGAAGATGCAATGAGTGCTATCACGCTTCAGCGATTGAGTGAAGGCAATGCCTTTATCCGATATGATGATGAAGCCGATGTCTATCGCATTCACAATATTTTCAACAATTATTTACGGAAATGCCTTGAACGCGAGCCGCTGATGCGCTCTATAGAAGCGCTTTACCGGAGAGCCGGTACATGGTGTATGGAGGCATCCGATATACTGACGGGTCTTACTTATCTTTCTAAGGCAAAGGCCTATGATTTGATTCTAAAAGAGTTTGAAAAAGTTCATATCACAAAAGTAATTGACAATAATCCAGACTTTATCATGTCTGTCTTCAAAAAAATTCCGGAAGATGTTCGTTTTCGTTACCCGATTGCCTATTTGAGTTATATTGGTTTTTATGTAACCAATATTGATGTGGCTTCAGGTGAGCGCATGCTCCAAGAAGTGGAAAATAATTTGATTGGCACAGAGCGCGTTTCTCAGGATCTGGAAGATCGAATATTTGGTGAAATTGAATTGATCCGCGGATACATGCAGTTTAACGATGTCAGAAAGATGTATGAATATTTTAAGCGTGCCTCACTGATGATGGGTGGCAAATCGGTGGTGACGAACCAAAATAAAATTATTACCTTTGGATCACCGCATTTTTTATATATGTATTATCAGAAAGCGGGCGGTTTTAAATCAGCGGAACGTTGGCTTTCAAAGATGTTTCCATATTATACCGAAATGGCAGGGGGATGCGGCAAGGGGATTGAAGAAGAGATGAAAGCTGAGATTCATCTTGAGTGCGGCATGATTGATGAGGCGGAAAATTATGCTCAGAAATCAATTTACAAGGCAGAGACATTGCAACAGGTGTCCGTTGTGCTTTGTGACCGCTTTATTCTCGCAAGGGCGGCGCTGGCACGCGGCAATATGGAGAAGGCACTTGAGATTATAGATGATCTCGGCATTGAAATTGAAATGTGCAACAGTCCCATTCTCACCAGTGCACATGATTTAGTCATGGGGTACATTGGCGGCATTCTTTGCAATGGTGTTTATTTTTCTAATTGGCTGAAAGCAGGAGATTTGGAAAGCAGTGACGTCTTATACCAAGGTGCCGGGTTTGCTTATATCGTATATGGCAAGTATCTGCTCTTTTTAGAGGATTATATTAAACTAGAAGTTGTCTGTGAGGATATGCGCAGCGCTTTTGATATTTATCACAATATGTTGGGCTATCTGCATATGTACCTGATGTCAGCTATTGCAAAGTTTCAAATGGGTGAGCTCGCAGCTTCTGAGCTATCGCTGCAGCGAGCTGTTGAGATCGGCATGGCAGATCAACTGACGCTGGTGTTTGCAGAATACAGTAAATATTTGCATCCGCTGTTTCAAGCGTTTAAATTTTCCAATGAACAGCAAACGTTTGTCGATAAGCTTACGTCTGTCATGAAACAGTATGCGATACAGCTTTATACTAAGACGTATCCCGACGATATAAAGCCGAAACTCACAACACGTGAAAAAGAAATTTTAAAGCATATCGTCAGCGGCAAAATCAATCGCGATATTGCGAAAGCGCTGTTTATTGCAGAAGTAACTGTTCGTAAAAATATTACTTCCATTTATCGTAAACTGGAAGTAAACGGCCGTGCAGCTGCGGTGAAGAAGGCACTTGAAATGCACTTGATCGAATAAATGCTGAGATCAGCAAATGCTCTATCGCGTGATCGTTAACAATTGAAAAGTATCTTATGCGATAATTACACGCTAAAAAAAACTCTGTTATGATGAAAACAGAGTTTTTTGTTATGTCAATTAAACCATGAAATGGAAGCGATAAGAATGACGAAAATTATTGAACTAATGCCAAAAGATGACTTTACACTTTACATTGAATTAAGCAATCATCATAAAATTATATATGATATCAAACCAAGACTGCACACCATTCGGTTTATGATGCTAAGGGATCTGGAACTTTTTCGAAAAGCGAGAATCGAAAACGGCAATACCGTCGTATGGGATGCACAGTGTCAGCTAACCATTGATGAAATTATGACACAAATAAAGCGATAGGAGGTGTTGCTATGTCAAATACCATTTTTCGAAAGAATTCTTTAGATCAAATTTCTTCACCGGAGCACCTCAGCGAGTACGTTAAAATTACGGGAACCGGTGTCTGGAGTTTGCTTGTCGGAAGTATAATTCTCTTGTGTGCGATTGGACTGTGGGCAGTATTTGGCGATATTCCCAATACGATTAATGCCAATGGTGTTATTTTTCCGCAAAATGGGGTGATCGCAACGATTCCTGTAACAGGCGGACGCATTAATGATATACGTGTTAAAGTTGGCGATTATGTTGAAGCAGGCCAGATTATTGCGGTTATTGATCAGGAGGAGCTCGTCGATGCCATTCTAGCGTATCAAAACAGCGATGAAATAGACGAAGCGACACTGCAATCGCTTTACAGCAATTATGAGCGCCAGGCCATTCTTTACGCGCCGGTATCTGGAACTGTGATTTATGCAAGAAACACCAATGAGACGGTCTCGGATACTGAGCCTGTTGCGAGAATAGTCAAACAGTCGCAATATGCTGATAATCAGCAAGTGGTGTGTTATGTGCCGTCGGCAACGGCCAAACGGCTTAAAGAGGGCATGGCGGTTCAAGTATCCCCAGATTTTGCTTCAAGAGAAGAATATGGTTATATCTATGGACATATAACCAGCATTGGCGCCTATCCTGTGACGAAATCAGGGATATTGGCATCGCTTGGCAGTGAGCAATATGCGGAGGATTTATGGTCGGGGACAAATGCCGTCGAAGTGCGTATGACACTCGCAGTGGATGCAGATGCGCAAAATAAACTGAAATGGTCAAATCCGAAAGGAGCTTCGCTATCTCTCGGCATTGGTACTTATACGAATATTCAAATTGTTTTAAAGCACTATCATCCATATGAGCTTATTTTTTAGCTGATTATGGAAGTGATGCATTGACAGGGAGGACATGAAGTGGCAAAAGTTGCAAAAGTACCCGTAATCATGCAAATGGAAAATCTCGAATGCGGTGCGGCAAGTTTATGCATGGTACTGGCATATTACGGCAAATGGGTGCCGCTGGAACAAGTACGTGTAGACTGCGGTATTTCAAGAGATGGCAGCAACGCCAAAAATATTATATTGGCAGCACGCGGTTATGGGTTTAAGGCCAGCGGATACCGCAAAGAGCCCGCCGCATTAAAAGCGTTGCCGCTTCCGGCCATTATACACTGGAATTTTAACCATTTTGTCGTTCTAAATGGGTTTAAGAAAAACAGTGCCGTTATCAATGACCCGGCACGCGGCACTGTGGAAGTACCGATGGAAACGTTTGATAAGGCGTTCACGGGAATTGTACTTTGCTTTGAGAAAACAGAGGATTTTGTACAGAGCGGACGCCCGAAACGCGTTACGGATTTTGTACGCAGCCGCCTTTCAGGTGAAGGCCGTTCATTTGCTTTTGCTGTTGTATCGGGCTTTGTTCTGGCGGGTATCACAATGGCAACGCCGCTTTTTTCGAAGCTTTTTATGGACTATGTTTTGTCGAAACAGCATCCGGAGTGGCTGTTGCCGCTGATGGGTGCAATGTTCTTTGCGATGTGTTTTCAATTGCTTGTGCATGCGGTCCAGGATTACTATCTGATGAAGCTGCAGGGCAAGCTCGCCATTGCAGCAAGTACGAATTTTCTTTGGCATATTCTGCATCTGCCCGTCGATTTCTTTTCTCAAAGACATATTGGTGATATTGTCAATCGGCAGGGTCAGAATGAAACGATTGCCTATACAATGATCAATCAGCTAGCACCGGTTTTGCTCAATATGCTCATGTTGCTGATCTATGTTGCTGTTATGAGTCAATTCAGTTTGCTCCTCACAGCCGTTAGTGTTTTTGCGGCACTTACGAATGTTGTTGCGATGCGTTATATTGGCAGAAAAAGAGCGGTTATGAGTCAGGGGGTCATGCGTGATGCCGGGAAACTCAGCGGTGTGACGATGTCAGGTTTTGAAATGATGGAAACCATCAAGGCCAGCGGTGCTGAAAACGGTTTTTTTCAGCGATGGGCAGGCTATTTTGCAAAATACATGAATGCTTATACGACATTTCAAAAATCAGATCGCGTTTTAGCGGTGCTGCCGTCACTTTTACAGCAACTCACGAATACGGCAGTACTGATGATTGGCGTCTACCTTATTCTCGAAGGCCATTTTACCATTGGGATGCTTTTAGCATTTCAAGGATTCTTAGCCGCTTTTTTAACACCGGTCAATGAACTGGCGGGAACCGGACAGGCATTTACTGAGATGCAGGCATCCGTTGCAAGAATTGATGATGTTTTGAAGTATCCGAAAGATGCTGCTTATGAATATTCGAAACAGGAAGAAGGCATTATGCCGCTGAGAGGAGATTTAACGCTTAACGGGATTACTTTTGGTTACAGCAAGCTGGCACCGCCATTGATCGAAGATTTTAATCTGACCTTAAAACGCGGACAAAGTGTTGCATTTGTTGGAGGATCAGGCAGTGGTAAATCGACACTGGCCAAGTTGATTGCAGGGTTGTACCAGCCTTGGTCTGGGACGATCACTTTTGATGGCAGATCGGTATCGACTATTCCACACGACCTTATCACGTCGGGCATTGCTGTTGTCGATCAGGATATTGTGCTATTTGAGGACAGCATTGTCAATAATATTACAATGTGGGATGATACGGTCGATACGGCAGATGTTGTCAATGCGTGTAAAGATGCTGAGATTCATGAGGACGTGATGAGCCGTCCCGGCGGCTACACATACCAAGTGCGCGAAGGCGGCAAGAATTTTTCCGGCGGACAGCGACAGCGTTTTGAAATCGCAAGAGCGCTTGCCGGAAACCCGGCTATTATCATCATGGATGAGGCGACCAGCGCACTTGATACGAAGACGGAGATGGCGATTATGGATGCCGTCAAGCGGCGAAATGTAACGACGATTATTGTAGCCCATCGTTTATCGACGATTCGAGATTGTGATGAAATCATTGTATTGGATCGCGGTAAAGTTATTGAACGCGGCAGTCACGAGACGCTTATGACGCTTAAAGGCCGCTATGCGGCATTAATAGAAAACTAATAAAAAGAAATTAGAGAATGTTTACAGGCATAAAGTGAGGATGGCAAATATGGCACTTAATCCATTTGAAAAGACACGTAAAAATAAAATGAGACGCGAGCAAATGGCTTTTGCCGGTGCGATTGGCGAACTGATGGCGATTATTAATGATCGATCTGATTCGGCAATAAGTCATTTTGAAGAATCGCAGACATCAAATGCTGTAAGAATCATTTTGAAATATTTTCACATTGAGGCGCCAGATGTTTTGGTGTCTTTTGAGAGTATTGATGAACTGCTTGCCTATTATTTGGGGCCTAGCGGCATTATGAAACGTCGCGTCGAATTAACAGGCAAATGGTGGCGTGAGACGACGGGGCCGATCCTCGCATCTGATATGTCAGGTGAAGCTGTTGCACTGATGCCGACGGGGTTTGGCGGGTATCGATTTTACCATTCGGAAATGGAAAAAATCGTTCGTGTTAATGCGGGGAATGCAGCATTGTTTGACGTGGATGCCTTCACTTTTTA
The DNA here is from genome assembly GCF_018390735.1 of Fusibacter paucivorans. Lineage (GTDB taxonomy): Bacteria > Bacillota > Clostridia > Peptostreptococcales > Acidaminobacteraceae > Fusibacter > Fusibacter paucivorans. The sequence continues at coordinate 67,522 of NZ_JAHBCL010000002.1, forward strand.
TGCGGCGTTGCCGAACAAGTCGCTAAAGATTATTGATTTAATCCGATTTATGCTATCACAGCTGAACGCTTCAGATATTGTACTCTTACTACTGATGTGCTTATCCGTTAGTTTGCTGGGGCTCTTTACCCCCTTTGTGAATCAGCAGGTTTTTAACAATATTATTCCTAGCGGTACAAAGGGGGATGTGGCGCCGATTGCCATTTTGCTTGCCGGCGCAGCCTTTGGAACAGCTTGTTTTCAAATGTCTCGGAATATGATTCTCATGCGTTTAAAGGAAAAAGTTGTCATTGCGGTTCAAAGCGCGACAATGGCTAGGCTTTATGCATTGCCAACTTCTTTTTTTAAAAAATATGCAGCAGGAGAGATGAGCAAACGCGTTATGAGTATCAATGAAATGTCGATTAAATTGTCAGATACGGTATTGTCAAGTTTATTGACGGCACTTTTTGCCATTGTCTACATTTTTCAAATGGCCTATTTTGCTCCGATGCTAATGCCGACAGCTATCGGTGTTCTTTTTTGGATGTTTGCCTTTTCAATATGGATCGGCATGCTTCAGCAGAGACTTTTAAAAAAGCGGTTGAAGGCGTCTGCAAAATTAGAAGGGATGGTCTTTGGACTTTTCTCAGGTGTCCAAAAGATAAAACTAGCGGGTGCGGAAAAGCGAGCCTTTTCCAAATGGGCATCGCAGTATCGCGTACAGGGCACACTGGATTTTGCACCACCAATGATCTTGCGTATTCAAAAGGCATTATCAGGGATGCTCGTGTTGGCAGGAACGATCGCCATTTACTACAAAAGTGCAGTTGAAGGTGTTTCGGTTTCAAATTTTATTGCTTTCCAAGTTTCCTATGGTATTGTAAGCAGCGCTATTATGGCACTGGCAAATGCCGCCATGACCTTAGCGAGTATAAAACCGCTTATGGATATGGTTGAACCAATCCTTGAAGCTGTGCCGGAAGTCAATGCGCAAAAAATACAAGTGACATCACTATCGGGAAAGATTGAGCTATCAAATGTTTCCTTCAAGTACGATACTGACGGACCGACAATATTAAAAAATATTCAATTACAGGTCCAACCGGGTGAATATATGGCAATCGTCGGTGGCTCCGGTTCCGGCAAATCGACATTGATGCGCTTGTTGCTTGGGTTTGAATTGCCAACCGCTGGTGCTGTTTATTACGACGATAATGATCTTTCGTCATTGGATATTCAATCTGTCAGGCGGCAAATTGGCACCTGCCTGCAGGACGGCAAGCTCTTTGCCGGTGAACTGTTCTCCAATATTATCGTTTCAGCACCTTGGGCGACACTTGAAGATGCGTGGGCAGCGGCAGAAATGGCTGGACTGGCTGACGATATCAAGGCGATGCCAATGGGGATGAACACCATGATCTCTGAAGGAAGCGGTAATGTGTCAGGTGGTCAAAAACAGCGCATTCTCATTGCACGTGCATTGATAACGAAGCCGAATATCCTTTATTTTGACGAAGCGACTTCAGCACTTGACAATATCACTCAAAAGGTAGTAACTGATCAGCTGAATGCCCTTGGCTGTACGAGAATAGTGATTGCACATCGACTTTCAACCGTAAAGGATTGTGACAGAATCGTCGTTTTAGAAAAAGGAGAAATTGTCGAAATGGGAACCTATCAGTCGCTAATGGCTAAACGCGGCCGATTTTACGAACTGGCCATCCGTCAGATTACTTAATAAAGGAACTTGAAAACGCAATCGGGAAGCGTTATATGTCTGATAGATGGCATTAGACGTTTAAACCATTTTCAGCAGTGTTTGATGTTGGGATAGATCGTTATAAAAATTGCAATTATTTGCGGTGAAAGTCTTTACAGCTAAAGATAAATTGCATGAGGAAAAGGAGTACACCATGAAAAAATGGCTCATTTTATTGTTTGTCATATTGCTGACAGGCTGTGCGAAGCAGACAGCATCTGTTTCCAATGAAATCTACATGCCGATTATTGCCGATGCTTCGTGGCTTGAAGCGGATGGCGCATTTCTCAATGGCGTCCATTTGGCAGTGGAAACAATGACAGAAAAATGTGCTGCGGAAGGTTATACCATACGTGTTGAGATCATTGACGACGGTGCTGTCTATGAGCGTGGTGTGGAAGCGGCAACGGAACTTGCGAATGATCCTGCCGTAACCGCGGTCTTTAATTTGCAAAACTTTGATGTTTCCAAAACGACAGCTGGTATTTTGTCTGATGGCGGCAAAATGACGCTCTTTGCTTATGGCGCGTACGACAGTTTGTTTGAACAGAACGACCCATTACTTTTCTGCGGCGTTGCAGCCTTTTCCGATCTCGGAAAAGCGATGGGGCAGTACGCCGTTTCACATGGCTATAATCGAATAGCCGTATATCACAATGGTATTCAGTCTCAAGAAGAGCTGGTAACGGCATTTGAGCGATCACTTCTCAATACGGATACCAAAGTTGTAGATTATGTACCACAGATTGCTTCTTCTGGTGATTTTGATCAAATTGATAAGCGATGGACGGCACTTGGCGTTGATTGTGTGGTTATTTCACAATATGGCCTTGATGAAGCCTTTAGAGTACTGGATCTCATACGGTCAAAGCAGGCAGAACGCATGGTAATCGGCGAACCCATTTTTAACCGTGCCAACGCACTGGCAGATTTTAAAACCATTGCCGAAGGTATGGTCGTGCCGACGACACAAGTTATTGAAAACAGTCAAGCACTTGAAGACTTTGCATTACGATATCAGGAAGTTTATGGCGTCGCTGCTGATTCATGGGCGATACAAGGCTATGATATGACGTCGATGATCATTGAGACAGCGCTTCAAAATCATACAACAGACAGTTTGACCATTGCAAAAGCTCTGCATGCAAACGGTTATCAGGGTGTTGGCGGCAACAAAACCTTTTTAGAAGGCGGTGCTTTAGTGGTAGATATTGATGCACTTGAGATGCTGACATGTCATGATGGCATGTTTCAATAAATGTGAAGGGACGTGTGAGCGAAATGATGATTAAAATGATGGGCGGAAATACAGCTGTCAGACGAAAGCCTAGAAGGCACGCCATTGTGACAGTACTTTGGCTTGCACTCATGCTAACGGGATGCCAGATTGAGTCGTCGAATGAGCAGCCAAGCAATCTGCTGACGGAGACGGGGACACAGTATACGATGTATATAGGGCTAAATGATCAGGACACCTATCAGCAGGTTATTGAAACGGAAGAGGCCGAAACGATTATATCTGAAATCGCATTGGAATACGTTGATGGTTTTACAATGACAAATGGTACAGGCGCCTACAAAGATGAAGATAATGTGATTACGTATGAGAACAGCATTATTCTGACGTTCATTGATGTTTCTGAAGATCAACTTCAGGCCATTATGGATGACGTTCGCACTGCATTGAATCAGCACGCAGTCTTACTTGAAAGTACTGCGATGCACTATACGTTTTATGAAGGGACTGTCCAATGACAAAGACTGAAACCAATATCGTTCTCTTTTCGATTACGCTTTGCTGGGCATCCTCCTATGTGTTTATGAAAAATTTGCCGAGTGATTTTTCTTCGTTTGCATATTTAGCGATTACATCAGGGATTGCCAGTGCTATTTTCCTCGTCGTTTTTTTTAAGCGGTTAAAGGGCTTTAACAAGTCGCTTTTGGTTAAGAGTTTTCTTACTTCGGTGGTCTTGAGTATTACACTTATTTTTGAGAAACTCGGCGTAGCGTCGATTCCAGCATCACAGGCGAGTTTTATTGCGTCACTAAATATTGTAATCGTGCCAGTGCTGCTGCTATTCTTTCGGAAAAGACCGACACGAAATAATTTGCTCGGGATTGCTTTTATTTTAGCCGGACTCTTTTTTACAAGCGGCGTCAAATTAGGCGCAGGTCAGATGAATGCGGGTGTACTCTATATGCTGGCAGCTTGTGTGACGACATCAGTTTATACATTGATGATTGATCGCTATGCTAAAGACAGTGACCCGCTTTTGCTGGGGATTGGACAGATGATTTTTTCAACCGTGATTGGACTCGTACTTTGGTTTTTTGAAACACCGTCATTGTTTGCGACGATTCATTTTACAAAGATACTGATTGCCAATATTTTTCTGCTCGCATTTTTTGCCAAAGCCTATGCTTATATTATGCTGATGTATTCACAAAAATATGCCAATCCCATTAGCGTCACAGTTATTGCAGCGACAGAACCCATCATTACGCTAATCTTGGCAAGTTTGATACCGAGTACTTTCGGCACGAGTGAAGTGTTTACAATAACAAAACTGACAGGTGCGCTGTTAATTGCAATTGGCGCCTTTTGCGCGGGAACGAATTTCTTAGACCGGAAAGGAGGGCATTCGTTTGATAGAGCTCATTCAACCGTTCGCTCATAAGCGCGGCCTCGTCAATATCATAATAGTAGCGATGGTTTTTGCCTTTATGGCGGTGCCGTTTAAGGCAATGACGCTTGTTGAAGGCTTTACGGAAGTCAGACCAGTCAATGCGGTTCCGATTGTCGCGGGGCTGCTGTTTGGACCGGCAGGTGCCTGGGGATGTGGCATTGGCAATGTGATTGCAGATTTGTTTGGTGACTTTTCATGGTATTCTGTATTAGGCTTTGTTGGCAATTTTGCCGCCGCCTACGTGCCTTATCGTATTTGGCATATTATCAGAGGCGAAGAAATGCCTAATGTAAAAACACATGCTAACTTATTGCTCTACGTTTATTTATCAGTTATTGGTGCGATGGCAACCAGCATTCTCATTGGCTGCGGCCTTGATGTTTTTTTTGGTTTTTGGTCATGGGAGCTTTTTTTTATTATCTTTTGCAATGATTTTCTTTTTCCTGTTTTTTTGGGATTGCCCGTGCTAATTGTCTTTACAAGTGACGATCATCAATTTGAGGCTTATACCGCTAAATGGACACATGCAATGCTGAACACGCAATTGGAGACTGGTCAAGAGACAAGCAAAAAAGCTGTGTATCGAAACACTGAGAAAATGATTTGCAGGGGATTTGCCTTTGCGACGATTGGCATTTTTGCAGCCCTTAACTTTGGCTGTGTAATGTCATCAGAAATATGGTTAATGCTGCTTGGCGTTGTTATGTGTGTTGGAATTATTGGATTGATGGCGACTGACCAGTGAGTTTCGCTGTTGTGAAATACCTCTTATTTTAGTAAAATAGATGCAGAACGTTAGGAGGTCAGTGTGAAGATACGCATTGGTGTTATTGGCCCAAAGGATTCTGTTGAAAAAATTGGCGCTGTTACAAAAGAATACGAACACAAAGCGCAGTTTGATCTAAGGGAGTATGCGCGCTATCCTGATGTTCTCGAGTTGACATCGGCTATTCAGCAGGATTGTGATATCGTAATGTTTTCCGGCGAGGCACCATATGCCGTGGCTCAAAATTTCGGCGTTCTCAATAAGCCGGCGGTCTTTATCCCTCGTGAAGGGACCAGCTTTTATCGAACGGTTTGGGAAATTGAAAAGAAGCAGCCGGGATTTAAATGCTTGAGCTCTGATATCGTCCTGCCGGATGCCGTACAGGAAACCATGGAAGAACTGGGGATCCCATACGATCAGACCTATCACTTAAAATATGAATTTAGTTTAGACAGCGATACGATTATTGCCTTTCATACGAAATTGTGGGAAGCGGGCAAAATTGATGCAGCTGTCACCGGCTTTACAAGTGTTTATGAGGCGCTTAAGCGCAAAGGTATTCACGTGTATAAAGTTTATCCGACGAAACCGTTAATTCGAGAAACCATTCAGAAAGCCATTTTGCTGGGGACGGTAAAAAAGGAGCAAGCCAGTCAAATTGCTATTCAAGTGGTTCGCATGCGCAATTATGATGAAGCGCAAACCTCTGATTATCACTTTATGCTCATTCGAAATCAATTGGAGCAGTCCTTGATCCGTTATACACAGACGAACTTTGGTGCAATCTTTCCATTTGGACGCGATGAATTTATGATTTTTACCAATCGCGGCGCGATTACAGATGTTGATGCCATCTACGCGACACAGTTTGGCGACTTAAAAGAAAATGCCATACTTTCCTCGGGTATTGGCTTAGGTCAAACGGTATATGAAGCAGAGCGAAATGCACGCCACGCGCTGCATTATGCGCTTCAAAAAAAGGTGAATTGTATCTTCTTAAAAGATGGCGAGGGTGTTTTATCTGGACCGTTTATGCAGGAATCTGAACGCTGGTTATCGTTTCATACCACATTGAGAAATGATGAAATGGTTGCAGAAATTGTTGAAAAATCTGGGATCAGTGCTGCTTATATCATGAAGCTCCGAGGATTGCTCGAAAAGTTGAATCATCGTGCTGTCGATGCCAATACGGTCGCCGATTATCTGGGCATCAGCCCAAGGAGTGCGCGACGCATATTAACAGATCTCGTTACAGCCGGATTTGCCGTCATTGTCGAAGAAGCCAGTATTGCACAGACGGGCAGGCCCCGCAAGATTTACGAACTGAAAATAGAAACTGGTGAGCGGCACTAATGTTAAAAGACGAAAATCCAACTTAATGTTGTGAAAGATCAACGAAAAGCAACGATGTCATATCCTTAATTAATAGTGCAAAACTCAATAATAAACAAATAGTTAGTAGCAAATAAAAATAAACCGAAATGGTTTGATGTAATAATCAAAGTGTTTCGGTTTTTATTGTGTATTTTCCTCATTTAACATGCGAAAGTGCAGTCTTAAACATCTCTATCGAAAATTATTAGATAATTAAGATAATTGTATCATACAAATTTTAATCCTTTTACTACAATATGTATCGTTTTCGAAAAACGATAATACAATATATTGTAGTTGTGGTACGGCTAAAGGTAATGATATCATTGCCTTAATTCAAAAAAAGGGTGCAAAATATTATGATTTTGGTATAATATTGTTAGCAATAAAGGACATAACCGAAACAAGACCGAAACAGTGTTGAAATGAAGTTGAAAGGTATTAACAGAAGGCGATGGGTGGATCGCTAATGACAAAGGGAGGAAACAATGGCGGATTTGAAATCAAATGAAAAGTCTTCACGCATGATGAAGGTATTCAAATGGGTTGAAAAAGTTGGCAACAAATTGCCGCACCCGTTTACGATGTTCTTATGGCTGCTCGTCATCATTATTATTTTATCAGCGGTTTTCGGCAGTATGGGGGTTGCCGTACAGCATCCTGTGAAGGATGAGACAGTTGCCATTAAAAGTTTGTTGACAAAAGAAGGCATTCAGTACATTATTCTCAATTTAGTTAAAAACTTCTCTGGTTTTGCGCCGTTGGGATTAGTGCTTTCTATGATGCTCGGGATCGGGCTCGCAGAGCAGTCTGGTTTTATGGATGCTTTTATGAAACGCTTTATCTTGGGGGCACCCGAGAAATTATTGGTGTTTATGGTGTTTTTAATTGGTATTTGTGGTAATATTGCTTCGGATGCAGCCGCGGTAGTTGTCCCAGGACTCGCCGGTGCTATTTTCTACGGTGCCAAGAAGAACCCGATTGTTGGTATCATTGCAGGTTATGCAGCAGCAAATGCCGGTTTTACAGCCAATATCATTGTCGCGGGGACCGATGTGCTGCTCGCTAGTATTACAGGTGAGACGGCTAAGATTATTAACCCTGCAATTGAAGTATCACCGCTTTCAAATTATTATTTTATGATTGTATCGACGCTTGTGCTCGCTGTGGTTGGCACTTGGCTGACATCAAAAGTCGTTATTAAAATTGCGGGGGATTATCAGGCTGAAGATCAAGTATTAGATCAAACGCAGGATTATGAAGTGACAGAAGAACAGCGTAGAGGCTTAAAGAGTGCGGGGCTTATTTCGATTATTTTTTGGGGGCTGGTTATTGCAGCGCTAATCCCGACAAATTCGCCGCTTAGAGGTGAAGGCGGCAGTTTTATTTCGTCACCATTTATAAAAGGGATCGTGCCTTTTTTACTGGTGTGGTTTGTTGCTGTGGGCGTTTCTTATGGCCGTAAAGTCGGTACGGTTACGAAAAGCGCGGACGTACCAAGACTAATGACTAAGGCAATTGAAGGGATGTCATCTTATATTGTGCTGGTTTTTGTAATGGCTCAATTTATCGGTTTCTTTAACTGGACGAATATGGGCTTAGTTTTGTCTGTAAAGCTGGCGGATCTGTTGAAAGCCTCCAATTTTACTGGTTATGGTATGGTTGTAGCAGTGATTTTTATTACGATGTTTATCAACCTATTTATTGGCAGTGGTTCGGCAAAGTGGGCATTGCTCGCGCCAGTATTTGTACCAATGTTCATGATGCTAAACTATTCACCGGCTTTTGCACAAGTTGCTTACCGTATTGGCGATTCCACAACCAATGCAATTACACCGCTCAGTCCGTATTTTGCCATTGCGCTAGGTTTTATGCAAAAATATAAGAAAGATATCGGCGTCGGAAACTTTTTCTCACTCGCACTGCCATATGTGTTGGGGTTTGGCATCATATGGATTATATTATTGGCGATCTGGTTCTATTTAAAACTGCCTTTAGGGCCTGGAGCAGGTATTTTTATGTAAGGTAAATTACGAATGATCCAAAAAAGTTGTGTTCGATAGAGATGAAAGAGGTCACAATGAAAAAAGAAGAAATGACATTAAGCAAGCAGGAAAATCAGATGAAGGAAGCAAAAGCAGGTAGGATTGATCGGACATTTGTTAACCGAATTTTGGATGGGTTGACAGAGCAGATTACAGCAGACAGAAGACAGTTTCATAAAAATCCTGAAGTTGGCTGGACAGAGTTTCAAACAGCTGTGACAGTGAGTCAGCGATTAAAGAAGCTCGGCTTTAACGTTAGCGAGGGGAGAGCCGTTATTCACGACGCATCTAGGATGGGCGTTCCCCCTGAAAGCACCTTAACAGAAGCTTATCAACGTGCAATTGATAATGGTTTTGATAAAAAGGCGCTCGAACCTTTCAAAGGTGGCTTTACGGGTGTTGTCGGAACGATAGTCTTCGGTGAAGGGCCAGTGATCGCGCTTCGCTTCGACATGGATGCTTTAAAAATTGAAGAGAGTCGCTCAGAAGCGCATTTACCGGCACGTGAAGGCTTTCTCAGTTCAGTTGCAGGGATTATGCATGCTTGCGGTCACGACGGTCATACAGCCATTGGCTTAGGTGTTGCAGCAGTGCTGAGCAAGCTGAAGCCTTTCATGAATGCAGGGACTGTGAAACTCGTTTTTCAACCTTCGGAAGAAGGGGTTCGCGGGGCAAAATCGATGGTTAAAGCAGACATATTTGAAGATGTAGATGATGTGTTGGCATGCCATCTCATCGGCAACGAAGCGTTTGGCAAAATCATATGCGGCTCAAATGGCTTTATGGCCACAACGAAAATGGATGTTCGGTTTTCAGGACGCCCGTCGCATGCGGGATCTTCGCCGAACGCAGGAAGGCATGCAATTTTAGCGGCAGCCAGTGCAGTGGTGAACATGCATGCAATACCGAGGCATGAAGCTGGTGCCAGCCGCATCAACGTTGGAACATTCAATGGCGGTACTGACCGCAATGTGATCCCAGAAGAAGCGCTGCTAAAAATTGAAACGCGTGGTGAACAGACGGAGATTAATGATTATATGCGGCAATATGCCTTGCGCATCATTAAAAATGCGGGCGAGATGCATGGTGTTGAGACGGATGTAACCCTTATGGGGGAAGCAATCGGCGGCAAATCCGATGAATCGCTCGTTGCAGTGATCAAAGAAGTTGCCGAGGCGATGACAATATTTGACGATATCGTTGGGATTGATAGTCATGCAGGCGGCAGTGAAGACTTTTCCTATATGATGTCTGCTGTTCAGGCACATGGCGGTAAGGCGGCCTATTTTATGGTTGGTGCAGCACCGGTGGGAACAAGCGGTGTTGGGCATCATACCCATGAGTTCGATGTTGATGAACGGGCTCTGATTGCAAGCGTTCAAGTCATGATTGAAACTGTTGTCAAGCGATTGTCGTAGAAAATTTGTGGTAAAGCGATGACGAGAAGAGCACGCGAATGTCAATGAATTAAATTAAATGGCATCATCATGTATATTGTGACAGAGGCTAAGCGTTAATTGCAGCATTAAAGGATTGGAGTTTGATAAATGAGTGCTTTAAAGAGCTATTTTGATAAAACGGCAGAGCGGTGGTACGAGGTCAGTGATCGGATCTGGTCATTTTCAGAACTAAAATTTGATGAATATCAATCGGCGAAACTTTTAGCCGATGAATTGGCGCAAGTGGGATTTGAAATTGAACTGGGGATTGCGGGGATACCGACGGCTTTCAAAGCGTCTTACGGCAAAGGTGAGCCAGTGATTGCAATCTTAGCAGAATATGATGCGCTCTCAGGGATGAGTCAATGTGCTGATGTGGATTACCCGCTAAAACGTCATGGCACAGAAAACGGTCACGGCTGTGGGCATCACTTGTTGGGGACTGCATCGGCAGCGGCAGCTGCGGCAATAAAGGATTATATGATGCAGCATGAAACGTTGAAAGGGTCAGTTATCGTCTATGGATGTCCGGGAGAAGAGGGTGGATCCGGTAAAGCATTTATGGCAAGAGCTGGTGTCTTTCAGGCGGTCGATGCTGCCTTAACATGGCACCCTGGAACACATAACGGTGTTTTTTCTGCATTTTCGCTTGCCAACTATCAAGTCTATTTTCGATTTGAGGGCGTCAGTGCGCATGCAGCGGCCAGCCCTCACCTTGGAAGGAGTGCATTAGACGCCGTAGAACTTATGAATATTGGCGTCAATTATTTAAGAGAGCATATGATTTCTGAGGCGAGGATTCACTATGCGGTGACCAATACCGGTGGCTTTTCACCTAATGTTGTACAATCGGAAGCCGAAGTGCTCTATTTGATTAGAGCGCCAAAATTATCGGAAGTCGAGGCACTTTACCAGCGTGTATGCGATGTTGCATCAGGTGCGGCATTAATGACGGGGACGAAAGTTACGGTAGTTTTTGATAAAGCGTGTTCAGATTACATGCCCAATGTAACGCTGGGACAAGTTATATCGGATAAAATGCTGGCGATTGGCGCACCACAATTTTCAAAAGAAGATGAACTGACCGCAGAGAGTATCCGCAAGACATTGTCTCAAGCCGATATAGAAACCGATATGGCACAGGCAAAACAGATGATGGGAGCCTTATCGGACGTGATGATGCCTTCATATCAAAAGAAGTGTTTAGCAGATTGTGTTATTCCCTATGATGTATCGCCTCAGCGCTTGTCGGGTTCAACTGATGTCGGCGATGTCAGCCAGCTTGTTCCGACGGCACAGTGCTTTGCGGCATGTGCGAGCATCGGGACGCCCATGCATACTTGGCAAATGGTTTCGCAGGGAAAATCGGGCATAGCGCACAAAGGGATGCGCTATGCAGCTGAAGTGCTTGCAGCTGCAGTCGTTGAACTTTTAGAACATCCCGAAAAGATTGAAGAAGCCAAAGCAGAACATTTGAAATCTCTAAATGGCAATAGCTATCAGTCACCAATACCAGCTGATGTAATGCCCAAAATTATTGCTAAAAACGGCATGTTATCTAATAAATGATAATTGTGATTTAAGAAACCGTTTGTGGCATTTGCCATGCTGCTGCAATGACAAATAAAAAAGTCAGCATCCCTAAAACAGTGGATGCTGACTTTTTTGGTATTGTTTATTGTTTATTGCTTACCGTTCAACTTCGCCGATACGTTAAGCGCCAATGTCATATCTTTATCAAGATGAGCTTTAAAAAGGCTTTTAGCAGTGTCAATATTGCCGTTTTGCAGTGCTGTGTTAATAGCTGCGTGATCTTCTTGAATATGCAGAGCATTTTGCGATTCAAACTGATAGAGATTATAGAGCAGCGTCGTTTGCGCACGCAGTTTTTTTGCGGCAATTTCAAGCCTTGAATTGTTGGCATACGTATAAAAGATTAGGTGAAAGTCATCAGAGTAATCGCGCCATTTAGCCATGTCACCACTGGCAAGCGCATCTTCAGAATCTTGAATAATCAGATTGAGTTTGGCTAAAAACTCTAATTTTTTTGGACTGTTCATTGCATATTGCAGTGCGAGGCAATCCAAGTCGCCATTAAACTGAAAAATCTCTTTAATGTCGTTTTCATTTAATGTGACAACGGTTACGCCCACATTTGAATAATAGGTAACCAAATTGTCTTCAACCAGCCGCGTCAAAGCTTCGCGAATAGGTGTATGACTGACATTAAAACGTTCTTTCAATGCTTTAAGCGTCAGTTTTTCGCCGCATTTTATTTCCTGATTGAGAATATCCTCTCTTAAAATCCTGTAGATTTGCTCTGATAGCGTCAATTTATTGATGGTCAATGACATACACTTCTCCTTCTATCTCTCTGTATTTACTTTAACATTTTGATATGTTGAAAGCAACTGCCGAACACATGACTTTACCGCTCCATTAGATAGGTGGCAATAAGGGGTCATTTTTGCGCCATATAGGCTTTAACAGCACTTGGACAAGCGACGAAGTGTTTTGGTTCAACTTCAATAAGTTCAGATTCATAATGGGCACATTGCTCGCCGCAGCCGGGACAACGCTGTGCAAAACGACATCCGGGAAGCGGGTTAATTGGACTGACGACTTCGCCTTTTACGGTTTCGATTGCCTTATGCCGCATGCTTGAACTCGGAATGGGAATAGCGGACAACAAGGCTTTTGTATAAGGGTGAACAGGATTTTTAAAAAGTACCTTTGAAGGTGCCATTTCAACACACTGGCCAAGGTACATGACCGCAATATTGGTCGAAATATGTCTGACAACACTTAAATCATGTGTGATAAAAAGATAAGTCAGAGAGAGCTCTGCCTGTAAATCCATCAATAGATTCAAAATTTGTGCTTGGATGCTGACATCCAGTGCAGAAACGGGTTCGTCACAGACGATGAAACGCGGTTTCATCGCAATAGCGCGCGCGATTCCAATACGCTGACGCCTTCCGCCGTCAAGTTCATGGGGATAGGCCATGGATAGACGCTGTGAAAGACCGACGAGTGCCATAAGACGATCCACTTCCTTCATTAACTCTTTTTTATTTGAAATAATTTTATTGACAATGAGCGGTTCTGCAATAAGTTCTTTAACAGTCATTCTCGGGTTGAGAGAAGCGTAAGGATCCTGAAAAATAATTTGCATATCACGGCGAACATCTGCGAGTTCTTTACGGTTTAACTTGGTAATATCGCGACCATCGTAGCGGATAATGCCATCGGTTGGCTCGACGAGTCGCAGCAGTGTTCTACCAAGCGTACTTTTACCACAGCCCGATTCGCCGACGACGCCGAGGGTTTGCCCCTCAAAAATGCTTAGACTGATATCGTCAAGGGCGTGTAATTTTCCCTCTTTGACGGGAAAGTATTTTTTTAAGTGTTCAATTTCTATAATCGGCTGTTTCATGGATTAGCTCCTTTATCGGGTTCGGCGGTATTGGTATCAGCTTTGCCGGAATCCGACGGAGATTGCGCGATGTCGGAAAACAGGTGGCACTTGATCTGATGCTTGCCGGAGATCGTATACGTTTTAGGGGCTTCTTGACAAATTGGCATGACTTTAGGACAACGGTCCATGAATTTGCATCCAACAGGCAAATTAGTCGGATCCGGCATTAAGCCGTCTATGGTATAGAGGCGTTCAACATCCTGATCAAGGCTTGGAATAGAGCCAAATAAACCTACCGTATACGGATGATGTACAGGGGCATCAAAGATATCCTCCATCATGCCGTATTCAACGATTTCACCGGCATACATAACGGCGACTTCATCGCAGGTTTGTGCGACAATGCCGAGGTCATGCGTGATCATAATCATGGCTGTTTGCAGTTCAGATTTCAAATCGTTTATCATTTGAAGGACTTGCGCCTGAATGGTGACGTCCAGCGCCGTCGTTGGTTCATCAGCGATAATAAGTTTTGGCTTGCATGCCAATGCAATGGCGATGATAACACGCTGTTTCATACCGCCTGAGAATTGATGCGGATAGTCGCCTTTACGCTGAGGTGAAATGCCGACCATTTTAAGCGAAGCATCGACGCGATCTTCAATGTCATCACGAGACATCCCGTCTGGATTGTGGAGAATCAAAGCTTCGGCAATCTGTTTGCCAATGGGAATGACGGGATTTAATGCTGTCATAGGATCCTGAAAGATCATGGCGACTTTTTCACCGCGAACTTTTCGCATGGCTCTTTCAGAGTAAGTGAGTAAATCTTCGCCTTCAAATTCAATTTTGCCGGATTTAATGATCCCGGTTCTGTCCGGCAGCAGTCTTAGAATTGACAGTGCCGTCGTCGTCTTGCCGGCACCGGTTTCGCCGACGATTCCCAGCGTCTGCCCTTTATGAATAGCAAACGAGATGCCGTTGACTGCGGCGACTGTTTCCAAATCCGTCTGATAGGCGACGGCAAGATTTTCTATAGAAAGTAATGGTTTCAATGGATACCTCGCTTTTTCAGTTTTTCAGTTTAGGGTCTAGTGCATCACGCAGACCATCGCCAACTAGGTTAAAGGAAAGTGCCGACATGAGAATGGCAACCCCAGGGAAATAAAGCAAATAGGGTGCTTTAAACATATACTGACGTGCTTCTGAGAGCAGTGACCCCCATTCCGGCGATGGCGGCTGAACCCCCATCCCAATGAAGGAAAGGCCTGCGGCAGAAAGAATCATAACAGCAATACTCATGGTTGTATTGACGATAATTGGTCCCATGGCATTTGGCAAAATATATTTTAATATAATGCGAAAATCCGAAGTGTTGTAAGACTGTGCGGCTTCAATATAATCTTGATCGGCGATTGAAATGACGACAGACCGTACCAGCCGTACTGTGCTTGGAATACATGAAATCGTAATGGCAATCAAAAGATTTCTAAGGTTGGCACCTAATGCGGCGACGACGGCCAATGATAAGAGAACGGGGGGTATCGACATGATGACGTCCATCAGTCGCATGACAAGATTATCAAAACGACCGCCGTAATAACCGCAAAAGGCACCTAATAAACCTCCAATAATGAGGGAAATAACACTGGTTGAAATACCGATAAGCAATGAGTAACGTGAGCCGTGTACGACTCGGGCGGCAAAGTCACGTCCTAAGTGATCGGTTCCAAAAGGGTGCGCCATACTTGGACTTAAAAGCCGGTCCGTACCAACTTGTTTAATGGCTTTTTCATAAGGCACGATGAGATCGGCAAAAATGGCGACAAATAAAATAATAAGTAATAAATATAAACCAATCATGGCAGAATGATTCTTTTTAAATCGGCGCCAGATTTCTCTGAGCGGATGATTGTCTCGTAATAATTTCAGTTTCAAGCGTGCCTCCTATTTTGCGTACTTGGATTTAATGCGCGGGTCGATAAAGGCATAGAGCAAGTCGACGATGAGCATAATAATGGAAAAGAGAAATGCCAGTAAAAGCGTACTAGCCAGTACGACTGGTATGTCCTTTTGCCGGATCGCCGTTACAATATGTGTGCCTAGACCAGGCATGCCGAAGACGGATTCGATAATGATTGCACCGCCCAATGAAGCGCCAAAGTTCATCCCAAGTGAGGTGATAACTGGGAGCAGGGCGTTTTTAAGCGCATGGTGAATGATGACGCGTTGTTCGCCGGCACCCTTTGCTCGCGCTGTGCGAATGTAATCCTGCCGGATAGTCTCCAACATGGTTGACCGCGTTAAGCGCAACAGGCCGGCGGCACTTCCCACCGATAATGTAATGGTTGGCAATACGAAATGTTTCCATGTATCGACACCGTTTGAGGGAAGCCATCCGAGTTTTAGTGAAAATAGCAGCATGAGCATGAGTCCGAACCAGAAGCCGGGAATGGCTGCAAAGAACATCGCTAAAATAGTAAAGAAGCTGTCAATATAAGAATATTGCTTGACGGCAGAAACGATGCCAAGCGTAATCCCTGTAATGGAGCTGAGGATAATAGAAGCCACTGCCAGTTTAAATGTGTGTGGAAACTTTGATAGGATTTCGATAAAGACAGGTGTACGTGTACGGTACGAGATACCAAAGTCAAAATGCACGACGATGTCTTTAACGTAATTGAAAAATCGAACCAAAAAAGGCTGATAATAGCCAAGTTCCGTATTTAACTGCACAATGTCCTTTTTGTCTGCGGTCATGCCGAGTATCAATGTGCCCGGATCGCCAGGTGTTAAACTCATAATTGCAAACACGAGGAAGATAGAGCCCAAGAGTACGGGGATCGTCAGAACCAAGCGTTTAAATACATACCTTGCCATATGTGCCTCCTAAAAAGAACTAAAAATTTATCTTAGCTTAGCACAAATATTAAAATTCAGCAATATATTTTGTATTTAATATGTTGCAAAATCCAAAATAGTCTGATAATATGACTGAAAAGGTCACAATTGATGAACAATCGCTGATGACCAATCTAACGAAAGGAAAATATCATGAACGATATAGAATGGCAGTATCAATCTGAAATTTCAAAAACAGCTTATCATGATAGCGACGTTCTGGTACTTGGCGGCGGTATAGCAGGCTGTATGGCGGCAATAGATGCAGCAAAGAGCGGTATGCGCGTAACCGTGGTGGAAAAAGCTGGCATTAAGCGCAGTGGCGCAGGTGGCTCAGGTTGTGACCATTGGGAAAATGCAGCGACTAATCCGGGTTCGACCGTTTCAGCAGAAACGTTGACCGCTGCAATGATGGATGATAATGACGGTTACAACAATGCTATATCACATTATATAGAAGCACGTGAAGGCTGGCATTATCTCTCACAAATTGAAACAATGGGTGGCAAAATCAGAGATGATGAAGATCTCTATAAAGGGGCCGCTTTTCGAGATGAAAAGACGAAACTCCTTTACGCTTATGATTATGATAGCAAAACGACGCTCAGAATTTGGGGGTCTACTTTTAAACCGGCAATGGTTAAAACGATGCGTTCACTTGGCATTGAAATTGTCGAACATACGATGGTAACTAGTTTGCTGACAACGGAAGAAGGTGTGACAGATTCGCAGCGTACAAAACGTTGTATTGGTGCAATGGGTTTCCAGACGCGAACAGGCGCTTTTCATGTATTTCATGCAAAATCTGTGATTATGGCAATGTCAAGACCTGCAAGGATCTGGTTGTTTTCCGCTTCATACCCCGGCATTTGTGAATTTAGGCCAATGTCTTGTATTGGTGACGGCCATGCGATGGGCTGGCGTGCCGGTGCAGAGTTTAATATGATGGAAAAGTCAGTGCGAGCACAGTTTTCTTCATCCGGACGTTCTTTTCCGCCTTACAGTACGGGAAATAATCACAATACGTGGTATCCTGCTTCCATGGTTGATTCAAGAGGAAAGACTATTCCGTACATGGATCGTGACGGCAATGTACTCGAACGCGTTGAAGATCGTTTTAAACCAGCGAACAATCAAGCCTTTTTCTTAAAGGGCGGTAATATTGAACAGGCAAAATATGCTTATGACGGTCCGGAGACAATGCCTTATGAAAAACTAAATGAGCTGGGGTACAAATTGCCGTTTTATGCTGATTTAACGGATATGCCTGAGATGGAACGCGATATTATTTGGGGCATGATGGTTGGTGAAGAAGGCAAAACGAAAATTCCTGTGCTGAAGCATCATACAGATGCCGGTTTTGATCCGAAACGCGATGTTCTGCAGTGCTATGGAGTCGGCTGGCAAAGTGCTTCATTCTTGCCGCAAGAACGCCAGTTATTTGGTCTTCCAGGCGGTTTTATGAACGACTGGCACCTTGAAACAAATATTGAAGGCCTTTATGCTGCCGGTGATGCATTATTCTCTTCAAACTGTTATGGTCATGCCGCTTCAACAGGCGGTTATGCCGGCAGACATGCTGCGGAAGGCGCTAAAAATCGCACACTTCTCAAAGTATCACCTGAAACTGTTGAAGCTGAAAGAGCGCGTGTTTATGCACCGCTTTACAGAGCATATGAAAGCGGCATGACGTGGAAAGAACTCAATCACGGTATTGCCAAAACGATGCAGCTGCATTGCGGCGAAATAAAAGAAGCCAATCTTTTAAAGGCAGGTCTTTCAATGCTTGAAACGTATGAAGCAGAGATGATCCCGCAGACAGTTGCAGCGAATCCTCACGAGCTGATGCGGCTGCATGAAGTCTACAATATTTTAACGGTATCTCAGTTGATACTCGAAGCATCACTATCACGAAAGAAGAGTGTTCCGAAACTGGAGTTTTATCGTAATGACAGTGATGAAAGCGCAGAAGAATCATTTATCGTCATTAAGCAAGAAGCGGGTAAAGTCTATTGTCGCGATGTATCACTCAATTTTGCAGGCGATGATTTAAAAGCAGCCTATGAACGTTTTAATCCTTCAATGGCTGCTGTGAAAGGAGATGATGATCATTAGTGCCTTTTCATTAAAACGCGTTTTACCGGCAATGCCAATTCACATTGATGAAGCTAAGTGCATTGGCTGTATGAAATGTGTGGATAATTGTCCCATTGATCTCTTTATGCCCTCAGCACAAAAGGGCGCAAAACCAATCGTCGCCTATCCGGAAGAATGTTGGTATTGTGGCGTCTGCGCTATGGAATGCCCCAAAGATGCCATTCGCCTTCAGCACCCGCTTATGAACAGACCTAAATGGGTGGCGAAGACATCTTTGCATGAAGAATAACAATCACCATGAGAAAATGCGAATCACCATGTGGTAGAATGGTGATATTGCCAGAGAAGACGTTGGCGAAAAACATAATTACAATCATATGATATAGGAGAGACTCATGGATACTTTAAAGGAATTGACACAGTTGTGGGGTGTCGCAGGACGTGAAAAAGCTGTTCGCTTGTATATTAAAGATGCCGTTTTGCCATATGTTGATGCTTGTTATGCAGATGCACTTGGAAACCTGATTGCCGTTAAAAAGGGTAATGGCAAAGGTAAAAAAATCATGATGGCTGCGCATATGGATGAAATCGGACTCCAAGTCATTAAAATTGAACCGGATGGCCGAATTAGAGTGCATGCTGTCGGCTGGGTGTGGGCTGCATCGCTTTACAATGACAAAGTGATTTTTCAAAACGGCGTCATCGGCGTCGTTGGATGTGACGGCAAAATTGAGGATGCAAAAAATGACAGTGCGAAACTGTACATTGATATTGGTTGCAAAACGAAAGAAGCGGCAGAAGCACTTGTCAATATTGGCGACTATTGCGGTTTTATCGGGCCATACTACGAACTTGCCAATGACTGCATCTGTGCGAAATCGATTGATGACCGCGTTGGCTGCTATATTTTAATGGAAGTGATCAAAAACATTAAAGCGCCCATTGAAAATGATCTGTATTTTGTATTTACAGTACAAGAAGAAGTGGGCTGTCGAGGGGCAGTTGTCGCAGCAGAACGCATTAAGCCGGATATTGGACTCGCCATTGACATTACGCCGGATCATTTTTATCCAAGCGACTTGATGGGGCAAAATCAAGTTGGCGGCGGTGTAGCCATTAAGATTGGCGATCCATCGGCAATGGTTGATGAAAAACTCTACGATCAGATGATTGCTTGCTGTGATAAAAACGATATTAAGTATCAAAGAGACGTGATCAATCGCGGCGGTACCGACATTTCCAGTATCAATCAGTCTTATGAAGGGGTTCGCGTTGCGGGGATGTCCGTTGTGACACGCTATCCGCACAGTCAAAGCGCATTGATTGCAAAGGAAGATGTCAAGGCTACAATAGACCTCATCAAACATTATGTACAAGAGTCTTTTGTGTTTGATGATGAGATATACAAATAAATCCATGAGGGGGATACTATGAAAAGAAATTTAATGTTAATGCTGATGATTTCAGTGCTGCTTGTAGCGCTGACAGCATGTGGCGGTTCGTCAAGTGAACCGGCAGGAGAAGCGCAATCAAATGAATCGAGCAATACAGCTGCATCATCTGGTGGGGAGGCAGCCGGTGCTGTCAAGGATTCAATTGTCCTCGCTGTCCAATCAGACGTGACAACACTGCACCCATCCGATACGAGTACGACACCGGAAATGGACATTACGGATCAGATTTATGACAAATTGATGGACATTGCACATGACGGATCAGGCTTTTATGTACCGAGAATTGCCGAAAGCTATGAGATCAGCGAAGATGGGCTCGTGTACACTTTCCATCTTAGAGAAGATGCAACATTCCATGACGGTACTCCGGTTACAGCGGAAGATGTAAAATTCTCAGCAGAGCTGTATCAGGCTTCAAAATTCCAGGGGTCGTTGGTAGACGGTCTTTCATCCATTGAAGTGATTGATCCATATACAATCGCGTTCAAGACGGATGAGATGTATTCGCCGTTTTTAGAAAATGTTATCAGCATTAAAATCGCTTCAAAAGCATACCACGATTCTGTTGATGAGATGACATTTGCCAATAATCCAATTGGGTCAGGCCCATATCAATTCGTTTCACATGATGCCGGCAGCAAAATCGTCTTAAAAGGTTATGAAGGCTACTACGAAGGGGCACCAGCCATTAAAGATGTAACGTATAAAGTTCTTACGGATGATACAACGGTAGCCATTGCACTTCAAACAGGTGAAATTGATTTTTCCGATATTACGGAATCAAATTACGCCAACCTTGAAGGCGTTGACGGCATTGTCATTGAACAAGTTCCTATGTCTCGATTTGGTTTTATATCAATGAACTATGATAAAGCACCATATAATGACGTGAAATTTAGACAAGCAGTCTCTTATGCCATTGACAGAGAAAAACTCATCAATCTTGCAATGGATGGACTTGGTATAGTCAATTCCAATATTTTGAGCCCACTGCGATTTGGTTACTCCGAAGATCAGCCGGAATATACCTATGATCCTGAAAAAGCAAAACAACTGCTTGCCGAAGCAGGGATTACGACGCCTTATGATTTAGGTGTTATGTACATTGCAGAATCTTACAGCACGCAAGCACAAGTTATCCAAAGCGACTTAGCAGAAGTTGGTCTCAATGTAACACTTGAAATCTTGGAATTCAATGCTTATATTGACAAACTAATGAATGGCGAATGCGGCATTACAATGCTGTCGATGAGTCTTGAAGGTTCAACGCAACAATATGCGATGGCATTCCAATCACAATTTATTGGTGCTGCGAATAATGTTCGTTACTCAAACCCTGAAATTGACAAACTCTTTGATGAGGCTGCAAAAGAAGTTGATCCGGTTAAACGTTTTGACCTATACAATGCGATTTTCACAAAAGTTCAAGAAGATGCTGTCTACGTTGTTCTTTACAATAGCATTGGGTTATATGCACATAGTGATGAACTGACATGCCATCCATTTGTTCTTGAAGGACGCTACCGTATTTACGATTTTACATGGTAGTAAATGATTGATAAAATCAGCATTTGCATTTTGACAACAACAGATATTGCTAACAGTTGATTAGGAGCGGTCATGATTTTAATTCAAAATACCAATGTCCTTACCATGCAGGGCGATGAGGTTCTAGAGAACGTTGACGTTCTGACGGATAAGGGTAAAATTATAAAATTGGTAAAACATGCACCAAATTATTCTGAAAAAGATGTGCGAATTGTCAAAGGCGAAGGGCGTTATTTAATGCCCTCGCTATTTGATGCACATGCGCATCTCAACTCAAGTGAAATGAGTTACTTGTTCATCGCCAATGGTATTACGGGGATTCGTCATTTAAGTGGTGGCGAAATGGCCATGGCTTTTGCCGCTTCCATTGAACGTGGTGAGCATATTGGGCCTAATGTCTATGCATCCGGGCCAATATACGATGGTTCAGAGGCGATAGATAAATCACCGACATACCGATATATCGCAACAAAGGAAGAAGCGATCAAGGCGGTTGATGATACCATCGCCGAAGGTTACCGATGGGTAAAAACATACCCTGCTATTTTACCGGAACATTTGGAAGCTTTAATGGCGCACGCCCGTGAACGAGGGATTAAAGTCTGCGGCCACATGAGCTATCATGTTGATCACAAGACATTGTGCGACTGGGGTTACCACTGCTGCGAGCACAGCAGCAGTTTACCGAATGATCCGGAATCGATTGCCTATTTAGCAGAAGCCGGCATGTGGTTTTGTCCAACACAAGTTGTCTGTGAAACGTTGCCGGATTATGTGTGGAATAGGAAGAAGCTGACGGATTTGCCGCATTATGAGTATGTGCCGCAAAAAATTCGCGACTTTTGGGAAGCTAAAAATGAGAAAATCATCGAAGGCTATAAAAGACGTGGTATGAAACCGGACATTAACGTCGTTATTAATCGCGGCAAAACTTTTATGGCGCATTCAAAACGCGTCATGGCAGGCAGCGACACGATGTATCCCGGTATGATTGCTGGTTTTTCACTGCATGATGAACTCTATAAATTGGTACACCTCTATGGTCAAACCAACGGGGATGTCTTAAGGATGGCTACGGTTAATCCCGCGGCCTATATAGGGCTTTCGGATTGCAAAGGACAAGTACGTGTAGGCTTTGATTCAGATCTGCTCTTGCTAAACGGCAACCCACTTGAAGATATCACAGCAACACAGAAAATTGAAGGTGTCATGAAGGGTGAAACCTATTACGACAGATCTGCGCTTGATGACTTGTTAAAACGATCTCAGACGGAACCCGTTGATTTTTTTGAAAGATTGTTTTAACATGAAAGCAGGGGCGGATGACCATGTCAAAGTATAAACGGACACCTGAAGAGCGACAAAATTTGATGCGCATTGTCAAAATGTTTATGAAGAGTATGCTGGTGGGGATTGCAATGGTTCTCGTTGCAGTCTGTATTTACCAGTTCTTTATCTTTTGAAATTCGCAGTCATCATAAAATAAATAATTGAGACAATTGCATTATTGACAATTTCCTCAATTGACAGACTGAGTCTGACCAGTTAAACATCTGCGCCAATGCGCAGATGTTTTTTGCATAAATGGGATGATACGAAAATATGTCTGTAATATGGAATAATATGCCATAATATGCCTGTGCTACGCGGAATTATGCTTGTAATATACGAAAATACGCCTATAATATGTGATAATACGCTTGAAATACGCCCGCTGGTGTATAGTCGAAGCAGCGGCGGTTGCGTTATGATGTGTCAAAAGGAACGATTATATTATTCTAGGAGGTAATAATGATGTATTTAATTGGAATTGGTATTTTTCTAGCTTTTGTCGTCTTTTTGACTTTTGTAGCTTCTGGTTACGCGCTCTACATTGATTTTCCAAGCGTTATCGTTATACTGGGAATGACGATTCCGGTGTTGATGGCATCTGGACTCATAAAAGATTTTGTGAATGGCTTTAAACTGATGAATCAGCGAGAAGTGATGTTTTCTAAAATGGAAATTCATAAAATTGTGATTGCAGTGACATTGGGGATTCGTACGATTCTGGTTTCATCGTTTTTGGGTGTACTCGCGGGCGGTATAACAATTTTGGCACAACTCTCAACAATCGAAAGTATTTTGCCCTCTCTTTCTGTCGATTTTATCATATTATTTTATGGCCTTATTTTTATAACCATTTTATTGCCGATTCGCGCTAAAGCGGAAGCTGTGCTTAAAACGATGGATTAGGTGAGCAGATGCAGTTTAATCATTTGAAATGGATGGGACCGATTGTCTATTTGATCGTCGTCATCACACTTTTTAAAATAAATATTGGCATTCTGATCCAGCCATTGCCGCTGATAACAGTTTTGGGAGGCGGCGTAATTCTAGCAGCCAGCCGTAGGCGTGACAGCACTCGATGGTTGGACGCTTTTGGCACAGGCGTGCTGTATGCGGGGGCACTAGCGAGCTTACTGCTTTTGTTATCGGCGGCATTAAGTGGTTTGAACGCGCTGGCTGAAGCATTTGTACCGGGAATCTATGCGGGTTTTGTCTATTTGATTATTCATTTTTATCAGGGCAAACCGGAAGGCGCCGTTATAAAATCGGAAGAGCCTGAACAAACACAATTGGCAGGTGATGATCGTTCCCCAGTGAATACCTTGCGATCGGACTGGGATTCTGAACGTACTGCGACGCCGTTTTTGCTTGCTTATGCCCTGACACCTCGTGAATCACACGTAGCGCTGAAGATGATTCAAGGTATGGACAATCGCAGTATTGCAGAATCGCTTTTTATTTCAGAAGCAACCCTTAAAAAACACGTTCAAAATATCTATCGGAAATTGGATTGCCACGACCGTCAAAGTTTTATGACGGCATACATGACGTTTATAACCGCTAAAAGGGGATAAAAACGCGCGAACAGGCTGTATTAGTGAATTATAGCTTTTTCCTAATTGACTGCAACGGTGAAACGAGATACAATCTACTTAGTAAAAATGAATAACGCCAATATAGGTCCGCTCATTCCTTGCGGATAATAGGGAAGTCAGGTGAAATTCCTGCACAGTCCCGCTGCTGTAATAGCTGAGTCGTTTGCAAATGCCACTGTCTTCTAAAGATGGGAAGGCGCAAATAATGAAGATGCTTAAGTCAGAAGACCTGCCTGTATTGATTTGCTGAAAACTCTACGGATGATAGAGGGCAATCAAGGTCTGTTTCTTTTAGATTCTTATAAGCTGCCATCATACCGATGTGCAGTTTTTTTATTTAGATAAGACGTTTTCCGCCATCCGACAGCATTGCGATTTCATTTTGTTATCAGTATGATTTGAGGAGGATATAATGAAAAAAACAATGTTTAGTGTCGCACTTGTATTGGTCCTGATCTTTGGCATGACAGGATGCGGTGCAAAAAGTGAGACCCCAGTACCTGAAAGTTCCCCCGCAGAGAACACCCCAGCTGAAAGCACTCCTGCTGAAAGCGATGCCGCTCAAAGTGAAAGTGCTTCAAATGAAACGTCAGCGTCTTCTGAAGGCGATGATTCGTATTACCCAGTGACGGTAACGACGTATACGTATGCAAAAGAACCCATTGAAGTAACGTTTGAAAAGGCACCTGAAAAAGTATTTGCCGTCTATCAGGATTCTATTGAGACACTGCTGGCACTAGGGCTAGAAGAGCGAATTGTCGCTGGCGCAGGTCTGGACCAAGATGTGAAGGCAGATTACCAGTCTGCATTTGAAAAGGTGAATTATCTTACAGAATTTACGCCGGATAAAGAAAGTGTTATCATGCTCGAACCCGATTTTATTTTGAGCTGGTATTCTTATTTTAGTGATAAACGGTTAGGGGAAGTAACTTACTGGCATGATCGCGATATTCAAACCTATATTATGCTCAATTCTGGATGTGCGCCTGAAAGAGTACTCGAAAATGAATATACGGATATTCTTAATTTGGGGATTATTTTCAATGTAACGGATAAAGCAGAAGCCATTGTAGCAGAAATGCGTGAAGCTGTTGAACAAGTTGCGAAAAAAGCTGGAGAAATGGATGTGAAGCCAAGTGTACTTTTGATGGAAGTTGAAAAGGACGGCATTCGTGTTTACGGTGATAATACACTTGGCGGCGATATGATTAAGCAGCTTGGCGCGGACCTCGTCGTTGCACCAGAAAACCATATGAGTAGTGAAGACTTAATTGAGACGAATCCTGATGTGATCTTTACCGTCTATTTCGGAAGTTCGGATAGTATTGCCGATGCTGAAGCTGCGGTTTCAAAATTAGTGGATGATCCAAAATACCAAAGTCTTACGGCTATTCAAAACAACCGCGTTTATGCCATTTCCCTTGGCGAAATGTATTGCAGCGGTACGCGGACATTAGACGGCATCAATCGATTGGCAGAAGGTATTTATCCGTCGATGAGCGAATAGATGATGACGACAAAGCAAGATAAATTGGCAGAAGGTACTGTTCACTTGAAGGAATCGACTGCTGAAGAAAATGTAAAAATGAAAAAGATGCGTTTAAGAATTGGTTATGGTCTGACCGTATTGCTGCTGATTGTCGGTATTGTGATATCGGTTGGATTGGCTGTTGCCATTGGATCGACGACGATCCATGCAAAAGATGTCTATCGCGTTATCTGGTATGAGTGCTTTCATCCGTCTGCGCTTGCAGACTACGCATCCGGTGCAATCCACGATGTAATCTGGCTGATTAGATTACCGAGGATAATGCTTGCCGTTGCCGTCGGTGGTGGACTGGCGATTTGCGGTATTGTTATGCAGGCATTGGTGAGAAACCCGCTGGCGGATCCTTATCTGCTGGGCATCTCATCTGGTGCGTCACTGGGGGCTACCGTTGCTATACTGCTTGGCGTGGGCACATTTTTTGGAGAGAATTATGTGGGGATTGTCGCCTTTATCGGCGCATTCTCCGCATCCATTCTCGTTTTAACCATTGCCAATACAGGATCAAGGGCAAATCCCGTAAAACTTTTACTGTCAGGTCTTGCGGTCAATGCAGTTTTCTCGTCGTTTTCAAGCTTCATTGTCTATGTGGCAAATGACAAGGATGGTATCCAAGATATTACCTTTTGGCTGATGGGAAGTCTAGGCGGGGCGAAGTGGTCCAATGTCATTTGGATTTATATCGTCGTCTTTGCAGGCATGTTCTTTTTCATGACGCAGTATCGCACCCTGAATATGATGCTGCTAGGTGATGAAGTGGGCATTACCCTTGGGATATCACTGCATGCACCAAGACAGTATTATATGATTATCACATCCTTGATGATTGGTTTTATTGTCTTTGCATCGGGCATGATTGGCTTTGTCGGTTTGATGATGCCGCATTTTGCCAGAATGCTCTTTGGAACGGATCATAAAAAAAATATGCCCATTGCCTTTTGCTTTGGTGCGATTTTTATGATCTGGGCAGATGTATTGTCGAGGATTGTGATTCCCTACACCGAACTTCCCATCGGGATATTTGTTTCTATGTTTGGCTCACCATTTTTTATCTACATGCTCGTACGCAGACAATACGGATTTGGAGGCGGGAAATCGTGAAATTAACCTGTGAAAATATAAATGTAACGCTGGATGATAAGGAAATCGTCAAGTCGCTGACACTGCATGCAGCGGATAACGCCTTTGTCGGTATTGTTGGGCCCAACGGATGCGGGAAGTCGACGTTCTTGAAAACGGTTTATCGGGTGTTAAAACCAAAAGCGGGTACTGTCTTTTTAGATGATGCCAATGCATTAAAAATGAGCTATCGGCAGTCGGCGCAGAAACTGGCAGTCGTTGCACAGCACAATCATCAGGACTTTGATTTCACGGTGGGAGAAGTGGTGATGATGGGACGTGCACCACATAAACGTGCATTGGAAAGGGATCACGCCGAGGATTTTAGAATTGTCAATGATGCACTTGATCGCGTTCAGATGGGTACATTTAAGGAACGCTTGTTTGCCAGTCTATCCGGTGGCGAACAGCAGCGTGTCATTCTAGCAAGAGCGCTGGCACAAAAAACACAGTGCCTTATATTGGATGAACCAACCAATCACCTCGATATAAAATACCAGCTTCAAATGCTGGAACTCGTTAAGTCAATGAAAATGACGGTTGTTGCCGCGATTCACGATTTAAACCTTGCTATGATGTATTGTGACTACGTTTATATTATGGACGCCGGCAGGATTGTAGGGCACGGCAAACCTGAGGATGCATTGACAGAAGCGATGATCGAAAAAGTATATGGTGTTCGTGTTAAGCATATGACGGATCCTGAAAGCGGTTGCCGCATGCTGGCATTTTTGCCGTCCAATAAAACGCATATCATATAAACGAGGGGTGGATCATGAAACGCATTGCAATTTTATCATGTTTGGAAGCAACCGCCGTATGTAGCGGCGCAGCATGTTTCAAAGCACTGAACAGCCGAATGGCGTCATTTGAACGGTATCGCGATGAGGCTGTTGAAGTCGTTGCTTTCTGGCACTGCAACGGATGCCAGTGTGACTATCAAAAAGACGCTGCTTTTCTCGAAAAAATTGAAGCAGTTGTTGCCCTTAAACCCCATGCCGTACACATTGGGAAATGCACCGTTACAAATGGGCAGCGTTGCTCAGTCATAACCGATATAGCGTCATATTTGGAAGTGCATGACATTCAGATTATTCAAGGTACACATTAGGCGCTGTTTTTAAATAGAAACAGTCAAGAGTACGGAATGAATCGTTTGAGGATCGGCATTGTCCTGAGAATTGGATTCTCATTGGAAAAATGTACAGAAATTTGAACAGTTTTTTGATAGGATAATACGGTGTTTGAATAATGCCTTGGCATTTCCAACGCTTTCGTGTTTTGGCATCGGATTTGCAATATGTGTTCACAAGCGTTTGTTCTTTATAGGGGTATGAAGACAAATTGAAAGGTTGGGGTGAAATGAACACATATCAAATCGAAAGAAGATTTAAGAATCCTCTTGTGAGCGGCGTTATCGCCGTCCTTTTGGCGACGGTAATTGCATCGGTTTTTTGGCCGATTTGGGGGCTGATCGCTAAAAGCATTATCTCAGTGCTCGCTGCAACGGGTTTAGCGCAGTGTGAACCGGCTGCGGCGAGTGCATATATCAAAGATGTCACTGAAGGGACTTTCTTCTGGATGTCCATTAATTCTTGGATCTGGTTTACACTTATCTTTAGTAATTACGGTAAGTATGCAAAAACGCACAGTCAGCCTGCTGCCGGTTTCCGCTACAGTATCCTCGCATTTTTATCAGGTATTTTGGGCTATTTCATTCTTGTAGGTCTTATTGGCATATGGTGGAAACCGTTTAATCTAGGCATTATGCTGATGCCGAAGACAGCAGCAGAAGTTGCGCTGGCAACAGAGGGATGGGCGGCTGCAAACTTCTATGCAGTACCTGTACTCATCTGCCAAATTGCATACGTTGCACTCTTTGGCAAATGGCCATTCACGAAAGCGGGCGCACCTTGGGATAGCTTTGGCGCTATGATGACTTCAACCGTAGCGGCACTACTTGTCTGGTTCGCCATGTTTGTGCCTTCATTTCTTAAGTTTCAGCTTGCAGGTGAAGCTGCTGTCATACAGCCAATGGGCTCGTTCCCATCGGTTTTGGCATGGTGTCAGTGTTTTATCGTCTGGTTTCTGTTTCCGGTTATTTGTACAGAAGGATATCCGGCAAAAATCTTTGCAAAAGAACAGCCGGCAAGAGGTTTTATCGGTTTTGCGATTGCCTTTGTCATGGCATTTGTCATGCGTGCTGCACTAAGAGTCGTTTTAGGACCGTTGGATTTATTAAATGGTCAGCCCGTTGACTTGGTGGTAACGTCGTTTGTACTTTCTATTATTACAGTTGGTTTGACATGGCATCATCAGTTCTTCGACTTTCCTGATAAAGAAAAGATGCCAAATGAAGTGCCGCGCGTTTTAACCAGATTGCTGATTGTTCTTGTCCTCGGGTCAATTTTCGGTGTCTTTTGGATGAAGACATACACTTATCTGCCATTTGGTGCCAATGATATGGGACTCGGGTATCCGACGCTGGGCCTTATTGCAGGTCAGTTCCTGTATATGATGCCAATGCTGTTCCTGAACACGTTCTTCGACAAATGGCCATTGACAAAAGTGGTAATGGTCAAGGAAGACAAGTAATTTTTAGACAGCTGTATGCAGAATAAGTTGTATAAAAAGGTCGTACAAAGTGCCTGTAGAATAAACATCTGGTACAAATACCGCTCATTTTGAGAAGCAGTGATTGAAAAGCCTCGATTCTTATCGTCAGAAGAATCGAGGCTTTTTGCGATACAATTCATAACGTTTAATACACGAAGCATTAAACGTTATGGATTATTGCTGCAGGCAGTAGATAAGCAGCTGCTCTCACATCTTCCTCACATTTGCCCGCTATACTTTCAGTAAACGAATGTGTATGAAACACAATGACAAATTGGAGGCAAATCATGAAGAGAATGAGCTATTTTTTCGCTAATATCCGGCTGGGTAGTCGATTTAGCGTTTCAATAAACTGATGGATGAAATAAAACAGATATGATGAATGAGGAGGTTCAAATGAAATTTTTTAAGCGTTTTGTTATCAGTTTTACAGTATTCAGTATGGTTATAGCCAATGCCGGATTTGGTGCGGCGGCGACAGCACAGACGGTATCCGAAAATGCAGCGGCAAACGATACAATGATGGAAACGGAGGTTGCTGTTGAAGGAAGTGTGTGGACACCACTTGAAACGACGGCGCGTACTGAGCAGGCAAAAGTTAATTACGATTTGCTGTTTGGCGACCTGACGTCAACGATGAATGTTGATAATCCGGAATATGTAGACAGCATTAATAATTTTATTTACGGTGATATCTTCAATCAAAGTGATTTGCTGGATTTTAAGCAAAAAGAAATGATTGCACTGGTTTCACTGACAACAAATCGTTCCTATGAACTGTTAAAACTGCATGCTGTCGGTGCTGTTAAAGCGGGATTAACACCTGAAGAAGTGATGGAAGCTGTTTATCATTGTACGCCTTACGTCGGCATTGCAACAACTTATGAAGCGGTCTATGCGGTTACAGAAGCATTTAAAGAAAATGAAATTGAGATGCCGCTGACGCCTCAGACAATCATTGAAGACGATATGCGCTATACTGCCGGAAATGAAGCACAAGCAGCTGTGTTTGGCGCATTTATGCGCCGTGACAAAGATACTGTTCAGGATGATATTTCAGTATATGTGACAGAATGGTGCTTTGGTGACTTTTACACACGCGGTACAATTGATCTTGAGACACGCGAAATGTTAACCATGTGCATTTTAGCGAATACGGGCGCCGATCAACTGCGTGCTCATGTTTTTGGTACGCGCAATGTCGGATTCTCACAAGAAGCAATTATGGCGGCCATAACGCAGTGTATGCCCTATATGTGGACACCACTGACATTATCGGCAGTGAGCGTTGTCAATGATGTATTCGCACCTGAAGATTCAGAAGCTCAGGAATAAGTTCTTTATAACAATTACTTCAATAGAAAAAGAATGAAGCACTATTTAACAAGCAGTTAATTCACAAGGCTGTTACTGTTAAATGGTGCTCTATTTTTTGTTGGGATGTATTTTTTTATTAGTAGTTAAAAGCGGTTTGACAACAATGTCACAAAATTTGAGAAACTGCATACAAAGCAGATTAACCTCTTTGCCTGAGTCCAAATCGCCGCTGTTTTCAAGGATTCTGAGAGTATAATAAGGCGAAAATTGCTAGGCGGCGTCGCCCCAGCATGTTACAATCAATAGTGTCAGAAACGATGCTGATACTATCTTAGATAATAAAACCGATAAAGAGCGGCGTCAAAACATTCAAATGTGAAATGTCGTGGTTTCAATCGTGAAATTATCATGACACAAAATTAACATATCTGATATGAGGACATTGTATTTTCAATAGATTAAGCTAAAAATTGAAATTGGCATCAATTTTGCAATTATATTTTAGTAACGTCTATTGAAAGGGGGAAAAGTGTTTCAAACGATGTTAATACTGACATGTTATCTAAGCAAGATGTGAGGCTATAAGGTTTGGCTAATGAAAGCATTGATTAAATTGGGATGTTGATGCATCAAAGAAATGGCTATGCATTTGGCAGTGTAGACAACCAGAAGGGCCAAGTTCTCATTATTAGAAAGAAACATGTCTTAAATGTTGTAAATTCATATTTGGTATTTGAAAATTAAAATGCAAAGAGAGGTTTATGATGGGCAAATTAATCAACAAAAAAGTATTGGTATTAGGATTGATTGTACTAATGATGATGATGACTGCGTGTAGTCAAAGCACACCTGACCAACCAAAAGCTGAGACTCCCGCAACAACTGAAACGACCGAATCAACTGAGCAGCCAGCTGAAACTGAAAATGCAGCAGATGAGTGGCCAAATCAGCCAATTAACATTATGGTACCGGCATCTGCAGGCGGTGCAACCGATATTTTCTCTAGAACGTTAGGCGAATATATAACGGAAGCAACGGGTGCCCCAGTTGTTATTACAAATATGTCAGGGCTTTCCGGTTATGAAATGGTACGTACCCAAGAACCGAATGGCTATAATTATGCAATGGCAATTACAGGACTTTTAATATCAAAGGCCCAAGGTGATTTGCCATATGGTCATGAAGCGTTTGACCCAGTGACATCAATTACAGCAGATCGTACAACGGGTATTATCGTCAGAGGCGATTCCCCTTATCAAACACTAGCAGATTTATTTGAAGCCATTAAGGCTGATCCGCAGTCTATAACAGGCGGTATTTCAATGACGGGCTACCCATACCTTTACATGCTCGCTATTGAAGATATGCTTGGCTCTGAAATGTACTGTGTCGATGCAGGAAACTCAGCAGAAAGAAATACAGCGCTTCTTGGCGAACAAGTTGATTTTATTATTTCAAACGCTGCCGTAACAAAACCATATTTAGAATCAGGAGATTTTAGATATTTGGGAATCGCAGCACCTGAGCGCAATGAATTTATCCCTGATGTACCAACATTTGAAGAAGAAGGGTATGACCTTGTATTCCCAAGTCAAGGAGCCTATGTTGTTGCACCAAAAGGGACAGATCCAGAGGTTATCAAAAAATTCAATGCGATACTGTCTGAAATATTTGATAAAGATGACTATCGCGAAAAAATGATGGGTATGAATTTTGCAGTTGGCGCTGGGCTTACAGTGGAAGAAACGCAAGCTGAACTTGATGAATCTGCAAAGGTCTTTGAAAAATATACTGAATAATAATACGACAGCCAACTTTGGCTAGATATTCAAAATAGTGTTTAGAGCAGCTTGGATGAATCGATCTAAGCTGCTTTAAAAAAGATTACGTGATTTTTGGAGGTAATAAATTATGGCGAAAAGGATTGACGCACTGATTAGTTCAATCATATGTGCCTTTCACCTGTACAGTGATATTGTCATGGGTGTTCTCGTAGCTGGCGCATCTGCTTTGCTATATGTCAATGCATCTCACTTAAAAATATCATCTCAGTCAATAACATCATTAGACAGTGCGCAATTTGTACCAAAACTGACATTTGGCATTTTGATTGTTCTGGGAATTATAATCGCTTTGCAAGGCATAAAGAAAATAAACGCAAACAGGGAGACGCTGCCAAGTGGCGATGTATTAGCCGCGTCTATTATAGGCTTTAAACGTTCTTTTATAGCCGTTTTGAGTATTGCAATCTTTATCTTTTTAATGACGCGATTAAGCTTTATTATAGCGGCGATTATCTATTTAGTCTTTAGTATGTATTATATGGTGGAAAGACGTGGTTGGAAACACAAAACTTATTTTATCGTTGCGATAACGATTTCGGTATCATGTTACTATTTATTTGACCGATTCATCTACGTTAAGTTACCATTAGGATTTTTAAAAGGGGTGATTGGCTAATGACAGCACTTATAGGTGGTGCGGTTGCGCTGTTGACCGCAAAAAATATTATTCTGATGTTTGTAGGTGTCGTTGTCGGCATACTCTTTGGGGCTATCCCAGGTCTCAGTTCAACAATGGCCATTGCGCTCTTTTTGCCGGTTACGTTTGGTCTTAGTACTTATGAATCATTTGCACTATTAGTGGCATTATATATTGGCGGCGTCTCTGGTGGGTTAGTGTCTGCTATTTTGATTAATATTCCAGGATCTGCAATGTCGATTGCGACGACTTATGATGGTCATCCAATGGCAAAAAACGGTCAGGCTCACCGAGCACTTGGCATTGGCGTCATGTTTTCGTTTCTGGGAACGGTCTTTGGCCTTGCGATTATGATCTTTGCTGCACCTGTATTGGCGAGTTTTGCCATTACCTTACAGCCATTTGAATACTTTGCACTTTCTTTTATGGCTTTGACATTAATTGCCAGTGTCAGTGGTCAAAATATATTTAAAGGCCTTTTAGCAGGCTTTCTGGGCATTGCTTTTTCGACAATTGGCATGGCGCCAATAGATGGTGTTGTCAGGTTTACATTTGGCAATATTCAGTTGATGAATGGTTTTACCCTTCTGCCGGCCGTCATCGGTATGTTTGCTGTAACTGAAATTATGTTGAATGTTGTGAAACCAATTTCGGCGGATAAAATTGACCAACAGGAGCGAGAACATATTAAAGGCTTTGGCTTTTCAATGAAGGAAATGCTGGGACAAGCGAAAAACTTTATCGTTGCTTCGACCATCGGTACTGTCGTAGGCTTTTTGCCGGGAATGGGCGGCTCACTGGCGAATCAAGTGGCATATGTTGCGGTGCAGAAGACATCGAAACATCCTGAAAAGTTCGGGACGGGTATCATGGACGGTATCGTCGCTTCGGAATCTTCGAACAATGCCTCTATCGGTGGCGCAATGATCCCGCTTCTAGCACTCGGTATTCCCGGTGATGGGCCAACCGCGATGCTTCTAGGCGCTTTTATGATCCACGGTCTCGTAGCGGGACCGATGCTCTTTAAAACAAGTGGTGATCTCGTCTATCTTATTTTCGCAGCGTTGATTATTTGTAGTGTTATTATGGTGGTTGTTGAATTCTATGGTATTCGGCTCATCGTTAAGGCGCTGGATGTACCGAGAGAAATATTATATCCAGTCGTTATTACCATTTGCGTTGTCGGTGCCTATGCAACCAATAACAACATGTTCGACGTTTGGACGCTATTGGTCTTTGGTTTGTTAGGTTTCTTTATGGCAAAAGTAAAACTGCCTCGTGCATGCTTTGTCCTAGGATTTGTACTTGGGACGCTGGTTGAAACAAACTTAAGACGTGCAGTTCAACTTAGTCGAGGTTCTTTTATGCCTTTTGTAACGAGGCCTATTACGGCGGTATTGCTCGTTGTTGCCATCATTATTATTATAAGAACAGTTTGGGTTCAAATTATAAAACCGATGAGAAATTCAAAAACAAGTAAGGAGTCAGCATAATGTCTAAAGAGATAAAAGCAGTAAAAGAAACATTAGAAGAGCGGACACTTCGCATGCTGAATAATCCTTGGGATTTGTATAATGCACCTTTTAAAATCGTCGATGATGTTTATTTTGTAGGGACAAATTGGGTTTCGATCTTTTTGCTGGATACAGACGAGGGACTCGTTCTAATTGATTGCGCGATGCAAGAGACGCTTTATCTGCTCATTGATTCCATTCATCGCTTGGGATTTGACCCGCGTGATATTTCTAAAATATTATTGACACATGGTCATTTTGACCATGTTGGTGCAGTGAGATCACTTCAGGAAATCAGTGGCTGTGAAGTGTGGATTGGTGAAGGGGACGGCTTTTTCTTTACAGAACGTCGCGATCTAATTGTCTTTGAGGATCGTGTGCCGCCTTTTAAAATTGACCATTATTATGACTATAACCAAAAGATCCAAATAGGCGATTTTTCTATTGAGCCCGTTCACTGTCCGGGTCATACGCCGGGTACCTCGTCACTGTTTTTCGACATAGAGCGTAATGGTGAAGTGCTAAAGTGCGCTGTGCATGGCGGTCTTGGCGCAGCAGTCATGTCTAATGCATATCTAACGGCGAATAAGCTGCCGGTGTCGCTTCAAACTGATTATTTAAACAGTATTGACAAAGTTGTTGACCGAAAAGTCGATATTGTTCTGCCATCGCACGCAGGGCATTGTGTCGATCATGATTTCTTAAGCTTCGCCAATACAGATGGAAGCAAATTCATTGATCCTAGTGCGTGGCGACGCATGCTGCTTGCCAAAAAAGCGGAAATCGTTAAAATTATTGAAAATGAAAAAAACGAAACGCTATAAATCGTCATCATGATCCCCCTCTAAACAGCCATTGCAAATCACAGTTGATTGATTTGTAGTGGCTGTTTTTATCAGTCGAAAAATGATGGTACAGTACAATGATTAGCTGATTGCGAGATTGAGAAAAGTATTTGGATAAATCGAAAACTGCCATAGAAATATGGTATGATCAAAGAGAAAAAGCTATTGTATAGAAAACTGAAATAGTGTGATGGTATTGAAAATGAAGTTGAAAAGAGGTTTGTCCGATGAATAATGAGATAATTGTCATATCAACAACGGCTGCCGTTACAAAAAAGGTACATGAAGTACTCATTGCGCGAGCGTTGCCTTTTCCGGTATTTGAAGCAACAATGGAAGCGGCGCTGCAAATTTCTCAACGTGAAATTGCAAATGGCACGAAAGTCATTATTTGCAGGGGGGGGACCGCAACCTACCTTAGGGAACGCGTCGATGTTCCCGTAGTCGATATTCGCCATGGCTTTATTGACATTTATTTTTCTGTGAAAGAGGCAAAACTCATTTCAGATAAGATTGGCGTCGTCGGTTATAGCAATTTATGTGAAGCAGCTGCGGATTACATTAAAATTATGAATATGGATATGCCAATCTCTATCGTCAACTGCGATGAAGAAATCGAAGCAAAGCTGCTTGAATTAAAAGAACAGGGCATTGAAGTCTTTATCGGCGGTTTTCAGTTATTGGGGATTGCAGAAAAACACGGCGTTGCGCATATTATGGGTGAAGCAGACCCGGCAGCCATTAATCAATCAATTGATGAGGCACTACATGACTTGAAGATAGAACACGAACGAAAAGAAAAGTTTGAAACCATTAACGCTATCTTAAACTGTACTTCTGAAGGGATTATCGCAATTGATCAGTTTGGCAAGGTTTTGCATATCAATGAAATTGCGAAAAAGATTTTTGCCTATCAAAATGAAAGGCATATCAATGAAATTATCCCGAGCTCTCATTTGTTGGATACAGCGATCAATGGCAGTGAACATCTAGGTGAGTTTTTAAAGTCTGGCAGTGAAGCGATTGTTGTCAGCAGTGTGCCTATCAAAATGGAGAACCGTACGATTGGCGCGGTTGCGACGATACAGGAAGAAGTTAAAATACAGACGATTGACCATGAAATCAGAAAGAAAGACCTCGGGATCGGACACTTTGCAAAAAAGACGTTTAAGGACATCGTTGGGACATCTGTTGAGATTAATCAGGTGATGCGGCAGGCATCTCGATATGCGAAAGCGGACAGCACTGTTTTGATTCATGGTGAAACCGGCACCGGGAAGGAGATCTTTGCACAGAGTATTCACAATTATTCTAAACGCAGTGAGCAGCCTTTCGTTGCCATTAACTGTGCGGCGCTTCCAGAGAATATTTTGGAGAGTGAATTGTTTGGCTATGTAAAAGGCGCTTTTACAGGTGCGAGCAAGGAAGGGAAAGCGGGCATTTTTGAGCTTGCACATAATGGCACTGTTTTTTTAGATGAAATAGGGGAAATATCAACAAATGTTCAGGTAAAACTACTTCGCGTTATCCAAGAAAAAGAAGTCTCTCGCATCGGCGATGATAAAATCATTCCAATTAATGTAAGAATATTAGCGGCCACAAATAAGAATCTTATAGAAGAGATCCACAAGGGGAATTTTAGAGAAGACCTTTACTTTAGATTATGCGTCTTAGAACTTGAGCTCCCCCCTCTTAGAGCACGACGAAGTGACATTAAAGAGCTTGCAAACTATTTCATTGAGGAAAAGTCGTTAAAGAAAATTCGATTTACAAAAGAGGCACTCGATGTTTTTGAATCCTATGATTGGCCCGGAAACATCAGACAGCTTTCGAATGTCATCGAGCGGCTGATTGTCATCAGCGAAGACGGAATGATTTCAGAAGCACTTGTTCGAGATGCGTTAAAAGGTGCCAATATGCTGAGGCCGGATCGAAAACCGAGCAATCAAAAAACGTCTGATCTTGAAGTAAAACTCATTCGCATCATAGAGAACATGTTATCGGTCGACACGCAACTGAAGGTTGGTGAAAAGCCTTCTGCCAGTCAAATGGATGAGGCGGCTTCTGAGAATGACCGTGGGGATGACGATGGCGTTGAAGTAGCAGAAGCGAACAAGAAACCTGATATTATGCATCTTCGAAATGGCTTGGATATTGATCGCTATCTTGAGCAGCGGGAGGCTGAAATTATTGTAGCAGCTTTGGAGCGCTATGATGGCAATCGAGAGAAGACAGCTGAATTTCTGGGGATTAGTAAAGCGACCCTTTGGCGTAAAATGAAAAAGTTAGATTTGCTGTCGTCATAACGACAGCTTTTTTATTGCATTTCATTTTTGAAATGCTATCACAAAATTGAAATTAATGCCTCTTCAAAATCGAAATGAATTGTTGAATAATTCACGAGAACGGACTAAAATCAGGCGAATTTCAATGAAAATAGGGCATAATCTTTTGGCATGCTAATTGCTATATATAATAGCAACGTTATGTTGAAAGGAGAGAATCGTTTGAAAATCGCTTTAATTGGTATTTTTCCAAGTGGCACATATGAAATGTTCGACGAAATGATACCAAAAGACCTATTCGAAATTGAGATCATTGATACTCAAGAAAAATACGAAGCCCTGACTGATGCCGAAATTATGGTTTTAAGATTGTTCAAAATCACGAAAGCGGATATTGAAAGAAATCAGAATTTAAAACTCATTCAAAAGTGGGGGGCGGGTTATGACACCGTTGATATTGAAGCTGCCGGCAAACAAGGGGTTTATGTTGCCAATTCTCCTGGTGCAAACGCATATGCTGTATCGGAAATTGCAATATTGCAGATTTTAGCTGTCTACAGAAACCTGATTATACAAGATGAGGCGATGCGTAAAGGTGAATGGACCAAAACGGTTTACGTTGATCGCTCATACTGTATCCTAAATAAAGTTGTTGGCTTAGTTGGTTGCGGCAATATTGGGAAAGACGTTGCAAAGAGAGTCCAAGCTTTTGGTGCAACGGTACAATACTATGATATGTATCGTATGAGTCAAGAAGAAGAAGCAAAACTGGGTATGACATATGTTGAGATGGATGAGCTGTTTAAAACATCAGATATCATCAGCTTGCATTTACCGCTCAACGAACACACAAAACACATTGTCAATCGCGACAAGCTGGCATTGATGAAAAATACCGCAATTATTATTAATACTTCTAGAGGTGGCATTATTAAAGAGGATGATTTGATTGAAGCACTTGAAAAAAATCAAATCTTAGGTGCGGGGTTAGATTGTATAGAAAATGAACCCGTTCAAGCAAGCGACCCAATTTTGTCAGCGCCAAATGTAACATTAACACCGCATATTGGCGGTACATCTGCTGATTTGCTGGTACACATGGTGCCGTTAATGGTGAACAACATTATCGCATTTGGTCGAGGCAATGAAGTCAATTATGTTGTCAATAAACAATATTTAAAATAATTTTGGAGGCACGAAAATGAGTGTAGGCAATAGAGTGTATTTAAAAAGAGAATTACCGTCAAAAGAGATTATAGAAGCATTTAAAACTATTCCGGCTGCTAATATTGAAGATTGCATGAACAGAATTTACGGTTTAAACCCTGAAATTAAGCGCATGTCAAACCCTGGAAAGAACATGGTTGGTGTCGCATTGACCGTTAAAACGCGTCCTGGTGATAACTTAATGATTCATCAAGCGCTCGAAATGGCTGGCGAAGGTGATATCATTGTCGTTTCAAATGAAGGTGATAGAAGCAGAGCGCTCATTGGTGAAGTCATGGCACAATATGCGCAATGCACGCGAAAAGTTGCAGGGCTCGTCTTTGACGGTGCTATTCGAGATATTGATGAAATTGCACAAATGGCTTTGCCGGTATATGCTTCCGGTTATACGCCTAGCGGCCCTTTTAAAGAAGGTCCTGGTGAAGTGAATGTTCCGATTGCAATTGGCGGTGTACCAGTGATGCCTGGCGATATTCTCGTCGGTGATGGTGATGGCGTTATCGTTATTCCAAAAGCTGATGCAGCAGCTGTATTGGCAGAAGCAAAAGTTGTATGTGAGAAAGATGCTGAAAAAGTCAAAGCGGCTAAAGAAGGCACATCTAATAAGCAATGGGTTGGTGAAAAATTAGCGAAAAAAGAATGTGAATTCATCGATGATATCTGTAAGTAACCCCTGATTATTTAAATGATACCGCTGATCGGTCAAAGGATAGTATCACTTGACTGGACAATTGACAAGAGGCATGGTAACGTGAAAAGTATTCAAACTGCAAAAAGGAAGATAAGATGATTGACTTGATTATTAGAAACGGTAGGGTCATTGACCCCTATAATGGACTGGATAAAATATGTGATGTCGCTATTCACGGCGGAAAAATAGCCAGTGTCGGTGATTTGAAAGATCTTGTATCGGAAAAGGAAGTGAATGCAA
The DNA here is from genome assembly GCF_018390735.1 of Fusibacter paucivorans. GTDB lineage: Bacteria > Bacillota > Clostridia > Peptostreptococcales > Acidaminobacteraceae > Fusibacter > Fusibacter paucivorans. Next base: position 107,797 of record NZ_JAHBCL010000002.1, read on the forward strand.
AAGGGTGCTTGGTTACACCTGGTCTCGTGGACTTTCACGCGCATGTGTCGCCTTTAGCAGAAATTGGTATTCCGGCAGAAGTGACGTGCTTTACATCTGGTATAACGACGATTGTCGATGCAGGCAGTACCGGCTGTGCTAATTACGAATCTTATCGCGGTTTTTTAGCGAACAGCAAAGTCAGAATCAAATGCTTTCTCAATATGTCTTCTGCTGGGCTTGTCACGAGCAGTTATCATGAAAACATTGATCCCGAACACTTTAATTTGTCGAAGATAGAACGCCTTTTCGAGAAGTATCCCGGCGATTTGCTAGGGCTAAAAATTCGATTTTCAAAAGCCCTCGTCGGAGAAATGGGACTCAAACCACTAAAGCAGACCATTGCACTCGCAGATAAAATAGGTGTACCGGTTGTTGTTCACTGTACTGATTCACCAATTCCAATAGCCGCTATCCTCGAACAGCTTCGTCCCGGCGATGTCCTGACGCATGCGTTCCACGGCATTGGCAATACGATTTTAGATGAAGATGGTAAAATTGCAAATGCTGTCTTTGCCGCAAGAGAAAAGGGTGTTATCTTTGATGTGGCAAATGCGCGATTTCATTTTGCTTTTAAAACGGCGAGGGTTGCACTTAACAGCGGATTTTTGCCGGATGTGATCAGTACGGATTTAACGGTGAAAAGCCTTTATAAAAAACCGCAGATCTTTAACATGATGTTTTTGCTTTCAAAGTATTTAAATATGGGAATGAGTGTTATGGAAGTCTTTGAGCGATGTACCAGCAGACCCGCGGAACTGATGGGAATGGCCGGTGAGATTGGTTGCCTTTCGCCGGGTGCATCCGGTGATGTTGCTGTGATTAAGTGTTTATCGCGCAACGTTCATTTTGAAGACTGGGAAGGCGGACAGTTAGATGGGAATAAACTGCTGCGTACGATGATGACTGTCAGAGACGGGCAGATTGTTTTTCGAGATATTGAATTGTAAATCATTTAAAGAGCATAAATCGAAGTTGATATTGGCTGAAATTTGAGGCATCGCAAACCTGATTAATGAGGAGAAGCGATGTCTTTTTTTCGTTTTGAGAACTTTATATTTAACCCTTAATTTAGGAGAATTATGCAATATTGTTTTGTGAGATGAAAAGGAAGGCATTCAAATTTTTTATGTATCTGTACAAAATATTGTACATGCTGTCCAACTTATTACACAAGTGCAGCGTATTATAGATTTGATAGAAATGTTGAAATTTCAACACTAGATGACTGCTTTTCGTCTTGGCACTGAACTTGCACTAAAGGAATATATCACAGAAACGCTCAAACATACCCCTAAGAAAGAACGGCTGTGATTCATCCATAATATTTTTCGGAGGTGTAGGAATGGCTGAAGTAAAAACAGTGCAAGAATGTGCAAGTATGGTTGCGGATGGCGCATCCGTAATGGTTGGCGGTTTTCTAGGTGTTGGTGCACCGCTTCAAATGATTGATCAGCTCGTAGCAAATGGCACAAAAGAATTGACGCTGATCAGCGTTGTCGGTTCTTATCCGGGCGGTGGATTCGATATCGGTAAATTAACCGCAGGTAAACAAGTCAAAAAATTTATCGGTGCACATATTGGGACGGACCCAGCGCTGGTATCCGGTTACAATACGGGAGAAATTGATGTGGAATTCAACCCAATGGGTACGTTTATTGAACGTATTCGTGCTGCCGGTGCAGGACTTGGTGCTGTTGTAACACCAGTTGGCATAGGTACTGAGGTAGAAGAAAATGCATCAAAACAAAGTTTTTATGGGAAAGACTACTTAGTGTTTCCGCCGTTGGGGGCAGATTTTGCCATTATTAAGGCCAAAAAAGCGGATCACTATGGCAACTTATGTTATGATGGTACATCAATGAATACCAATACAACAATGGCGACAGCGGGCAAAGTTGTAATTGCAGAAGTAGATGAGATTGTTGAAGTCGGCACATTGGCTCCTAACGAAATTGGCACGCCCGGCATATTCGTCGATTATATCGTCAAGGGCTTTTCAACGGATGAGCGCAAGGCAATATTCGGCGAAATATGGCAAAAGGGCAATAAATTAAAATAAGGGAGGATGTCAATATGAACAGCAGAGAAATTATTGCAAGAAGAATAGCGCAGGAATTCAACGACGGCGAAGTCGTCAACTTGGGATTTGGCATGCCGACCATGGCGGCCAATTATATTCCAAATGGAATCAATGTCATTTTGCAGACTGAAAATGGCGGACTTCGATTTGGCGGGGCCCCAAAAGCCGGTGAACAAAATCCGGATCTGGGCAATGCGGGTGGTGAGCCGATTACAATGCTTCCCGGCGGTTCTGCATTTGACCTCGCTTTTTCATTCTGTATCATTCGCGGCGGCCACGTTGATGCAACGGTTCTCGGAGCACTCGAAGTAGATCAAAACGGTAATATTGCAAATTGGAAAATTCCAGGTAAATTTGTACCCGGCATGGGAGGCGGTATGGATCTCCTCGTCGGCGCCAAAAAAGTGGTTGCCGCCTTGGCACATACGGACAAAGCAGGAAACTCCAAAGTACTTAAGTCATGTACACTGCCGCTTTCGGCAGCAGGTGTCGTGAAACGAATCATTACTGATAAAGCTGTATTCAATGTATCGTCTAAAGGACTTGAATTAATTGAAATTGCACCGGGTCTTACAGAAGCAGACGTAAAAGCGGCAACTGAAGCGGATTATCAAGTGGCAACAAACGTTAAAACAATGACTTTTTAGAGGGATCAATCTTTTATGGATTTGAGGAGGAAGTCTTATGCAGTTTGAAACGTTGACCATTGCGATAGAAAATCGCATTGGCATATTGACCGTCAATCGTCCAAAAGCATTGAATGCGCTTAACAGTCAAGTGCTTGAAGATTTGGAGAAAGCCGTCGAAGCCATTGAAGCCAATAAAGAAATTGATGTTGTCATCCTGACAGGTGAAGGCAAGGCATTCGTGGCGGGTGCAGACATTACGGAAATGAAAGATATGAATGCTGATGAAGGACGGACGTTTGGTGCGTATGGCATGCACGTCTTTCGAAAAATAGAACTTTCATCAAAACCCTATATTGCCGCTGTCAATGGTTTCGCACTTGGTGGCGGATGTGAACTCGCCATGAGCTGTGATATCCGCGTGGCAAGTGAAAAGGCAAAATTCGGTCAGCCTGAAGTGGGCTTGGGAATCACACCTGGATTTGCTGGAACACAGCGCCTTGCGAGGCTGGTGGGAACCGGAAAAGCAAAGGAACTCATTTTTACGGCAGATATTATCAGTGCTGTGGAGGCTGAAAAAATCGGCCTTGTCAATGCGGTTGTGGCACCGGATGATTTAATGCAAACCGCGAAGACCATGGCCGAAAAAATTGTCGCCAATGCACAGCTTTCTGTTCGCTATGCCAAAAGCGCCATTAACCGTGGTTCAGAGACAGACATAGAGACGGCGATGGTGATTGAACAGGATTTATTTGGTCTTTGTTTTGCAACTGAGGACCAGAAAGAGGGGATGACGGCATTTGTTGAAAAACGAGCGCCGAAGTTTGTAACCCGATAAAGAGGGAGGCATTTTATGAAAAAAGCAGGTGTAATCGGCGCCGGTACAATGGGTTCGGGTATTGTTCAGGCTTTTGCCGCAAGTGGGTATGAAGTTATCATGCGCGATATTCAGGAGTCCTTTGTCGTGAGAGGGATGTCGATCATTGACGGGAACTTATCGAGGAATGTTAAAAAAGGCAAAATGTCAGAAGGTGAAAAAGAAGCGATTATGGCGCGTATTCATCCGACAACTGAAGTAGAAGATTTGGTTGATTGTGATATTATCGTTGAAGCAGCCGTAGAGGACATGGCGATTAAAAAGAAAATATTTGCTGAACTTGATGATATCGTCAATGAAAAGGCTATTTTAGCGACCAATAGTTCATCACTGTCTATTACCGAAGTGGCAAGTGCAACGAAAAGACCCGAAAAGGTTATCGGAATGCACTTCTTCAATCCGGTTCCCATGATGAAGCTCGTCGAAGTCATTCGGGGCATTAAGACGTGTGATGAAACCAATCAGGCGGTTATCAAACTGTCGGATGCGCTTGGCAAAGTGCCTGTTCAAGTTGATGAAGGCCCAGGGTTTGTGGTCAATCGAATTCTCATTCCAATGATCAATGAAGCTATTGGCATACTAGCTGATGGCGTTGCAACGGCAGAGGATATCGACAATGCTATGAAACTGGGCGCGAACCATCCTATTGGTCCATTGGCACTGGCAGATCTTATCGGCAATGATGTCAATCTGGCAATTATGGAAGTACTATATCAGGAGTTTGGCGATCCCAAGTATCGTCCGCATCCATATCTGCGAAAAATGGTGAGAGGCGGTATGTTAGGTCGTAAAACAGGAAAGGGTTTTTATGACTATCAGTCATAAGACTGATTGTCGTATGGTGATAGCATGAGCATGTTTAGACGGATTCAACAATCGAGATACGCCTTTCTGTCATAGGATGGTTTTTTTTATAAGGCGGTAGTGTTGGATAATCCCTATCCGTCGTATGGTCATGCGCACCGCGAAGATTCAATTGTTGATCCCGGACAATAACAATGTGTAAATTGAATAAACCACCTAGCTGACAGGTGTCTACCATGGGCTCAGTCTCTGTTTGCCATACAGAGGCCAAGGAATGACATGAGAGACCCGTCAATTAATAAACCCGCGCATTTTGCGCGGGTTTTTCTATAGAAAATACAGATGTTGAATTAACGAAGTTTTTGCTGTTCACTTTGCTTCTTAAAAATTTGTCGAAAGATCTTATCGCGAACGCCCTCTGAAATGCTCTTGTATTCAAAATCGAAAATAGTAAGTTGAGCACTTTTGTAAGACCTCGAAATTTGTCCGGGAATGGCAAGTGTTTCGCCGTCATCAAAAGTAATATTGAGATGGTATAGCTTTTCTTTTGCAACAGCGATTTCTTTTAATGTCTCGGTATAGAGATAAAAAGTAATGGCATTGCCGCCGATGCGTTGAATCGTCATATTGAGGCTTTGGCTTCGATCCATTAATATTTGTCCGGATAATTGCCAATACAAGGCAAAGTATTGATCAATTGGTTTTAAAACGAGATCAGAAATATAAACTGTATTTTCATGCATTCGCCTAAACTTGACAATGAACTCATATAGGGCGCCGCCGCGAAAGAGGACGAGCGAACAGTTGGTAATTTCGGTCTTATTAAAATAACTTTCATCATCAAAATTGTAGTGGTTGGTAATAAACTTATAACCGTGTTCAGTCTTAATCACATCACCTTGTACGTTATTAAATCCAATAGGTGTCGTAAAGAGCAATGTTCCCCATGAGATGGCACCGATCAGATGATCTAAATCAACTTTTCGACTGCCAATGATTTTAACAATGATATCGGTGAGTTTTGGGTCAAATTGTTTGCCGCTGCATCGCTTGAATTCTGCAATTACTTCACTGAGGGTTTTTGATTTTTTATATTTCCGATCAGAGAGCATGGCATCCAGTGAATCGGCAACACAGATAACACGGCTAAACAGGGGAATGCTGTCGTCTTTCAGACCGTCTGGATACCCCATGCCGTCATAGCGTTCATGATGATGTCGTATCACATGTGCGATATGGGAAAGGTCTGCGGCATCATAAGCAAGTTCTTTAACAATGTTGGCGCCATAGAGTGTGTGCATGTGCATCATTTGCGTATCGACATCATCGTAAACTTCTGATTTGTTAATGAGCTCGTTTGGTAGGTAGAGTGTCCCGATATCGTGGAGGATTGAGGCAATGTATAGATTGAAGTGCTCTGTTTCACTTAAATTAAGCTCTGCGGCAATCATCGTGCTCCAATACGCGACATTATAGGGATGATTGACTTGAGCGTATTGATTATTATAGATTTCACTGAAAATATTCATTTGAGAGAAAAAGCGGTTACGTTCATGATAGGCTTTGTATTGGATTGTAAAGGCGTTGAGCACATTACCTAAGACCGTTTGATCAATCTCTGCCATTGCCTGCTTGTATGTAATTTTAGGTTTATGATAGAGAAAGCCCAGATAAATACAACCGATGACTTTCAAGGAGCCGTCTTGGTCGGCGAGAACCGGCAGGTAAAACTCATGCTCCATATGAATGTTAAGCGGGTTATAACAATGATCGTTGTAGAAAAGTACTTTTTCATCACTTGACAGTACCGATTTTGATTCGCAGACGATATTGAGATATGTATCATTGGCTGAAATGTCAACGATGTTGCTGGTGTGCTGAAATTCCTTTCGATTTGGGAGTGTTTTAAAAATTGTTGCTACTTTTTTGTGTTCGTCAAGTAAAAAAAAGTGACAAACATCAAATTGGTACATTGCCTGAAATTTTGAAAAAGCGTTTTCAAAGATCATTTCGGGGTCCGTTATGACTGCTTTGTATTGTTTATGCAACTTGAACCTCCTTCTATATGCATTTTTAATGGTTAAATACCCTTTACAGATATGAGGGCTTGGCGATGTTGTCCGATTGGATTGAATGAACCGGAGATGTGCGTACATATCTGACCTTTATTATTATATTTATATCTTTTTTTTGACCTTTGAAACGCAATAAATGACAGCCTAACCCAGAATGGGGTATAATGATGGCATACAATAGAGGCTGTGTGACGGTTTGAGCCGTAAATACTTCCTAAAAAATAATTGTAATTTTAAAAGCGTATGGATTGGGTATGGGCTAAGGAGGTATGAATACGTGAATAAGTTTGTAAAGGCGATGTGTTTGAGTTTAACCATGATGAGTATCATCATAACATTAGCAGGATGTACAGATGATAAACAAGGGGATACACTACTTGATCCTGATAAACCGATTATTGTAACGATGTGGCATTATTACAATAGCAGTTCTAAAGAAGCGTTTGACAGGCTTGTTTCTGAGTTTAATGAAACCGTGGGAATGGAAAAGGGCATTGTCGTGGATGCGAAGAGCCAAGGCGATATCAGTCAGCTGGCAACGGCAGTTTTTGATGCGGCAAACGGATCGATTGGTTCATCGCCGATGCCGAATATTTTTGCCTCTTATCCTGATAATGCTTTCCGTGTTAATCAAATTACACCACTGGTCAGTTTAGACACCTATTTTTCGGAAAGCGAACTTTCAGTCTATCGAAAGGAATTTCTGGAAGAAGGTAAATTTATGACGGATCAACGTTATTACATTGTCCCCATTGCAAAATCTTCTGAAAATTTATACATCAATAAAAATCTCTGGGAACCATTTGCATTATCAAATGGTTATACCAATGAAGACCTTTCAACATGGGACGGATTGTATGATGTTGCAAAGACATATTATGAATTGACTGGCAAAGGCTTTTTCAGCTTAGATGCCAGTGCCAACTTTATGCTTGTTACAGCGATGGCATATGGGCAGGAAATGTATATTTACAATGAGGATGGAACGGCGCGTTTTAATATGTCGGAAGAAGCGGCACACAAAATATGGGATATTTATGCCAAGGGCTATATCAATGGTTACTTTGAGAAGACTGGGCGTTTTAGTTCGGATGACGCCAAAACGGGAACGGTCATCAGTTACACGGGCTCAACTGCCGGTGCTGCGTATTTTCCGACGGCAGTGGTCATCGGCGAAGAAATGCCCATGACAGTTGAACCTATTGTGATGCCGTATCCCCATCATGAAGCGCTTCAAAGCATTTCAATACAGCAGGGGGCCGGCATGTGTATTGCACATAGTGACGAAGCGCATGAGTATGCTGCGGCACTTTTTTTAAAATGGTTTACAGCAGCAGAGCAAAATACAAAATTTGCTGTTTCAACGGGCTATTTTCCGGTGACAAATGATGCGCTGGAAGGTGAACGGCTAGGGAAACAAGCAGAAGCGCTCAGCATTGACAATGCAGCAATATTGGGGTCTATCAGTGCATCCAAAACGATGTTTGAAACCTATACGCTTTATAATAATAAACCTTTTGAAGCCAGTTATGAAATGCGTGAATTGCTGGAAACACATCTTTTTAATCAGGTTATTGGAGACTTGGCAATCGTGGATCGTGCAGTCCAAAACGGTGAGGATCGAGAGGCTGTTATACAGGAGTTGACATCAGAAAAAGCATTTATGGCGTGGTATACGGATCTGAAAAATCAGGCGGAGCAGCTTTTAAGCAGGCAGTGAGAGGAAACACATGGATCATATGACCGAACATTCAATAAACCGAACAGTACATCAAAAAACCATTGTCACGAAACTAACGCGTTTTGTTCTTGGCATTATTATATTACAAGCCATTATCTTCAGTGTTATTCTCATTGTTGGCGGCGTTATTGAGCAGGCACGTGAAAGTGCATTTCAACTCTTTCATGATAAAGTAACCAATCGGAGAGATTACGTTCAGCGCGAAATGAAGAACAGCTGGATTAATTTTGATCCCTATGTTTCGAATATTGTCGAATATTTGCCGATGGATTCAACTTCTCCGGATCGTTTCTTTGAAAGTGCTGTTCAGGATTTGATTGCAATGCTTAGAGCAACACAAGTGACAGGAGCCTATGTTATTCTGATTCCAGAATACAGCCGTATGAGCAATGATCTAAAGAGCTTGCCAGCACTCTATCTCAGAGATTATGATCCGTTAATGAACAGTTATGGCGATGATGATATCTATATGCTCTGCGGTCCATCTGGACTCGCTGGGCAGTTAAAACTGCCATTGGATCAAACATGGCTTAAAACATTGAATGTTGCGCAAGCCGATAATGCATTTATAGCAAGACCTTATCAGAATGTGACCACAGCATCAAAAGCGGCTTATTATGGCTATTGGAGCAAACCGTTTAAACTCAGTGACAATGATGTTGCCATCGTCACGTATTCCATGCCGCTGTTTGATAAATCCGGAACGCTTCGAGGCATTATCGGCATCGATTTAACCCTTAATTATCTTGCAGAATATTTGCCGGCATCAGAATTGCAGCCTCAGGATTCGCTGGGATATCTCATTGCATATCGCGAGCTGGATGAAAGAGGCGAATTTGCTTATTATCCAATGATTATGGGAGGCCCACTACAGCAGCGTATGATCGATTCCAACAGCGCACTTTCACTAAAAAATGTTGATGATAATTTAGGGATTAGCGAGCTGATTAATCATGAAGGGAATGAGGCGCTCTATGCTTCAATGGAAAGAATTGGGCTCTATCAAACCAATACGCCATTTGAAGATGAAGAGTGGTATCTGGTTGGGATTATGCGTTCAGATTATTTGTTCAGCTACGTTAATCGTATTCGACAGACGCTGGTGGTGTCGTTATTTGTCGCCATTTTAATTGGTGCTATTGGGGGTATTATTATCAGTATCCAAATGACAAAACCCATTGTCGCCTTGGCCAAACAGGTGAAAGAGGGTGAGCGCCATCGCGAAATAAAATTTGAGCCCACAGGGCTTGCGGAATTGGATGCACTGGCATCAGCAGTTGAAAGTGCAAATCAGGCGATGATGGAATCCGCTTCGAGATTGTCAAAAATTGTTGATATGTTCGAACTGCCAATTGGTGCTTTTGAAATGAATATGACGATGAACAGAGTCTATATTACGGATCATTTTGGTGAAATTATTGGTTGGCCGGAGATTGGTGAACACACTGAAATGACGCCTGAAGCATTTACCTCCGTGCTTCAAGCGGTTTTTACAGTCCCCGAAGGCGACAGCCCAGATGTATTTGAAATTGGTGATCGCTGGATACGGTTTAAAAAGACGGACAATGGCATTGGCATTGTCATGGATGTAACGGATGAAATATTAGAAAAACGTCAAATGATATTAGAGCGGGATCACGATGCACTAACGATGATTCTTAACCGCAAGGGATTCCAGTGGGCGTTTGAACGATGGTATGCATCTAAGCGAGAAGGTGAAGCGGCACTTATCATGCTGGATCTCGATAATCTTAAGGGTATCAATGACAGCTATGGTCACCACTGGGGCGATCAGTACATTATCTATGCTGTTAAGCATCTCATAGGGATGGCATCAGCGGAGAATACAATCATTGGACGGCGGTCGGGCGACGAAATCGTCGTATTGCTGCACAGCTTTGAAACGAAAGCGATTATTCGGCAGCATCTGGATTCTTTCTATGAAACATTAAAAGACAGTCCGATGTCATTTCCGAATGATACGTGGAAAACGGTTACAATATCCGCAGGTGTCATGTGGATTGAATCGGATTCTATGACATATGAAGGACTGCTTCACTATGCAGATGAAGCGTTATATGAGGCAAAACGAAGCGGTAAAGACCATTATGTGGAAAGTGATAGAATCAGCTGATCGTGGCGGGCAAGAGCCTGCTTAGACTGGCAGTGTCAAAATTAGATACCCGCCTAAGACCAAGCTAGCCAGATTAGCAACAATGGCGTAAAGAATGCGTCGAAGCGCACGATGTTCACGAATAAAGAGCCCAAAGGCAAAGCTTTCGACGATGATGATCCAGAATTCATAATAGACGAGTCCGAATATAGCGTAACCGTTATAAGGTGAAAACATGCTCAAAAGGTAATTGAGAGTGCCTTGTGTTATGAGGTTAATGATAAGGAAGCCAATCCAGCTGCGGCGTGTACGGAAGCCAAAGAGCCAAAAGGCAGCACCTTCTAAAAGCAATGTCAACATGACGCGAAGTGAGATCAGCAAGGCGTTGCGTGATGGCAGCTTGCCTTCTGTAATAGAACGTGTTGCTACATCCAGTGTCACAATGCTGTTATAATGATTGAGCAATTCAGGCGGCAATGTGATCAGAAAATGATCTTCGGCAGTATCAACATATAAACTCGCATTGGAATCTAAAAACTCGTGACGGTAAAAGGCGGTATAATTTTCCCAAGCTGCTTTTCGCTGATTGCCCGATGTTACGGACAAGTGTCCCGATTCATCGTAAGCTTCGGAGTCTGAAAGAAAAGCGTCACTTGTTACCAGTGCTTCTACAGCCGTTAAATCGGGCTCATCATCGCTGTTGACGAGTAAGACCGTCGTATCATCCGGTATGATAACGATCAGCGAAGGGGGTTCTGCGGCATTGGCAAAAGCAGCTGACTGACATGTAATAACTGCAGCGATTATGAATAATAGTATGTATCGGCGCATGGTGATACCTCCTAAGATTAAGCATAGAATTAATTGGGTATAGTTTATCATAAATATGTGGCGATTACGTGTCCTAAATAAAAAGCGAGGCATTTTGGCGCCAATTGGAGGATGAAAAGATGTCCAACCAACCGATCATTATCACAACCAAACTTAAAATTGGCATTAGCGCATGTTGCATGGGATGTCCAGTACGATACAATGCAAAAGGTTGGGACTTGGTGAAGTCCCTCGGCAGAGAGAAGAGCGACTTTGTCTGGGTACCGGTCTGTCCGGAAAGTATGGCGGGGCTTGGCGTGCCGAGAAATCCTATACATGTGGTAGGTGCTGATGGTCGTGCGATTTGGACGAATGAAGCAAAAGTAGTTAATCGCGGCGGCGCTGAAGTAACCGATGCTGTAAAGGCTGGTGCGTCAGCCTGTATGGAAGCGCTTGAAAGAGCTGACATTACTGCTTATATCTATATGGATGGCAGCCCGACATGCGGTGTATACCGAACGACATTAAAAAAACAGAAACGTGGCAATCCGCCTGGCGTCTTTGGTGCGTTATTGCTGGACAAGGGTTACTTTCTCATTCCGGCATCTGATCTTCAAAGTCCATTGAAATGGTGGGACTGGCGTAGGCGGCTTTTAGCTTTTCATTGGATCAAAACTGTTGAGATTGAAGATATGAAGACATTGTATGCTGTTTGGCATCAGTTGAAATTCATTTGTCAAGAGCTTGATGAACCTTGGGCAAGAGCGTTGGGGAAAAAACTGGCGGCTGTTAATCGAGAGGCTTTTATGGATTTTGTCGAAGTTTTTCGCAGTGAAATTATGATGGTTCTGAGAAAACCGTCAACACCGGCTAAGATTACCAATCGGCTTTGGAAGCATTATGCGCATTATCGAAAAGCGAGCGGTAAATCAATTCCGGAAATTAACGAACCGACTTTTAAGCGCAATGTCACGACGATTGCAGGTGAATTGATTAAAATGGAAAGAGCAGCCGTTGACGATGGTATTTTATTTGGCAATACGCCGGTCATCTACCGTCACCGTAAACCGGATTACGATTCATAGATAAAACGGGTGAAGGCAATGGCGGTAGTGTGATCAATCTTGATAAAAAACAATCCTTTTGGGATTGTTTTTTTATTGCGGTCAGCATTCAAATGATGCGATTGGTAGCAGCCGAAATGCACTTCGATTTAATGAGGCATTTGATGTATATCTGACGGATCGTTGTATCATAAATGTGACGATTTTCATGAAACATACAATGCTTATAGATGATTATATCTCAAGAATGCTCAAAAAAACTCAGTTTACTGCGCTATTGCGATTGGCATGTCATTTGCAATAGTATAGGGCACGTTCGCAGATAGGCCTGCTGCGGGTAGTAAATGACAGGAGGGTTTTATGGAAATTGGTCAATACAAAACACAAATGGTTTTATTGATTACGGGGTTATGGGTTGCCATTACTTTGTGTGGTTGGTTTGGTCACTGGTATATTGGTTTACATCTCAGTGTTGTCCTTATGCTTTTGCATATGATGATGGGCGCGGCTCAAAATGGTAAGCTGGATCGAAAGCTGCTCGTTTATCCGATGCTGACGTGGGCGGTCGTATGGATTATAGGCTTCGTATTGGCAAAACAGAATTCAGATGCATTCTTAAATATGGCGCCAACATACAAAATATTCGGTTTTCATCCTTCTTTTGCATGGATTATTCTTTGCTATTGGATTGGTGGTGTGCTGACTTTGACCATTGGGTTTGTTAAATACAAAAACCTATGGCTCAGTGATGAAGCTTGGGATCGTTTTACTGAGAAAATGAAGCAATTCAATAAAGGAGGTCAATAAGATGACGGATTCGGTTAAGTGGCTTATACTACTTTTTTCATTTGGAATGATTGTTGTTTCATTTCTCATTGGCTGGGCAGCGAAGAAAAAGGCATCAGATGCACAGTCGTTTTTTGGTGGAACGGCGCTTTTTGGTCCCTTGACGGTAAGTTTATCAACGGTTGCTGCCGTTGCCAGTGCTTTTGCGGTAGTTGGCGTTCCAGGGCTTATTTACTCGACGGGCAATACGATGAACCTCTGGATGCTGTCATCTTGTGCTTTTGCCATGGCGTATATGGCAATTGGCAAGCGTATTCGTGCAATGGCAGAAGTGGCGCCGATTGCCAGTTTGGGTGATATAGCCGACTTGAGATACGGCTATCACAGAGGTATTAAAGCATTGTTGTCTTTGGTGCTGTTTATTGGTGCCATTGCCTATTTAGCATCTCAAATTAGTGCTTGTTCAGCACTTTTTGCGCATTTGTTGGGATGGGATCCCTATGTTGCTGGGTTTATTATTTTTGGTATTTTAACGGTTTATACAAGTTTGTCGGGTGAAGTTGGTGGCGTGCTGACACAGGCTTTTCAAGGTTTTATCATGGTGCTGGCAGGGCTTATTATGATTATTGCATTTTTCTTTATTACAGGTGGCTTCAGTGGTGTTGTGGACATCGTCTCATCAGCGGGTTCTGTTTCAGCTGTGGTTGACGGGAAGGAAATCGTAAAGCAGTTTACGCCAAATGCTATGAATGCGTGGGGAGCACTTCCAGGTTCTATAGCCATGGCGTGGATGGTTATTCCGATTATTGGCACAATGGGACAGCCGCAAGTCTTAACCCGCATGTATGCATTAAAAAATCCAAAGGATATGCCGAGTTTAGGGCTTTATGCCGGACTTGGACACTTTGTCGTCGGTTTTTTTGCACTGACCATGGGCTATGCAGCACTTTACCTCGTTGGAAAGGGACTGATATCACCTTTGGCAGTTGCAGACAATGCTATTTTTGCCGTTGCCGATTATGTTGGCGTTTATGCGCAGCTATTTGTCTACGCGGCGATTCTTGCGGCATCCATGTCAACAGCGTCCATGTTTTTAACACTTTCAGCCAATATATTATCACGTGATTTGCCCAATGCATTCGGCTTGCGTCTGGAAGGCAAGAAGCAAATGAATGTCTCCAGAGGGATTACCGTTGTGATCGGAATCGTGTCAATTTTGTTTGCGTTATCCAGCGGGGAGGCGGTTGCCATATTAGGAACATTTGGCTGGGGGACATTAATGTCTGCAACTTTTCCAACATTTATACTGGGTCTGAACTGGAAAGGCGCCAGCAGTGAAGGTGTCTTTGCCGGGCTTATTACGGCCTTTGTCGGCAATATTGGCAGCCTTTGGCTCAATAATCACGGTTTTGTTTGGCCTGGTGGATTGCCATGGTATGTCAATGTCATCACGGCATCTATCGTCGTAACAGTTATCGTTTCATTGGTGACAAAATCAAATAAGGAAACACAGATTGATCCGCGCGTTGATGCTGTGATTGATTTATAGCAAATGCAAACAGGAGGAAATAAAATGAAGGCAATTGGTATTTGCGGCAGTCCGAGGGAGGGCAATACGGAAACTTATATTAAAAAAGTTTTGTCACAGCTCTCACAGGCCGATCACGACACAATTTATTTGCCGCTAAGGCTTTTAAACATAGCGCCATGTGAAGGTTGTTATCAGTGTGTGAAAGAGGGGCGCTGTGTGATTGAAGATGATTTTCAAGCGGTGTTTAAACACATGACGGAGGCGGATTGCCTTGTTGTTGGCAGCCCGGTCTACAACGGTTCAATAACGCCAAAACTGAAAGCGCTTCTGGATCGCGCAGGATTTTCCGCAAGGTGGATGAAGAATGCACTTGAGACTTCCGATGATAATTATCAATGGGGAAAGATGGTGTTTTCGGGGAAACTCTTTGCACCCATCACAGTGGCGCGCAAAACCGGACAGACATTTGCACTGGCGCAGCTGATGCTGTGGGCGCAGGTAAACGACTTGATAACGGTGGGCTCAAATTATTGGACGGTGGGAACTGCCGGGACTTCCGGCAGTATTAATGCCGATGAAGATGCAGAGGGCATGTCGATTATGTCCCACCTTGCAGAAAATTTGAATTTTTTAATGGAACGCATTGGTTAAAAGATTACGCATGATCGGCGGCATCCGAAAAAAGAGGCCGTTAAACAGCATCTTATTTAGAATACACTGACGATGTTCAGTGCCTCGAGCACATCCAAGAACTGAAACATTGATTTGAAATGAGATGTTTTCATAAAGAATGGTCATTAAAACGAAAGTCGTCTATTAATTCAGTAATTCAACGCAGTATTATTATGAATGCCCGCAGTCACTTTAAAGGACTGCGGGCATTTTTTAATCTATTCCATTTCCGGTAGCATTGTAAGCATAAGGTATGATTTGGGATAGCGTTCGCGCATTTCATCTTCTCCTATGGCGGATAATTTATTCTGTCCGTGTTCACGCCATGTGTTAAAATACGCCTGGCCACTCTCTGCGGCTATAGGCATCCCATCGTTGGCAATCAAGTCGTCCATTACAATCCGCATGAGGCGTCCTTTCAGACCTATCTGACCACCTTTCAGAAATTCTGAAAATATATACTGCAAGGTATAATCACCGTAGTAGGTTAATTCACGATAATCCAGTCTATGCGCAACAATATAATCTTCCGGATTGGAAGAACCTGCTGGAGAAGACATCAATCTATCAAAAAGGTTTTCAATAATGGAAGTGGTATCAAGTTGTTTATAAATGATGGCTTGAGCATAGCTATTCTGAATTTGTGCCAAAATATACTTTTGTGTATCCAGTGCATCAGCCCAGATGGCAGGGGGGAATTTTTCTTTAATATCGGGCCCATAATAAGAACCATCGCGAGGAATCCAGTATTCTTTTAATAGGTAATTTCCAGATTTATTTACATCGAAGGTTATAGCTGTCGGAATGTGACTGCCTCCAACCGGATCCAAGCCATCATTTACAAAGTCGTATTTCTGAACAAGTACCATTGTATAAACGGTGACCATATCAACATTCTCGCTGTTGCCTGTCGGACTGTGTCTTTCGGTCATTAGTGTCACGTGGCTTTCACAGAGAAACTCGCTACTGGAGCTGTCTTTTTCTCGATCCAAAATCGCAGCAGAGATTGCAAGTTCAAGCGGATCAATAAACGCCTGTTCGCCGCCGTCTGTTCCAACACCGGCAATTTCAAAGTTGCCAGTGCCTAAAGCCTTTACATATAACTCGCGGAACAAGTTCTGAAAAGTTCCTTTCCCGGAGGCGCCGTCACCGGGGGCAAAGTATTCCTCTGATGCTGTGGCAATGTCGTAGTTAACCCGTACCACATAGTGGTATTCCATATCCGTCCATTTTTGCCCCACCTTAGGATCGCCGGCAATGACTGTGACTGCATTGATTGTGTAGTCTGCAATCCGTTCTGTTGAGGCAATATTTTCTTCCATATGAGACTTTAACCAGATATTCGCTGCGGTTTCGCCGATGACCTGTACAGGTTCATCAGGCTTGATAAAAAAGGAAAGTGCGATGTGCTGTGAAGGGGTTGATTTTTCGGAATTTTCAGTGATTTCGGACGTTGCGCTGCTAGGGGCTGTTGAATTTTGCGACTGCTTTACAAAAGAAATGTAGAATCCTTCAAAATCCTCTAGGTAAATGATGTTTTCATTCAGACCGCTCTGATACAAGTGGTTTCCTGCATATTTTTCATCCAGTCCCACACCTTGAAAATTGTGTTCCGGCATACTGCCGGGAATGTGCAGAATGCTGTCTAATGTACCTATTTCATAAGCGTTGGCAGGGAGCGCACCAACAGTTTTACGATTGCTTTCATATAGTGCATTATTTGTCATAATGATTGCTTTGCTGCGAGGGTTTGCCATAAGGCCGACAATCATGGTACCGCAAAACACGATGGCTATCACTGCAATCCAGAAAGGCTGTTTTTTATAGTTCAGCACATTTTTGATGCGGCTTTTCGTATCCCCTTCGCCAAAGGCCAAAGGAGTACCGCCGATCATCCGTCGTTCGACAGCAAGAGAGAGTAGTGAGGCAGAGTATTCTTTTTTTACATCATTACCCAGTTTTTTGATAACTGTTTCATCGCAGGACATTTCCATATCCCGACCAGAGAGGAAAAACGCTACCCATGCCAATGGGTTGAACCAATGAATACAAAGCACCAGAAAGCTGACAAGCTTAATAAGATAATCAAGCCTGCGGATATGCGTCTGCTCGTGAAGCAGAATGTAGCGTTTTTCCGTTTTGGAAAGTGACAGCGGTAGATAGATTTTAGGCTGAATCACGCCCATGACAAAGGGCGTCGACAAGTTGGCTGAAAGATAAATATTCTCCGTATCATGTACAGCGCCTTTGAGCTGTTTTTTCAGTTTCAGCATCATCATTAAATTGTAAATCATCAAAGTAGCTATCCCTATGAGCCAAATCAATGTAAAGATATTATCGAAAAGAGGTTCTTTCAGCGCATGAGAAACAGGGGCTAGCATTATCCCGTCCCCATTAGTGATCACAGAGCTGTGGACTGTTCCCAGCGTCACAAATTGTTCGGGAAGAGGCTGAAACTGCTCTGTAGTTCTTCCGCCTATTGATAGCAAGCTGAAAGCACTTTCAAATGACCACGGGCAGATGAGCCGAAATAAGACGACGCTCCACAGCGTATAGGAAAAACGCTTAGGCGCTTTTTTGATCAAAAGTCTTATCAATAGAACAGCAAGGATGACATAGCTGGCGGTATAACTCATATTTAGGATCTTTAAAAAAACTGTATCCAGCACAGCTATCCCTCCTTATGTGTGTCAATCAAACGTTGGATCTCCAAAATTTCTTTTTCGCTCAATTTATTTCTGCGGGTGAAAGCGGCAAGAAACTGCGGCAGAGATCCATCAAACGTTTCTGTCAAAAACTGTTCCCCCTGTATGACTAAAAAATCTTCACGGGCGATTAGCGCCGTAACCGTTCCCTTTTGGTTTTCAAATATACCCCTGTCACACAATCTTTTGAGCATGGTGTACGTCGTGGATTTTCTCCAGTCAAATGCTGTATCACAAAGCTTGACAAGCTCTCCTGAGGAAATCGGTTCACGCTGCCAAATCAAATCTGCAAACCGTTGTTCCATTTCTCCAAGTTTATAAGTTTCCATATAGTAAGCCTCCCGATAAAAAAAGTCTAATCGTGTTAGACCTATGTAAGTCTAACACGATTAGACCCGATTGTCAACGTGTTGATTGCAGTATGCCGCTTTATCAGTGATATAACGACTTGGAATGCCTGTGCGGCAGTTGTGCTCAAAATCGAGCAGCTTACGAATGAGATCAGTGTCTCGACTTGTCGTTATGAATGTTTAGACGCCAATGCTATTTTTTTAACTTTCGATACAGTGTCATACGCTTGATTCCAAGGAGATCAGCAGCTCTCGACTTATTGTTGTCGCAGAGTTTTAATGTATCTTCAATGATCTGCGATTCAATTTCTCGCATGATATGGTTTAGGGTACTGCGGTTTTCAAGCAGGTCATTTGGATCGTACTGATCGGCGTAAAGGGAAAAATGCGCTTCTAGAATATCCTTTGGAATGAGCTCGTGATTGATCGTCTCAGCTTCGGCAATGACCATTAAGCGATAGACGATATTTTTAAGTTCGCGAACGTTTCCCGGCCAACCGTAAGCGGTTAGTATTCTCAATGCTTCTTTTGAAAAGACCTTATAAATACCGTTTTTTTGATAAAAAAGCGATTTAAAATGTTCAATGAGTAGCGGGATATCCTCTGAGCGCTCTCTCAGAGAGGGGATGTTGAGGTTGAGTACGTTAAGACGATAATATAAATCAGAACGAAAAGTTTTGTTTTCAATATTTTCTAAGAGATCGACATTAGTTGCTGCAATCACGCGAACATCAATTTCACGTGATTCACTGCTGCCGATTTTTTCGATCTGATTTTCCTGTAAAACGCGAAGGAGTTTAGACTGCATCATTGGCGGCAATTCGCCAATTTCATCAAGGAAGATGGTGCCGCCCTGTGCCATTTCAAATTTGCCGATTTTTCCCTGTTTGCTGGCACCGGTAAAAGAGCCAGCTTCATAGCCGAAGAGTTCTGATTCAATAAGGGTATCGGGAATAGCGGCACAATTGATACTGACGAATGGTTTGTCGCTTCGTTTGCTCGCATTGTGAATGGCGTGTGCAAAGAGTTCTTTACCGACACCGCTTTCACCGGTAATAAGCACGGGAAGATCTGTTTTGGCGAATGAGCGTGCACGCTGTTTAAAGTGCATAATGAGCTTTGATTTAGAAATAATATCGTCAAAAGTGTATTTTGCCTGATTTGGCCCGCCATCCGTTATTTTGTCAAAAGGATAGTCAGGGCGAATTTTGCGAATGATGGAGCATCTGATTTTGTTCTCAATGCAATCAGGTGGTAAATTGTCCATGAAGACAATGCCTGCGCCGCCAATAACGCGATCACCATCGAAAATGGGAATGCGATCAACAATTGCTTCTTGGCCGGATTTAAAGCGGTGCTTGTGACCAATTTCAGGAATGCCGGTCTGGAGGACGACTGGAAAACGCGTCGTATTGTCAATATCGACGAGATTCTGGCCGACAGTGTCCTTTAACGGCAAATTAAGGTATTCTACAAATGCGCGATTCATGACGAGAATATTGCAATTATGATCGACAAAATTAATGGGAAGCGATAATTCATTAAACAGCGACGCAGGAATGTCTTCCATGAATTTGTCGAGTTTTTGATTCAACATATATTCGTTCATAGTGCCCCCTTCTATCAATTTGACTCAAATAATATCCCTCTAAATTATATCATTGATGCGGCGGAACGCATACTGTCACAAATTATCAAACTGTATCATGGCGTTACGGCAAACCGTGTCGCTCTTGTCGTTCCACAAAAAATATACGGAATAGATATATTAAAATTTCAATGTTTTCATACTGTTTGGACGATTTTTATGCTTTGGCAGCAATTTTGCAATAGTATCGTTCAGGAGGTAATCACATGAAAAAACAAAACATAGGGATTGTCGATTTTGAATTGTATTTGCCCGAGGAGACTGTGAGTGCTGAAATGCTAAGTGAAGCAGTCAATATTCCTGCAAATGTCTTAAGGGAGAAGATGGGCGTGAACGCAAAACACGTCGGCGGTCCGGAAGATCATTCAGCCATGATGGCAACAAAAGCGTCGAAACGGCTTTTGGAGAAAACGGGTACAGACCCAAATGAACTGGATATGATCTTATATGCAGGTGAAACTTATTGCGAGTATATTTGCTGGACAGCAGCGATTAAAATTCAAAATGAGCTCGGTGCGGACAGAGCCTATGCATGGGATATGGGCTTCCGCTGTGCGGCAACGCCGCTGGCGCTAAAGGTGGCAAAGGATATGATGCTGGCGGATTCATCGCTAAATACGGTTCTCGTGACAGGCGGAAATACCAACGCATACCTGGTAGACTATCAGGACAAAAACCAGTCTTTCATGTTTGACATGAGTCCGGCAGGGTTGGCTTTACTGCTCAAGAAAGACCACAATCATAATATCATTTTGGAGACGGGGATTATAACCGATCATGTTTTTTGTGATGATGTTATTGGCAAATGGGGTGGTTCACTATATCCGATTACAGATGAAATTGCAAGCGATTCTGAAAGTTTGCGACGCGCTAGGCTATTGCATCTACCGGATCCGGCGGGGATGAAAGTCAGACTAGGCGAACGCTCACTGCCGAATTTTGTTGAAGCAGTCAATCGGGCAAAAAAGGGTTCCGGTTTGACGGCGCCACTTGATTTTATCGGCATTACACATATTAATCCAAAGGCGCACCAGGCGATTTTAAAAGCGATTGACATGCAGGAAAATCAAAGTGTTTACCTGTGTGATGATGGCCACTGCGGTCATGTTGATCAGTTTTTGGCGCTGCAATATGGTTTGGAACGCGGTCTCGTAAAAGCGGGGGATTATGTTGGGCTGCTTGGCGCCGGCACTGGCTATGCTTTTGCCTGTACCGTGGTGAAATGGGGGTAATGACATGCAATATGAAAGAGAAAGACAGCATAAAACGATGTCGATTGAGAATATTTTATCGACTATAGAGGACAATGACTTTATCGTGGTGGGGCTGGGCGGCAGTGAACCCATACCATTAATGGAAGCAATGCATCAGCTGGCGGCATATGATGTCAAGGGATGCGAACTCTCCAATACATTGCCTGTGGGCAATTATCCGTTTTTTGATATGCCGGCGTTAAAGGAGACGCTGCATATCAACAGTTGGTTTTTTAATGGCGGTCTGCGGAAAGCACATGGAAAGGGTCATATTTCATTTCAACCGCAGCACCTTCACCGCGCTCTGGATAAGCGACTTGATGCAATGACAGGAAGGCGAAAAGTGTTGATGGCCGTTGCATCACCTATGGATGAACATGGCTATTTTAGCTTATCAATCGGCAATACCTATGAGATGCAGCTTATTCGCTCGGGTAATGTTCACATTATTTTAGAAGTGAGTCCGCATTTTCCAAGGACGTTTGGTGACAATCAGGTACATGTAAAAGATGTTGCTTGTATTTTGGAAACAACGCGCAGTTTGCCGATTTTGCCGGCAGGCGAGATTAGCGAAAAGGATGAGGCAATCGGCGCCTATATTGCAGAACTGATTGAAGACGGTGCCACCATACAGCTGGGAATCGGCGGCATTCCAAATGCAGTTGCAAAGGCATTAAAGACAAAGAAAAATCTCGGGATTCACACAGAAATGTTTACAGACGGTATGATTGATTTAATTGAGTCGGGTGCGGTGACCAATAAAAACAAAACGCTGTACCCAGATAAGACCATTTGTACTTTTGCGCTGGGTAGCCAAAAGCTCTATGACTATATTCACAACAATCCATCTGTTTGGTTTATGCCGGGCAGATGGACAAATGATCCTTATGTCATTCGTGAAAATGACAACATGGTTTCTATTAACACGACAATAGAAGTCGATCTGACGGGGCAATGCTGCTCGGAGAGCATTGGCTACAAGCAATTTTCAGGAACAGGCGGGCAGGCGGATACGGCAATTGGCGCACAGCTCTCCAGAAATGGGAAGTCTATTATTGCGCTCTATTCGACGGCATCTGTCAAAAATGAAAACGGCGAGAAGGTACTGACATCCAAAATCGTACCGTGTTTAAAAGAAGGTGCCGTTGTTTCCCTTACCCGCAACGATGTGGACTATGTCGTCACAGAATATGGTGTCGCATGGCTGCGAGGACAGTCGATTGGCGAGCGCGCCAAAAGGCTTATCGCCATTGCACATCCCGATTTTAGAGAAACACTGACGGCTGCGGTTAAGACATATTGCTATTTTTAACGGATTTGGATAAAAATTTTAGAAAAAATTTTAATCTAGCCATAACCAATAAACAGATGCAATAGACTTAACTATTTAGGTGTATGACGTGATGCTGACAACTGTTTTGAAAAAGTCTGCTGTTTAAAGGTCACAGAAGCCGAAAGATTGTGAAGCGACAGGTGTTCATCAGGTGCCAGTGACTGCATGTAAAGTGACAGTGCCTGTCTGAGGGCTCTGTCGCTGTCATTTTCATCGGGGTCGTATTCAGATGTGGCAAAAGGGTGACGTACCAGCAGTGCAGCCAATGTTATATCAGGAAGTTTACGAAATAGCCTATGCAGTGTTTCCGGCGGCATTGGCACATCTAGCAGCAGATTTTCGAGATCGCGAAAGTTATGGACATCTTTTAACAGCAGCTGGCATTGATCTTTAGCATGGCGGCAGCTTATCAGTTCATGATAAAGGCGTCGATAATCTGGAAGCGGCATGGTCGTCGATGCATCTACAAAAACCAAATCTCTTTTGATAGGTGAACGAACAATACAGAGCCGCTGTTCCAGCGTATCGGTTTCGATAGCAAAATGGAAGTTGTGGTAAAGTTCGCGTTCATAAGCCAAAAGATAATTCGAGGCAAGCGATGAGGCCGTTAAGTTTAAAAGTACAATTAGGTGCAAAAGACCGAGATGAATGGTCTCGGAGAGATCCTCTTTCATCGAAAGAACTGTATACAGCTGTGCGGCATCGGTGGCTGACAGATTCAGCTGAAGTGGTGGACGTCCAGCGTACAAGCAGCCTAAAGCCTGCGTCATCATGATATCCAATAAATTGACGATCATGATGGCATAATGACGGTGGTACCGACGCATACAGTCTAGGATCGCCTTTTTTGGAAAGGCACTGAGAATGAGATTTTCAAGGTAGATTGCCTCTAAATAGTCAATGATGAATTCAACGCCCTCTGAAACTGGACGCGGCGAAGCAGTTGGGTAATCTGCTGTAATGTGTATTTCATGCGCGGCATAAATCGGGTCATACAATTTTAAAAAACCTTTAATACCGCCGCGGATCGTCGATTGATAGACGTGATTGTTAACTGGACAGCGGGTTTTAAGGACTTCAAGATGGCGATGTTTGACAGTGTTGATTTTTATGCAAATACGTTTTTGTCCAATTTCAAAGAGCTGATCAACGCGACTGCTCTTCACGAGGTTTACGGCATTTATAACAGACATGGGTTTTAAGCCGATACCAATGGTGTAGAGGATGGAAATGAGAACGTTTTCAGCAAATTCAGCGGGAACAGAACTGCTCTCTCCAAGTGTGTAACGCGAAAGCAATGACGCTAAAAGCGCATAGGTTTCTGACTCGATCCGATCAAGCTGATTTTGAAGAAACCGGTCACATAAGCTTCTAAAATAATGGCGGGTGGCGCAGGTGTATCGCATGGTTTCAAATTGATCAAAAGGTGTTGAGAGCGCATTTGAAGATGATATTGTCATTTTTCAACCTCCGAAAGGGCGTATTTGGCAGCGCGGGTAAAAGGCATGCCCTGATCAAGTGCAGAAGCAAGCGATGGCAGGATTAAATCTGTCAGCAGCGTGACAGCGCCGTTACAGGGATCGTCATAAGCCCTTCGCATAAATGCAATAAGGGCATCATCCCCCATGCGGTCGTGCAGTTCGTTTTTAAAATAATAAAAGGCATCAATGAGATCGGTGAGTGTTTCAACGTATTCCGATGCCATTAGATAAGGTGAATCATAAAAAGCTTCAATTATTTTGTCAATGATCCCACTGCCGAATTCCAGTCTTCCCGTTGATTTTAAAGCGGTGTCGCGTGTGGCTAACAGCAGTGCCGCATCCGCCTGCGTCAAAGATAAACCGTAGGGAGCGGTTATGTCATTAAGCGTCATTAATTGCGGGACGGTGGTTTTTAATTGTCTAGGGACGAGATCAATCGCGTTGAGCGGCATAAAGAACTCCTTTCAAAAAACATTTGACAAAACGATTTAAATATGCTATCATTTTATTGTAACATAGGCTTGCTGTTTTGACTGTAAAATACGGCGCGTGTAAGTTTAATTATATGACTTCTGGTGATTTTTGTCAAGTACCGGAAGTTTTTTTAATGCACAAATCATATGAAGTGGTATGATGATAATGACGAACAATAAAAGGAGTGAAAAGTATGTCTCTGGAAATTGTAAGAGGTGATATCACGAGATTTAGCGTTGATGCGATTGTCAATGCGGCCAATACATCTTTGCTGGGAGGAGGCGGTGTTGACGGTGCGATTCACCGAGCGGCCGGACCGGAGCTCTTGGCGGCATGCCGGCTTTTAAATGGCTGCGCAGTTGGTGATGCGAAGATAACGGCTGGCTATCAATTGCCTTCGGCGCATGTCATCCATACCGTCGGACCAATTTGGCGTGGCGGTACGCAAAATGAACGTGCCCTTTTAACCTCGTGTTATAAAAAATCAATTGCACTTGCAAAGGAACATGGCTTAAAGTCGATTGCTTTTCCATTAATTTCATCAGGTGCATACGGCTATCCAAAAGCTGAAGCGCTTGAAGTCGCGGTCAATACGATTTTAGACAGTATCACTGACGCAGACCTTAAGGTTATACTGGTACTTTTCAGATAATTAATCCCCCATCCAGAACACAAATGTTTTAGGTGGGGGATTTTTGAAACTTTAAGAAAAACGGTTAAACCTGAAATCGGATGAGGTTGCCGTTAGAATCTAAAAACAGCATTTGATAATATTTTTTAGGGCGTCCTTTGGACGCTTGTTTTTTTTCTGTCATGACAACGGCACCGCCATGATCGACAATGCGATTTAAGATGCGGTTGGCAGATCGAAGCGCAATATCTAAAAGTGATGCCACTTCGTCAGTAGCAAGGCGATTCGTTTTATTTTTTGCAGCGTAGGCGATCAATTTTTGAAGGTAGGCGCTACTGATGTTTAAATCATTTGACAGGCGCATGATTGCGCCATTTGGCTGATTTGAATATAACAGTCGTTCACCTGCTTCCAGTGGACCGAAAACCCTGTGGTCGTCATCGACAAAATAGCTTTTGTCACCGCCGGATTCAAGTGCATTGTTCAGCGCAGTCACGGCATTTGTCTTTGCCTGTGTTATGTTTTGGCCGCTGCCGTATCCGATAGCGATTTTTTTTCGAATAGTGTCTTTGAAGTGCAGTTGCAGCTGACAGTTCGTAAAGTCATTGGTAATGAGCGCAATTTCTTCAAATGTCGAAAACATGGCAATGACTTCTTCCCGCTGCTGGATGACGAACTCGTAGTCTGATGTTTTGGCGAAAGACATCGTTTCCCGATAGAGCTTGTCAATATAGTATTCCCGCTCGAAATTGTCTTGTGAAAGGCGTTCGTCTGGTGCAAACGAAATATAGCCAACGACGATCTTATTGGCACTTAGCTTTTCAAGTTTGACATGATTAATGGCCTGCATTAGTAAGTTATAAACGTATTTTTCAGATGGCTCAACAAAATAACAGCGCATACCGGCAGCTTTCATTCGATCGATGTGCATACCGAAGCGTGTGACAGACAAGTCGATTTGATTGTTCTGCCAAAGCGACAAATGCTTTTGAAATATTCTTTCTGCATACAGATCAAGATCTTCTTCAAAAAAAGGAAAGACATAGGGTCTTTTATCTGCGGGAAATATTTCTGAGAGTGTTTCGATCATATTATCACTGGCAGAATCGAAATAGACACGAGAACTGTCAATTTCTGGATGATTGACAAAGAGCTTGAAAAGATGCTTTAAAATATTGGCATCATCGTCATAAATGACATAACAGGGTTTGTCGATCGGATTTATGTTTTTGTTGAGATAATTACTGAGGGTGGGACCGCTGAGGATAAAAGCATCAACGTCGTTGTAGTGTTTTAAATAACAATTGACGATGTCGGGAAAATCTCTAATAACGCATAATTGCATCTGGCAATAGCGTTCGAGTTTTTGCTGCATCTCTTTAATATACACAACATGACTTTCAGAAATGATTAAGCCCAATTTAACGATCAAAAAAATCAACTCCTTGTAGCAAGTATACCATTATTCAATGAAAGACGGTAACCTAAACCTAGAAAATCATTGACGAAAATTAATATGTTTGTTAAGGTTTATTAAAGGACGTGACCATAAATGTCATAAAATGTGGAGGGAAATTATGGAATTGAAAGCACGATTATTGGAATCATCAAGGGCGATGCAGGATGAACTCGTTGCATTTAGACGATATTTGCATCAGAATCCAGAACTTTCACTGGATTTGCCTATCACGACAAAATTCGTGAAGGAACAGCTTATCGCGATGGGTTATGAACCTCAAGACTGCGGGAAATCAGGTATTGTTGCCATCGCAGGTGGACAACGGCCAGGAAAAGTATTTTTGATCCGGGGGGATATGGATGCGCTTCCTGTCGAAGAGGCAGCAGATGTCCCTTTTAAATCAGTCAATGGCAATATGCATGCCTGTGGTCACGACCTACATACGGCGATGCTTCTGGGTGCAGCTAAATTACTTAAAGCGATGGAACCCGATATTCAGGGACAAGTAAAGTTAATGTTTCAGCCGGCAGAGGAAACCTTAGCCGGTGCAAAGAACATGATTGAAGCTGGTGTTTTAAAGGCGCCGGATGTCGACGCAGCGATGATGATTCACGTGATGACGGGATTTCCGCTGCCTGCCGGCAAAGTAATTGTTTCCCAGGCTGGGCTTACAGCGGCAGCATCCGATTGGTTTGAGATACATGTTCAAGGAAAAGGCGGTCATGGTGCGATGCCCAATAATGCCGTCGATCCCATCAATGCTGCAACACATATTTTTCAAGCGATCCAGACGATTCACAGCAGAGAATTGGCACCGGGACAGGCTGTAGCATTGACGATCGGCAAATTTGTCTCCGGAACAACTTCAAATGTCATTCCGGATACAGCGCATATGTATGGAACACTTCGTACTTATGAGCCGGAAACGCGAACTTTTGTCAGAGAGCGTCTCGAAGCCATTGCCAAGGCAACGGCAGAAGCAGTACGTGCGACAGCTGAAGTGAAAATAGTAGATGGTTGCCCTGCGCTTAATAATGATGCGGCACTAGTTGAATCAACCAGAACGATTTTGAAAGAATTACTACCTGAAAATGATTTGCTCGATATGAGTGTTTTAACAGGTGGTGGTAAAATGAGCGGTTCTGAAGACTTTGCCTATGTTAGTGAAAAAGTGCCGACAGTCATGCTGGGGTTATCTGCAGGCAATGCTGACGAAGGTTATCGCTTTCCACAGCATCATCCGAAAGCTATTTTTGATGAGAGCGTTCTGTCAACTGGCGCAGCTGTCTATGCTTATGCGGCAGCAAGATGGCTGGATGAACACAGCAAAGCGTAGAGAGGGGGCGCACAGATGACTTTTTTTGAAATTTCAAACAGTAAACTGCTTTATGGACTCGTTATTATTGGTCTGCTCTATATTTTGGGATTTGCAGCTGTTTTTTTAAAGCGCAGTTACCAGCGGTGTGTCGAACTGGGGATTGACCGTTCGACTGTTAACGATGTTATTAAGTCGAGCCTTGCCTTTACGCTGGTGCCAAGTATCGCCATCGTAATTGGGTTCTTTTCACTTTCGGCAGTCATGGGAATTCCATGGCCGTGGTGGCGTCTTTCGGTACTCGGTTCTGTTGGTTATGAATTGATGGCAGCCGATCTTGCTTCGAAGGGTATGTCTTATGCCAATGTTGCGGCAATGGCTGAAGCCAATGATCCACAGGTTTTTTCAGTTATCATGATTGTGATGACCATTGGTATACTGGGCGGATTTTTAGTGCTGCTGCCATTTGGCAAGAAAATGACGACAGGTCTCATGGCTGCACGGGAGAAAAAAGACAGTACGTGGGGCATCGTCATGAGCAGCTGCTTTATGCTGACATTGGCATCTGTTTTTTTGCCAGTCATGATCTTTGGCGATGCCGTCAGTGCAGCGACGCTTTTTACGAGTGCGCTGATCACACTGTTGATGACGCTGATCATTAAACAATTTAAAATACACTGGCTTAGTAACTTTGTACTGGCGGTAACGCTGCTTTTGTCGATGGTTGCTTCTGTGGGATGGCAATCAATCTTAGGATAGGGGGGAAACCATGAAAGAGAAGAAAGAAACCGTTATACTTGATGACTACACGAACTGGGTGCACCGCTTCGGTCGCATTGGTGCGTTAATTGCCATTCTTTATATGATGTTTATTCCAATTGCAATTGCAGTAGCTTATGATAGCTTTCCGCCCCTTTCGGCTATTTTAAAAGGTGGTATTGGCGTTATGGCGCTCTTCATCCCAATTGGTATTTCAGAAGTTATTAGTTATACGCCAATCCTTGGCTCGGCGAGTTACTTGACATTCTTGACAGGGAATATCTTAAATTTAAAATTGCCTTGCGTACTCAATGCGTTAAAATTAGCAAAAGCGGATCAGAATACACCGGAGGGCGATGCAATTGCAACTGTTGCCGTAGCAGCATCTTCCATACTGACAATGCTGATTATTGCAATTGGCGTATTACTGTTGGTACCGCTTCAACCGCTCTTTCAGACTGAGTTTGTCAAAAGTGCGACCTCCTATATGCTGCCGGCGCTCTTTGGCGGTATGTTCTTAGGCATCCTTGGCCCTGAACAGGGTTCATTTCGCATTAAAAACAAACTGCTCATCATGATTGTTCCAGTAATCATTGTATCGATAACCGTGATTACAGGTATCCTTATCAGCGGATTAGAAGGTGTGGCCATTCTGCTTATGCTGCCGATTGCTATTGGTATTGCAAGAGTTTTATGGAAAAAGGGTATCGTTCACGTTGTGGCCAATGAAGTGAAAGATAATTGATCAAAAAGTGATGCATTTATAAGAACCGACCGATTGAATTGCTCAAGCGTATCATGCTGGAAGGCGTGATGACTTCCATGTGCCCTTTGTTTGAAATGCACTGTAAAAAGAGTATAATAATGCTAGAGACAAAGTGTAAGGAGGGAATCGAATGACGTATTTAGGTGAAGACATTCGTAAATTAGGGTTCGGACTAATGCGCCTGCCAAAGCGTGACGGCGAAATTGATATTGAACAGACAAAAGCGATGGTAGATGTCTTTATGGCAGAAGGCATGACGTATTTTGACACAGCTTATGGCTATGATAATGGCAAATCAGAGGAAGCGGCTAAAATAGCTTTAGTGGATCGATACCCAAGAGATTCATTTCAGCTGGCTACAAAGCTTCCGGCATGGGCTGGTGCCAAGAGTGCAGAGGAAGCAAGGCAAATGTTCTGGACGTCACTGGAAAGAACGGGTGCCGGGTATTTTGACTTTTTCCTGCTCCACAATCTAGGCGATGATAGAACCAAGTGCTTTGATGATTACGATATATGGACATTTCTTGAAACGCAAAAATCAAAAGGGTTGATTAAGCACTTGGGTTTTTCATTTCACGATAAAGCGGCAGTGTTGGATAATCTATTGACGAAACATCCGGAAATGGAATTTGTTCAGTTGCAGATTAATTATGCTGATTGGGAAAGTTATGCCATCGAATCCCGAAAATGCTATGAAGTTGCAAGAAAACACGGTAAGCCGATTATTATTATGGAACCGGTCAAAGGCGGTCTTTTGGCGTCGCTGCCTAAAGGGATCGACAACTATTTCCTTGAATATGCACCGACGGCATCCGTGGCTTCATGGGCGGTTCGGTTTGCTGCTTCTCTTGAAAGCATCATAACAGTGTTAAGTGGTATGTCATCCATTGAGCAAATGCAAGATAATCTTTCTTATATGAAATCATTTAAGCCGTTGGTTCACGATGAGCGGCAAATTATTGAAAAAGTGCAGAAAGAGCTTGATAAAATAGACAGCATTCCATGCACAGACTGCCAGTACTGCATGAAAGACTGCCCTGAAGGCATCCCGATTCCAAAAATCTTTGATGCTGTCAATCTTTATTATATCTATGACGATTTGTCAACTGCCAAGCGCAAATATGGTTTTGCGACTTATAACAGCAGTCTTGCATCACAATGTATTGCCTGTGGTCAATGTGAGACAGCTTGTCCTCAGCATATTCAGATTATTGAGGCATTGAAGCAATCGGCTGTATTACTTGAAACATAATAGAGATGCGGTTATAAAGACAAATAAGAAACGCCTGCAAAGCATATTTACTTTGCAGGCGTTTTAAAATGACACAAACATTACACAATTGCAAGGTTTGGGAGAAGAAAACTACTTTTCATAGGCATGATAATGGCATAAAATAGGTTATAATAGTAATTTGATACCAAAATAATTAACAAAGGAATAGTAGTATGAAACAATTGGATATCTATACGGTTGTTCAGATTTTTATTCTCATCCGCTTGGTCTGTACAGCTGTACTCCTTTTTTTATGGATAAAATATGGGAACCGCTATCTAGGTATTCGGGATATGGCGTTATCATTCGGTTTAACGGCAATCGCACTAATTCTTTTCCTCTTTGCTGATCAGCTGTCGGTTTTTGCAGGACTTGCATTGCCGAATATACTGGTATTGGTGGGGATTTGTACTTTTGGCATAGGTGTGCTGACTTTTGCTGAAGCAGCAGTCCACAAAAAAGAACTGATTGCTTACGTGGCTATTTTTGTATGCGTCATGAGTTATTTTACATACAATCAGTTTTCGGTTCGTTACATAATGCTAATTTCGTCAAGTTTTACGATACCTGTGTATATTTATATTATATGGCAGCTTCATTGGCGAACATCCACCTTTTACCGTACCTTTACAGCCAGTGTTCAATGGGTTGCATGCGGGTTTGTCTTGATGCATATGATGAGAGTGGGCTGGCTGCTTTATTGCCATCCCGTTTTGAATTATCATGGAGACTGCGACAATACTCAAACGCTCTTGTTTGCCCTATCGCAAGTGCTGACGCTCTTGCTGGCATTTGCCATTGAGCATATGATCGCCAATAAGCGTGCTCATGAAGCGTATAATGAAACGAAGACATTGGCAATACAGTTGGAAAAAAAGGAAGCGCTTGCATCGACAGATGCACTGACGGGGATTTACAATCGTCGTAAAATTGAATCGCTCATTCGCGAACAGCATCATATTCTGGTTAGTGCTGGAACGGCTTTCTCAGTTTTGCTCATTGATGTAGACCATTTCAAGAATGTGAATGATCAATATGGGCACACTGCCGGTGACGCTGTACTCAGGCACTTATCGCAATGTATTCGAGATAATATCAGAGGATTTGATGATGTCGGCAGATGGGGTGGGGAAGAATTTCTCGTCCTTTTGCCAAATGCTGCTCTGGATGAGGCGCGAAAAACAGCGGAAAGACTTCGCCGCATTGTATCTGACAATGCTTATACGCAATTGCCTGAATTGACACTGACCATTAGTATTGGGGTCATTGAAGCCAGCAGTGCGATGAGTATTGACGAAACGCTTAAAAGGGTTGATCAAATGCTTTATAGTGCAAAAGCCAATGGTCGGAACAGTGTGTTTTCGGGGAATGCTGAAGTGCTGACATCCGTTTCCGGAGTTGATTAAGTTAGCGAAATATCGATCCTCAATAACAGCGGATTATCTTCGCTGTTATTTTAATGCAAATATTGATCTG
The DNA here is from genome assembly GCF_018390735.1 of Fusibacter paucivorans. GTDB lineage: Bacteria > Bacillota > Clostridia > Peptostreptococcales > Acidaminobacteraceae > Fusibacter > Fusibacter paucivorans. The sequence goes on from NZ_JAHBCL010000002.1 coordinate 139,941, forward strand.
CCAAGTGCTTGACATTATGAAATACATATTGTAAAGATTACTTGCAGCAAACAGCTGAACTTGCAACGGCATATAATTTTCAATATAATATGAAGGGTACATGAAAGAGGATTCTTTCTATCAGCAGGAAATCGCTCAGTACAAATCTATTGAGTTTATGCCGACAATGTATGCAATAGGATTTGACAAATCTATATAAGCATTTGACTTAAGGAGTATTTCGTTTGAATGAATTAGTCGTTATAACCATGATCTTGTGTGGCATTTTGAGCATCCCCTGGGGAATCTATGCGCTTTCTGCCAATAAAGAAATGCGATTTTTTGAATGGGTGGATTATAAACAAATATCAAAGTTTGAATTTATCTTTCTCGGTCTGTGCATCGTATGGCTTTATTTAACCAATACGATCAAGGTCATTCCATTTGTCATTGCATTGTTTATTTTACTATTTTCTCTGGATTCTATTTCAAATGACGCGATTAAAATTGAAAAAAATCAAAATTTAATGAAGGCGTTTGTTGCCTCATTTCTGTTGTATATGAGCATACAGCTCGCCTGCAAATACTTAAATCTGTTTAGCAATGTGCATCTGTATAGACTTGTTTTAACCACCAGTGTTTTTTTAGGTTACTTGTTTAACATTAAAGTGAGCAGCTTTCATTGGACGACAGCCATTAAAACTATTATAGTGATGCTGGTTGTTTATTTTTTTATCGAGATCCCATATTTGCTTATCTATGATATTGAAGCGTTAAAGGCTGTAACATTCAGCGGCTATTTAGCAAGCTTTGTGGGATCACTTTATTTTCCAAGCATTGTAGAGGAAGTGATTTTTAGAGGATTTTTACTTGGGGGTCTTGTTTCGCTTGGCATTAGAAAAGATAAAGCAAATATTTTTCAGGCGATTGTATTCGGTTATATTCATCTTTTAAATTATGAATCAATCACCCTCGTTTCTTTTTTATGGCCAAGTTTTCAAGTGTTCGCAGGGTATCTCTTTGGCAAAATCTATTTATCGACAAAATCATTAACGCCATGTTTGATTTTACATGCGCTGTTTGATACGATTTAATGTCAGCGTTTATACTTGTATCTGCAATGGATAAAGACAGAGAAAGTTACATCATTCAAATATTAATCCTTTCGGCAAATTAGGGCTGGTTTTCATGAGATGGAAATTTAACCAATTGTGGTGAAGGATCAACGAAAGGCTATTATTCGATTGCCTTGAATAGCAGAAAAGAGAAAATTATGAGAAAAGAAAATTTTAGTGAACGCATCATCATGGCAGGCTATAAAACGATTGTTCTGGGTATTTGTCTGTACATTATTGAATTAATGCTGCTGCCCATCTTTGGTTTTCTGCAAAAAGAACAAGTAAATGGCAATGGTTTTTACACGGAGTTTTGGCGATATACAGGCGAGCAGCCCTATCCAACGATTTTTTTCTTAACGGGTGTCATCGTTGTGCTGGGCGTGATTTTGCTATACCTCGGCATGCGTGAAAAGAAAAAGAATGGCTAATGGATCAATCGATTAGCGTTGCTGGCAAAAGAATTTCTAAACAATCGTGAAAAATGTTGGCGATTTATTTGGAGAAGATGGTGAATAAGCTGATTTCGGTGAGCCTTGGGATGGTGTAGGAAAAATGGCTTACTAAATTTGGCATTGCGGCAAAAAAACCTTTATGAGATAATAAATGCAGATGTGATAGCATACTGGGAAATGATGTCATATTTGACGATTACAATCACGTGAACTTGTTCACTTTTTTGAAGCAAATAGGGATGGGGCCTAAAGTAGATGACGTATATAATCGAAATGATCCTTTTTTGTTTTTCTAAGCAATGGCAATATGGAATCACTGTAATATGAAAGTAATCATGATATTTGTACCGTTATCATTAATCATTAGAAGGCATCGTAAACCGACTAACGGTGAATTGTTTGATTGAAGGGATGTTCAATAAGATGAATAGGATAAAATGGGTCAATCAATTGGCTGTTTTGATGACAATGTGTATGATGCTGATCGGTTGTACAGGCGGAGTTCTAGAAGAAACAGCGACAGAGGATGTGCAGATGCGTGATTTGCTGGAAAATAAAATGCAGTATGTCAGCGATCGTACACAACTTGTGACCTTAATAGATCTGTTGCCGATGCCAGCTGGTATAAACCACCTCACAACGACTGTGGAGACGTCGGATTCGTCAAATGGTGTTGCTGTTGATTATGAGGTCTTTCATTATGACGGCATTTCGCCGAAAGGTTATATTGAAGAGGCACCTTTTTTTAGAAGTGCTGTTATACTGCTAAGTTTAATTGAAAATGCAGATTTTGTAACCTATCATTTGGTCGATAAACAATCAGAATATCCTGGTGCTGAGTATAGCTATACCATTACAAGAGAAACAGCTGATGAGCAATTAGGTTATGCTGTCCTATCGCAGACTGATTCGTTAGCAAATTTTGAATTATTGCTTGCAGATATTGAAAGTAAAATAGTAGAAATGGATTCACCTCAATAACGGTTGTATCCTTAAGATCAATACGAGTGAATATGCAAAACGATGAACTGTTTTTATACAGCATGATGTTACAAAATAATGTTAAAAAAATGAAAATCAAAAGTGGGGGAATAGCCTTGATAATGCAATTGATAAACCTAATAATCTTTCTGGCGCTTCTGATAGGCGTGCCGTATTTTATGTTTATGACATTAAGAACATTGGACCGCATTGAACAATTATTAACCGTACTTGTTGAAAAATCAAATCATGAATAAATAGAAGCTATTAAACAGGATGCTGTTTATTAAAGATATAGGGAACTTTTTGCATACGGACAACGTCTTATCATATGACATAAACAGGAGGGATCTACATGAAAAAAATGATAAAAACTTTTACCGCAGTCGGATTGATGCTGGTTATCAATACATCTATGGTATTTGCATCAGTGCCATTTAACGATACGGCGATGACATCTTATAACGATGCCATTGAAGCGCTTGCCTCGCAGGAAATTGTTGGCGGTGTGGGGCATGGTTTATTCCAGCCGGATCGACAGATTACCAATGCTGAAGCAATCCAAATGATTACAAAAGCATTTAATATTAATCTTTCGTATATGACATTTATCAAGGCGCCTGAATTATCAGATTTCTTTGATTTTGCCAGTGCAGATGCATGGTATGAGGATGCGTTTATTAATGCCGGCGCCAACGGATTGCCGATAGATCGTACAATTATGCCAAATGAAAGTATGACACGCGAAAACTTTTACAGCATTTTAGAAGCGGCAATGGAAATGCGTAACGAATTGCCCATGATCAATTTAATCCCAACTGCCATTGAAGATTTTGAAAGTATGGACGTTCTAAAGTCAGGTGCCATTCACAGGGCCCTTGCTTATGGTATTTTAAAGTTAGACGAAGACGGAATGTTCTATCCAAATGCATACCTTACGCGGGGAGAAGCTGCACAAGCAGTATATGATGCTATGAATGTGGAACATAAACTTGAAGCAGCAGGTAATGCAATGACAGGGAAATTAGAAGTGACAGAGGCTGAAGATGGTGTGACGTTGACGTTTACAATGAAAAACGATTCCGACGAAACGGCGCTGCTAACGTATCATAACGGTCAACGATACGATATTTACATTTATGATTCTTATGGTACTTTAATTTATCAATGGTCAAATGATAAAGTCTTTACCATGGCAATTGAAAGTGTCGTCGTCGATCCCGGTAAAACCATTGAATATGAAACTGTTTGGCCGATGACAGATAATGAAGGCAAACGGGTATTGCGCGGTCAATACAACGTTGTCTTTGAAAGTGCTTATGACATCGTTGGCAATAAGGCAACCACGACAGACAGTATGTTTATCATTGTACCGTAAAAAAGTAAATGGCCCCGTTATGACATGATTGCGATCAATGTCGTAACGGGTTCTTTTTTTGCTGTGGTTTGTTAGGTCATGTTATTTTGAGGTATAAATGCAATAAGTTTATAATGAGGTTATTTAGCCAATGGTCATGTGTCATAATCAGAAATAAATAGATTATTCTTGGTAGGTGCTTAGTACAGTTCCAAAAGCTGAACAATGCAGATGGCTAAAAGATCAGTTTGACGTTCCGTGGAAAACTGGATATTGCTGCAATTGATGCCGCCCGAGGAGAATAAAAGTCTTTGGAAGAAGCGGCTGAAATAATTTTCAACAATTTTTTAAGGAGGTTTACAATGTCAAAGACGGTTATTCAAATTGGCACAAAAGTAGGCAGCACGCTTGAGAAAGTATGGCAGTACTATACGATGGCAGAACATGTTGTGAACTGGAATCATGCCTCTGATGACTGGTATACCCCGGAAGCGGAAAACGATCTAAAAACAGGCGGATACTTTACGTACAAAATGGCGGCAAAAGACGGCAGTTTCAATTTTAATTTTGCAGGAATTTACACACTCGTCGAACCGCTTAAAACCATTGCTTATACACTGGGTGACGGCCGTAAAGTAACAATTGTTTTTTCTGAAGCAGAAGATGGTATTGTCATTGATCAAAGTTTTGAAGCGGAAGCGGTTCACGATGTCGAAATGCAGCAGCAGGGTTGGCAGGCAATTCTTGACAACTTTAAACAATACACAGAAACCCATTGAAATAAATTCGGAAGATAAGGAGAGGTCATGCAGCAATTGCAAACAACACAATCGGCATGTGACTGCTTAGCCAATGATCCCATTATGGCAAAACTAATGGATACGATTGGGCCATTGTCATACGCGCTGAGCGACAATCAGTTTACAGGGCTGGCGAGCACCATTATCGGACAACAGCTTTCCAATAAAGTGGCAAGTGTTATATGGGGGCGTCTGCACACTTATTTAGAGGGTAATGTAACGCCTGACTCTGTATTGGCAGCTGATGCAGCGTCGTTGAGAGCACTTGGGATCTCATATGCCAAAATACGTTATATTAAGGATTTGGCTGAACACGTTAAAGACGGAAGACTCGTCTTTGATGAACTGCCGACGATGGCAGACGATGATGTCATGAAGAAGCTGACGGCGGTTAAAGGCATCGGCCAGTGGACAGCAGAGATGTATATGATCTTTGCGCTGGGACGCAAAGATATTTTTTCACTGGGAGATGCGAGCTTGCAGGGTGCCATTCAATCGTTGTATGGCGTAGCCGGCAAGACGTCTTTAATTGAACTGTCGGATAAATGGCAGCCTTATAGAAGTATCGCTTCACTCTATTTGTGGGCATATATTGATCAGGATATACAGAGCCTGTGGGCATAAGGCGAAGCTTAAAAAATCGATTTAGAAAAGGCAGAGATGTAAAACCGCTGCAAATCAATTAATTTAATAATGTAAGATGCCATTAAATGGGCCGTATAAACGAAATGTTTTTCAAGTTTGTTGTTTATAGGGTCTATTTTAATACTTTTAAACAGTTGTATTGGATTGCAGCAGAGATCACAATTTTGGACTACGCCAAAAAGCGTTATTTGGTACTTTTGGAATAGTCCAAGAAGTGCTATAATTCACTTCATAAATATGACAAATTCTTAAAAGGTGATGTATGGAGATTAAAATTATTAAAGATCACAAGACACCTCTTTACATGCAAATACGCAATGCCATCGTGGATATGATTATACGTGGCGAGCTTTCCGACGGCAATAAATTGCCAACGGAACGCGCACTGGCAAAGCGTTTGGCAGTACACCGAAATACAGTCATCAAAGCTTACAGTCTATTGGTTGATGAAAAATATATTCGTGTTTCACAAAAACCGAAAGGTTATTTTGTGACCTACGGCCAAGGTGAAGCGAATCGTCAAAATCATTTTTTGGCACGACACTTTACGCCATTTGAATACATTGTTTCAGATGAGTTCTTACAGACAAATGCACTTTTTAGCCGATTGTTTCATACATCAATTGACCGTAAGATCATTTCATTTGCCACGGCGATGCCGTCTCCAGCGTGCTATCCAAAGGATGACTTCAATGCTATTCTGACAAATCTCGTTGCAGAGAAAACAGATCAAATTTACGGCTACGCCAGTCCTCAGGGAGTAATGCCCCTTAGGAAACAACTTTCAGAAATGCTTGAATCCAATCACATATACGCGAATGCATCCGAAATAACCGTTTGTGCAGAGACATACCAGGCGCTGGATTATCTTGTAAAATTAACGGTGTCGCCGGGTGAAACCATTATTGTTGAAGAACCAATTAATCCGGATATTTACGATCTCATCAAACTTCTTGGGATCAATATTGTGACGATTCCAACCGATGAAGACGGCATGATCGTCGCTTATTTGGAAAATCTCATCTTGAAATTTAAACCAAAATTTATTTTAACCATCCCAACATTTCATAATCCGACGATGACCGTTATGTCGCTGAACCGACGCGAGAATCTTCTTGAGCTTTCTTACCGCTATAATATACCCATTATTGAAATAAATCATGACTCTGGTCTTCGCTATGAAGGCATTGCAATACCTTCACTAAAGGCGATGGATACACTTGGCAATGTCATTTACATCGATTCTTTTATCTTCCGTGTTATCCCGGGGGTGAAAATCGCCTATATTGTTTTGTCAAAGGGAATTGCGCAAAAGTTAGCGCGTATCTTGGAAAAAAATCAAATCTTTCTGAGCTCTTTAGACCAGTATGCGATGGCGGCATACTTAGAATCCGGTGTGTATGAAGCACACCTTGCGGAGATTACGGATACTTACCGTGAAAAACGCGATTTTATGGTGGCCATGCTGCGGCAATACTGTTCAGATTACTTAACGTATGCCATTCCGGCGGGGGGCGCCAGTCTTTGGTGCCGATTTAAAGTGCCAATTGATCAAACCAAACTGCTGATCCATGCTGAGACGGCTGGTGTTTCCTTTGCGCCGGGACATGTATTTTACCCGTATGGCAATGCCGATGCCGATTATATTCGTTTGAGCTATAGTGCCATGGAAAAACGGGATATTAAAGAGGGGGTAAAATTGATGCAAATAGCGATTGAAAAAGCCCTGTCGAATGAAAAGAAAACCTAGGAGGATGCCTATGCCTATGATAAATCTGATTACCAAACCGATTATAAAACCAAAAAGGCTTAAACCTGGCGATACCATTGCCATCGTATCACCATCAAGCGGTATTTGGGAACGACGGGAGCTTTCACAGAGCATTGAGGCGCTGGAGTCAATGGGGTATCATGTCAAACTTGGCGATCATGCACTGAAACGTCATTACTACTTGGCCGGATCAGATGAACAAAGGGCAGAGGATCTCATGTGGGCATTTTCTGATGACACTGTTGATGCCATTTTTGCAAGTCAAGGCGGCTACGGTGCCGCAAGGCTGTTAAAGCATCTTGACTTTGATAGGATACACCAGAACCCAATGATCTTTATGGGGTACAGTGATATTACATCGCTTCACTTAGCCATTGCAAAAGAAACCGGACTTGTGACATTTCATGGTCCAAGTGCCCTTAGCTTTGGATCTGAAGCAATGACGCCCTATCGTATGACGGGTATTCAAAAGGCGATTATGCTGTCAACACCTATTGGTGTGATAAAAAGAGGCTCATTGCCAAAGGCGATTGTCAAGCTCAATGGCGGGACTGCTGAAGGGGCGCTTATCGGCGGCAATTTGTCGCTGGTATGTGCGACGCTTGGGACGCCTTGGGAAATTGATACGCGCGGCAAAGTCCTGTTCCTTGAAGATATAGAAGTCGAACCGTGGCAAATGGATCATTTGCTGACCCATATGATGAACGCCGGAAAATTTGAGAATGCAGCGGCAATTGTCATTGGCGAATGCAAGGCGTGTGAACCTTTTGAGCATCGGCCCGGTTTTCCAAACCAATGCAGTTTGGAAAATTTAATTTATGAGTTTTTTGAAGGACTTGAAAAACCTGTCCTGTATGGCTTTCCAATTGGACATACCAAGGATTTAGCAACACTTCCCATGGGTGTCAGGGCGAGGGTCAACGCAGATGACGGCGTTTTTGAAGTAATAGAAGCAGGTGTCTGCGATTAAAAAAAGAAATTAACGTTTAATGATTGACAAGGAGGGGGAACAATGAAAAAGAAAATCAGTATCATGTTGGTCACAATACTGGTGCTCATGAGTGCAATGCCACTGATGAGTTTTGGTGCAGCACAAGATGAGACCATTTTAAAAATCGGCGTCAAACAAGAGCCCGATTCACTCAACCCATTTGTTTCATGGGAAATGGCATCTTTTGAAATCTTTATGCTGACGTATGATTCACTGGTCAAATTTGACCGCAATTACGAAGTGGTGCCGTCACTGGCAACGTCGTGGGAACTTTCAGACGATCAACTCACTTGGACATTCCATTTGAGGGATGACGTCAAGTGGCATGATGGTGAGCCCTTTACATCGGCTGATGTAAAGTATACCTATGAAGCATTTCAAGAAAGCGAAATGGGCATGTATTATACATCACTCGGTGGTATTACGGCGATTGAAACACCGGATGATTACACAGTTGTTATCTCAACTGATTCGCCTAAGGCCAATATGCTGCAGAATGTGACACCGATTTTACCGGCACATATCTGGCAGGATCAGCCGCTTGACAGTATTGCCGATTTTGAGGATACGGCAATGGTCGGTACGGGGCCGTTTAAATTTGTCAGCTGGGATATGAACCAGCAGGTCGTTCTTGATAGAAACCCAGACTATTTTGGTCAGCCTGCTAATGTTGACCACTTAATTTATGTCATTTACGCCAATAACGACACCATGGTTCAAGCCATTCAAAACGGCGAAATTGATGTGGCGCTTGAACTGGACTATGTTGATATAAAAAGTGCATTGAGCAATGAAAATATTACGGATTATGCTTATGAAGAGAATGGCTTTACGGAATTGGCGTTTAACCAGTCTGAATGGTCAGGCAACTTCAATCAATTAATACAAAATAAAATGATCAGACAAGCCATCAGTTATGCTATAGACAAACAGAAAATTGTTGATCTGGTATATGACGGTTCTTCGACGATCGGCTCTACTTATATTCCACCATCACAAGGTGAATGGCATTATGCGGTGGAAGGCGATAAGTTAAGAGGCTACGATCCTGAAAAAGCGATTTCGCTCTTAGAAAGTGAAGGTTTTACAAGTGTTGATGCCGATGGTTACCGAAGCAACGATTCAGGTGATAAGCTGTCATTCTTGCTGTTGTCCAGAAGTGACAATACTTCAGAAGTCAAAGTTGGACAGATGGTTCAAAGTTATTTAAAAGCAGTGGGGATTGAACTCAATATTGAAACCGTTGATGACGGCGTACTCTATGATCGAACCATGGGCGAAAAAGACTATGATATGTTTATATGGGGATGGGGCGGCGACATTGACCCAACCGTTCTTTTAAATGTCTTGACAACAGACAATATTGATAATCTAAACGATATTTTTTATTCTAATCCAGAATACGATGCCATTGTGGAAGCGCAGACGCATGAAATGGATCGCGCAAAACGTGTTGAAATGGTTCATGAAGCACAGGCACTTCTTTACGAAGAATTGCCATATGATATTTTGTATTACGCTGAAAACCATCAGTTAGTGCGCAACGACCTTATTACGGGGCTTACACCAACTGTTTCGGGCGCAGTATTTTTCGCCAATACCATTGTCAACTATGCGGATGCTACTTTTATAACAGAAGCTGCTGAAAGCAGTATGAACAGCAGTGCGCCTGCCGAAAATACAGCTGACAGTACGCCGGCAGAAAGTGAAAGTGAAAGTGATGGCGGCGGCAGCAGCGGACTCGTCATTGCCATTGTGGTGATTGTCGTCATCGGCGGCGGATTCTTTATATGGCAACGAAACAAATCGAAGAAAGCGAATGAAAACCAGAAAAATGAATGGTGATGGTAAAAAATGAATCGAAAGTATATTGTCAAAAAACTCTTTTATGCATGTATTACGTTGATGGGCGTTCTGCTCATCAACTTCTTTCTATTTCGCATCATGCCGGGTGATCCCGTCAGCATGCTCGTTCGAAACCCCAACGCCAATATTGAGACGGTTGAGAAAATGAAAGCAGCTTATGGTCTTGATAAATCGTTGGCTGCACAGTTTGTAACGTATGTCAGCAGTATGTTCATCGGCGATTTTGGCACCTCGTTTCATTACAATATGCCGGTGATGAAGGTCATTGGTGACCGCGTGTTTGCCACCATTCTCCTTGTTGGGACAGCAGAGATCATCGCCATCATCTTTGGTACTTTTCTCGGAATCGTTGCAGCGCACAAAAGGGGAACAAAACTGGACGTCGGTGCACTAAGCTTTTCACTTGTCACTTATGCGATGCCGTCATTCTGGCTCGGCATTCTTATGATTGCCTTTTTCAGCGGTTTTTTGGGTATTTTACCGACTTCCGGCATGACATCGCCTTCTCTCTATTTTGCTGTGGGCATGCAGCGGGCGTCTGATATAGCGGTGCACTTAGTGCTGCCCGTATTGACGCTTGCACTGGTATTGCTGGGAGAGTATATGCTGGTGATGCGCAGTTCGCTGATTGAGGTACTGACGGAAGACTATATTCTAACAGCGCGCGCAAAAGGATTCGATGATAAAACCATTCTAAAGAAACACGCGCTGCCCAATGCCATGATACCAATGGCGACACTTGTGGCAATGAGTCTTGGCTTTGTGATTGCAGGCGCGCTGCAGGTAGAGACTGTCTTTTCATGGCCGGGACTGGGGCGTTTGATGTATGACGCGCTCCAAAACAGAGATTATCCGCTGCTGCAGGGGATCTTCTTTATCACGAGCATGTGCACCATTGGCACGAATCTTATCTCAGATCTGTTATACGGCTACCTTGATCCAAGGGTAAAAGAGTAAAGGCATCAAAAGGCATCAAAAGGCGTGGAAACACAATAAAGGGTTAACATCGTGACATATAAAAGGACAATCGCTTATTAGCAATATAAAGCGAATTGAAGCAGTAACGAATAAAGCAACATAAAGGATTTAACATATGAAAGAAAATCAGTTTATCAAACAGTTTCTGAAGAATAAAATGGGCGTCGTCGGGTTTAGTATGCTCGTCATCTTCATACTCATTGCACTCTTTGGCCCAATGATCGTCCAATACGATCCTCAGGTCTTCGGCGAGAGAGCAGATGTTTTGAATCCGCCAAGTGCGGCACACTGGCTTGGAACCGATGATCTGGGGCGAGATGTCTTTAAAGCGCTGATTGCCGGCAGCCGCGTCTCCTTAATCGTCGGTGTTGCGGCGACGTTTATCTCGATGTTTATTGGCACCAGCGTCGGTATTTTCTCCGGCTATCTGGGCGGAAAGACGGACAACGTGCTCATGCGCATTACCGATGTGTTTCTGGTTTTACCGTGGCTGCCGCTAATGCTCGTGCTTGCGGCACTGCTTGGCTCAAATATCTGGAATATTATTTTTGTCATTGGCATCACGGGGTGGGCGGGTACCGCCAGAATTGTCAGAGCGCAGACACTCACTGAAAAAGAGCGTCAGTACATTGAACGGTCAAAATCGTTTGGGGCATCGAATCTCTTTATCATTTGGCATCATATATTCCCAAATGTATTCCCGTTGGTATTTGCCAATACGATTTTGGTGACAGCTACCTCTATTTTGTCTGAAACGACGCTGAGTTTCCTAGGCATGGGGGATGTATCGAAGCCGAGCTGGGGAACGACACTGCATTTTGCCTTTGAATCAGGTGCACTGAGCAATAAGGCTTATTGGTACTTTATGCCGCCCGGGGTTTGCGTGCTGCTGTTGGTGCTGGCATTTACACTTATGGGGTTTGCACTGGATGAAATCGTTAATCCTAAATTGAGACAACGTTAAACGGGGAGGCACAATTGGCATTATTAGAGGTTGATTCACTAAAAATAGCATTTGAACTCACCGGCGGCAAACGCTTAAAAGCGGTTAACGGGATCAGTTTTTCCCTAGATGAAGGCGAAACACTGGCACTCGTAGGCGAATCCGGTTCGGGTAAAACGACGGCAGCGCTGTCGCTAATGCGGCTGTTGCCTAAGAATGCCGTCATTGATGGCGGTGAGATTCGATATAAGCAGAGAGATGTCCTGACGGCACCGGAAGGCATGATCCAAAAGTTAAGATGGAAAGAGATCGCCATGATTTTTCAAGGGGCGATGAATGCATTAAATCCCGTTTTGACCATTGAAAAACAAATGGTTGAGGCGATTTTACTCCATGAAACGGTATCAAATGAGGCCGCCTACGCGCGTGCTGAAATGCTGATGCGGCGCGTGGAGATTGACCCAAAACGGTTGAAACAGTATCCGCACCAGTTCAGCGGTGGCATGCGTCAGCGGGTTATGATCGCAATGGCGCTTGCATGTGAACCGAAAATTGTTATTGGTGATGAGCCGACGACAGCATTAGACGTCATGGTACAGGCACAAATCTTTGAATTGCTGGAGTCATTGAAAAAGGAAATGGGCTTGTCCATGATTCTCATTACACATGATTTATCCATTCTTGGGGACATCTGTGATAAAGTAGCGGTTATGTATGCAGGTGAAATTGTGGAAAGCGGCAGTGTAGAAGCGATTTATGAAGATGCTCGTCATCCCTATACGCAAAAACTGCTGGCGGCATATCCGATTATTGGGAAAAAGAGAGGGTTGCCGGATTTTATTCCCGGTCAACCACTGGATATGACGAAACCTGTACAAGGATGTGCTTTTTACAGCCGATGTCACAAGGCAATGCCGATCTGCCTATCGCGGCCGCCGCTGCGAACGGTTGAGGGTGCACATCAATTTCTTTGTCATTTAGAGGGGGAAGCATAATGGACGCATTAATTGAACTTAAAAATGTCACCGTGAAGTTTCCTGTAAAGCCCAGTTTTATAGATGTGCTAAAAGGCAAGCCGCAACGGGTTGTCCACGCGGTAAATGGCGTTGATTTAACCGTGATGCCCGGTGAAATCATAGCGCTTGTCGGTGAAAGCGGTTCTGGCAAGACGACGTTGGGCAAGGCAATCAATGCACTTCATCCAAGTGAGGTTGTGGGCGGTACGATTTGCTTTGAAGGGGAGCCGATATTTGGTACGGATGGAAAATTAAAACCGGGTTACCGTGAAAAAGTCGCCATGATTTTTCAAGATCCCTATCAGTCGCTTAACCCTAAGCAAACCATTGAAAAAATTGTCGCAGAGCCCCTTATGATTCAACAGAAGAATCTCTCGCGGGATAAAATGCGGGCAAGTGTTGTGACAGCATTGGAGCAGGCTGGTTTAACACCGGGAGAATCGTTTTTAAATCGGTATCCCCACGAACTCTCCGGCGGGCAGCGCCAGCGTGTTGTCATAGCAGGTGCGCTTATTGTTAAACCAAAATTGATTATTGCCGATGAACCTGTTTCAATGCTGGACGTATCCATCCGCTCTGAGATTTTAAAATTACTGATGGAATTGAGAGAACGCCAACAGATTGCCTATCTCTTTATTACACATGATATTGCTTTGGCTTGGGCCATTGCAGATAAGATTGCCGTGATGTACCTAGGGACGATTTTAGAGTATGGCAGTGCTGAAAATGTTATTCAATCACCCAAAAATCCCTATACGCAAGCACTGATTGAGATCATGCCAAAGATGAAGATGCGACGTTCGGAAAAGCGCGCACTGTTGACTGGTGAAATGCCTGATCCAATTGATTTGCCTAAAGGCTGTGTTTTCCAAAGCAGATGTCCACGTGCAGCAGATGGGTGCATGCATGAAAAACCTAAGCTGACCCTTGTGGGTGAAGCGCATTACAGTGTGTGCGAATGTCAATTAGAGGAGATGCGTGTGAATGAATAATCATCACTGGATTTGGGATGTAGTAACGTCGGACGAAGTTGTTGAGGCGACGGCAAATGCAGTCAAAACGGCAAGTTATTCGGGATTAGAGAATCAGGAAGCGCAGATGGCAGCCTATATTGGCCGTATTCTGGCTTCAGAGGGGATTGAACATACAATTGAGTGCGTCGAGAAGGGGCGCTATAACGTCATTGCAAGACTGAAAGGCGGGCGAAAAGGCAAAAGACTGATACTGAACGGCCATATGGATACGGTGCCGCTTTATGGTATGTATGATGGTTTAATGCCACGCATTGAAGACGGCAAGCTGTATGGACGCGGTGCCGTTGACATGAAAGGCCCTTTGATGGCGATGCTCTACGCGATCATTGCCATCAAGCGCAAAGCGATTGCCTTTGACGGTGAAATTATACTGGTGTGTGTTGCCGATGAAGAAGAGCGCAGTCTTGGCAGTATTCATTATTTGGAAAATCATACAGATGGCGCTGATGGCGTCGTCGTGGGCGAACCGACAAATTTAATCATATGTCCTGCTCATCGCGGGCTGCAATGGATTGAAATTATGGTTGAAGGCAAAACCGTGCACGGCGGTAATCAGGCATCAGGGCTCAATGCCATTGACGTAGCAGGTGAATTGATCTGCTATTTAAAAGTCGAGATGGCAAAAGTTATCGAAGCATCCAGCCATCCGCTGATTGGCAAGGGCTCTTTTAATATTGGAACGATCAATGGCGGCACACAGCCGAGTACAGTTGCAGGAAAATGTATGCTCACTTTTGATCGAAGATGGGTGCCGGGCGAAACGCTCGAGACCATACTCAGTCAAGTGTCAGCGATGCTCGAATGTTTTCTGAAATTGCATCCGGGGTATAAAATATCGTATCGGTCAATGGCAGAAAACGTTATGAAGGGCGACTACAGTCATGAGAGCATGAACACACCATTAAATGCGGCAATTGTACAGGCTGCGGTGAAATCAGTCGAATCGATTGGCCGCCAAAGTGAAATCAGCTTTTTTCCCGCGTGGAGTGATGGCGCACTTTTTCAGCATTTTTTTAATATGCCGACGATTGTTTTCGGACCCGGCAATTTAGCGACGGCACACTCGGACGAAGAATACATTGAAATTGAAGAACTCGTTGCAGGAACAGAAGCATATGCGGGATTAATACGATCTTTTTTTGAAGAGACGGTGGTGTGATGCATAAGCAGAAACAGAAACGTGATTCGAAGCGTGCTTTTAAAGCGTTGGATCGCCTTAAATTTAATAAAGATCTTTCACAGTTAATTGCCATTCAAAGTGTTTCTGAAAATCCGACAGGCGTTAAGCAAGCACTGCATACAATGCTTACCTTGGGCAAAGCAATGGGGTTTGAGACACATGCGCTGCTTGAAGATCGCGTCGGGGTTATCGAAATCGGAAAAGGCCTTGAAACCGTAGGGATTCTCGTGCATGTTGACGTCGTCCCGGCCGGCAATGATGCACATTGGCATTATCCGCCGTTTGAACTGACAGAAGCACATGACAGCTACTATGGACGAGGTGTGGCAGATGACAAAGGGCCTGCTTTGGCAGCGCTTTATGCGATGGCACAGCTTCTGCCCTATAAAAACGAAATGAAAAAACGCGTTCAGATGATTGTCGGGACACAGGAAGAAACCACTTGGCATGATATGGCTGCTTATTGCGAAACACAAGTGCTGCCGGATTACGGTTTTACGCCAGACGGTGAATTTCCCATTACCAATATGGAAAAAGGTTATGTTGACGTCGAATTAAAATTCCCTCGGCATTTTCAAGGCAGGACAATTGATTTGATGGGCGGTGATTCCAAGAACACCATTCCAGATTTTGCACAAATTGAATTGAGTCATTTTTCTAAGGAGATGCTCAGTGTCTTGCGGGACACGGAGACAATGACTGAAAACGATAATGGTACGACAACCGTGCGCGCTATGGGAAAATCAGTTCATTCCTCAAGCCCTCAAGATGGTGAAAATGCCATTGTCAAACTTTGCCACACACTTTTTGGCAAACTGTCATTGCTGCCGGAAATTGCAGCACTCGTCATTTTTGTTGAAAGAGAATTGAAAGACGATCTCTTTGGGACTTCTTTGGGACTGAATAGGGGACAGCAGATTTATGAAGGCCAAGATGCGCATGTCACCGTGATATCGCCAACCATGCTGCGAACAACTGAAGATTCCTTTATTTTAAATATCAATATGCGCCAAACGATTGGACTGACTCAATCGCAAATTGCTGCAGCTTTTCATGAAAAGGCGGCATGTTATGGATTCACATTTGAGATCGTCGACTACAAACCTTTTTTGTATGTTTCACCGAAACGGCCATTTCTACAGTGTATGGCTGAGGCATATGAAAAGGAAACCGGAAGGGAAAATGCGTTTGTTTTGGCACATGGGACTTCATATGCAAAGGCAATGCCGAATTTTGTAGCGTGGGGTCCTTATTTTCCTGAGGATGAAGACACCTGTCATGAAAATGATGAAAGTATTCGGATAGAAACGCTTCATGCTGCTTACCGCGTTTATGCAGAGGCGCTGTTTCAAATGGCGTTTGATGAGCGGCTTTTAATAGGCGGGAATGATTGAATCGTGTGATACATGGGGCGCTTATGTCATCATATCGCCATTGAACCATCTATTGAACATCCATAGAGCCATCCATCGAACCATCCATTGAGCCATCCATATCCATCGAGTCATCCATAGAGCCATCTATAAAACTATCTAAAAAGCCGATCGATACGCTTTCCCATAAGAAAGTTTAGTCGATCGGCTTTTATCATGGCTGAATGAATAAGGTGATTGATCTAATGAAGCGCATCAATGAATTTTATCAGTGTTTTAACATCTTCGGGACGCGTTGCCCAGCTTGTGCAAAAACGAACGGCACTGTGTGTCGCATCAATGCGCTCGATGTATGCGTAAGTAAAATATTTTTCAATTTCTAGGAGATCGGCATCAGGTAGAATAAAGAATTGCTGATTGGTGGGGCTGTTGACATAAGGGGTATAGCCCTTTGCCAGCATTGCGGTCTTTAAATGCATTGCCAACTCATCTGCGTGATTGCCGAGCCGACGATAGAGATCCTTTTCAAAAAAAGACAGAAACTGAATGCCCAGCAGGCGGCCTTTGGCGAGCATAGCGCCCTTTTGCTTCATGATATATCGAAAATCCTGCTTTAGCGCCGGATGATTAATGACGACAGCTTCGCCAAAGAGTGCACCCATCTTTGTACCGCCAATGGTAAAAACATCAGAAAGCGCTGAAAAAGTCTTATCATCCAGATCATTGTCAGCGCTGCTGAGACCGTAGCCGAGACGCGCACCGTCGATAAAGAGATAGAGACCATGTTTCTGGCATATTTGATAGATAGCGGTTAAGGCATCTTTCGAATAAATGGTGCCAAGTTCTGTTGGCTGAGAAATATAGACCAATTTAGGCTGTGTGATGTGTTCGTGTGTTTCATCATTATAATGTGCTTTAACATAGGCGTCGATTTGCTCGGCGGTGATGGTGCCTTCGTTGTGCGGCAATCCGATAACCTTGTGGCCGCAGGCTTCAATGGCGCCTGTCTCATGGACATTGATATGGCCCGTCTCTGCACAGATAACGGCTTGATGCGGTCTTAGGGCCGCGGCAATTACAGTTAGATTGGCTTGCGTGCCGCCGACGAGGAAGTGAACATCAGCCTGTTGACATCCGAATTGACGTTTAATGGCATCGCGGGCAGAATCGCAGAAAGGGTCTTCGCCATACCCGGCGGTTTGAATCATATTGGTTTCGTTAAGACGTGCCATAATCTCTGAATGCGCGCCTTCGCTGTAGTCGTTGTTGAATCTGATTTTCATTTCAGGTTTCATAGCGTACTCCTTTATAATGGCTTGTTCTGAACAGCATTATACGCTTTGTCTGCTAAAAAAGCAATGAAGAGGGCGATGATTACAATTTATGTATCTATGCGGCTTCAGCAAAAAATGATCAAGAGACTGATGAGATACAATTGCCGAAAAGTGCTAGAGCCGGTGTGTCCTTTTAAGGTATAATGACCATAAGGGTAGGTGATGAGCTAAAGATGAAATCAACAGTTACTGAATTGGAATGGCTTAATTTTGAAAAAGCGAGGCAACAAAAGGATATGGGCTTTGACGGCGTATTTTACTTTGCCGTTAAAACCACAGGCATTGTCTGCAGACCCTCTTGTCCGGCACCACCGGCAAAAAAAGAGAACGTCACCTATTACAAACAGTTAAAAGATGCCTTTGAAGACGGCTATCGGCCTTGTCACCGATGTCATCCCGAACGCGTCACCCTCGTTGATGAAGCTGCGCAAATTGTTTCCAAAGCGATGATGCTGTTGGGAAGCGGTGCCTTAAACGGTGCAGATACTGAAAAGCTTGCAAAAGCACTATTTATTAGCGAGAGACGATTAAGACAGGTTTTTAAAACCGTTCTGGGCATTTCGCCGACAAAAGTTTTAAATTATCAGCGTATTCTGTGCGCCATTCCACTTATTCAAGAGACGGCACAAAGTATGACGAGCATTGCATTTGAAGTAGGATACAGCTCCGTTAGACAATTTAATGCGCAGTTCAAATTAATTGTCGGATGTACGCCGACGGCAATGCGCGATAAAATGATGCCGACTTATCCAATGCCTAAACTCACGCTCTATCTTCGGTCGAAATCTGAAGTGGGATTTGAAACTGTTTTTTCATTTATGAAACCAAGACTCTTGCGCGGGGTTGAGGCGATAAACGGTGATGCCTATCAACGTACATATTATATTGAAACGGGCAGCGGCTATTTTACAGTTTGTCCCGGCGATCATCCTGCATTACTAAAGCTTGACGTTTATACTCGTGATTTTGACAGCATTTTTGACGTTTTTCTGCGTGTTCGGCGGATGTTTGATATGGATGCTCCCATTTCAGAGATCACAGCCTATTTAAAGCGTTTTGAAATGCTGCAATCAGGCTTTGTCGATCAGTATGTACCGCGACTGCCGACAGCATTTGATGCTTTTGAATTTTTAGTCAGGGCTATTTTAGGACAGCAAATCACCGTGAAGGCGGCAACGACTTTAGCCCAACGCATTGTCGAAAGGGCGGATTTGAAAACAGCCGATGATTTTCCGACTGGCTTGACACATTTTTTTCCCAATATTAATACGTGCAGTGTGCTTTCGCTTGAAGGATTGGGGATTACAGCAACGCGTCAGGCGACGCTAAAGCGCGTCATGCAAGCATTGTTGGACAATGAATTCAGTTTATCACCCTACCAGTCCTATGACGTTTTCAAAAAGGCGTTTGGTGTTGTAAAAGGCATTGGCGACTGGACGGTCAATTATGTTGCCATGCGCGGGCTAGGCATGAAAGACAGTTTTCCGGCATCGGACCTCGGTGTGATAAACGTTCTGGCGGCTATGAACGATGGACAAAAGATGAAGCCGAAGGCAATTGAACAGCTTGCCGAACAATGGCGGCCGTATCGGGCGTATGCAACGCTTTGCCTGTGGCGAAACTATTAAATAGAATAAATTGATAAGCGATTTGAAGCGGCAGTCAGTACAATATATTGGAGGCATAGAGATGAAATACACATCTTTTGAAACGAAATTCGGCATGATCACCGTTGTTGGCGATGAAGAAGGGATTCAAATTGTCCATATTGAGACGCCTGAAAGTAAACGGACATTAGCATTGGCGCCGGATTGGCGGCGGGATGATTTCTTTTTTGACGAAGTGAGACGGCAGCTTGTTGAATACTTTGATGGTCAACGTAAAACATTCGATGTAAAGCTGAATCCTCAGGGAACTGTTTTTCAAAAACGCGTTTGGCATGCACTTAAAGCTATTCCATATGGTGAGACGCGAACTTATGGTGAAATTGCGGCAGCCATTGAGATGTCAACGGCAAGCCGCGCTGTAGGTGCGGCCAATGGGCGCAATCCGATTCCAATTATCATACCGTGTCATCGCGTAATCGGACAAAACGGCAAGCTCACGGGATTTGCCTTTGGCCTCGAAATGAAACGGCAGCTACTGGGTCTTGAGCAATAGAAGGGAATGACCTTTTACGTAATCTTTACAGAATGGCAATGCATCATGCCGTTGATTTATTGAATAAAAATCATGAGCGGGGTATAATAGTGAAAAGAAAAAGAACTGAATGGAAAACATTATGCCTCAAAGAAAAGCAAAATATCACGATAAAAACTATATTATGAATTGTATGATGCCTTCTCAACTTTTTACAGTGAAAGGCATAAAAGGTGAGTATAGAGCGCTTGCGAAAATATGGCATCCGGATGTGTCCGATGTAAAGGAAGCACTTTTTATCATGAGTAAAATTAATGCGCTCTACAATGAGGGGCAGTTGCTGATCAGCGAAAATCGCTTTTACGAAAAAGAGCGAATCCTCAACCGCAATCGGCATAAGGACGCGTATGAAAAAGACAAAATGGCAGCAGCAGATTGGCATACATCATTTGCTGGTGAAGATACGGCACGTTCAAATGTTCAAAAGGATCCATTTAAAAGGGCACCTCAAAAGCGCAGCAAGAAAAAGCGTACGATTGAACTCATTGCCACAAGCGGCAAATGTATACGCTTTAAGTATTTAAAACGCGTTATGATTGAACTGGGATTTATGTACGTTTCAGAAACTTACATTATGCTGGAAATTACGAAACTCAAGCTCAAAATATTTTTGGATTCACTGCACATTGTCGAAGAACAGCCTGAAAATTATTTTCATATTTCAACGCCCCAGCTCATCGACAGTTTTGAGACGACTTCACACGGATATCTCGTCTTCAAGAAAGAACGGGGCATTGAACCCATCGTTGTTTTGGAAACGGTTATGGGCTATTTAAAACCGCTGGGATGCCGTAAAATATGTGAGGGACTGTTCTACGATTTAACAGCACTCAAACATCAGGGACTGACGTCT
This sequence comes from Fusibacter paucivorans, assembly GCF_018390735.1. Taxonomy (GTDB): domain Bacteria; phylum Bacillota; class Clostridia; order Peptostreptococcales; family Acidaminobacteraceae; genus Fusibacter; species Fusibacter paucivorans. The sequence goes on from NZ_JAHBCL010000002.1 coordinate 160,811, forward strand.
ACAGGATTAGACAAGGACTTGTGGTTTATAGATGTCAACACTGGAAAACTCTATAATTTCGGCTTGTTTTTCTACTTGCACGAATTTAGCTCTAAATTAAGTCGAGCGCCCAGTGAGATAACGGATATTTTAAATGCATTGCAGCCAAAAGACAATGAATCAATGATTATCGATCTCGTCAAAAAGGCAATTATGGCATTGAGTGTCAAGAGCGGGCTTAAAAAAGATGATTTCTATTGCTGGCTCGAAGCGCTTGGCAGCGATTCGCTAGAGGCTTCGCTTGCGGAAAGTCAAGTATTCAACCGTTCAATTGCATCGGTGACAACGCATGGTTTTGACTTGGATTCTTATTACCGTGCGATTTCCTATTCATAGGAATGGTATCACAAGTGAGATGATATCATACTGCAACTTACATTTTAAGATTAAACGAAAAGCTAGATTTTATCTATTGTAGGGCATAAAAAAAGCGCCGAAAGCCATGTTGGTTTTCAGCGCTTTTAATCATTTTACAAACAGTGTGCGATTGAAACTTGACGGAATGGTTTTGGAATCCCTGTTAAAAGCTTCTGGAACTGCCGCCGCCGCCGCTTCGACCACCGCCGCCGCCGAAGCCGCCACCGCCGCCTCTGCCGCCGCCTCGCATGGATGCGTAAGCGAGCATTCGGATAATGCGGCCGCGGTTAAAGATAATATCAAACAGCATTAAGATGAATACGATAATGCCGATAATGATTTTGCCAATCGTAATGCCGCCGCTGTCACTGGTTTCGGCAACTGGATTGTAATAAACATTCTGCGCTGCCAAATCGTCAGCGCTTAAATCGTATTCTTGATAGACTTCTTCGGCAATGGCGAGGTAAGTGCCGAGGACGCCTGCATCATAGTCACCGGCTTTAAGGTTTTCGATAAGGTAGTCATCTTGAATCCTACCGGTTTTACCATCGTTCAAAATGCCTTCGAGACCGTATCCAACTTCGATTCGCGTCATTCGGTCGTCCATTGCAATCAGAAGGAGAACGCCGTTGTTTTTATCGGCATCGCCAATTCCCCAATTTTGGAATAAATTATAGGCATAGTTTTCAACAGTATCGCCTTCAAGCGAGGGGACGGTAACGACGACAATCTGAGCGCCTGAAGCGGCTTCAAGCGCTGCTGATGTTTCAATGATGGTCTGTTCAGTATCACTCGCCAAGAGATCTGCATAATCTTCTACATAGAAATCACTGGTAGGTGAAGGATAGTCAACGGCAAATGCAAAGGGCATTGCCAATATGAGTATTGCGAGCAAAACAATTAGCTTTTGCTTCAAAATAACCTCCCGGTATGGTTAAGTGTTAATTGGTAAAGTCGACTGTTGGCACTGTTTCGGCACCTTCAGCTGCTTCAAAATAGTTGACGGTTTCAAAACCGAACATGCCGGCAAAGATGTTCATAGGGAATTGTTTAACTGAAGTATTAAAAGTCCTTGCTACACCGTTGTAAGACTGCCTAGCGACAGCAATGCGATTTTCAGTGCCTGCCAGTTCATCTGAAAGCTGTATAAAGTTTTCATTGGACTTGAGTTCTGGATAACTTTCAGAAATTGCGAGGAGCCTTGACAACGAAGAAGACAGTGCCGCATCGGCCTCGGCTTTTTCTGTGATGCCTGTGGCACCAATCAATTTAGAACGTGCATCGGCAACGTTTTCGAATATTTCTTTTTCTTGTGAAGCATAGCCTTTAACCGTTTCAACAAGATTTGGAATCAAATCGTTTCTGCGCTGCAGTTGATTTTCAATTTGACTTTCCGCTTCATTGACCTGTTCGCTTAGAGAGACCAGTGCGTTATATTTGGAAATGATTGACCCGCCAATTGCGAAGATGACGAGTACGATGACGAGCAGTACGATCATGCTTTTTTTCATAATTCACCTCAATAAGTATTTGTAATGTTTACATCATTTATTATACTGAACGAAAGTTAAAAAACTGTTAATAAAAGCCTTAAAAAACATTAAACAGCGAAATATTGATTGGTGTGCCTCTATATAGAAGGGTAAAATGTTGCTGGGGAAGAGTAAAAAATTGATATAAGACGTGTATTGTTGCATCTCAATGTCGCTCACTGAGCATGATATTAAAGAATATAAGCTATAAGTCCTATGTTTATATGCTTTTCGATTGACAAGCGAAAGGCAAAACATTAAAATTGACACAGGGAAACGAGAGTCTTTACCACAATTAAATGAATTGAGCAAAGCAGCTCTATGCCATCTATAAAGAGAAATGGCATAGAGTTTTTTGTTTTTAAATGTGTTGAGGAAAAATGGTGACTGATATTCACCATAAGAGAGAAATGAAGGGCAAATGTACGGTATTGTTCCAAACAAATGGGCAAATAAAGAGAGATAAAGGAGATGAAGTCATGAATATCGTTAGAAGAAAGCTCTCGTTTTTCCTAAACCCGGGGCTAAAAGGTCATACAGAAAACACATTCAACGGCATCGCAAAAGGCAGGGAAAAAGCACTATACAATTGGTTTGATGATTCTTGGACGGCTATGATGCTCACTGTTAAGCGCTTGCTCGTCGAACCATCAAACCTTACGAAGGAAACGTCATCGGCATTAAACAATTGCTTAAAGCAGCAGCATGCACTTTTTAGTGATTTTTCAGAACTTTTTGTCGCGAATGCCAAACAAACGGTTATTGCATCGACGCATGCATCACACATGGGGAAAAAAATTAATAAACCCTATGTGAGCGCATTTGGGAGTGCGCCCTATATGTATGGTCCCTATGCAGATGAAGATACCATGACGGTAAAGCACTTTAATTCACGATTTTCAGATGAGATCACGCTGATGTTTATTCAGCCGATTCCGGTAGAGGATGCCGTATTCTACTTATGTGGAAGGGTTCCGAATGATGTGATGAGCGATGTGCTTCAAGATGAAGATGCCCATGTTTATAAAGAATCAGGAGACAACTATTTGTTTATGATTCAGAATAAACGCGGTATACCTAAAGGCAGTGCCATTTCAAGGAGTCGTTTTGAAGACAACGCTTTTACGCTTGGCGACAATTTAAAAGACGGCATTCGAACCAATGGTTTTGGGACGGTAAAAGTAAAAAAATATACAGAATTTGAGATTGTTTTTAACGACCCAGCGACGGATAAACTGCATGAAGGCGTACAAAAGACAATTGATAATGGCGAAAATTTGAATGCATGGCCGGGTTATCCGGAATATCGTCATATTGATGTTGGCGGCAAGGGGATTACAATAAGGCCGCCGCATACAGATGAAATCTGGGGCCTTCTATGTGAGGGCGATATTGATGAAATCTATAAATACAGAAGTCTCAATTTGAAATTTTTACTGGCGCTTGGTTTTTTGTATGCATTGATTCTGATTGTCGGCAGTGCTGCTGGTACGATGCTTCACGGAAGCGAAAGCATACGCATGATCGTAGAATGGTTGCTGCTCTTGTTAAGTGCTGTTGTGACGCTGAATATATTGGCGATTAGGCCGTTGAGCGATACGATTGGTCTTGTCAATGAAATTGCAGAGGGTGAAGGTGATTTGACGAAGCGCGTCAAAAGCAATAAATACGATCAGATGGGTGAACTGTCAAAGTGGTTTAACAAGTTTATCAACAACCAGATGAATATTATTAAACGCATTAAATTTGCAACCAATATTTCAAAGTTTTCTGTGGATGAAATGGAAAAACTCATGGGAGATATCAATGATAACTCAACGCAAATTGACGGCACAATGCAAAATGTGCTTCATGTATTAGAACAATCCACAACGGATTTAAACCATATGAAAACGGATTTTGGAAAATTGAGCAAATCCATTGATGATGTTAATCAGACTATCTTGGAAGCAACCAGCCAAATGCAGTACATTAATAAAAATGCACTAGACAGCAAGGAAATTTCAATGGAAACGTTTAAGATTATGTCTGAAATCGTCGGTGAGATTCAAGAGACGACACAGTCGATTAATCAATTAAAAAAGTATGCTTTTGAAATTAACGAAGTGATTGATATCATTGGCAATATTTCGAGTCAGACAAAGCTGTTGGCACTTAATGCATCCATTGAAGCTGCAAGGGCAGGGGAACACGGTCGCGGTTTTGCCGTCGTTGCTGATGAAATTGGTACGCTTGCTGAAATGACAATGGATTCAACGAAAAAAATATCGGAGAAAATTGTGAATATTCAAGATGAAGTCAATGTAAATACCGGCAATATTCTTCAAATCAGCGATCGTATTAATGCAGGCAGCGACAGCGTTAACAAGACGATTGACAGTTTTTCTCAAATTCAGCTGGATATCGATAAAGTCACAGGTGATATTACGGCATTGTCTAAACAGATGAAGGCGGATACAAAGCTTATTGGAGATATATTACAGGCCCAGGATCGGTTTATCGACAGTTTTGAGCGCAAATCATCCGAGGCGCAAAGCGACAGTAAACGTATGATGCGAGCGCTTGAAAGCAATAGTCTCAATTTGCAGCAAGTAAAGGAAACGCTTAATTATACGGCATCCAACATGTATGCGATTGTTAGTCAATTTACCATTGAGTAGTAGATCGCAATGAGGCAATAGCAGCAGCTGGACCATATGTATCGTATGATAATAGAATAATGGATAAAAGAAACCAGCTTTTGAGGCGTGCTAATCGCAAAAGGCTGGTTTCTCGATGTTCATTGTTATAGAAGTGATGCTGGAAGTGATGCTGGAAGTGATGCTGGAAGTGATGCTGCGGACTAGATTAGTACAATGTAGGGGCGGGTTCTTTACAGCGATTTGACTTCGCGGTAAACTGAGTAATAAGATAAAATGTGTTTTCGATCAAGGGGTATATATTAGATAAATGCAGGATGAATGCTTCTCGTTGAGAACGGCTAAGGAGTGGATACAATGAAGATTGATATTAACAGTGATGTAGGTGAGAGTTTTGGCATTTATACCTTGGGCAATGATGCTGCGTTGATGCCCTATATTACATCGGCAAATATTGCATGTGGTTTTCATGCCGGCGATCCATTCGTGATGAAGCGAACGGTTGCACTGGCTTTGAAACATTACGTTAAAATTGGGGCGCATCCCGGTTTCGATGATCTTGCTGGATTTGGCAGAAAGACAATGAATATATCGCCTGCTGAAGTTGGACCGCTCATGCATTATCAAATTGGTGCGCTTTACGGTATCGTTCGGGCGCAAGGCGGAGAATTACACCATGTTAAGCCGCATGGTGCGCTTTATAATATGGCTGTTAAATCAGATGTGCTGGCAGAGGCTGTTGTCGTGGCCGTTAAGGCATTTAATCCGGCGCTTTTTCTTTATGGTTTACCCAATAGTGCTCTTGAAAGAGCAGCACATAAATATGATTTACCATTTAAAGCGGAAATTTATGCTGATCGGAATTTGACGGATGAAGGGATGTTGGTACCTCGGGATGCGTCAAATGCGATGATTCATGATGTCGACGTCAGCGCGGAGCAAATTATGCGCGTTATTGAAGAAGGCTGTGCGTTAAGTGTGCATGGTAAATGTATACCAATGCGTGGCGAAACAGTATGTGTACATGGTGATAATCCTGCAGCGGTGACATTCGCCAAGACGCTTTATGCACGCTTGAAATAGATGTTTTGGGAATGTTCCGGGTGAGTGTTTAAAAATTGGGAATAGGAACATCTGATAGAAAACACTTGAATGGATCGTTTGAACAACCACTGGAAAGTGGTTACGATTTAAGATAACAGACTGGGGCGCAGTATGATGAAAAAAATTGAAATAATGACAGAAAGTGAGTCGATGCTGCTCATTCGATGGCAATCAGTCATCGATGTATCATTAAACCAGCAAGTGCATCACACAGCACAAGCAATTCGTACGGTATTTAATGAATCGATACGCGATGTTATTCCGGCCTATCATAGTATTGCGGTGATCGTTGATCCTCTGGAGACTTCCGTGAGCTCACTTTGTGATGCCGTCGAAGCATTTCTGCTTACATTTGATGAAGTGATGATACAGCATACCATACGTAAGCTTTATATTCCGGTGTGTTACGAAGGTGATTATGCACCGGATATGGATGAACTTAGCCAATACGCACAGATGATGCCGGATGAAGTTGTAAAGCGCCATACGGCGCCAGACTATCCAGTTTACATGATTGGCTTTTTGCCTGGATTTCCATATTTAGGCGGTCTTGATGAAAAGCTTCATATGCCAAGAAAAGAGCGGCCTAGGAAAGCTATTGCAGCGGGTTCGGTAGGCATCGCAGGTGGACAGACCGGCATTTATCCGCTTCAAAGCCCGGGCGGCTGGCAGCTGATTGGCAGAACCCCTATAAAACTTTTTGATGTGGCGGCACTTTCGCCTTCGTGTATTCACGCAGGCGACGTGGTAAGGTTTGTCGCTATTTCTGAACAGGATTATGATGCGATAGAGAAAGGTAAAAAAAGATGGGATCTATACACGTTGTAAATGCAGGCGGAATGGTCACGGTTCAAGACATGGGGCGATATGGCTATCAGTCGCTGGGGGTACCTGTCAGCGGTGCAATGGATACGAATGCCCTTAAAATTGCCAATCGTCTCGTAGGAAATGATGATGGTGAAGCGTGTTTGGAATTTGTGATGACAGGTGGTCAATACCATTTCAGTACTGATACGGCGGTAGCGCTGACCGGTGCTGATATGGATTTCAAAGTAAATGACCGGACAGTACCAATGTATGAGACGCTTTATCTCCATCAGGGTGATGAACTAACGGCAAATTACGCCAAAATGGGCGTTTATGCCTATATGGCGGTTTCGGGTGGCATTGATGTGCCCAAGGTACTTGGAAGTCGATCCACTTTCATAAGAGGGCGATTTGGCGGTGTAGAAGGACGGGCGCTGAGGCCTGGCGATCAATTGCCGCTTATTGATACGGCAATGCCCAAATACTTAAAAATGCCAAATTCGCTGGTTAAAATACCTTATGAGGAAAGAACGGTGCATTTTACACCTTCTTCAGTTGACCGTGAGCAGTGCGCATCCTATCATCAGTTATTTCAAAAAAATGATTATCGCATTGACGCGATGTCTGATCGAATGGGGTATCGACTTTCAGGTGATGCGATTCAAATGATGGGCGGCAATGACATGCTGTCAGTGCCGGTGGGGGCTGGCACAATACAGCTTCCTGGTAATGGACAACCAATTGTCCTGTTGGCGGATCGTCAAACAACGGGTGGGTACAGACAGCTTGGTCAAATATGGACATCGGATATGTCGTATTTCGTTCAGCAGCAGGCTGGTAGCCGCATACGGTTTTGCGCCGGAGCGATATCGGCAGCTCGGGCGCAATTAAAGGCCTATGAGGATGCGTTAACGGCTTTTTTTTCAAATTCGCCATCCAAGAAAGTAAAAAATGCGGCACCAAAACGGTACCGCATTACCATAGCCAATAAGACATATCAGGTTGTTGTCCAGCCATTAAATTCTGATGAGTCTATCTTTTAAAGCTATTCTGACTGATCTATCTGTGCAAAGCTTCAACATTAGATTTAAATGAGATCATGATGTCATTACTTTAAACAGTACTTTATACATTACTTTAAATAAGCGGCAATCGTTATGAAAGGGCGTTTTCACCTTTAAAATGCATAAAATCTGAGGCTTCAAGGCCGCATTGAACGACGTATTGATGATCGTTCGTAATGATACCCGCATACTTGAATAGTTTTCCGTCGACATCTCTAAAATCTGATTTTTGGTTGACGCGACGTGATGGGTTTTTGAAAATTTGCATAAAGTCATAAGTTTGAGAACCGGGTTCACTGGAAAATTGAAAACCGATAATGGCTTGGCTGCTGCTGAATTTAATAAAACCATTGCGATCGATAATATGAATTTCTGTTAGACCGACGGTTTTAGACAAGGTGATCAATGCCTCATTGGAGAGCGGCAGACGAGAGGCAATCTTTTCGCAGACGGCAAGCAGTTGATCGCCAATATTACTGTCGAATACAGCCATTGTTTTGTCAAGGTTACTGGCAATTTTCAGTAGGTCAGCAGCGCTCTGATTATTCTGAGCGAGAAAGTCGAGCTGTGTTTCGACAACACTGGTAATTTCTTCGACTGACGCTGTGCCGGTTTCGGCCTGTGAAGTGATTTCCTGAATGCTGGCAGAGATCCCGGTCGTATTGTCTGATTGAAATTTTACATCATTGGAAATATTATCAATAAGCGTTTCTGCCAGAGATACGGCACTAATGATATTAGCTAAACTATCGCCTGCATTTTCGGCGACGCCGACGCCTTCATCCGCTTCATCATGTACTTTTTGAATGGATTTGACAACATCGGCAACCTCAATCTGCATTGCGCTAATAAGGGTATCAATCTTTTGAGCGGCATGATGACTTTCGTCGGCGAGCTTTCTTACTTCGTCTGCAACGACAGCAAAGCCTCTGCCGTATTCGCCGGCACGTGCGGCTTCTATGGCGGCATTTAATGCCAATAAGTTTGTCTGCTCTGATATTGCGGCAATGGTTTCTGTAATATTGCCGATCTCAGATGAAGCTGCTTCGAGTTTTAAAATCATGGCTTGTGCATTCTTAACATCTAAATTGATGCGCTTCATAGCACCAACGACTTGTGTAACGGCTGCACCGCCGGATTGAGCGGTATCAGATGCGCTGTGCATTTTGGCCACTGCTTCATTGCTATGATCGGCGATGGTTGTACTGCTCTGTGCCAAATCAACAGTTAAGCCGGAAATGTTGGAGAGCATATGTGTTGTCTCTTCAAAGATCTTTCGGATATCACTGAGACTGTGGTTGAGGACCTGGATGCTGTCGAAAGTTTGTGTTGTTGCTGTGTTGATTTTTTCAGAAGATGTTTTGACAGCAACAGCAGAGTAAAGCAAGTCTGTCATCCATTGATTAAACATTATTCTGAGTTTCTCAAAGAGCGTGCCGGTTTTGCCGAAATGCATATGTTTCGATTCGGCAGCAGCCAAAGAGGTAAAATTTCCGTTGCTAAGTGAATCGAGATTGTCGTTGACGGTTTCCATTAATGACGAGGCTCGTCTGTTGGCAGCCCAAAGTAAAATAGCGCTGAAAATAAAGATGATGATACCAATAATTAAGGCAATGATCGGTGTACTGAATTTCGTATGGTATTGAAAGGTCAAAGTCAGATAAAAGACGATGCTGTTGATAACTGCCAAAATTAGGGCATAGATTAGGATATTTTTATTACGCATGTGCATGCCTCCTTTATGTTTATGTAATGTGCAAAATGATACTGCTAACGACTTGTATAAAATATGGTAAAACATCACAGAAAGAAGGGAAAATGCAGACGGTTTCAACGTCTTAGAAAGTTAGAAATGCGAAAACAAGCTTTGTCATAAAGCTTATTTTCGCATCGTTGCGACATAGTTTTCTTCAAAAGAAAATGATGTATTTAGACTAAAACGACAAGTAAGGCAGAAATATCTGCGGCAACGTTTGCCCTTACGCTGTCCATTACTTATCATTTGAATAGTATTTGATAATATTATCACATTCACCTTTGAATCTCAAGTCTTGACACAAAAAAAGCCAGCTGAAAGCTGGCTTAAAATGATCTAATCGTTATTTTACAGGTGTCCTGTTTGCATATGCATTTGCAAGTGCCCCTAGAAAATCGCCATGGGCATCACGAATCGACATTGTCGCACCTGAGACGACGTCAACATGGACTTGCATTTCGTCCGGTGTAAGTGCTGCCAGTTTGGCGAGATCCTCTTCATTTGTCGTATCAAGTTTGATCGGACGTCCCGCTGATGTTGTGTTCTTTGCGAACCATTCTTCCAGTTCAGCGACTGTTTTACCAACGAAGAATGATTGATAAAAGTCCATTTGCTCATACCATTCATTGGATTCATTCATATGGTATGAATCACCGCGCTGGCGCTTTGTTACCCAAGCGTTGACTTCTGCGGCAGCCGATTCGGCAGTATTAACAGATACACCTGAAACTTTTTCTGTTTCGTGATCCGTAATATTGTAACCTTCTTTATCGGGCCATCCTGAAAAATGCGGCATAGAGGCACCATCGTAATTTGGCGTCGCAATTTCGTAACCATCAATGAAAACGTCTACGATACGGCCTTCAGCATCAAAAATGGCACTTGCCATCGCAATGTTAAAGCTGTATACAGGAACATCTTCGCTGTCTTTTCCCGGGCCGTTTCTAAAAGCGACGGTATGGCCGAGACCTTGGTAGAGCTGACCGTTTACCGCAGTCATGGCAATTGATGCTTTGAGGTTGAGCACTTGGCCAACTGCGATGCTGTCTGGTGTTTTAAGCTGTGGATTAACAGCAAGCAGTTCTTTTAAAGTCATACCATTGTCCATTGCGATTTTCCATAAGACATCGCCGGCTTTAACGGTGTAAGTGGCATAGTTGCCTGATACGGCAACCGGCACAGCAATTGACGGACCCATCGTCGGCGTCTCTTCAACCCAAGTAGACGCTGAAGTCGTTGCATCGACATCGCCGAAAACGAAAGTAGATGACAACATGACAAAAAGAGCAAGTGCAATTGAAAATTTCTTGTTCATAGGACCCCTCCCTTTAATAATTTCAGTAGATGATCAATCATTATCTATAATCTGTATGATTGTAAACACCTCACATCGTTTATATATTAACACTATTATAAATAAAATTCTATGATATTTTTTGAAAATTCAAAAAAAAGCAAACGCATTGTAAATAGCACGGTTGATGGGGTGTGTGAATTTTGAAAATGAAGTTTTTAAAAGCAAATAACGGGTATAATATATTATTAATACTGTTATAAACAAGTGTGTGTGCGGCAACAATAAAAGATCTCGTTATATTTATGACGATAATGCCCTGCAGTGACATTGACGACCTGAATGATAATGATTATACTCAAAGTGTAAAGTATGAGGAGGCTGAGTATGCAAATTGAAATATCTGAAAAGGCTAAAAATTATCTGGACAAAAAGAAATCGAATATCTTAACGGTAGGACTTGTGATTGCAGGTGCCTGTGTTGAGATTGGCGAGCCCAATGTTACTATAGGCGAACCGAAAGATGATGTCAGCAAATACGACGTTTTTAATGTTGAAAACTATACGGTATATTTTTACAAGAATCCAAGTTTAAAAACGGATACGGTTACGATTGATACGAGTAAATTTCTCGGCATGGAATCATTATCCGTCAAAGGACTGAAACTGATGTAGACTGAGCAGCAGATGGACAGGTGCTTTTAAAGGATTAGGTAAATGCTCTACAGCATCTGAAACGCAATTGATTCAAAGGAGTATTCATATGAAACCTACGATCCTTGTGACACAGCAACTGCCGGAATCGGTGAGTGCTTTCTTAAACGCGCATTGCGAATGCCGTTATTGGACACCAAATGACAACAGTTCAATAGAAGAAGCGCTTAAAGATGTTGATGGCGTTATGGTCAGCGGTATGCCAGTCACGGAAAAAACACTGTCGAAGGCAGATCAATTAAAAGTTGTCAGCACTATTTCAGTAGGATACAATCATTTGGATTTAGAGGCAATGAAAGCGAAAGGCGTTGTTGGGACTCATACACCGGAAGTATTGGATGATACCGTTGCAGATCTCGTCATGGCTTTGATGCTTGGGACTGCCAGGCGTATTGCCGCACTGGATTCTTATGTTAAGTCCGGCAATTGGCAGCCAACTGATGTAGAGACCCTCTTTGGCTTGGATGTTCACCATAAAAAATTAGGCATCATCGGCATGGGGCGTATCGGCAGAAAAATCGTTCAGCGGGCAAAAGCCGGATTTGACATGTCGGTGGTGTATCATAATCGACACCGTGATGAAGATGCTGAAAAGGCATGGGGGATCGCATATGCGTCAATGACAGCATTGCTTTCAGAATCGGATTTTGTCATTCTCATGGTGCCGCTGACTGAATCAACGTACGGCATGATGGATGCTGCTGCTTTCAAGCAGATGAAAAAGACGGCTGTTTTTATAAATGCTTCAAGAGGTCAAACAGTTGACGAAGCCGCACTGTTTGATGCCGTTAATACAGGTGGTATATGGGGTGCTGGATTAGATGTATTCTGCCATGAACCCATCAATACAGATAGTCCGCTGTTAAAGCATCCAAGGATCTTAACGGTACCGCATATAGGATCGGCAACAGAAGAAACGCGAACGCGTATGGCAATGGCGGCTGCTGAAAGCCTTGTTGCTGTTCTTTCAGGTAAAGAAGCCCCATATCTTATCCCAGAATTTAAAAAATAGTGTTTTTAAATGTACAAATAATTTTTAGGAACGGTTTTAAAATGATTATTTTGAATCGGCTATCCAATCAGTTCGTTTTTATGCAAACTGATTGAGTGCGGTTCATAATGCATTTGAGATCGTTCTTTTTTGTTAAAAGAAAGTATAAAAGAGATAAATATAGTAAAATGCGTTTAAAACGAAAATAAACGAGTATAATAAAAAATAAAAGAAAGCGAATCGTATTGACATTTGAATAAAACTAAATTATCATAATTTTAAAACGACAAAACGAAATAAATCGAAACGAATCAAAAAACAAATTAAAACAAGGCGAACTGAAACAGAGCATAACAATCGCAACGGTTGATACACAAAATGATAAATGTTTGGAGGCATTAATGTTTGCAGAAGAACGAAAACGGGAAATACTTAGATTGCTTCATATGAATGGCAAAGTAAGAAATCTGGAATTGGCACAAAAATTCGCTGTTTCAGAGCCGACAATTCGAAAAGATATCAGCGAATTGGAAGAACAGCATTTACTGATTAGGACGCATGGCGGTGCAATGGCCATTGATGAAGGCGAGTGGGAACCGACTTATATTGAAAAGTCAGATCGCTATCAAGAAGAAAAGCGTACGATTGGTTTTTTGGCGGCAATGATGATAAAAGATCATGATGTTGTGATTTTGGATGCGGGCACGACAACGGTTGAAATTGCAAAGCGCATTAAAGCGAAGCATTTTACGGTCATTACCAATTCTCTTGATGTCGCCAATGTGTTGGAGAATAATCCCGATTGTGAAATCATAATGACCGGCGGTATGATGCGATGGAAAACGCATGCGCTGGTGGGGCCACTGGCAGATAAAAATCTTCAAACACTAAGTGCAGATATCGCATTTATTGGTACCAATGGGATTTCTAAAGATGGCTTTTCAACGCCGAACTTGATTGAAGCTGAAACGAAGGCGACGATGATCAAACGGGCTCGCCGAAACTTTATCGTTTCAGACAATAACAAGTTTGGTCATGTAAGTTTGGCGTACTTTGCCGATTTAACGGAAGTAGACGGAATCATTACCGATCAGTCCCCTAATAAAGAATTTTTTGAATTATTTGAAAAATCAGGGGTAGATTTAATCATGAAAGCAGGTGATTCAATTGATATTAACGGTAACACTGAACCCGGCAATTGACAGAACGATTATTATCGACAACTTTCGTGTTGATCAAGTTAATCGTGTTCAGCGCATTCGCCGTGATATTGGCGGCAAAGGATTAAATGTTACAAAGACCATTAATGCCATGGGCGGATCTTCTAAGGCGCTCCTCGTGCTCGGCGGTGAAAACGGCAAGTTTATCAAAGAAAGGGCTAACGCTGACGGGTTAAATATTGCAGTATTCGAAATAGAGGGTAATACACGTGAGAATATAAAGCTAGTTGATCCGGTCGATCATACATTTACAGATGTTAATGAACCGGGGCCTGCATTAAATAGGGAAACATGCCAATTGTTGGCGAAGACGATTACACAAGCCGTTAAACAACGCGATTGGCTGGTGATTTCCGGATCATCACCCAAAGGGATTGATACAGCATTTTATGAAACGATCTTCTCACATGCTGAAGCCATTGGTGTAAAGATTATTGCTGATGTCAGCGGAAAACAACTGGAAACACTGCTTCAATATAAGCCGTGGCTCATCAAGCCCAATATTCATGAACTCGGTGAATTGTTTGATGTCGAAATAGAAGATTCAGTATCTGCCATAGCATATGCAAGGCAAATTATCAAAAGAGGTATCTCAACGGTTGTCGTCAGTATGGGGGAAAAAGGTTTGCTTTGGGTTGATGCCGAGCGGGCCATTGTAGCAAATGCAGTGAAGGTTCCGGTTAAGTCAACGGTTGGTGCAGGTGATGCCATTGTAGCAGGACTTACACTCGGACTTAGCCGTGGTGAAGCACCGGAGACGATTATTCGCGAAGCCATAGCGGCAGCAACCTGTGTTATTACTACAGAGGGCAGTATGACAGGTGATTTGGCAAAGATGCCTGATTATCAAAAGCGTGTGATTGTTCAAAAATTATAGCGTGTTTAAGCAAGCGCGAGCGTTTGGGATAAGTTGTACTCAGATCTCGACGACAGTCTTCATTGAATGATTTAACCATCATATCATTTAACGTGTAGGATAGGTGAGAATGCTTGTATTCACATAATAGGGAGGAGCAAAGGATGATAACGGATTTATTGACAAAAGAACTTTTTATTGAATCGCTTGAAGCAACTGAAAAGGCAGATGCGATTGAAGCGATGATTGATTGTTTGGAAGCGAGCGGAAAGCTCAATAATCGAAGTAAGTATGCGGAAGCTGTATTTCATAGAGAGGCTGAATTCAGTACGGGTATTGGCATGGGCGTTGCTATCCCGCATGGCAAGAGCGATGGCGTTAAAACACCGTCGCTGGTATTCGCCAGAAGCCAAAAAGGCGTTGAATTTGAATCGATGGATGATGCGCCGGCTTATCTGCTTTTTCTGGTAGCCGTTCCTGAAGCAGGAGGCGATGAACATCTTAGAATTCTTGGGATGCTCTCGCGAAAATTGATGCATCAAGCGGTTAGAGATGCGTTGATGCAAGCCAAAAGCTATGAAGACGTGATTCGCATCTTAGAGGAATCATAAATTTAATTGAGGTTGTTTTGAAAAGGAGGCATTGCTATGAAAATTGTAGCTGTAACTGCATGTCCAACCGGGATCGCCCATACTTATATGGCGGCCGAAGCACTCCAAATCGCAGCAAATGAAATGGACATCAACATGAAGGTTGAAACAAGAGGGTCAGTTGGTGCAGAAAACGAATTGACTGAAGCGGATATTGAAACAGCGGATGCGGTGATTATTGCAGCGGATACAAATGTGCCGCTCGAACGGTTTGCCGGTAAAAAACTCGTGAAAGTATCTGTTAAAGATGCCATTAAAAATGCTAAGGGTCTAATTGATGAAACGAAGACGGCATCTGTTTACGGCAGTGACTTGCTTGAACAAGTCGCATCTGCGAAACAGGACAAGAAATCCAAACAGCCAGCTTTTTATAAGCATTTAATGACGGGGGTATCTTTTATGATCCCATTTGTCGTCGCAGGCGGTATTTTGATTGCATTGTCGTTCGTATTTGGCATTCAAGCATTCCAGGAGGAGGGAACAGTTGCAGCAGCGCTTATGACTATTGGCGGCGGATCAGCTTTCGCACTGATGGTGCCAATCTTAGCTGGTTATATTGCATACTCCATTGCCGATAGACCAGGTTTGGTTCCCGGCATGGTTGGAGGGATGTTGGCAGCATCTATCGGCGCAGGTTTTCTAGGCGGCCTTCTCGCAGGCTTCTTTGCAGGCTATACCGTTGAAGCCTTGAAAAAAGTGATTAAATTGCCGAAGACACTTCAGGGGCTAATGCCAGTTCTTATTTTACCAGTACTGAGTACGTTAATTGTCGGTCTCGGCATGATTTATATTATCGGCGGACCGGTCAGTGCAATCAATACAGCGTTAAACAACTGGTTGTCTGGCATGAGTGGTACCAATGGTTTTATACTGGGGATTATCTTGGGAGCAATGATGGCATTTGATATGGGCGGGCCTATTAACAAGGCTGCCTATGCCTTTGGTGCCGGCACCCTGGTAGCGGGTCAACCTTCGATGGTCATGGCAGCTGTCATGGCAGCCGGAATGGTGCCACCACTTGGTATTGCCCTTGCAACCACACTTGCAAAGAAAAAATTTACAGTTGAAGAATATGAAGCCGGTAAAGCTGCCTATGCACTTGGTGCTTCCTTTATTACAGAGGGCGCCATTCCGTTTGCAGCGGCAGATCCAGCACGTGTTATTCCAGCCATTGTCATTGGTTCTTCTTTGGCAGGCGGGTTGTCAATGCTCTTTAACTGCGGCTTAGCAGTACCGCATGGCGGGTTATTTGTTTTCTTTATACCAAATGCCGTCACCAATTTGTTAATGTACGTGGTATCAATTGTTGCTGGATCAGTAGTAACCGCTGCCATTTTGGTAGCCATAAAACCCAATAAGCGAGACTAGATAGACATGCACTTTGCTGCAAGGCGATTTTGGTGACAGGCCGAAATCGCCTTCATCAAAGATTAGTAGAATGTGAGGTTAAATCATGAATGGAATTGCGGCATCCGACGGAATCGGCATTGGAAAGGCACGAATTGTCAACAAGCCAATCATAGAAGTGACAAAGCAGAATAAGGTACAAACTGATGTAGAACGGCAAAAATTGACGGACGCTGTAGCGATGACAGAAAAACAGCTTAAAAATTTAGAAGACGTAGCTAAACGGCAGATTGGTGAAGATGAAGCGAAGGTTTTTGAGGCGCATCAAATGATTCTTCAGGATCCCGAGTGGATGAGCAGTATTGAACAAATTCTCAAAGAAGAGAAGTGTGATGCGGCCTATGCGACTGATAAGGCGACGCGTGCCTTTATTCAAATTTTTGAAGGGATTGACGATGCCTACATAAAAGAGCGCGTTGCAGATCTGCGAGATGTTTCGCATCGTTTGCTCAGTAACATGCTCGGCATCGATCTTGTGGACTATTCACTTATTCAAGAAGACACTATTCTCGTTGGCCGTGATTTTGAACCCTCAGATACCGTTGGCTTTACAAATCCATTTATTAAAGGGTTTATCACTGAAATTGGCAGTGCCAGTTCACATTCTGCCATTATCGCTAAAACGATGGGACTTCCAGCTGTCATTGGTGTTCCCGAAGCAACAAAAAAAATTGAAGAGGGCATTCAACTGATTATTGATGGCGGTACAGGCGAGGTTTTTGAATCTCCTAGTACAGATATGATGCAAAAGCTAACGACAAAACTTGAACAGCAAAAAGAAGAAGCGGAAGCGCTTAAGAAACTGATTACAGCTGAAAGTATGACGATAGATGGCATTGCCGTTGAGATTTCCGGCAATATCGCTAATCCGAAAGATGCTGTTCACGTTATGGAAAACGGTGGTGATGGTGTTGGACTCTTTAGAAGTGAGTTTCTCTTTATGGATCGTGAAACGGCACCAACGGAAAATGAGCAGTTTGAAGCGTATAAACGCGCGGCTGAGATTTTAAAAGGCAAGCCCCTAATCGTTCGGACATTGGATGCAGGCGGTGATAAGCATGTACCTTACTTAAATATCGCTTCAGAAATGAATCCATTTTTAGGCTATCGGGCGATTCGCATATGTCTCGACCGCGATGATTTGTTTCAGACGCAGCTCAGGGCAATATTGCGGGCAAGTCATTACGGCTTTGTCAAAATTATGTTTCCAATGATTGCAACATATGATGAGCTTCGGTCGGCAAAAGAAGCTGTTCAAAAGGCGAAAGAGACATTAAAAAAATTGAATCAGCCTTATGACGAGGCAATTCAAGTGGGAATTATGGTAGAAGTGCCTTCGGCAGCTGCGATTGCCGATATTTTAGCGACAGAAGCTGATTTTATGAGCATTGGTACCAATGATTTGACACAGTATGTTATGGCAGCTGATCGTATGAATGAATTGCTGGGCAATTTGAACAATACTTTCCATCCTGCTGTTTTGAGGATGATTTATCAGACCATTAAAGCGTGTAAGAATGCAGGTAAAATGGTTGGCATGTGCGGTGAAGCAGCTGGTGATAAATTATTAATTCCGCTTTTACTGGGTATGGGACTTGAAGAATTCAGCATGTCGCCAACAAAAATTCTAAAATCAAGAGAGATTATTCGTCGTTTGGATACAAGAGCGCTTGGTACATTGGTGGATACCGTGATGGCACTTAAAACAGCTGACGAAATAAAAGCATATCTCGAAACATTTTCAAGGAGGTTATGATCATGAAACAAGAAATCGTTATCGCAGCAGAGGCAGGCTTTCACGCAAGACCAGCTTCTATTTTTGCCAAAAAAGCAATGGGTTATCAGTGTGATATTAATATCTCTTGTGAAGGAAAAGAGATAAACGGCAAATCCATCATGAGTATTTTAACGCTTGGTGCCGCAAAGGGGTCTGTTGTAACACTTACTTGCGAAGGTGCAGATGAAGCAGAAGCGATGGCTGAATTGGCTGCTTTTATTGAAACCATGGATTAATGATGCCGTTACAATGGCGATGTATAAATAGGAAGATCAAAGAGAATGTATCAAGTGAACCAAGTTAATGGACACGAATTTTAATACAAAAAGCTGTCAGATCATCAAGTGAATGACAGCTTTTTTATCGTTACAAACGGTTTACATAATCGTTACAAAAAAATATGTAAAAACCCCTTGAAATTTTTAGAAGGAGGGTGTATAACATAATTAAGAGTTAGCACTCAACGAGATAGAGTGCTAACAATTCAAATATATTACCAATTATAAAAATTGAAAGGAGTTGTTTAACATGACAGGTTTAGTACCATTTAACAGAAGAAGAGGCGATGTTTTTAGTAATGATTTTTACAATGTTTTAGACGACTTTTTCTCAGATAGCTGGCCAGCACGCAGAAGTCTCGCAGCAGATACGTTTAAAGTTGATGTTAAAGATGAAGCTGATCACTACGAAATCGTCGCAGAAGTGCCAGGCGTTCGTAAAGATGAAATTAATGTTACATTAGATGAAAATCGGCTGATGATTAACATTGATCGCGATGAAACAGTAGAAGAAAAAGAAAATAATTACCTTCACAGAGAAATAAGAAAATGCGCCATGAAGCGCAGTGTCTATTTAGGTGATGTCGATTCTGAAAACATCAGTGCGAAATTAGAAGATGGCATGCTGAAACTTTATGTGCCAAAACAGCAAAAAATCGAAAGCAAACGACAAATCGAAATTCAATAATCTGCACATTTGTGTGTGATTGGCAACCTAATATAAGGGAGGTTGTTTCGAAGCGATTTAGAAAAGCGATGCAATTTATTTTAACCTTTGGAAATAGCCAATTGAGTTGGCGTTCCAAAGGTTTTTTTATGTTATAATGAGCATGAGTATAACAATATAAAGAGGGAGATTAACCATGTTTATCGTTAACCAAGAAAAATGTACAGGGTGTGGAAAATGTATAGCGGATTGTTTTCCAAGAGATATCAAGATGAATGAGAATGGCAAGGCTGTTATCCGAAATCGTACTTGTATTGCCTGTGGGCATTGCGTTGCGATTTGCCCCGTAAACGCGGTGACTTGTGATCATTTAGACATGTCGGAAGTTGTTGAATACAATGCTGATGACTTTGATATTGCGCCGAAAAAGTTGATGAATTTTATTCATTTCAGACGTACGATACGCAATTTTAAGAATCAGCCATTGACACAAGAACAGATTTTGAAAATTATTGATGCAGGCAGATTTACACAAACCGGCGGCAACTTGCAAGATGTTTCATTTATTGTTGTACAAAAAGAACTCGATGCTTTAAAAAGTCTTATCTTTGAAAGTTTAAATGACGCGGCAAAGTTTTTTATTAAAGAAGTCGAAGAAGGCAAACGCGAATCGTCCGGCTATGCAAAGCTGTGGTTAAAAATGTATGAGGCATATCAGCTGGATCCGGTTGCCAATGACCGACTTTTCTTCAATGCGCCCGCCATTATTGTCGTCGTTGCTGATTCGCAGGTAAACGGCGCATTGGCATCTTCGAATATGGAACTAATGATAAACGCAATGGGTCTCGGAACCATGTTTAGCGGTTTCTTTATCCGAGCATCTGCGATGAATCCGAAAATTGCTGATTTTTTAGGTGTGCCAGATCGTACGAAAATTGTGACATGCATGGTTGTTGGGCAGCCAAATGTCACCTATAAGCGAACGGTGCCGAGGAATAAACCGGATGTTGTTTGGATGTAGTGCTTTTAACTGGTATTAAAAGTACAATAAAGATTTTTGCATAAACAGGATTTTTATTGATTTCACAGCGTATTGATCATCGAAAAACGGTATCCATCATCAGTGTGTTGGATACCGTTTTGTATAAACTAAAAAAATTGACTGTATTTGAATACTTAGGGAAGCCGAATCTGCTGTCGATGATTATAAAGAGATTGATAACCAAAAGTGAGTGATAAAAAGACAGAAAGGCAAACCGCTGTACAGATGGCAACCATAATGGCGATTTGATACATGATTGCTGTAAGCGGAAGTGTCCCCGAAAGAATTTGACCGGTCATCATCCCCGGAAGTGAGATGATCCCCATGCTCAACATGCTGTTGAGCGTCGGTAATAATGCTGTCTCAAGCGCTTGATTAACATAGGGCAATAGTATTTTCCGCGGTTCGACACCAAGATTCAGCAGGGTGTCTATTTTATTGCGATCTGAGGCGAGGTTCGTCATAAAAGTTTTTATGCCAAGTGAAACGCCAGTCATTGCATTGCCAATAATCATGCCGCCTATGGGAATGGTATATTGCGGATTGAAAACGCTGATTCCAATGACACCGCCGATAAAGTAGAGAATGACAAGTAAACCGCTCAGGGCAATGGAAATCATAATGCCGATTTTGAAGGCGCGATTGAGCCCCGGCTGTTTTGACAGAACACGGTGAAAAGCAAAGGCGATCATCGAAAAGATATAGAGAAGCGTCCAGAGCGGGTGTGGATTATCAAAGATGTAAGTGAGAACAAGCCCTGCGAGAATAAGCTGTATCGTCATGCGAATACTGGCGATGACCAGCAGCTTTGACTGTTCTATTTCGGCACGTTTCATGACAGCTAGAACGACGAGCAAAAGCAGGTAAATGCTGCTGAACTGAATGAGGTTTAACTGAATAATATCATTCATGGATTATGCCTCCTTTTGGGTCAAAGCCGTATTGACGACAGATCGCTGAGTCTGTTCTTTTATAGCATCAAGGTCGATGACAGCATCTGCATATGTTTCGATCAGCCGCTGGTCATGACTGACGACAATAAGCGTCCTGTTTGTATCAGTCATCAGTAGTTTTAGGTTTTCAAAGAGTTTCCGGCTCGTCGTTTCGTCAAGTGCCGAAGTTGGTTCGTCAAGCATCAAGACGTCTGATTGAAATGAGAGAAAAATTGCGATATAAATGCGTTGCCGTTCACCGCCGGAAAGTGTTTGACAGTGTGTATCCAGTGGAAACGGTGCTAAACAGAGCGTGAGATACTTTTGTATGGTGTCATCATCGGGTATTGCCAAATTTCGATAACGGTAGTAATGGGCGAAATTTTCGCGAATGGTGCTGTCGAATAAGTAGACGGTTTGACCACATAGCAGCAATTGTTGCCGCAGCAAAACTGCGTCAATAGAATCGATGGATTCATCATTTAAACAAATGGTGCCGGATGCAGGTGATGTCGTCGCATTCAACAGTTTCAGCAGTGTTGTTTTGCCGGTACCGCTTGGTCCTTTAATAAAAGTAAGCTTTTCAGCCTGAATTTGAAGATCCGGATACCGAATCATATGGTTAAAATTAAGAGATTCTGTTTTTATTAAAATACGTGGCATAAATGCCTCCTTAGCAGGGTATATCATTCATGGTTGATCGGTTGAAATAGAGATGCCGCCATGTTACAATATCATTACGGTAAACGATATCGAAATACGATATCGTTATTAATAATCATATTATAGCAGTAGGAGGCAATTGATGCAAGAAAGGATCTTGAGAAAGCTTTTTCTCGGTTTTATAGAAGTTCATATTTTATACCATGCGGAAAAAGCGCCTGTTTATGGCGCTTGGCTAATTGACGAACTCGCTTCACATGGCTATGCGCTTAGCCCTGGAACACTTTATCCTATTTTAAAGCAAATGCTGTCTATGGAACTTTTAACGCAGGAAATGGTAACCGTTTCAGGAAAACAACGGAAGTACTACTACATAACACCGACTGGCAGGACGGCGCTAGATGAGGCAAAAAAGCGCGTTGATTTGATGCATGAAGAATTAAATGGTGATCATTAACAGCCTTAAATATGATTTAGCAAGTATAAAACGACGCAAGCGTTGGTAAAAAATATCAAAACGATGCGAAAAAAACGCGAGCAACTTGGGAAAATTTTACCTTTCTAACTTGCAGATGTACGTCAAACAGTACAATATGCGCAATTCTATGTTTGGCATGACATTTGCAACGTATATTAGTTGTGGAGGTGCAAATGGGAAACCAATTATTATCTGGTCTTCATATTAATCCTATCATTGCAGCTATCCATCATGAAGATGCACTGGATGAAGCGCTTAATTCACAAGTGGAAATTGTTTTTCTTCTGACGAGCAATATTCTGTCACTTGAAGAAACGGTGAGTCGTGTGAAGGCGACCGGTAAAAAAGTATTTGTTCACGCAGACCTTGTGGAGGGATTGTCGAGGGATTTAATGGGGCTGAAATTCATATGTGACGTCACGAAGCCCGACGGGATCATTACGACAAAAACGCATTTGATTAAGGCGTGCAAAAAAATGAATGTCATGGCCATTCAACGTATTTTTTTACTGGATTCTCACAATTTTGAATCAGGTGTGAAGTCCGTGTACGACTGTTCTCCCGATGCAGTGGAAATATTGCCAGGAATCATGCCGACGATGACCAGTCAGTTTGTCAGCTTAACGAAGAAGCCGATTATAACTGGCGGCCTCATCACGACAAAGGATGACATTATCCAGAGTCTGAAGGCAGGTGCGAGCGGTATTTCAACGAGCAAAAGGGAAATATGGAACGACTAAGAGAAGGGGTGGAATGAAGTGAAACATTTATTTACGATCATTGGAACTGCGATTGCAGGTATGTTCGTCATGAGCGTTTGGGGCGCATTCTCAGGTGCTTACGGCATTGGCGGCGGCTGGTTTGCCGGCTTTTTAATTATCGGCTCAATGTGGTATATGAATCACTATCTCGGTGTACATAACAATGACGGCGCTTGGGTAGACATGGCACTCGGTATTGGTACGGCGGGTTTAATGCGCGGCGTGTTTGAAAATGGGATCAGCGTTGGCGTGGATGCGCTTCCAACTTTATTATTTGTTGCTATCGGTGGGATTCTTGGTGGGGTCACAGCCGTTGCTTTTCAACGCTATAAAGCGAAAGCAGAATAGGAGGCGGAATCATGACAATGGCAAATATCATTACGACAATCGCTGGTGGTTTTATTTTTCCATTTTTAGTCAGACTTTTATGGGATAAGTTTGTTGAAGATTTTGGACCGATTGGTGGCTGGATGGCTGCATCATTTATCGTCGGTCTTGCATGGACCATTAATCACGGCGTCGGTTTGATCGTTCAAACAGGCGCATGGGTAGATATGGCATTTGCAGCGGGTATTGGCTTGTTCGTTGCCTCTGCTGTTTCTGGTGATCACGTTGGCAAAGGCCTTACCAATGCACTCTTTGCAATTATCGGTGGTACACTCGGCGGTTTCATTTTATCTTGTTTATAATATTTAAGGAGGCATATCCATGGATAAAAAGTACATCTTAGCATTAGATCAAGGGACGACGAGCTCGCGCGCAATTCTCTTCAATAAAGCGGGACAAATTGTCAAGGTCGCTCAAAAAGAGTTCACACAAATCTATCCAAAGGCAGGCTGGGTTGAGCATGATGCGATGGAAATCTGGGGCTCACAGTCAGGTGTTGCCAGAGAAGTTCTGGAAACAGCAGGCGTTAGCCCGGATGAAGTTGCGGCAATTGGGATTACCAATCAACGTGAAACGACGGTGGTTTGGGATAAGGCAACAGGCAAACCCGTCTATAATGCAATTGTCTGGCAATGCCGTAGAACAGCTGCAATTTGTGATGATTTGAAAGCAAAGGGCCTTGAAGCATATATCCGTGATGCGACCGGACTTGTTGTTGATGCCTATTTCTCAGGGACAAAAGTAAAGTGGATATTGGATAATGTAGAAGGTGCCAGAGAAAAAGCTGAAAAAGGCGAACTCTTATTTGGCAATATTGATACATGGCTCGTTTGGAACCTCACTCGTGGTGCAGTACATGTGACTGATTACTCGAATGCATCTAGAACGATGCTTTACAATATCGGCGATCTTAAATGGGATGATAAGATTTTGGCAGAGCTCGGTATTCCAAAATCAATGCTGCCGGAAGTGAAACCTTCATCTGAAGTATACGGTCATACAGATGCCAAAACATTTGGCGGCGCGAATATTCCAATTGCAGGAATTGCAGGGGATCAGCAAGCAGCTCTCTTTGGACAGGCGTGTTTTGAAGACGGTATGGTTAAAAACACTTATGGCACAGGCTGCTTTATCCTGATGCAAACAGGTGAAAAACGCGTTCAATCTAAGAATGGCCTCTTGACGACCATCGCTTGGGGTGTTGACGGCAAAGTAGAGTACGCACTTGAAGGTTCGGTCTTTATGGGTGGCGCAACGATTCAATGGCTTAGAGATGAGCTCAAGCTCATTAATGACTCTGCTGATAGTGAATACTTTGCGACAAAAGTTGACGATACAAATGGCGTTTACTTAGTACCTGC
Organism: Fusibacter paucivorans; assembly: GCF_018390735.1. Classification (GTDB taxonomy): domain Bacteria; phylum Bacillota; class Clostridia; order Peptostreptococcales; family Acidaminobacteraceae; genus Fusibacter; species Fusibacter paucivorans. Next base: position 185,587 of record NZ_JAHBCL010000002.1, read on the forward strand.
TTTTGCAGGTCTTGGCGCACCGCACTGGGATATGTATGCACGTGGTACGATGGTTGGTTTAACACGCGGTGCGAACAGAAATCATGTGATCCGCGCAGCGCTCGAGTCAATTGCATACCAGTCAAAAGATGTCATTAGTGCGATGGAAGATGATTCCGGCATTAAACTTGCAGCACTGAAAGTTGATGGCGGTGCAACTGCGAATAACTTCTTGATGCAGTTCCAGTCTGATATTTTAGGTGTCGAAGTACATCGTCCAAAAGTTACGGAGACGACAGCGCTTGGTGCGGCTTATTTGGCAGGTTTGGCAGTTGGCTTCTGGCAATCTAAAAATGAAATTGTCAAGAACTGGGCGGTCGATCAAGTTTTTGAACCGGCAATGGCTGACGCAGACAGTGCAAAAATCTATAAAGATTGGGTCAGAGCAGTTGAACGTGCGAAAGCCTGGGAAAAATAGTTATCCGGCTATACAGGACAGTTTGACTGTGATATACTGGAAATAACAATTGGATATTGAAAGGTAAGAGTGATGAGAACCGCTAATAAGTGGCCCACGGGAGTGGGCTTGCTTAGTAGCGGTTTTTTTTATGAAGAGATCATAGAAGAGATCATATAGATTTAAACCTGTCCTTGGTAGCCATGAACCAAGGTGCAGTTTGATATAGACGCTGTTGGGATCGTCTCGGCGGCGGGATGGATCAAATGGAAATCTAGGGGGATATCTATGTACGATATTGCAATTATTGGTGCGGGCGTTATTGGCAGCGCCGTGGCAAGAGAACTCTCACGCTATGCATTAAAGATCGTCATACTTGAGCGTGGCAACGATGTCGCCGTCGGTACGACGAAGGCAAACAGTGCGATTGTTCATGCAGGCTATGATGCACCTGCGACTTCATTAAAAGGCAAAATGAACGTGAAGGGGAATGCCATGTACGATGAAGTCTGCCAAGCACTGGATGTACCTTTTAAACGCGTGGGATCACTGGTCGTGGCGCAGCATGATGAGGAACTTGAAACACTGGAATCGCTGCTGGAAAACGGTAAATTGCTTGGTGTTCCCGGACTCGAAATTTTGTCAGGCGATGCCGTTGCTGCGCGAGAGCCGAATCTTAATCAGTCTATAAAAGCAGCACTGTATGCGCCAACAGCAGGTATTGTCGAACCGTGGGAACTTGCAATTGCCTATTGTGAGAACGCAATGGACAATGGTGTATCGTTAAAGCTGAATTTTGAAGTTAAGGGAATTGATCGGAAGGCAGGATGCTTCGAAATTCATTCAAAAGATGAAACGGTGACTGCTAGCACCGTTATCAATGCGGCTGGTGTCTATGCAGATGCCGTTTACAATATGGTTGCTGATTCACACTTTACAATAAAACCAAGACGCGGACAGTACTATTTACTTGACAAAGAAGCGAATGGCCTTGTCAATCACGTTATTTTCCCATGTCCGAGTAAACTCGGCAAAGGGATACTCGTCGCACCTACTATTGACGGCAATGTGCTCATTGGCCCTGATTCGCAGGACTTAACGCCATTTGATAAGGAAGCGACCAATACCACCGGGGATCGGCTGCAATATATCAGGGAGACAGCGGCCGCTATATGTGAAGTTGTGCCTTATAAACTGAATATAACAACCTTTGCGGGTCTTCGTGCAGAACCGTCAACCGGCGATTTTATTATTGAAGAATCAATGGAAGTCAAAAATTTCATTAATGTAGCCGGCATAAAATCGCCTGGGTTGTCATCAGCGCCCGCCATTGCAGAGCGCGTTGCCAGTATTTACCTTGACATTAATCCGAATACAGCTGAAAATCCGGCCTTTAATCCAATCAGGCGACCGAGGGTCAAGTTTGCGGATATGACGATTGAGGCAAAACAGGAGATGATTGAAAAAGATCCGCGATATGGCAGGATTATTTGTCGGTGTGAGATGATTTCAGAAGGTGAGATCATTGATGCGATACACCGCAATGCCGGAGGCAGAACACTCAACGGCATTAAGCGGCGTGTGAGACCGGGAGCCGGTAGATGTCAAGGCGGTTTTTGCGGCCCACGCGTAATGGAAATTCTGACGCGGGAACTTTCACTCAAGATGACAGATATCAAACAAGAAGGTTTGGATTCTTATATCTTGACGGGCAAGACAAAACGGGGGGATGAAGATGACGCAATATGATATTGTTGTAATTGGAGGCGGTCCGGCGGGGTTGGCTGCGGCAGTTGAAGCGCGGGAGCAAGGGGCTAAGTCGATTTTGGTCATTGAGCGCGATCGCGAGCTTGGCGGTATTTTGCAACAGTGTATTCATAACGGTTTTGGTCTTCGCGTGTTTAATGAGGAATTGACAGGACCGGAATACGCAGAGCGGTTTATCGATGAACTTGAAGCAATGGCCATTGAATACCTTTTGGATACGATGGTTCTTGAGATTACACAAGATCGGCAAATCATCATTAGCAATTCGGAAAAAGGCATTCAAATAATCAATGCGAAGTCGATTGTGCTTGCCATGGGCTGTAGAGAGCGCACGAGAGGTGCCTTAGCTATCCCAGGATATCGCCCTGCAGGTGTTTTTAACGCAGGGACAGCCCAGCGCTATATCAACGTCGAAGGTTATATGGTTGGCAAGCGCGTCGTCATTTTAGGATCAGGCGATATTGGGCTCATTATGGCGAGAAGAATGACACTTGAAGGTGCGCAAGTGTTGGCGGTTGCAGAAATTATGCCGTTTTCAGGCGGTTTAACGCGTAATATCGTTCAGTGTCTTGACGATTATAATATCCCACTGATGCTCAGTCATACAATAACGGCAATTAAGGGAAAGGATCGTGTTGAAGGGGTTGTTATTCAGAAGGTAGATCAGAAAATGCAGCCAATTCCCGGCACAGAAATTGAATACAAATGCGATACCATCCTCTTGTCGGTAGGTCTCATTCCGGAAAATGAACTCTCCAGAAAAGCTGGCATAGCAATTGATCCTGTGACAAACGGCCCTGTTGTCAATTCGAATATGGAAACGACAATACCGGGGATCTTTGCCTGTGGCAATGTGGTTCACGTTCATGATCTCGTCGACTTTGTAACAGAAGAAAGTCGCCATGCCGGCAATGCGGCAGCAAAATATGTTATGGATGAATCGCGTTCTAATCATAAGGGAACTGTTATACGAACGAAAGCGGAAGAAGGCGTTGGGTACATTGTTCCACAGCAAATTGATATGGATAGTATTGATGGCAAAGTGGCACTTTTTATGCGTGTACGCAATGTCTATCACAATGCGTCGCTCTCAGTAAAATTAGGAGGTGTGGAAATCAAACGCGTTAAACATCGCCATTTGGCGCCGGGCGAAATGGTACGCGTTGACATTGATAAGCAGCTGATTAAAGAGACACAGGCTGAAATGACGGTATCAGTTGTATTAGAGGAGGGAAGGGTATGACCAAGGAAATGGTATGTATTGTCTGTCCAATGGGCTGTCGCTTAACGGTGACGTCAGCAGATGATACAGGAACATTAAATGTGATTGGCAATCAATGCAAGCGCGGTGAAGCATATGCCATTGAAGAAATGACGAATCCAACTCGAATGCTGCCGACGACGATGATCATACGTGGCAGCTTGCTAAAACGTTTGCCTGTGCGAACCGAAAAGCCAATACCAAAAGAACTCATTTTTGAAGCGATGAAAAAAATTGATGACGTCGTTGTAGAAGCGCCGATTAAACGTGGCGATGTCGTCATCAGCAATTTATTGGGAACGGGTGTTAATGTTATTGCGTCGAGAAGTATGAAGCATATTTAGGAAATCACTAGGGGGTGCAATGTGAATATTTCTAAATTACCGATTCAAGAAAAGCGATCTCAGGACTTTATCATTGAAAATGCACATGCGATTTTCGATGGCATACCAAAAGGCGTCATCGTTGTCGACGTCAGTGGACGGGTATGGTATGCAAACAAGAAATATTGTGAATTATTTGGCGAATTACAAAGTCATATGATCAAAGATAAGCTTTTTAATCATCGTCATGATGATCTGCTCCTCAAGTCTTTAAAGACTGGACGGTCAATGGAAGGCTATGTGAACACCCAACATGCCGTTTACCGTGTTGAGACAAGCCCTATTGTCAACAATCAAGCATTGGAGGGGATTATTGCATTTTATCAAGCCGTTGATAAAACACCTGTTAAAATGATGTCAATGCAGTCAGATTCTCTTTCGAATCCGTTTCCAAAAATTATCGGTCAAAATAATCGACTTATTAAAGAGCTCAATGTCGCATATCGTGTTTCGAAAGCAGATGTCAATGTTTTGATAAGGGGTGAGAGCGGTACGGGAAAAGAGCTCGTGGCCCGTTCGATACATGAGTACAGTGAACGTGAAGCCGATCGTTGGGTAGCGATTAACTGTGCGGCAATCCCTGAGAATTTGATAGAATCCGAATTGTTTGGGCACGAAGCGGGTGCTTTTACAGGGGCAATTAAACGGAAGATCGGTAAAATAGAAGTAGCTCAGGGCGGAACCCTGTTTTTAGATGAAATTGGCGATTTGCCGCTGCAATTGCAAGTGAAGCTTTTGCGCGTACTGCAAGAGCGTGAGTACTGCCGTGTCGGCGGCAATGAAATGCTTCAAATGGATACGAGAATCATTGCTGCAACACATCGGAACCTTGAAGAAATGATTGAAAATGGCCAGTTTCGTGAAGACCTATATTATCGGCTAAACATTGTAGAAATTCATATGTTGCCGCTTAGGGAACGGCAAGAAGACATTCCGATTCTCATCGATTATTTTGCAAAGCAGATTGCAGAAAAATATCAATTAAAGGACTTTCAAGTTGATGCAGAGGTGATTGACCTCCTCTCGCAACACTCATGGAAAGGAAATATTCGAGAGCTGAAAAATATTCTCGAACGGTCGATTATACTTAGTGACGGAATGAAATTGAAATCAGAGAATTTGCCGACAACTGTGACGCAGTATTATCAATCCATTCCCGTAAAAAAACAGTCGCAGCTTATCAACTTAACACCACAGGGCGAACTGGCGCCGCTGGAAGCCTATGAAAAAGAAATTTATTGTATGGCGATTGAGAAATACGGCAGTTACAATTCTGCTGGAAAAATACTCGGTGTAACCCATAAAACAGTTGCGGCAAAGCACCGAAAATTCTGTGATGTATAACGGATGCACTTATTTATAAAAAGCGCGCATTTACATTTTCTAATTGCGCAGAAGTTGTATGAGACGACTAAAAGAAGGGGGAAGAAGATGACCAATCGGTCATCTTCTTTGTCTGTGATAAAGAAAGGGCGCATGCTATAATAAGGAAATAGCAATGATTTAACAAAGTCATAAAATGATACATACTTCAAAACGTTAAGATAGGTTAATGACAAGCAATAAAAGGGAGAAACTTATTCGTAAATGGTGCACATTGCATTAAAGAATGGGTATATAAACTTTAATGATGAGAGAGGAGAGCGTATGAGAGTAGTACATCTTAGGCATAGCGGCGTTATGGTGACACATGAAGAATATCAACTCTTCTTTGATGTCATTTCTGATATTAGTGCATACATTGATTTTAGCAAGAAGATTTTTATTTTTGTTTCACATAGTCATTCAGATCATTTTGTTAAATCATTCATTCAGTTTAAAACGGGAAAAGTACATTACGTTTTTTCTGAGGATGTGCCGACAGACGGTTTTAAAAATGTCTTAATAATGAAACCCGGCGACCAGCTTAAGATTGCCGGACTGTCCATCAATGCTTATGCGTCAAGTGATCTGGGCAATGCCTACGCGGTTTCGCTAGCGGCGTTAAATGTCTTTTTTGCTGGCGATTTAAACTGGTGGCACTGGGAAAATGCTGGAACTGAGGCCAATCGTGCAGAAGAAAAGCTTTTTAAGGACATTGTCGACACCATTGAAGTGAAATCATTTGATTTGGCATTTATCCCTGTAGACCCGAGACTGGGAGATGCCTATTGTTGGACGGGTAATTACTTCTTAGAACGTTTTGAAGTACGCCATTTTATCCCAATTCACTTCGGGACTAATTTTGCGATCACAGAAGCCTTTCAGAAAAAGCATCACACTCGAAGCAATATTCATTGTATTCATCATCTAAATGAAACGATTATTTTTTGATGAACATACAAGGATTAAAGACAGGAGCGCGGCATGAAACAAATTGTTGTTGCATCAGATTCATATAAGGGTAGCCTTTCGACGATTCAAGTGGCAAATGCTATTGCCCGCGGCATTAGGCGCGTCTATCCCGATGCATTGATTAAATCGTTTCCGGTTGCTGATGGCGGCGAGGGAACACTGGACTCGATTTTGTCAGCAGGAGGTGGTGAGCGTATAACCGTTCCGGTACATGATCCGCTTGGCAGAATTGTGCAGGCGGATTACGGGATTTTGAAAGCAGGTACTGCCATGATTGAAATGGCAACAGCTTCTGGTTTAACGAGATTATCACAAGATGAGCGAAATCCAATGATCGCGACGACCTATGGCACAGGTGAATTAATGATGGATGCTTTAAGTAGAGGCTGTCGGGAATTCTATATCGGCATTGGCGGCAGTGCGACAAATGATGGCGGTGCAGGTATGGCGCAGGCACTGGGTGTAAGATGTCTTGATGTGAACGGAAACGAGCTTCCACAGGGCGGTGCTGCGCTTAAAAGACTGCATCGAATAGATTTAAGCGGTATTGATCCACGTATTGCAGAAAGCCGGTTTACAGTATTGTCGGATGTAGATAATCCGCTCTGTGGTACGCGGGGAGCATCGGTTGTCTATGGGCCGCAAAAAGGTGCAACGAAAGCAATGACATTTGAGCTTGATCGTGCATTGCATCAGTTTGGCAAAATCATTACGCGTGATTTGGGGATAGATGTTGCAGAAAAAGCAGGTGCAGGTGCTGCAGGCGGACTTGGCGCGGGATTAATGGCATTCTGTGGTGCAGCGCTAATGCAGGGTGTTTCGGCAGTATTGTCCCTTTTAGACATTGAGCAGGCCATGAAGTCGTGTCATTTGGTGATAACTGGAGAAGGCCAGATGGATTACCAAACTGCCTTTGGAAAAGCGCCTGTCGGTATTGCTAAAGTGGCAAAACAGTTTCAGCGCCCAGTTGTCGCAATCGTTGGCGGCTTAGGGGAAGGTTATAAAAAGGTTTTTGAATGCGGTATTGATGCCGTTTTTAGCATCGTCGACAAACCAATGACACTGGATGAAGCGATGTTAAACAGTGCAGACTTAGTTGCAGATTGTGCTGAAAATGTAATGCGGCTGTATCAGTTGTCTGAAATATTTTAGGTATGATGGTTATCAAGTCAGAAACATCGAAAATATTTTAAATTTCAAACAGTAAAAACTTAAAGTTGTTTTGTATTCATGGCGATATCTTTACAAATTTAAATCGATTATATACAATAGGTTAAAGAATAAAATTGGGGGAATAGTAATGGATGCAATTGATCATGATATTTTGGAAGTGATGAAGATGAATGGGCGTGCGACGGCATCTGAAATAAGCAGGAAGGTGAATCTTTCTGTGCCGGCTGTGTCTGAGCGCATTCGAAAATTAGAAGATGGCAATATTATTGAGCAGTATACCATTAAAGTGAATCGAGAAAAAATGGGCTATAAGCTCATGTCAATTATTTTTGTCAACATTGATCAGACGGAGAATATCGAAAACTTTAGAAGTGCCGTTTTACAAATGGAAGAGGTACTGGAATGCCACCATCTCGCCGGTGAGTATGATTTTATGCTGAAAGTGCTATTAAAGGATACGGGGGAGCTAGAGCATTTTCTTAGCAATCGCATAAAACTCATCAAAGGGGTGAAAAAATCCAATACATTGATTGTATTGACAACGTTGAAGGAATCAATCAACCGATAGCGATGTTGATAAGCGGTTTTAAATTTGGCATGCTGTTGCAAATTGCGATTGGCCCCGTTAGCATTTTTATTTTTAACCTTGCGATGACGAAAGGGGTGTGGCATGCTCTTTCAGGGGTTTCAGGCGTTGTTTTAGGCGATGCATTTTTTATAGTTCTTGCAATTATCGGAATTGGAGCACTCATTGATCGATCGCCAAAAGTGAAAGGATGGATGGCTTATCTCGGTGGTATCATTCTCGTTCTGTTTGGCCTAAAAATGAGTATTGATGCGGTTCAGTTGAAAGAAGCTGTGGGACTGACGGATCACGCGTTTGCAAAGGCGCTCTTTTTAACGGTTTCCAGTCCGTTGACCATTGTTTTTTGGGGAGGCGTTTTTTCATCTAAGATAGTGGAAGCACATTTGAAGCGATATCAGCTTTACTTATTTGGGTTTGGTGCAGTCCTTTCGACAGCGCTTTGTCAGTCGGCAATCGCTGTCTGTGGGACTGTTTTTAAGCAATTCTTGCCACCGATAATTCAGATGCGGCTAAATGTAGTCGTAGGTGTTGTCCTGATTGTGTTTGGTGTACGAAGTATTGTCAAACAATACAGACTTGCTTGCGATCAGTCGTGATTGAAGTGATAAGAGGATAGGATAAGATAGGACCCTTATATTGTAAGAATGAATGATCGCAGTTTAGTTGTTTAAAACATACAAGATTAGTAGTGTTTCGTTAAAATTTGATTGTCTGTATGGTTTTATGAAATCAAAAAAGGTATGATGGTGTCGAATGAAAATGAGAGGTGGCTTATTATGAAACGCTTTTTAACGGGGCTCCATTTTTTTATCGGTATCGGTGCCATTGCAGGCGGCAGTGCTGCTGTAATCAATCCTATTAACCCAATGGGAATGCCTGTATCTGCTTTGGCACATTCGCCGTTTACATCCTTTTTAATTCCCGGACTTTTCTTGGTGGTGGGGATCGGTATCGTTAATTTATTGGCCGGTGCAGTATTTCTTATCTTGCCGGACAAGTGGTGCTATAGCAGCGGTGTTTCAGGTGTTATCCTGATGGCTTGGATTGTCATTCAGTGCATAATGCTGCAAAATGTGAATATTCTGCATGTTATTTTTGGCGGATTCGGTATTTTGATTACACTGTTGGCATTGCGTGAAGCTGTAAAAATGCGTATATTTCCGATAAATTTATTATTTGAGAAATGACATCGTTACCTTAAACTCGAAATTAAATAGTGATGTTTCTAAAAAAGCTCGTGTTAACATGCCTATTGGTATGCTAATACGAGTTTTTTTAGAATAGTGAGACATTTGGCTTGCGTCATCGGTACGAAGACGTAAAGCATATTGACTTCAAATTCGTTTTGAAGTATTTACGAATACCAAATAAAGTTGTACGATGATAACGAGGTGACAGAATGGGAAAAGCATCAAAAACAGTAAAAACCAACGCCTTGCGCATCGTTGCTGCCGAAGGTATAAAACATGAAGTGTTGACGTATCCAACGGATGATGGCGCACTTGACGGCGTATCGGTTGCAGCGAAAATTGATATGCCGATGGAAAATGTCTATAAAACATTGGTGACACGCGGCAATGGCAATCAAATCTATGTCTTTGTCATACCGGTTGCAGAAACGCTGGATTTAAAATCGGCGGCGCAGGTCGTTGGCGCTAAACGTGTTGAAATGGTGCATGTCAGTGAAATTACACCATTGACTGGTTACGTAAAAGGAGGATGTTCTCCCATCGGGATGAAAAAGCATTATCCAACCTATATAGATGCATCTTGTCTGCATCTTGAAAAAATTGTTGTCAGTGCCGGCAAAATAGGCATACAGTTGGTTATTGAACCAGAAGCGCTGATAAGACTTGTCAGTGCGAATACAACAGCACTGACGCAGCGGCCTTTATATTAAGAAATAACAGTATAGCATAAATGGATGCAGCAAAAGGGGAGCGTAGAGGGGTATGATGAAAATAGAGATTTATAAGGGATTAAACGAAGCCTTGTATGATTTGATTGATAATTTGGCAACTTTTTGTGCTGCGAGAGATCACGTTACATTAAAACTTGAGCTGGGCGGCAAGCAGAATCCAGATTTGACACCGGTTGTGTTGCCATTAAAGAATGCGGTTGAGACATGGAAAACCGTTGCGAACCGCGGAAGTTATTCGGAATTTCTATGTTATGAGGGAGCGCAGCTTGTAGGGTATATAGGTATCTGCAACTTTGGGAATTCACCACTTGAAGTCAACGGCATGGTGCATCCAGAATTTCGACGCAGAAAAATTTTTTCGACACTGTTTCAACTGGTTGTCTTATCGTGGCATCAGCTTGAAAATAGGGGGCTTCTCTTGCTCACAGACCGTTTGTCTATTGGAGGTCAGTCCTTTGTACAAATGCATAACGGCGCTTACTCTCATACGGAGTTTGAGATGATTTTAAATCGATTTGAGGCAGATGATCTCCTGCAGGGCACGATTATGTTGAGAAAGGCCACCGATCGAGACGCAGCAGAAATTGCTTATCAAAATTCATTGTATTTTTGTTGTGATTTTGATGAAACACAGATGACGATGCCTGAAGCAGAAGAAGCAAAAGGGATACGAACTTATTTAGCAGAATATCAACACAAAGTCATTGGCAAAGTCAGCATTGAGGTAGATCGTAATGTCGGCGGTATTTACGGACTGGGCGTTTTGCCAACCTATAGAGGGCGAAGTTTCAGCCGTATAATACTCCAGAAGGCGATAAAAATGCTGAAAGATGAACATGTTTCGCAAATAAAACTTCAAGTTGAGGCAAGTAATGAAAGGGCATTGGGACTCTATCAGTCCGTAGGGTTTGAAACGGTAGCATCTATGGATTACTATTTGTTTAGCCAGCCTCGAAAAACCGAGATTGCAATTGATAAAACGCTGGCAGCAAATACAGAGGAAGCATAGCGTGTTGATTGACATGTTCTGTTTTGCAGGATGTATTGAACAGATGAGATAGAAGAGCGTCTCATCAAATCCTTCAGATTTTTGGTACAACATGATACCAAATGTCGGGATAGAGTTTAAGATAATGATCGTCGTGGCAATAGAATAGAAATGATAAAATGAAAGAAAGAGCTATCTTCAACAATGCGAAGATAGCTCTTTTTAGTGGTGTGCCCGGTATGGGCGTAATCTAACGGGTGAGAGTCCCTAACACACCCTGGTAGTGGGAAGTGTATAGCTTAAGGCAAGGGTGTCCTTGGCGACGAGGAATCTGAAGAAAGCCGGCGGCAAATCT
>NZ_JAHBCL010000030.1 GCF_018390735.1 Fusibacter paucivorans
CTTGTAAAGCTCGCTGGTTAGCGCATGCAGACGAAAGAAGGTTGTCGGAAAGCCGTGTGCGGGAAAACCGCATGCACGGTTTGATGAGGGGCGGGTGAAATGTCACCCGCCTACTCTATCCAGCAATGGACTTTCTCCGGTATGCGAATACCGTACAATGTGATGGATTCGGGTGATAAAAACAGTTTTAATTTTCAGGTATATCAAATGGGATAATCGTACGATCTAGGTAATCCCTTTCAAAGGACACTGCATCGATGGGACGGCTGAACAGATAGCCTTGGCCCGCGTCGCAGTAGAGTTCTTTTAGAATGTTATAATGAGAAATTCGTTCAACGCCTTCTGCGACAACGGATAAGCCAATTTCATGGGCAAGGCTGATCACAGAACGGCTGATTGCCAAGTCGAGTGGATCTTTGTCAATTTGTGAAATAAATGTTTTATCAAGTTTGATGATATCGATTGGCAGCCGCTTTAAATAGCTAAGCGATGAATAGTTGATGCCAAAATCGTCAAGTGCGATACGATACCCCTTTTCGCGAAGTGTTTCGAGTGTGTGTAAGACAGCAGGATTCCCGTCTATTGCAACGTTTTCTGTGATTTCAAAGATAATCATAGTGGGATCAATTTGATAGCGGTCACCAATTGCGGTAACAGATTCGATAAAATCTGATGCATGTAGTTGAACGGCAGATAAATTAACGGAAACATCGATAATGGGGTAATGACGATGACGCCAAGCAGATAGATCTTTGAAGACTGCCTCAATAATCCAAAGTCCGAGCGGTTTGATAAAACCGGTTTTCTCAGAAATGCCGATAAAGCGATCCGGTGAGATGAGACCAAGATCTTTATCCTGCCATCGCACCAATGCTTCGGCTCCTTTTAAGGAGTTGTTGTCGATATTGAACTGAGGCTGATAGTAGATGGTAAATGCTTCATTTTCAAGCGCGCGTTTCATGTTGCTCTGGAGATAAACATATTCAAGAACGACATCGTGCAGCTGTTCGTGAAAAAGTGTGCATTGATTGCGACCGGCATTTTTTGAAGCGTACATGGCCGTATCGGCTTTTTTCAGCAAAGTGTCGAGATTGTTGCCGTGATCTGGTGCAATGGCTATTCCAATACTGCCGGTGATGAAGAATTCTCGGTCATTTGAATGCCAAGGCGTTCGAATCAGTTCGAGTATTTTTTCTGAAAGCGCATGCAGCTGATAACGGTTTTCAAATTGCGTTACAACAAAGCAGAATTCATCTCCACCAATTCTGGATATCATTTGCAAGTGTGGCTTAAGTGTTTTTAGCCGCTCGGCGATTTGAATGAGAAATGCATCACCGAGCTTATGACCAATGGCGTCATTGATCATTTTGAAATTGTCGATATCGAGATAGATTAATGCCAATTTTTGATGGTGCTGACTTAACCACGTGTTGGTAAAATCTTCGAGTTTTGCCTTATTCGGCAAATGTGTTACACTGTCATAATAGGCTAGTTCCAATATTTTATCCTGATCTGCTTTTGAGGCGGTAATATCCATCAGTGAACCGACCATTTTTAGCGGCGTGTCGCCATCCCAGACAGCTTTGCCAGAGCTCGCAAGCCAAAGATAATGATCGTCAACGTCCTTTAGGCGAAATTCAACTTGGAACTTTGATGTTTTGCGATCAAGATAGTCTTGAAGCGATTTTAAAAAGCCCGCTTGATCTGAAGGGTGAATGAGCTGCATGAAGAATGAGAATGGATGTGTTTCTTCTAATTTTTCTCGACCTGTCAAGGTGTAAAAGCGCGAAGAAAAAAAGACGGTGTCACTATTAATATCATAATCCCAGACACCTGATTTAACGCTTTCAAGTACGAGACGGTAGCGTTCCTCACTGGCACTCAACTTTTCTTCAGTTTCGACGAGTTCATTGATTTTGCGGTTCAGCATCATCTCGGCACGTTTTAATTCACTTAAGTTGTCCATGAGCTTGTCAGATAGGTCGATATAGTCTTTAACACTGTTTTGAATGAGCACATAGAGCAGTATGGCAGTGATGAAAATGAAAAACCAGCCTTTATAGATACTGATTTTAAAAAAGGCATCTGCATCACTGACCCAATAAGAGAGTATTTTATCGGAAGTCAAAATCCATAGGACGCCGATTGCAGCATAAGTAGCGGCAATTTTTAATGCACTGTACTTTGCACGCAGCTTAATCTTCGGTGTTTGCATGAGATCGCCTCCTTTCGACAACTGCTTATGTTATATATATACACCATCTGAGCTGTTTTAATCGCTGTGGTTGTATCAGAAGAGGCGATCGCAGCATTGGATGAGTGCAATGAAAAGAGGGATAATGAAATGTGGGTAGAAACACTATGCCAATGGTACAGGGAAAATCAACGGGACTTACCTTGGCGACATGATCGCGCGCCTTATCATATTTGGCTCTCGGAGATTATGCTTCAACAGACGCAGGTTGCAACGACAATCGATTACTATCAAAAGTTTATTGAAGCTTTTCCAACAATTCAGTCATTGGCAGAGGCAACGGAAGATGATGTGCTGAGGCTTTGGCAGGGGCTTGGCTATTATACGCGAGCGCGTAATTTAAAGCGGTGTGCTGATGTTGTATGGCAGCAGCACGGCGGTGTATTCCCAGATCAGTACCATGACTTGTTAAAGCTTCCCGGCATTGGTCCCTACACAGCTGGCGCCATTGCCAGTATTGCTTTTGATAGGCGGGTTCCAGCGGTGGATGGTAATGTACTGCGGGTTTATGCACGACTTTATGCATTATCGGACGATATTGCAGATCCAAAGACAGCAAAACGTTTTCGAGAAAAATTGACGCCATTGGTTCCAGAAGAATCAGGTGTGTTTAATCAAGCGCTTATGGAGCTTGGTGCAATGGTGTGTACCCCGCAAAATCCGAAGTGTAATCAATGTCCAGTAAGTGGGTGTTGCAAGGCGTACACCGATGGTATGGAAACGGCTTTTCCCGTCAAGACAAAGAAAATCAAACAAAAGCATTTAACCATTGGCATGGGCATTATTTGGCATGAGGATAAGCTCTTGTGTTTTAAACAAGTGGAAGGTCGACTGCTGCATGGACTATGGTCACTGCCGTTTGTGCCCGATTTGGTGGAAGAAAATGCGCTGCGAACACAGCTTGCCGAAGATTTTCAACTCGTTTTGTCAGAGGGAAGATCGACAGGACGTGTACGACATGTTTTTACACATCTCATATGGGATGTGCACATTTTTTGCTTTGAAGCAAAGGATGCCAACTTAATTGATTTTCCAGAAGTGCGATGGTGCAGCACTGATGAATTAGAGGCTTTGGCACTGTCGACAGTTATTAAAAAAGTACTTGCAAAAGGTATAAATTTGTTGCTATAGTCCCATTTTTCGTTGTTGTTGGGAGGTATGATGATTATTGAACGCCATTTTGGGTATCAATCAATTGCCGGAAGAGCAATGTCATTTCATCCCGGTGAAAGCGAGGTGTATGTGGATGAAAGAAATTATTATGTATACGAGCGAGACTTGCCCACACTGCAAGACGGCAAAAGACTATTTGAAAAACAGTGGTTTTAAATACACTGAGAAAAATGTTTCAAGAGATCCGATGGCAAGACAGGAGCTTATGAATTTAAAAATCATGGGTGTACCAGCTTTTATTGTCGGCAGCGAAAGTATCGTTGGATTGGATTTAAAGCGTATTGAACACATTTTGGATTATACGGTCGAAACTTGTCCGACTTGTCAGCACCGATCACGCGTACCGAAAGGGAAAGGAAAATTGCGTGTTACTTGCAGTAAATGTCAAACGCAATATCTCGTCAATACAGTTAAAATGTAGAAGAGGCTGTACATGACTATTTTATTTTACAATCCAAATTCAGGGAACGGCACTTTTTCAGCGCGTTTAGACGAGGTCATAGCTGCCTTTCAGCGTAATGGCAAAGTGCTGATTCCCCATAGACTAGGAGATGACGGCGTAACACATGCGTTTATGCAGTCAGTATCATGGCAATTGGTGGCGAAAGTAATCATCGCTGGCGGGGATGGCACCATCCACAAGATGATTAATATGCTGATGACAGCAGGCGTCGAAAAACCAATTGCCATTTTTCCCGTTGGAACGGCGAATGATTTTTCACAGATGTTTCAAATCCCATTTCACTTCGAAGAAATGATTGAGATTGCGCTTGGCGATCATTATACGCCGTGTGATGTTGGCTGCGTCAACGGCCGTTACTTCGTCAATGTTGCGAGTTTTGGCAACCTTGTAGAAGTGGGACAAAAAGTTAATCCACAAGTGAAAAATACGTTGGGAGTGCTCGCCTATTACATTAAGGGCATTGAAGAATTGCCGAAACTCAAACCGGTTCCAATCAAATTCGTTACAGAACACCATACCTTTGAAGGTGAGATTTTTTTTGCGCTGATTATGAATGGCAAATCGGCAGGCGGCTTTAGAAAACTGGCACCTTATTCAGATGTTCAGGATGGCCGTTTTGATATTCTAATTTTTAAACAGTGTCCACTGATTGAAATTATGCCACTTCTCGTTAAGGTGTGGAATGGCGAGCATCCAAAGAGTCCCTATATTGAATATTTTCAGGCAAGTCATATAGAAGTCAGTGCAGAAAACTTGATTAGCTCAGATTTGGATGGTGAACCGGGACCGCATTTTCCACTCCACATTGATATTTTTAATCGAAAATTATCAATTAATGTAAGAGAAAATTGGTGATTGTAAGCGTTGCAATATTATAACCTTTACAAAATGTTTACGAAATGCTAGTGTGTTTTTTTCCAAAAAGGTGTATGATAATTATTATGTATTATCGTAAAAGCAGATTATTATGGGAGGGAAACATGTTAGCATGGAAACCGGAGTTTGAATTTGGCATTCCTGAAATTGACCGTCAGCATAAGCAGCTCGTAGAGATTGGCGGAGCACTTTCAGAAATGATTACTGACCAGACGCAGACTGATTATTATGATGAAATAATGGCGATGTTAAAACAGCTTGAGAATTATACTGTAACGCATTTTGCCTATGAAGAAGCGGCCTTTGATGCAAAGGGCTTCATTGGTTCCAGCGCACATAAATTTGAACATAAGCTATTCGTCAAGAAGCTTGAAAAGTATTTTTCAAATCTCGAGAAAATTGATTCAGATCAAAAGGGCGTTCTCGTGGAACTATTGACATTTGTATCCGATTGGCTCGTCATGCATATTATTAAGACAGATCGGGAATATGTCGAGTTGCTAAAAGCATAACTGAATGTAACCGATACTTAACGAAAACGCCTGATGCAAGGGCGTTTTTATTCATTATAAATGGGTAAATGTGAAAAAAACTAAAGTGAGGTAGCTTTATGAAAATAGGACTAATTGGACTTGGTAAAATGGGTTATGCACTGGCGCAAAATATGAAAGATCACAACATAGACGTGGTGGTTACCAATCGTTCTTTGTCCAAGGTGGACGAGATTAAACAATATGGTGTAAACGGTGTGAATTCTGTTCCAGCACTTATCAATGCTCTGGATGATAAAAAGGTCGTTTGGCTGATGGTGCCTGCGGGCGACCCCGTCGATCAGATGATTGATACATTAGTGCCACTGCTCAAAGCAGGTGATATCATTATTGACGGCGGCAATTCCAACTACAAGGATACCGTTAGGCGCAGTGAAAACCTGAAGGCAATGGGCATTGACTTTGTCGATGTCGGAACCTCTGGCGGTGTCAAAGGTGCTCGATTTGGTGCGTGCCTCATGGCAGGCGGCAGTTCAGCAGCCGTCAAGTATATTAAACCTATTTTAAAGGCGATTGCCGTAGAAGACGGTTATGGCTATTTTGGTCCTTCCGGCAGTGGTCACTATGTGAAAATGATACACAATGGTATTGAATATGGTATGATGCAGGCAATTGGCGAGGGGTTCGATATTTTAAAGGCAAGTGAATACGACCTTGATTTTGAATTGGTTTCAAAAGTGTGGAGCAACGGTTCAATTATAGAAGGCCTGCTCATGCGAATGATGCATCAGGCATTTTCAGAAAGCCAGTCTTTAGAGGGAATTTTGGGTAAAGTAGATGCCTCTGGCGAAGCCGACTGGACATTGGCTGAAGCGTTGCGGCTTAAAGTTTCAGCACCAGTTATCACCCAATCGCTCTTTGCGCGTTACAAATCAAAAGATGAAGCGCATTTTAGTGAAAAAGCCCTGGCGGCAATGCGCAATCAGTTTGGCGGTCATAAAATCTATAAAGCCTAAATGAGTGCAATAGAAATCCTTTTGGAGGCAAAACATGATATTTACCATTTTTGGGGCAACAGGTGATTTGACGACAAAGAAACTGATTCCAGCGCTCTACAATCTCTATATAGAATCTCAGCTGCCTGAGGAGTTTACGGTGTTAGGCATTGGACGTCGTGATTATGACGATGCTGGCTTTATTGCAGAAATTGAAGCGGGCATGCAAGGTGATTATGCAGAATGGGACGTTTTTAAAGTGCATATTCAATACTATCGCATGGATTTTTCCAACATCGATGCTTTTTCAGCCTTCTCAGCCATGCTTAAAACGCATTATGCGGGTCAACTTCGTGATAAAATCTTTTATTTGGCGACGGCACCAAGGTTTTTTCCGATTATCGCGGAAGGGCTGATTCAAAATCATATCGTCGTCAGAGGGGATTTGCGGAGTAAAATCGTCTTTGAAAAGCCATTTGGTGAAGATCTTGCCAGTGCGAAATCATACAATCGAATGCTGTTGCAGTCTATTGATGAAAGTCAAGTTTACCGCATTGATCATTACCTTGGCAAAGAAATGCTGCAAAATATTCTGATCGTGCGATTTGCGAATAAAATTTTCGAAAATATTTGGAATTTTAAACACATTGATCATATTAAGATCATCGCTTATGAATCTGAGACGGTCAAACAGCGCGGCGGCTATTATGATCAGTCTGGTGCGCTGAAAGATATGGTTCAGAATCATCTATTTCAGACATTGGCGCTAGTGGCGATGGATTCGCCGACGGGTCTAAACGATCGATTGATTAAAGATGAAAAAGTAAAAGTACTCCAGCGAATTGTCATGTCTGATGACATCATGTTTGGCCAGTATGCGGGGTATTTAGATGAAAAGGGTATCCCAAGCGGGTCTAAGACGGAGACTTTTGCTGCACTGAAACTCTATATTAACACCAGTCGTTGGCAGCACACACCTTTTTATTTGATTACAGGCAAAAAAATGGATGAAAAATTGTTTCGAATTGTCATTACCTTCAAAGATTCGTCTTTCTTTTTTGAAAAGGGACAGCCTGAAAAAAATCAATTGGTGATTGAAGTTTATCCTAGAGAGGGCATTGAAATATTGTTTAATGGCAAAGCGCCCGGACTTCAAGCTTATGCAATGCCAATGAAGCTGGATTATTGTCACCTTTGCAATACAATTGGCAATACGCCGGAAGCCTATGAAAAGCTTATACTCGATGTTATTCACGATGATGCATCGCTGTTTACCAGATGGGACGAAATTGAAGCTTCATGGGAAATCATTGATGCACTCGAAATGATAAAACATTTTGAACCACTGGTGATTTACGAAAATCAAACGGCGATTCTCGCAAAACTTGAAACACTTTGGAAAGAGGTGAAAATATGAAACAATGGCTGGACATATCCATGGCGATCTATCCGGATATGATCGTCTATAAGAATAAAACAGAAAAGAAGCCAAAGTTTATTAGCAGAGCGACCCATGTTATCAACGGTTATCAAGAGGGAAGTATTGAGATAGATCTTCATCTTGGAACACATGTGGACATGCCCAAGCATATACTGGCAGATGGTCATGATTCGTCTGTTTTTAATGTCGCTGCGGTTAACGGTGCCTGCGTCGTATTTGATTTTAGCCGCTTAGATCATTCGAACATTACTGCGGATGATTTGGCGCCGTATCAGGTGATGCCGGGTGATATTGTTATTCTAAAAACACATAACAGCTTTGCAAAAGCTTTTGATGTAAACTTTGATTATCTGGATCCATCAGGCGCGCAGTGGCTTGCAGAAGCAGGCGTAAAGGCCGTTGGGATTGACGCGTTGGGCATTGAACGCAGTCATCCAGATCACCCGACGCATCGCATCTTGCTTGGCAAAGAGATTTATATTATCGAAGGTCTGGCACTTGCAGATATCGAAGCAGGGCGTTATACATTGATGTGTATGCCGTTGAAAATCGAAGGTGTTGAAGGTCTGCCGGCACGCGCTTTTCTAAAGCCTGACCGCGACCAATGACAAACAGCCCCAAAAGCGGGCGCATGAGAAAGAGGTATGCCATGAAGCAAATCGTTTTAGCCGGGGGATGTTTCTGGGGGATGGAAGCTTATTTTCAGCAGCTTTCCGGTGTTGTTCAGACAGAAGTCGGCTATGCCAACGGCACGGCTGACAATCCAACATATGAAGAAGTGTGTCGACATACGACAGGACATGCGGAAGTATTGAAGCTCAAGTATGATCCGGAAGCGACAACACTTGAAACGCTGTTGAAGCATTTTTGGAAAGTGATTGATCCAACACTCGTTAACAGACAGGGGGGAGATGTTGGTTCGCAGTATCGCACGGGCATATACTATATGGACGCTGATGATGTGCCGGTTATTCAGCAGTCGATGGCAGCAGAGCAGAAGCATTATGACAAACCAATTGTGACTGAAGTCGTACCGCTTGGCAAATACTTTCCAGCAGAAACGTATCATCAGCACTATCTCGATAAGAATCCCGGCGGTTACTGTCATATTGATATCAGCGATTTATCGTTGATAGAATGACTTCAAACAGAAAAACGCGTAAAGGATGCCCATAGAGGCATCCTTTTTTAATGGCAGGTTATCCAAATGACAGCAAAAGATATTGGGTGTTGTCGATGTAATCCCAATAAAGGCAAGCATTGTCATGCGTTTTGATCCCGGTCTTAATTGTGATATTCATTTTATAAAGTTGATGATGTTTTAAATAGATCCGTCGTAATCTGTACGGCTGTTGGTGTCGCGGCTAATCCGCCGAGTGCCGTTTCGCGTAATGCAACAGGCATTACTTGACCAACCCGGCGCATGGCTTCGACAACTTCGTCGAAAGGAACAATACTCTCGATACCGGCAAGGGACATTTCGGCACATAGCAGTGCATTGGTTGCCCCCATTGCATTGCGCTTGGCACAGGGGCTCTCGACGAGTCCTGCAATGGGGTCGCAGACGAGCCCAAGCAAGTTCTTGAAGGCCATGGCGCCCGCGTGAAACACTTGCTCAGCGGTGCCGCCCGCTAGATAGACGGCTGCACCAGCCGCCATAGCAGACGCTGTGCCGACTTCAGCCTGACAGCCGCCTTCTGCACCGGAAATGGTTGCATTTCGGGCGACGATGGAACCGATGATATTCGCGACGAGCAAACCGTTGATTAAATCGGTTTCTGAAAGTGTAAGCTGCTCGCTCAACGTTTTGAGAACGGCTGGCATCACGCCGCAGGATCCTGCTGTAGGCGAAGCGACGATTCGCCCCATGCCGGCATTGACTTTCATGGTGCTGAGCGCATACTGCGCTGCCTTTGAAATTGTCTCGCCGCATAGAGGCATTTCTCGCTTTGCCAGTTTAATGCCGTCATCGCCAATGATTTTGCCTCTATATTCAGGATGTGCGGCGTCAAGACCGAGCTCGATGGCTTCAAACATTGTCGCCAATACATCGCCAAGGTAGATGCGGATATCTTCAGGTGATTTTCCCGTCAGTTGACATTCTGCATTAAGCGAGAGCTGGTGAAGCGGCAAATTGGTTTCCTGACATTGTTGTAGAATCTCTTTAGCACTGTGATAGATCATGTCGCAGTCTCCTCTTTATTCGTAAATTCTTTCAATCAGTGTAACATAACTGACGCCGTCAATAACGCTGAGCTGTTCAATGGCACTTTTGGGGATATCTTCATCCATTTCAATAATTCCAATCGCTTTAAGGCCGCGTGATTCGCGGTATAATTTCATATTGGCGATGTTGATGGCGTGCTTCGAAATAACAGCGGTGATCTGTGCGAGCATGCCCGGAGTATCTTGATGATGGGTGATCAGCGTGTTGTATGCACCAGTGAACTGAATGTCAATGCCATTGATTTGTATAAGCTGCATTTTACCGCCGCCAATCGATTCGCCGATTGCTTCCCATGGCTTCCCATCTTCGGTAATGACATTTATTTTGACAGTATTCGGGTGGCGCGTTTCATCACTAGACGGCTTAAAGGAGAATGACAAACCGGAATCGCGTGCGATTTCCTTTGCATTGACAATTCGTTTGTCATCGGGTTTAAACCCCAATATTCCGCCGAGCAGTGCCAAATCAGTGCCGTGACCGACATAAGTCTTGGCGAACGAGCCATAGAGCGTAAAGTCGACGGATTTTAACGGTGCTTTAATAATGTGATGGAGTGTGTAGCCAATACGGCAGGCGCCGGCAGTATGAGAGCTGGAAGGGCCAATCATAATGGGGCCGATGATATCAAAGAGTGTATACGATTTCAAATTGCCTCCTCAATGTACTTAGAATGTTGGAAGCGCTGTGACAATGCGATGAAAACTTGTCGCGCTTTAAAAAGTGCTTTTAAATCCATTTTATCAAAAAAGAAGCAAAACCACAGCAAACATGATAAAAATTATCAAATGTTACAAAGAGTCTTACAATTTAGATAGATTCTCAGCCTTTAGTCCTATCTTGCGGTATAATTATTGAAAATATTTTAAATAGCTGGAGGACCACATGTTTAGAAAAGGCATAATGATGACACTAATCGTAGCACTCATCTTTGGCCAGTCTGTTCCAACTTATGCATGGAGCATTGGCGGTGCATTCAAAAAAGCTAAGAACTGGACGGAGAATGCCGTCGATGATGCATCGGACTGGACGGAGAATGCCGTTGATGATGCGTCAAATTGGACGGAAAATGCTGTCGATGATGCGTCAAACTGGACGGAAAACGCTGTTGATGATGCATCAAACTGGACGGAAAATGCTGTCGATGATGCGACAAATTGGACGGAAAATGCGTATGACGATGCGACAAACTGGACAGAGAATGCGTATGATGACGCGACGAACTGGACGGAAAACGCTGTCGATGATGCATCAAACTGGACGGAAAATGCCGTCGATGATGCAACAGATTGGACGGGCAATGCGTTAGATGATTCTTCGGATTGGCTGGACAATGCCTATGGCGATTCAAAAGTCTGGTTAAAGCGCGCTTATAAAGATGTCGACAATTTTGTCGATGATTTATTGAGAAGCAATGAAAACCTGTCAGAACTGGATCTTCTGCCGGTATTAAAAATGGATATGACAACCGTAACCAATGTCAATAATACCGTTTCAGGACATTATACCTATGGCTTAAACGTTAGAGAAAAGAAATTGCCGGCAGATGCAGAAGCGGCGTTAAAAGCAACACTCAAAGATATCGGTTTGACCAACTACTGGGCGAATTATTGTATTTCAGAATTGTCGGAAGCTTCAGGACAAGTATCACCGGGGGGCTATATCGCTGATATGCTACCGTATTCAATGTTCTATGGTGATCGCGTTGCCGATGCCATTGACGATGTGGCCTTATCTTATGGTTTGATTGATATTGATCCATTTGCAGATGGGATTGTGCCGGACAGTGATGTTGACGGACTCTCGTTTACCTATCAGTTGAACTCGGAAACGATGCAGCCAGACGGTCATTATTTGGTAATGGTGACCGGACTGAAATATGGTTTAAGAGATAACTTTACGGTTACGTTGAAGAGTGGCGAACAAATTATACCTACGACGAAAAAAGCACTTAACAAAGAGGAAGTGGCCTTTGTTGCCGTGGTCAATAATCCAAAGAACCTAGAAGTTATGTACAATAACGATTTTGAACGTCCAGGTGATATTGCCTTTGAAGTTGCTGACGGTATTCAGGATGGTATCAACGACCTCGTACCGTTAGGCGATCCGATCAGCAATGGGGCGCGTGATGATATCAAAGATGTTATCAATAATGCTGCCATTATTTTAGAGAGTAAACATACTGATAAAAACGGCAAAGAGAAAAAGGATACAAAAGAAGTTTCGCTGAATGACGTCTTAGGTGATGGCGATATGGGTGTTATCCTGACAGAAGCTATTTATGCTATTCCTGTGGTTGGCTCTGTTATTAAGCCGATTATGAAAGTATCAGGCGGCGATGATGCGCTCGCATCGCTCATTCGAAAAGTTATTAATCAGACAGAAGTAAAATCATATGCAGCTTATCGGAATGGGGCTGTCTATATTAAAGCCTATACATCAGAAGCGGCAATGCGAGCAGAACTCACGGGCGCCGTTGAAGAAGCTAGTGTCAATACAGAGACTCTGGCTGAGAAATCAGGCGTCGAAAAACCATCTTACGATGATGTAGAATCAGCAGATGAAGGCACGGGGGAGAAGGTAATGTCACTTTCCAGTGAATTCGCGACAATGCCGTCTGCCAAAAAGATCAGTGGTGCCTTCTCGTTAAACCGTGCTTATACGGATTCAATCTATGCAGTTTCCGATGATAATAAAGCATCACTGATGTTGTTTAATGATGTATTGTTTTCAAATGGTACCATTGAATCTAAAATTACTTTATACGATTCTAAGGCAAATGCTGTAAACCAAGCGGGGGTTGTCTTTAGAGCGGTTGATTCGGGTATGGGTGATGGTTCTTATTACGGCTATGCTGTGATGCTCACTCCTGATCGATCTGGGACTAAAGGCAGTGTTTCGCTGATTAGTGCCGCACCAAATATGAATGATGTTATCGCGCAAAAGACGATGAGTATATCCCCTAGAACCGTATATGACATTAAGGTTGTTGCAGATGGCAATAAAATAACCATCTATGTCGACGACCAGAAAGCGCTTTCGGCAAGAGATGGCGCTTATGGCATCGGAGCAGTTGGTTTTAGCAACATCAATGTGCCGGCGATTTATCAAAACATAGAGATCGCTGAATAGCCGTGGTATATAGTGCTTTGCCAAGGTGATGAAAATAGCGTTGCTACAAGCATAGATAAAGAGTAATAAAAGATATAAAAGAGAGAAAGAGACTTATAAGAAGAAGCAGCAAAGTCAATAAAAGGGTAATGGGTAAAGCGAAGCGCAGCTAAAAATAAGGCTGTCAATTAGCGCTTTCCAATTTAGCAAACAACCAATGATGGTATTGGGCTAAATCGGGATGATGCGCTATTTGACAGCCTTTTGTTATAATGCTAAACGATTTTCGTCGTCCATTGTTCTAAATTCCAGATATCTGTCACAATATCCTGATAGAACTCTGGTTCATGGCTAATGAGCAGCACAGAACCAGGATAAGCTTTTAGTGCTCTTTTTAACTCAGCTTTTGCATCGACATCTAAGTGATTGGTCGGTTCATCGAGTACGAGGAAGTTGGTTTCTTGATTGATTAACTTGCAGAGTCTGACCTTGGCTTGTTCACCACCGCTGAGGACGACAACTTTGCTTTCGATATGCTGTGTTGTCAAGCCGCATTTTGCAAGGGCAGCACGGACTTCATACTGTGTCATGGCGGGGAAAGATTCCCAAACTTCTTCAATACATGTCTTGTAGTTTGCTTCTTTAATCTCTTGTTCAAAGTAGCCGATGAATTGATGTTCGCCGAGTGCGACATCGCCTGAGAGCGCTTGGATTTCACCGAGGATGCTACGCAGCAGTGTTGTCTTGCCAAGCCCGTTTGCCCCTGTGATTGCAATTTTTTGACCGCGTTCCATCAGGAGGTTGAGCGGACGGCAAAGCGGCGAATCGTAACCGATGACGAGATCCGTTACTTTAAAGATGAGCTTACCGGAAGTTCGGGCGGTTTTAAAATTGAATTCCGGCTTTGGCTTTTCACGCGCGAGCTCTATACGATCCATTTTATCCAGTTTCTTTTGTCTTGACATAGCCATGTTTCGCGTTGCGACACGTGCCTTATTTCGAGCGACAAAATTTTCTAATTCTGATATTTCCTGTTGTTGCTGTCGATAAGCTGCTTCAAGCTGCTTTTTCTTTGCTTCGTGAATGCGAAGAAAATTATCGTAGTCGCCGACATAGCGATTGAGTTCCTGATTTTCCATGTGGTAAATAAGATTGACGACACTGTTTAAGAATGGAATGTCATGTGAGATGAGGATAAAGGCATTTTCGTATCCCTGAAGATAGCGTCTGAGCCATTCAATATGTTCTTCATCTAAATAGTTTGTTGGTTCATCAAGTAAGAGAATATCCGGCTTTTCAAGCAGTAGTTTTGCCAAGAGTATCTTCGTGCGTTGGCCGCCGCTTAAGCTCTCGACAGTCTTGTCCAGTCCGATTTCCAAGAGCCCCAGCCCTTTGGCGACATCGTTGACTTTTGCATCAATAATATAAAAATCGTTGTGATCGAGAATATCCTGAATCGTGCCGACTTCTTCGAGCAGCAATTCGAGTTCCTCAGATTCAACATCGCCCATTTTCATATAATAGTCGTTCATTTCAGCTTCCATATCGAAGAGGTATTGAAAAGCACTTTCAAGGACATCTTTAATAGTCATGCCGGGTTCAAGTGCCGTATGCTGATCGAGATAACCTGAGCGTACGCGTTTTGACCACTCGACAATTCCGTCATCCGGTTCGAGCTTATGGGTGATAATGTTCATAAAGGTTGATTTGCCTTCGCCATTGGCGCCGATGAGGCCAATGTGCTCGCCCTTCAAAAGTCTAAAAGAGACATTGTTAAAAATAGCGCGTGCGCCAAACCCGTGACTTAGGTTTTTCACATTGAGTATGCTCATGCAGAAATCCTTCCTAAAAACGTTCATATAATAGCCTTAGATATTATATAATAAAACTAGAAAAAAAGACAATGAAAAAGCGTGAGACATTTTAGAGAGAGAGGAATATAGCATGTCAAAACTTAAAGTCACCGATGTCCGAAGCATCGAAAAACTCAATTATTTAAAGGCCTATGAAATCAGCTATAAAACGAAGTCAGGTAAAGATGCAAAGTGGGAATTGGTTTCAAGAGCCGGATTGGATCGGCTTCAAAGCGAGATTTTTCAAAAATCACGCTTTTCGGACGGCGTCATGGTGTTCGCCGTTGATGAAACGCACACGAAAGTGGCAATGATCAAGGAATTTCGCGTATCGGCAGGCGGTTATGTTTACATGTTCCCTGCAGGATTGATTAATCAGGGAGAGGAATTAGCGGCAACAGCCAAACGAGAGTTTTTCGAAGAGACGGGGCTATCACTTGAACTCGTTCACTTGTCACCGGCACGCTATGTTTCCGTGGGGATTGTTAACGAATGCGTCAATGTCGCATTTGGCTATTACAGCGGTATCCCCTCAAAGCAGCATCAAGAAGATAAGGAAGAGGCTGAAATCGTCTTTATCGATAAAGCCATGGCACAAAAAATATTGGCTGAAGAAGATGTCACCATTAGATCAGCCCAACTGCTGGAACAGTTCTTTGACCTCAACCCATTTATGGCTAAGGTAAAACAACCTTAATGAATGCTGAGAACAGGTCATATGACTGTTCAGAATTCAACGAACATTAGATAACGTCAATGACTAGTGGACTGGTTTGGCGATATCGGGTACAGTTAAACGAAAATAAGGCTTTAGGGCTTATGAAAACTTGAATTCTCTAATCGTGAGCATGATAAATAACCGCACGAAAATGAAAAATCTTTCCTTAACGTTAGGTAAAACTTCACTTAACGTTATTTTTTTGTTATAATTGTGAGAATACTAAAAAAATAGGTAGGGAAATATGATAACCTATGATATAATGTGTTGTTTAGTAGCGAAACATATGCAGGGAAACTTGCTTCAAATATGAAGATCACGTGCGGGGCACGAATGAAGATCAGTAAGGAATAAGAAAGGATTTATGAATGGATAAAGTACAATTTAGTGCACTAGAGATTTCGAAAGAAATCGTTAAAGCAGTTGAGCAAATGGGATTTGAGGAGACGACACCGATACAGTCAATGGCGATTCCGGCGGCATTGACGGGTATTGATCTCGTTGGTCAAGCTCAGACTGGAACAGGTAAAACAGCGGCTTTTGCCATACCAATGCTCGAAACGTTGGACCCTAAGCAAAAGAACGTACAGGCGTTAGTGCTCTGTCCGACTCGAGAACTCGCCGTTCAGATATCGGAAGAAGTTAACAAAATTGCTAAATTTAAAAGAGGTGTTTATATTCTGCCGGTATTTGGCGGTCAGGATATCGAGCGTCAAATCAGAGGGCTTAAGAAAGGTGTTCAAATCGTCATCGGGACACCGGGGCGTGTATTGGATCACCTTCGAAGAAAAACACTTAAATTAGATCATTTAAAAATGCTCATTCTCGATGAGGCAGATGAAATGCTCAACATGGGTTTCCGAGAAGATATTGAAATGGTTTTGGATGCCGTCGATCACGATATACAAAAAATGCTCTTTTCGGCGACAATGCCGCCAGAAATTTTGAAAATCATCGACAAGTATTTGACAGAACCCGAGATATTAAAAGTAGCGCATAAAGAACTTACGACGCCAAATATCAGCCAAGTTTATTTAGAAGTTAAAGACAGAGACAAACTCGAGATTCTCTCTCGCCTTGTCGATATGTATAACTATAAATTATCCATTGTCTTCTGTAATACCAAGAAACGTGTGGATGAAGTAGCCGATATGCTTCAGGCAAGGGGCTACCTCTGTGATAAAATTCATGGTGATATGAAGCAAACGCTTCGAATTAATGTCATTAATAAATTCAAGCGCGGTGATATCGAATTACTCGTCGCAACCGATGTAGCAGCAAGAGGACTTGATATTGACAACGTCGAAGCGGTGTTTAACTACGACATGCCAACACATGAAGAATATTATGTCCACCGTATCGGCAGAACGGGTCGTGCCGGTCGTGAAGGCAAGAGTTTTACGTTTATTACAAACCGCGATTATCATTTGCTCAGGAGTATTCAGCGTTATACGAAATCTGAAATGAAATTCCATCCAATTCCTAAAATTAGCGATTTGGAAGCCATCAAGCGTGATATATTCTTGAACAAGGTTAAAGATAAAATTGATTCAGGCATTGATCAGAAGTTTATTGAAATCATCGAATCCTTTACGGAGTCCTCGTATTCTGCTGTTGAAGTTGCGGCAGCGCTAGTTCAAATGGAACTCGAAATGGAAGAAAAAGTTGAGATCGATTCTATTGACAACAATCGATCCAGCTACATGCGAAGAGATAGAGACGGCGGGCGTGATGGCGGTCGACGCGGCAACAGTAAGCGTAACGGCAATATGACGCGCCTTCACATTAATGTCGGCAATAGCAGCAATGTCCGCGTTCGTGATTTGGTGGGCGCGATTGCCAATGAAGCGGGCATTGAGGGCAGCAAAATCGGTAGCGTTGATATTTTTGATACGTTCTCTTTTGTTGAAATTCCGAATTCTTATGTGGAACGCGTCATTGAACGCATGGCAAACAGCACGATCAAAGGCCGTGAAGTAAATATCGCGCCTGCAAAAGCGGGTAAGAAAAAAGTATATGGCAATAATTATAAAAAGGATTATAAAAAAGACTTCAATAAAGACTACGATAGAAGAGAGAAAAAACGCGTTAAGTACAAGGGCAACAAAAACGCTTAATGCCGCTGTGACAACAAAATGCACTTTAAGAGTAATTAGAAAACCGCTTTCGAGAGAAAGCGGTTTTTTTAGATGGTGAAAAGCGGTTTAGAAAAAACGTGAAAATGTATTAAATTTACAGGTACGATTCTTGTTAAAGGCCCTGCGAGCAATCTTGCTAATGTGATGGCATCTTCAATTTTGGTTTTTCGATGCGTATCGCGAGTACTTTTAAATAGTTCCCTTCGGGATAGGCATGATTGTATTTAAAATCGCGCGGCTGCTGGAAAGTTTCAACAATTTCAAAGCGCGCACGAGCCAAGTTGAAGCCTTTGCCAATCAATTGCTTGAATTTTGCCATATCGAAACTGGCAGCGTTCGTTGACGCGATAATAATGCCGCCAGGTTCTGTAATGCGTATGGCATCTGCGAGCAGTTCAGGATAATCTTTTTCTGCTGAGAAAGTGAATTGCTTAGATTTTGCAAAACTCGGCGGATCAAGAATGACGACATCGTATTTCAATTTTTTCTTTTGTGCAAATTTAAAATAATTGAAGATATCCTCAATAATAACAGGATGTGTTTCGGGGTCAATACCATTGAGCTGATAGTTTTCTACAACGCGATCACTGGTACGATTGGCGAGATCGACACTATAAACTTGTTTGGCGCCCCCAAGAGCGGCAAATACTGAAAAAGCCCCCGTATAGGCAAATGTGTTTAAGACGGTTTTGCCTTTCGTATACTGATGACGAATGGCGCGTCGAACGTCGCGCTGGTCTAAGAAGAGGCCGACCATGGCACCATCGTTAAAATAAATGGCAAACTGAACATCGTTTTCGCGGACAATAATGGGGAATTCAGCAGGGTTCCCCATGACGAAACCGTCACTTGACAGGTCATCGCCATCGTCATCATAACGTGTTTTTTCATAGATGGCATCGTATTCAACACTTTTGGAAAGTGCTTTTTCAATCAGCGGCTTAAAGTGATAGATTCCCTTGCTGTAATAATTAATCAAATAGTAACCGTTGAAATAGTCAATGGTGAGACCGCCAATACCGTCGCCTTCACCGTTGAAAACGCGAAAGCAGTTAGTCTTTGGATTGTTGTAGAGTCCCAAGCGCTTCTCAATAGACTGATAGATTTTACGGGTAAAGAACCGTTCGTCAATGCGTTCACTTTCTCGGTTTGAAAGTACCCAGCCGAGGCCTTTATTTTGGTTGCCATAGTAGGCCGTTGCAATGAACTTGTTGTTGGTGTCAACGAGTTTGAGCAATGCTCCTTCATCAAGCTGTTCCAATTGATGTGCGCCCATTAATGCTTCTTTAAAAAGCAGCGGGTAACGCTTTTTATATTTATCTAAGTGCTTTTGGTGAAGCTTTATAATCATAATTACCTCCGTATGGATATCATGGATATTATATCTGAAAAAACATTGAAACACAAATGACATATTGTTTTGAAATATACTGTATACAAAGCGATGCGGCAGTGCTAAAATTGTTTTGGAAACTTTAAAGGAGGTTTTATGTCAAAGTTTATACCTAAGTTATGGACGACTTTGCGCGATTACAATAGAGAGCAGTTTCTCGCAGATGTGACAGCGGGAATTATCGTTGCCATCATCGCATTGCCACTATCAATTGCGTTGGGAATTGCATCTGGCGTTACACCTGAAATGAGGTTATGGACGGCTATTATCGCCGGATTTTTTATTTCTGCTTTTGGCGGCAGTCGTGTTTTGATCGGCGGACCAACGGGCGCTTTTATGGTGATCGTCTATGGGATTGTCGTGCAATATGGTCTAGACGGCCTTATTATCGCGACGATCATGGCGGGGATCATACTTATTGTGATGGGTGTACTGGGACTTGGGAGTCTGATAAAATTTATTCCCTACCCGATTACGACTGGGTTTACCAGTGGTATTGCCCTCGTTATTTTTAGTACGCAGATCAATGATTTTTTTGGCCTCAATCTGTCTGAGATTCCATCGGAATTTATCGAGAAATGGGGGGCGTATATTCGTCATTTCAGTCAACTGAGTCTCTCGACAACGTTTGTGGGCATATTGGCGCTTATCGTTGCCATCTTGTGGCCGAAATTTAATAAAAAAATACCGGGATCTTTAATCGCACTCGTTGTGACGACGCTTTTGGTGCAAGTATTTCATTTAGAGGTAATGACAGTCGGCGCAAAGTTCGGCGAACTGTCGCGAGCAATGCCGATGCCGCATTTGCCAGTGGTTTCAATTGAAAGGTTAAAGGAACTCATGAAACCTGCATTTACGATTGCCGTTCTCGGTGCGATTGAATCGCTATTGGCATGTGTTGTTTCGGATGGCATGATTGGCGGCAGACATCGTTCCAATATGGAACTCGTGGCTCAGGGCATCGCCAATATCGCATCCGGCATTATGGGGGGCATTCCCGCAACTGGAGCGATCGCCAGGACGGCGGCTAATGTCAAAAATGGTGGACGCACACCTGTTGCAGGTATTGTTCATGCAGCGGTACTGTTTCTAATTGTCATGATCTTTATGCCCTATGCACAGTTGATACCATTATCCTCGCTGGCAGCTGTTTTGATGATCGTTGCTTACAATATGAGTGAATGGCGTGAATTTGCAGCACTTTTACAGGCGCCAAAGAGTGATGTTGCCGTTTTGCTTATGACTTTTTCACTTACCGTGCTGATCGACTTGGTGGCGGCGATAGAGGTTGGTATTATTTTGGCGGCATTTCTATTTGTGAAGCGCATGGCAGATGCTGCAGATGTCAGCATATTACTGACCGATCGTTTTGAAGACGAGGAGACTGAGCCGCTTCAAAAGATGGAAAAAGATGTCGTCGTTTATGAGCTTAACGGGCCGTTTTTCTTTGGCGCAGCAGATAAATTCGTTGAGGCGCTGCGTGATTTTAGAGAGGATTATCGGGTATTAATCCTAAGGATGCGGCATGTGCCAATCATGGATGTGACAGCGTTTAACGCACTTTTAAGACTTGAAAAACGATGTCGAACGCATCATGTGAAACTTATGATTTCAGGTGTTCAGGCACAGCCGTATAAAATGATGTCTAAAAACGGGTTTGTACAGCGCATTGGTGAAACCTACTTTTACGAAACGATTCACGAGGCCAAAGCGGGTGCCAGAGCATGGATGGCTCAAAATGAACAGACGCGCGATGAACATTTTTTACAATATCTAAAAGAGCAAACGGCTCATTAACATAAGCTGGCGTTTGATCGTTGAGATGATGAAAAATTTGTACACATAATTGAGGTAGATGATGATTGAAGAAGGCAGAATAAAGATTTGGAAGACGGAAGGAATAAAAAACGGTGATCGTGCGCCGCTAGCGCAGTCTTCCGTATCAATAGCAGCATTAGAACCGGTATCTGAATCAAACAAAGTTGTTTACTGGATGCAGTCTGCACAGCGGACGATACACAATCACGCTTTGGCATATGCGATCGAACGTGCAAATGCAATGCAATTGCCATTGACAGTAGCCTTCTGCATCATGCCGAATTTCCCAAATGCGAATACACGGCATTTTCAATTTATGCTTGAAGGACTCTCAGAGACATCGGCGGCTCTGAGTGCAATGGGCTGCGAGTTGCAATGGCGCATTGGCGAGCCTGCACCCTTTATAGAATCGGTTTGCCGATCGGCGGCGTTATTAGTGATGGATGATGCTTATTTAAAATATGAGCGCCAGTTAAAGCAGACTGTTGCTGCAAGCGTTTTATGTGAAGTTGTCCAAGTCTCCACCAATGTGGTGGTACCCGTAATGGCAGCGTATCCAAAGTCGGCTTATGGTGCTTACGTGCTTAGGGCTTCTATTCACAAGCTTATGCCCTATTATGATAAGCCCTTTACGTTGCCGGAGCTCCTGTATAAAACGCGTGAGACGGCAAAACCGATTGATGAATCATTGATGGACTTGTTAAAGTGTGAATCGCTGCCGGCATCATCGCGCTATATCGGCGGTTTTTCAAAGGCAATGGCGATCTTGATGCAGTTTATTGAAACGGGAATCGCAGATTATGCAGATGATGGCAATAATCCGGATCTTATGCGGACATCAGGCCTTAGCCCATATCTGCATTTTGGTCAAATTTCGCCAGTGACAATTATTGAACAGCTTCGCCAGACGGGTTCATACGACGAGACGTTTGTCGAACAGCTAGTCGTTAGACGCGAGCTGGCGTTTAACTATGTTTATTATGAACCTGGCTATGATGAAGCGCTTGAATTGATTTTACCTAAATGGGCCATGGAAACGCTAATCGTGCACATTGGAGATACACGTCCCTATTGTTATTCACTTTCAGACTTTGAAGATGCAAAAACACATGATTCTTATTGGAATGCAGCGCAGCGACAACTTATCATGGAAGGAACTGTTCATAATTACATGCGCATGTATTGGGGGAAAAAAATAATAGAGTGGTCTAAAACACCTGATGAGGCTTTTCAGACCATGCTCTATTTAAACGATAAATACGCACTTGACGGCAGAGATCCAAATGGTTATGCGGGAATTGCATGGTGCTTTGGTAAACACGATCGACCATGGCAAGAGCGCCAGATTTTTGGAAAGATACGTTATATGAATGATAAGGGACTTAAACGAAAATTCAAGATGGCGGATTATGTGGCGCGATATCATGAAGTGACTGAATGAGCATTGCATTTTGTGTTAAAAGATCAAAGATTGCTTTGAGCTCATTTGAAATCATAATGCGCTGTGCATTGGTTTCTTTGTTTTTTTGAGAAATAATATGAATCTGATCATGCTCGGAATCACTTGCACTAAGGACTGTTTCAAGGCGGGAAGTAACACCTGTCATTTTTTCTGTCAACTTTTGACGAAAGGCTTCACCCTCCTGCAAGCTGGCGCGCGTTTGATACATTGCGCCTTCAAATTGTGAAAACGTATCTTGAAGCTGATTAACGTGCTGATAATGCTTCGCTTGAAGGGTTTCAACATTGGCAAGTGCATCCGTTGTATGAATCGAAAGTTTTCGGATTTCCTGGGCGACGACTTCAAAACCTCTGCCCGCTTCACCGGCGCGGGAAGCTTCAATAGAGGCGTTTAACGCCAGCAAGTTGACCTGTGATGCAATGGCGCCGATCGCAGCCAAGCGATCTTCAAATTGCTTTGCAGATTCGAGCAAATCAGCGGCAGTTGTCTCTGCTTCATGAACGACTTTTAAAAGCTGTTCGTTTGATTGATCAATATTGTGAAGCAATGAGGCAGTCTTGTTAAAAAAGTCAGTTGCATCGGAAGCTTCTGCTTCTGCTTCGCTTGAGTGTGTTTTGGCACGTTGCGCAAATGCTGTGAGTGCAGTAATGTCAGAGGAAACACCGAGATTATTATGTCGAAGTGCTTCGTCGAGTGCTGAAATGGTCTCTGCTTTAGCTTCTATGAGCCGATTGTTCTGATAAAGTTGATCAGCCCCATCTCTAAGCTGGGTTAACAGTTTGTTTTGCAGTGCGTTTTGATCAGAGAGAAAGGTTTCGGATTTTTTTATTTCTGCAATGAGCGTGTGATTTTCTTTGTTAAGCGCTAGTGCACGAGATTGGCTGACACCGCCAATTGCTGCAAAAACACCTAGAAAAATAGGTGCAGTGTCAATCATATAGAGCAGTTTGTTTGCATCATGTATCTGTATGAGTGTTTGTAAACTCAAACCTTGATGTTTTAGAAGCAATTCAAGTGTAATGGCACCAATTGGAAAGATTGCTCCAAATAAAAAGCCTATGCCAAAATATTTTCTTATAACCATATGGCCTCCCAATCATTTGCTTTAGACCGGCATAATCAGTCCTGTCGCATATTATGGATGAATAATTCCCCATTAACGTGATGATCAAAGTTATTGCATAAAAAAGATTTTGCTATACAAATACCCAAAAATCACGGTGATTCCACAAGAGATTGATAGGAAAGGGGCATTGTGTGTGTCAGCAAAAGATTATATAATACCTTTCAGAGATGTAAAATAGGATTTGTTGATGAGATTATGGTTAGAGAAGTGGCAAAGAGCCATTAACCGCCGCTTAATGGTTTTACAGGCTGCTTTCGCGGCGATGTTTATTTTTTGACTAAACGGAAAGGAGGCATTATGGTTTATCAGTTCGAAGAACTCATTGAGGGTATATTTATAGAGCGTCCCAATCGATACATTGCAAAGGTGGCAATTAACAATGCCATTGTGACAGTTCACGTACATGATCCAGGACGTTTGCAGGAACTTTTGTACGAAGGCAATACGTGCTTGATTAAATATGCGGCAAGTGAAAAGCGCAAAACGGACTGGGATATGATTGCGGCGAAAAAGAATGACGGTTATGTCCTGATTCATTCAGGCTATCATCGTTATATTGCAGAAGCAATCTTGTCGTCTTCCAAGTGGACACCGTTCGATGCGGTCTACACTTATCGTGCTGAAGTGAAGACGTTTGATTCTCGTTTGGACTTTTGCCTAATGCCTTCTGAGAATGAACGGATTTGGGTAGAGGTGAAAGGCTGTTCACTATCGGAAGATGGTACGGCGAAATTTCCGGATGCCCCAACCGTTAGAGGCCGACGGCATTTGGAAACGCTAATGAAGTTGAAAGCAAGCGGCGATCGTGCCGCGGTGCTGCTTTTGATATTAAGCGAAGCGGAGCGTTTTGTCCCTAAGCGCGATACAGATCCTGATTTCTACAAGACCTTTTACGAAGCGATTGCACAAGGTGTAGAAGTTTATCCAGTTAAAGTAACTTTTGATCGACAGGTTAATGGCTTGGTTTATGGCGGCATGATAGAAATAATGGCGTGTGAAGCGATATGATGATTGTCTTATATATGGCGCTGCTCTTAGTGGGGGCATGGCTTAGTTATCGCAATAGAATAAATGAAGTGTGGTATAAACGGCTGGAGCCGATCCAAATGTGGTGTCTTTACTTCTTGCTCGTTGTCATGGGTATGCGTATTGGTTCAGATCGTGAAATCTTAAGTGCTTTTTTTCAGATTGGGCTTCACGCAAGTGTTTTTGCGGTTTTCTCAGTTGCGGGCAGTGTACTCGTCGTTTACGGTATGCTGCGCATGGTAGGAGGGCGGGATGACCGGTAAAATTATGCTGGCGGTTGCCATCGGTGTTGGATTGGGATTATTGCTGCCGAGTGAGATCAGTAGTGCTTCAACAATGCTTCTAAATATTGGTCTCTGTGTGCTGCTCTTTTTTGTCG
This sequence comes from Fusibacter paucivorans, assembly GCF_018390735.1. GTDB lineage: Bacteria > Bacillota > Clostridia > Peptostreptococcales > Acidaminobacteraceae > Fusibacter > Fusibacter paucivorans. Next base: position 24,942 of record NZ_JAHBCL010000030.1, read on the forward strand.
GTATTGACATCGGTCGCAATAAGACAATACTTCAGACAATTAAGCGTTCTGGCATTTTCTTCATTATGGTGCCGCTTGGAACCGCTGTCGGTTCTATTGGCGGTGCAATGATTGCGGGATTATTCCTCGGTTATCCTGTGAATGAGGCGGGAGCGGTAGGTGCCGGATTTGGATGGTATACGCTTTCGGCTATTATTATTGCACCTTATCAGGCAGAACTTTCAGTATTGGCTTTTCTCACCAATATTATGCGAGAGATTATTGCAATTTTAACCATTCCCATACTTGCAAAACGGCTGGGTCATATAGCGGCGATTGCACCATCTGGCGCAACGGCAATGGACACGACGCTACCGATTATTTCAAAGCACACTTCCGGCGAAACCGCTGTGCTCGCTTTTGCAACCGGGCTGATATTATCGCTGATGGTACCTGTTTTAGTGCCGTTTATACTGAAGTTATAATTTGATACGACGATTTCACATCATACTGGATTGTATAGACGAAAAGAAGCCTTGACGCGGATCGAAAATGGATCACATGTCAAGGCTTTTGCTTTAAGAGGATAAAGAGTGATGATTGTTTGATTATTCAAGTGTTTTAATAAAGTCGAGCACTTTATCATAATCAGGATGCGTGCCGACTTCTTTTACATATTCAACATAACGGACGACGTTGTTAGTGTCGACGACGACAATACCTCGACTGAGCAGTCTGAGTTTATCAATGGCAAAACCGTATTTCATGCCAAAATCCAATGTTTGATAATCGGACACGACGATAGCATTTTCAATACTGTTTGCAACACAGAAACGCTGTTGTGCAAACGGCAAGTCGACACTGATGGTTAAGACGACGATATTTGGATCTTTTGTTGCTTCTTCATTGAACTGAATAGTTTGAAGTTCACAAATTTTTGTATCGACGGATGGGACGACGCTGATAATTTTTAATTTGCCGTCAAGAGAATCGAATGAAAAAGGAGTCATGTCTTTATTTACTGCTGTAAAATGGGGCGCTTGATCGCCAACTTTGATTTCGTTTCCGAGTAATGTGATGGGCTTGCCACCCATGGTAATATTTGATCTCATATTTTTGACCTCCATTGTTTATGTACGTTCTATATGTTGCCATTTCCGTTGCGAATAAACAGCAAAACGGCAATATTCACAAATTATTCATAATAGGCCGCAGGATTCGCTTGAAAACGGTTGATTAATGGTTCATAACATAATAAACTGTTCTATATGGTTGAATTAAGCAACATGTTATCCACACAAATTGTGTATAAACTCAAATATCTGGGGATAATCCACAAATACTTGGGCATAAATACTTAATATTTTTTTCATAAGGAGGCTATCAATGTTTAAAGCGATGCGACGCGCAGATAAAAAAATGACTGATGCACAGGTAGAAACGGTATTGGCAGAGGCCGGTTACGGTGTTTTGGGGCTGACGCTGCCAAGCGGCTACCCCTATGCGGTTCCGGTGAACTATGTGTACAAAGATAATGCGATTTATATTCATTGTGCAGGCGAAGGACAGAAACTCGATGCGATTCGTCATTCTGAAAAGGCGATGTTCTCTATCGTTCACTCTGAAAACGTCATCAAGAGCAAATTTACGACGGCATTTGAAAGCGTCATGGTCTTTGGTACTGCCGAAATCATTGAAGCGAGCCATGAAAATGCAGGTCCGTTAGCATTATTTATTGAGAAATATTCGCAGGATTTTAAAGCTGAAGGCATGGCTTATGTTGAAAGAGCCGCTGCGAAGACGACTTTGATTAAACTGTCTATTGAACATCGAGAAGGCAAGATCAACGATAGAAAAGAGGCGTAAAATGCAAGTGAGCGCTGTTTACGTACCGATTATCGAGTTGATTCGAGAAGTGGGCGCCTATCAAAAGGCAGCTTTTATTAGCAGAGCTTTTGATATTCATACGAAATCATCAGCGGTTGATCTCGTGACGGAGATTGACCTATGGAGTGATCAAAAGCTTGCAGCAGGTATTCGTTCGCTTTTTCCCAACGATCGGCTGCTCACTGAAGAACAAGGCGGATTTGAAGGGAAGAATACCTACGAATGGATTGTTGATCCACTGGATGGGACGACGAATTTTTCGATAGGGCATCCGATTTTCGCTATATCGGTTGCGCGCTGGCAAGAGGATAGACCTATTTTTGGCGCCGTCTACTTGCCAATGTTGGATATACTTTACACGGCAGAGCGCGGTAAAGGTGCTTATCAAGATGATCGCAGGCTGACGGCCTCCAAACAGACAGCGCTTGTAAAGAGTGTTCTCGGGACGGGATTTCCGTATGATCGTGCCACGGCGGTAAACAATAACGGCGAAAATATTCGAAAAATGGTGCCGAAAGTAAAGGGGTTGCGAAGACTTGGTGCGGCAGCCTATGATCTGTGTCTAGTTGCCTCAGGCGTTTACGATGCCTTTTGGGAGCTCAGACTTGCAAAATGGGATTTAGCGGCTGGCCGACTGATGATAGAGGAAGCGGGCGGTACCTTCATTGCAGCTTGCGAAGCGGATAAATACAATGTCATTGCAGGTTCGAAGGCGCTTTGCGAGCAACTGTCACTATCGCTGAATATGCGCAATGATGTGGGCTGATATTAAAGTGCATGTTGTTGACGATTGAAATGATATCATAGAGATGAAAGGGCAAAGGCGTAACATTGAAAAGAGCACTCATTATCATGGGAAGTCATAAGCGACATGGCAATACGCACGATTTGGTGTCTTATTTGGTAGAAGCACTTTTTGAAAGAGACATTCAGTCTGATGTTTTAGACATCAATCAATTGGCGATACAGCATTGCTTGGACTGTGGACATTGTACAAAACATTATGCAAGCTGTGTTATTGCAGATGACATGAAAAAGGTTTATAATGCTTTCAAGCAAGCAAACTATATTATATTTGCGTCGCCGGTTTATTTTAATGGGGTGACGAGCAAGCTTAAAACGCTTGTCGATCGGTGCCAAATGATCTTTATGTGTCACTTTTCACATAGCAAGTCATTTAGAACATTGCCCGGCAAGGGGGCGATTATTTCAATTGCAGGTGCCGAAGCCTATCCAGATCAATTTTTAGGATCAGAGAATTCACTAGGTCTTGTCTTTAAGAATCTGGATATGCCATTAGCGTATCACATGAAGTTATCTGGCACGGACAATTGTGCAGTGCTGGACAGGGAAGTAGATATTCGAGAAGCATTGGCCGAAATGATTTCGGCGTTGGAGGCGTAAATGTCACGAAAACTTTGTTTAGGCGTTATACAAATGGCAGTTGATGAGCAGAAGGCAAACGCGCTGAAGAAGGCGGTATCCAATATCGATTATTTGTCGACAAAAGGCGCAAATGTCGTGGTTTTGCCTGAAATGTTCAATTGCCCTTATGAAACGCTTCGGTTTCCAGACTATGCTGAAACGGCAGGCGGCACTTCTTATCAGACGATGGCGGAGGCGGCGAAGCGCAATGGGATTTATATTATTGCAGGTTCTATGCCAGAACGAGAAGGGACGAAAATTTATAATACGTCGTTTATTTTCGGTCCCGACGGTAATTGCCTAGGACGCCATCGAAAAATGCACTTATTTGATATTGATATTCAAAACGGACAGTATTTTATGGAGTCAGAAACGCTGACGCCAGGCAATGATGTCACCGTGGTGGACACCGAATTTGGAAAAATCGGCGTTGCCTTATGCTATGATGTCAGATTTCCTGAATTGGCGCGATTAATGACGGAACAAGGTGCAAAACTACTCATTTATCCTGCGGCATTCAATATGACCACCGGTCCAATGCACTGGGAGCTCCTGCTGAGGAGTCGCGCGGTGGACCAGCAGGTCTTTACCGTGGGCTGTGCCCCCGCAAGACAGTATGATTCGAGCTATATTTCATATGGCAATTCGATGATCGTAAGCCCTTGGGGCGATATTATGGGTAGACTCAACGATGAAGAGGGGTATTTGTTGGGCGAAATTGACTTTGAAGAGGTTGCACACGTTAGAACGCAGCTACCGGTCATCACACAACTCCGAAAAGACTTATATGAACTAAAACTTTTGAAGGAGTCATTATGAAACTAATTAAATCGCAGGGAACAGGTAACGATTTCATCATTATTGATGAAACAAAAGATTTGATTCCCGCAAAATACACCCGATCATTTATTGCAGAACGACTCTGTGATCGCGATAAGGGGATTGGCGCAGATGGCATTCTCTATGTAAGCCATAGCGACAAAGCAGATGCCAAAATGCGTATTTTTAATGCGGACGGGTCAGAGGCGCCAATGTGCGGCAATGGCCTTAGATGTTTTTCACGTTATGTGATGGACGAACTAGGCGTAGATGTTATTCAAGTAGAAACCATGGAAGTGATCTACAAGGTCAGATGCGTTCCTACATTTGATCAGTATGTTAACGGCTATGAGATCATGCTGAATAATGTGGTATTCCATGGTAAGACGGACTTTATTAAAGGTTATGAATCTGAGTTTAACGGACCTTATGAATTTGATTTTGTAACGATTACCAATTTTCATGCGGTAACGCTCAATGGCATTGAGCCGCCATCAGATGAAACGCTAAAAGCATACGGTGTCTTTGCCAATGAGGCAAAACAATATTTTGAAAATGGCGTCAATGTTAACTTTGGGACGATTCTCGCTGAAGACAAGCTTTATGTCCGAACTTATGAACGCGGGGTCGGTATTACGAAGTCCTGCGGGACTGGTATGACATCGACAGTGACAACCTATGCGTTAAAACATGACCGCATGTTTAAATGGATTGAAGTATACAATGACGGCGGCAAAATCAAGTGCTATATTGAGCCAAATGGGAATCATTACAATGCGCGCTTCGTTGGCAATGCTACCCATGAATTTGAAGCGGAAGTCGACTTGGAAGAACTGCTGGAAAGCAGTGAAATCAGGATACAGCCGAATATCTTTTTAGAAGAAGCGCAACTCTTCGAGGCGTTTTACAACAAAACGCGTCAAGAAATTGCAAAATTGAATTATGATCTCGAAGCTTAAATTGAGTCATATAGTTGCATGTAAGGCAATTGTATAATTGCCTCATCTGAATATGATTAAGTGCTTATAAAAAAATCCCTCATCGCGAGGGATTTTTTAATGCTCAAAAACAATTGCGACCTTGTATATTACGACAGTTTTATTTCTCCCGGAATGGTGGTTACATGAGGGCCTAATTGGTAGATAACATCTTTGCGTTCTATGATGATTGTTGTTTTTTTAGACAAATTGGGATGCGCTTTAATGCTTTGCAGCAGTTCGTTTGTTGGGTTGATAGCGACGGGATTTCCTACTTTTAAAAGCATGGCGTAATCGCCGTTAGTATCGCCATAGGCATAACTTTGGGTTAAGTCGATATTGTAGACGCGTGTGATTTCATCAATGGCTTTATTTTTACTGTCAGAATCCCACATAGGGATGACTTCGCCTGTATAGCGACCGTTCTCGTCTGTGACGTATCCAGTCCCTCGAAAACCGTCAATTTCATATTTCTGTGCCATTTTGCCAACGAGGAAATCCGGACTGCCGGAAATAAAGAAGACTTTATGGCCCTGCTGTTTATGCCAGAGAATTTGATTGCGCGTATATTTGTAGACAATATCGCCGTTAAGATTGATAACTTGGTTGGAAATGAATTCAAGATCCGCTGCGCGTCTGCCTTTAAGCGCCTCATAATAAATATCGACGAGTTCCAGCATGTAATCCTCATATTCACCGACGCGCCTGCGCCATTCGACATAGGCGGCTTTGACGCTAGTATGCCAAACGCCGGGATCAACGACTTCATATTTAACCAATTTTTTAAAATGTTCTATCATCAGCGAATTGCGGTAAAGGGTGCCGTCGATGTCTAAAAATGCTGCTGTCTGCATCATATCACCTCTTTCTTCATTCGTATATTTTTGGGTTATACACACTATACGCGTTTTATATCAAAAAGTAAAGTATCTAATAAAGTGTAAACTTTGGTTTGCTAATCGCCAAAAAGTTTGTTGATTTTTTAACATCGGTATGATAATCTAGGCTGGGCTAATGAAAATATATGTTAGGGAGGGCAATTTTTTGAACCAAGATGAAACTAAAATTTACACTGCTGATCCTTCGGCACTAGGACTATTCGGATTGGCAATGGTCACTTTTGTGGCTTCGTCACAAAAATTAGGCTGGACGTCAGGCACGTCATTTATCATTCCGTGGGCGATTTTTCTCGGTGCACTGGCGCAGGTCTATGCATGCGTTAATGATGCGAAAAAGGGAAATGTATTCGGTGCAACTGCTTTTGGCGGCTATGCGCTTTTCTGGTTTTCTGTAGCGATGACGTGGATGATTTCAAACGGTGTATTTGGCGAGGCGATGAAGGCTAGTGCAGATGTTAAGCAATTGGGCATTGCTTTCTTGGGGTATTTAATCTTCTCGGTCTATATGACGATTGCGTCGCTTGAGACCAACAAAGTGCTCATGGTGATTTTTATTTTAATCGATTTCCTATTTTTAGGTCTTAGTTTAAGTACGATTTGGGGCATTGAAGCTGGTCATGAACTCGCTGCGTGGTCGGAATTTTTAATTGCACTTGTAGGTTTCTACGGTTCTGCGGCAAACGTGATGAACAATACGTTTGGTCGTGTTTTCCTGCCGGTGGGCAAACCGCTGGGGATCTTTAAAAAATAGCAGCAGTAGGCGGGCACCTTTAAAAAGGTGCTTGCTTTTTACATAGACGCTTAATAAATGATAAATGAGAAGATCATTTTATAACAGTGGTGTAGACGGATCGTTAAATAAGAACAGCTCTTAGATTATGTATATAAATAAAAACCTTGTCATATGCTGAAAAACCGTGTAAAATTGTTATAATTTAATACAGTTGGACGAAGTGCTCGGAAGCCGTAGTGTGACCGGACATGGACAAGACTCTGGAGAGATTCATGATTTCATGAACACCGAAGGGGAAAGCAGGCAGACGCTTGTGAAACTCTCAGGTACAAAGGACAGTGATTAACGATGTGGTTGTGATTGCCACGTCAGTTGATTTGCGCGTTTAGAGACCTGTGGGGGTCTCTATTTTTGTTTTAAAATAGAAATGGCTTTAAATGAAACCGGAAGATTTCAAATGAAGCAGAAAGTGTCTTGGATGGTTTTGATGAAACGCATGGCGTTGTATTTTTGAAAGGGGTATCAAGATGAAGACAATTATTACCGTAATCGGTCAGGACAAAGTGGGCATTATTGCCAATGTGTCTGCCATTTTAGCAGAAGAGAGCATTAATATCTCTGACATCAGTCAGACGATATTGCAGGACTATTTCACCATGATTATGGTGACGCAATTGCCAAATGAAGGCTATGACATTTCTATTTTACAAAATAAGCTCAATGCATTGGGCGGCGAAATGGGACTCGAGATTCGCGTTCAGCACGAAGCGATTTTCGATGCGATGCATAGAATTTAGAGAGGGGCGGCAAGATGGAAGATTATAAATGGAATATCATTGAGACGATTAAGATGATCAATGAAGAAAAACTGGACATTCGAACCATTACCATGGGGATTTCACTGCTCGACTGCATTGATTCCGACGGTGAAAAAGCACGTGAGAAAATTTATCAAAAAATTACCCATTATGCAAAAGATCTGGTTAAAATCGGGGATGAAATTGCAGGTGAATACGGTATTCCAATTATTAACAAGCGGATTTCTGTAACGCCGATTGCTATGATCGCAGGCGCGAGTGACGACAAGGATTATGTTGCGTATGCCAAGACGCTTGACGCCGCAGCTAAAGCAGTAGGCGTCAATTTTATCGGCGGGTTTTCAGCGCTGGTTCAGAAGGGCTTTACCAAAGGGGATCGCATATTAATTGATTCCATTCCCGAGGCATTAACGGTGACGGAACGCGTTTGTTCATCAGTCAATGTGGGATCAACGCGGTCAGGGATTAATATGAATGCCGTTAAGCGAATGGGTGAAATCATTAAGGAAACGGCTTATTTGACACGCGACAACAGCAGTATCGGTTGCGCGAAGCTCGTGGTCTTTGCCAATGCCGTTGAAGACAATCCTTTTATGGCGGGTGCATTCCACGGAGCAGGCGAGGAGGATATAGTCATCAATGTGGGGGTCAGTGGGCCCGGCGTTGTGAATTCAGCACTGAAAGGGCTTGAAAATGCAACTTTTGATGAGATTAGTGAAGCGATTAAAAAATCTGCCTTTAAAATTACACGTGCCGGACAGCTCGTCGCAAACGAGGCGGCAAAACGATTAAACGTGCCTTTCGGCATCGTTGATTTATCGCTGGCGCCAACGCCTGAAATCGGCGACAGCGTTGCGCGTATTATCGAATCCATGGGGATTGACATCTGTGGCGGTTATGGTACGACGGCGGCATTGGCACTGCTTAACGATGCTGTTAAAAAAGGCGGTATTATGGCATCCTCTCACGTTGGCGGACTCAGCGGTGCCTTTATTCCGGTGAGTGAAGATGAGGGCATGATTGCAGCGGTTTCAGCAGGGGCGCTAAACCTTGAAAAATTAGAGGCGATGACTTGTGTTTGCTCCGTTGGACTTGATATGATCGCCATTCCGGGAAATGTTTCGGCGGCTGTGATTTCCGGCATGATTGCCGATGAAGCGGCAATTGGCGTCATCAATCATAAGACGACAGCGGTGCGTATTATTCCAGTTTACGGGAAAGATGTTGGTGAGATGGTTAGTTTTGGTGGACTATTGGGCTACGCGCCAATTATGCGTGTGAACCAAACGGATAACACGGCATTTGTTGCAAGAGGGGGGCGTATACCGGCTCCTGTACACAGCTTCAAGAACTAACTTCCGTTTGCATTTTGCAGCATCCTCTTAACCCCCTTTTATCTTTAGCGGATTTAAGGTAGAATAAACGGGGAGGGAAAATGACATATGGCTGATGAAATTAAGATAAAATTAAATCAAGATGAAGCGTTGCCTTTTACGCCGGAAGAGATTTTTCGAACGATTGCCGACAACATTGATCAGATTGATACAGAATCTGATGAAGCTTGTTTGCTTGTGACCGAAACAATGGCCATTATTTTGTTTTGGGAAGATCAACAGATCATTGTTGAAAAAGTACTGAGAGCTTCCGAGCTAAAACGCTCATAATGACATTGACAGCGAGATGTGTGTAGCTGGTGATTACTGAATGACCTGTGCTAGGGTAACATCTTGAATTAATGGATACAAACATTCTATAAGAAAATCGTCGTGGACACTGTGAAAGCAGTGTCCTTTTGCTTGTATAGATATGCAGCTGTCAATGATATCCCAGTGGCTATTTAGATAAAATCTTGCTAGACGTATTTAAATAGGCGTGGTAGAAAATGTGAAGAAATCGTTAAAAGTGTATTTAAATGAGTACAATCAAATATTTACGCGAAAGATTCATAAAAGTGGGATGGCGGAATGTGAAAAATATGTTATAATACGCAAGTAAATGCGTTGTTCAAAAAAAATGACACAATGACGTGCCTGTAATAAACCGAGCGATTTTAATCAGTCTTATAGGAACATTCAACTTGTTGTAGATCATTATAAGAAGCACTCATAAGATTGTAATCCCATAGGTACAGTCTTTTTTTAATTGAAGAAATTGCATCATACAAATTTTACACCTTTCATCACAAGATGTATCGCTTTTGCAAAACGTAAAATTATCCAATTGTGGTGAAAGATCAACGAAAGGTTATGATGCCATTTCGTTCATAATGAATAGAATCGATAAATTTAAACGTTAAGTATTTTTGCAAATAAAGAGAGCATTTAATAGTAGGAAGGTGGTTGTAGATTATGACAATTGAAGCATTGAAATCATTATTGTATCAGGCGGAGGATTCGGTTGCAGCACTTGGTGAAAACGTTTGTGACACGATTTTTAAGCATCCTGAATTGGGGGATCAAGAGTTTTTTTCTGCAAAATTTTTAACCGATGAAATGGCAAAACTCGGTTTTAGTGTCACAATGCCCTACTGCGGCGTTGAAACGGCATTTAGATGTGAATTTGGAGATGATGAAGGGCCGAGGATTGGCTTTCTTGCAGAATATGACGCTTTGCCAGGTTATGGTGCGTTAAAAAATGAAAATGGGCATGCCTGTGGGCATAACTGGATTGCAGGCAGTACTTTTGCAGCATGCGCAGCACTTCAGAAAGTTAAAGAGCATTTTAAAGGCAAAATTGTCTTTATTGGCACGCCGGCTGAAGAGACCGATGGTCGAAAAATTGATATTATGAATGCCGGTGGGTTTGATGATTTAGATGCGGCATTCCAATTGCATCTTAGCAGCTATAATGCAGTTGACTGTGTGGCACTTGCCTGTACAGATGTCACATTTGAATTTAAAGGCAAGGCAGTTCATGCATCATCTCGGCCAGAAGACGGTATTAATGCACTGGATGCGTGCAACTTGACGTTTGCAGGCGTGAATGCATTGCGGCAGCATGTTTCATCAGATGTGAGAATTCACGGGATTATCAAAGAGGGTGGTGCTGCCTGTAATACAGTGCCGGACCAGTGCAGTATGCAGCTCTTTGTTCGTGCGGCAGATAAGGATTATTTGGAAAATGTCGTTGAACGCGTGGTGAACTGTGCTAAGGGGGCCGAATTGATGACCGGGGCAAAACTCACATGGCGCAGGGCACAAAATACATTTTATGATTATAAAGTCATTCCAGAACTACAGGAAAAGCTAAAAAATAATATGATCGCGCAAGGGGTCGAAGGATTTGTCACAGAAGATATCTACCATTCAGGCAGTACAGATATCGGCAACGTTTCCTATGCCTGTCCAACATCCTATGGTTATTTGGGAACATCAGCCGTAACAGATGCGCAACCGCATGATGTGGCTTATCTCGATATTGTCAATTCACCCTTTGCTTATGAACTGCTGCATAAAGGCGCAAAAGCAATGGCGGCGACGGCGATTGACGTTTTTTGCGACGATGCATTTCGAGCAAAAATAAACAATTTTTATGCGAAAAAGCAGGCATGACAAAAGGCAATTTTAATGAAAGGACAACCGTATTAAAGCAATATTTATAAGAGCAATAACATTTAAATAAAGCGTTATTGAACATTATTTTAATGAAAAAAGGAACAGAGAACAGGGAGAAAGGGAGTATTCACATGAAAAACAAATCTTTAAAACGCCTTCTAGGCGTCACACTGGCAATGGCCATGATTTTAGCGGCGTTTACCGGATGCGGCAGCAAAGCGGCAGAGGCGCCGGCGGCTGATTCGAACAACGCAGCGGCCAGCAGTACAGCGACGGCTGAACCTGCCAATTTGCTTGAAAAGATTCAGGCAGATGGTAAACTGCAAGTGATTTGCGAGCCTTATTTTGCGCCATACGAGTTTATTGACAGCAGTCTGTCAGGTCAGGAGCAGTACAAGGGGGCCGATATGGAACTCGCACGTTATATTGCCAATGATTTAGGGGTCGAACTGGAAATTATCCCGTTAGAATGGACCGCTGTATTGACAGGGATTTCAACTGGCAAATACCAAATGGCGATTTCGGGCATGGGATATACAGAAGAACGTGCAGAAGCGATGACGCTTAGCGATTCTTACAATGATATCGAATCGTTCCATGGGTTTGTTATAAAAAAAGAAAATTTAGAGACGTTTCCGACGTTAGAATCGCTTTACGGCAAACGCATTGCCTTCCAAAAGGGATCTCTTCAAGAAATGTATACAAATGCTCAAATTCAAGATGTACAAGGTCAGCCGTTTGACAGTGTTCAAAATGCTATTTTAGCACTTCAATCCGGGAAAGTCGATGCGGTTGCAGTGTCTTATGACAACGGCGAACTCTTTGTCGATGCTAACGAAGACCTCGCAATGGCAGAGCCGCTCTTTGAAGATACAAAAGATAAAACGGTTGTCGCGGTACCAAAAGGTGAAACAGAACTTATTACAGAAATTAACCGGATTATTGCAGATGTGAGATCGCAAGGCCTCTATGTCAAATGGTGGGACGAAGCTACAGAACAAGCGAAAGCGCTTGACGAATAATCATGGGTGCCGTTTCAGAAAATGAGTTTAGGAGGAACGTAACATGATCGCGAATATTGTTCGTATATGGGGCAAGTACTGGATGATTTTTCTGGAAGGCCTTTGGAATACGTTTTGGATTGCACTGGTGGCAATTGCCGTTGGTACGATTTTTGGGACTTTGATCGCGTTGGTAAGAATGTCGAAGCGCAAGGGGATCAGCAGTATTGCCGCTATCTATATTGAAATTATTAGAGGGACGCCAATGCTTCTGCAATTCTATTTGTTTTGGCTGGGATTGCCTTATCTCTTTCCGACGATTTCCAATCTGGCATGCGCACTGGTGGCGTTATGCGTCAACTCGAGTGCTTATGTGGCGGAGACAATCCGTGCTGGGATACAAGCTGTTGATCCCGGTCAGCGCGAAGCGGCGTTGAGCTTAGGTCTTACGGAAAGTAATATTATGAAAAAAGTTATTCTGCCGCAAGCGGTTAAAAATATTTTACCAGCACTCGGCAATGAATTTGTCGTCATGATTAAAGAGACGGCGCTTGCATCAGTATTCTTTGTTGGTGAATTAATGACGGCTTTTAAAACAGTGCAGTCAAATACCTTTTTGGCATTGGAACCGCTCATTATCGTTGGGCTGATATACCTCTTTATCACATTGACACTTTCAAATATTATGAAAGTATTCGAAAGGAGGATGAAAGCAAATGACTGATCAAGCACTTATCCAACTAGTGGATCTTCATAAATATTTTGGTGATCTGGAAGTTTTAAAGGGCATTAATGAAACGATTAAAGAAAAAGAAGTCATTTCGATCATCGGCCCCAGCGGCTGCGGCAAGAGTACGCTGCTTCGTTGTATGAACTTGCTGGAAACGCCAACACAAGGGCAGGTGCTCTTTGAGGGTGTGAATATCCTCGATAAAAAAGTTGACCCAACGCTGCACAGACGTAAAATGGGCATGGTATTTCAGCACTTCAATGTGTTTCCCCATCTCAATGTGATGGAAAATATTACATTGGCGCCGATTTTGAATAAGATCATGACAAAGGCAGAGGCTGAAGAAAAGGCAAAAGGACTACTTGACCGCGTTGGGCTCGGCGATAAAGTCTATGAGTATCCGCGCAAGCTTTCAGGCGGGCAGAAGCAGCGATTGGCTATTGTCAGAGCCATGGCGATGGATCCGAAAGTACTGCTTTTCGATGAACCGACAAGTGCCCTCGATCCGGAAATGGTCAAAGGTGTGCTGGAAGTTATTAAGTCACTGGCGATAACGGGGATGACAACTGTAATCGTTACCCACGAAATGGGTTTTGCACGAGAGGTTAGTGATCGTGTTTGGTTTATGTATGATGGTGTTATTGCAGAAAAGGGAACGCCGGATGCTGTTTTTAACCATACGCAAAATCCGCGTGCGATTGAGTTCCTATCACAGGTGCTCTAAGAATTTAAATGAACTGAAAAAAGCCCTTGCGGCGTTGTGAAGTGTTTTCTGGAAGAGCCAATCTTCAAGAATTCATTTCAACAACTGCACAAGGGCTTTAAAAATACCTTTAATGTGAGAACGCCTTCTGACTTAGTACCCGAGAGATTCGCCGACGATGATAACGTGCATCCGATCTTTGTTACTTTGGAATCCTGTTCTGACAAACATATTGCAAATACGTCCAGGTGATTTACAGTCCTTGCATTCGCCGGCAATGGTACAAGGTGTGTTCTTGTTTAAGCGGTTGTTGTTTGCTGGTGCTGAAATTTGACGATTGCGCTGGTATGCGGCATCCATATCTCGAACGAGCTTGTTGATTCCGGCGATGACGATTACTTTGTTAGGGCCAAAGGACATTGCTGCAACACGGTTGCCGGTCCCGTCGACATTATAAAGTTCACCTTCTTCTGTGACGGCATTACTGCTCGTAACATAGACATCTGCAAAGAATACAGCTCTAAAAAGTTTTTGAAGTTCTGCCGCCGACAGCCCTTCTTGATAACGGTCGAGGTACTGATACGATCCAGATTTCAAAATGTCAATAATGCCTGCCTCGAAAAGTGTTCTCGATCCGCCGACTGATACAATATCATTTTCATTCAGCATGCTTTTAACGAGGGCCTTTAAATCTGCAACGTTTTCGACATAATACCCGTTCATTTGATTTTTCTTCAAATTTTCAAGGGTGCGTTCGATTTTTTGTGACATGGTCTTTTGTAAATTTGCGTCCATTTAATACCTCCTTTTGACGTTCTCGTACTATTTTATGTAATTAAAAGTGATAAAACAATGCAAAAAAGTATAAAAATTCATAAAAAATTTAACAAAAGCATATAATATCCCGAATACCTTGGTGTATAATTAAAAATATCCCAGAACCTTTGTGGGATAAAGAGGGGAATCCGAATTATGAAAAAATGTTCCGTTTGTAAAAAAAATATTGCGATGATGCGTACGGCAAAGATTGAAAACGGCAAGACCGAGTATATTGATTTGTGCTTGGAATGTGCTGAAAAGATGGGCTATCCTGTCATGGATGAGATCATGAATCAAATCAATCTCAGTCCTGATGAAATGGATAATCTCTCAAAGCAAATGAACAAACTCTTTGATCATATGTCAAACGATGAAGATAACCCGTTGATGAACCTCATGAGTTTCGAGAGTGAAGGTTACAGCGAGGAAATAGAAGAAGAATACGAAGAAGATGAAGAAGATTATGAAGGCTATGAAGAAGAGGAAGAAGACTTTGAAGAGCAGCCGCAACGTCGTACGCGAAAATCTAAACTAAAGACGTTAAAAAAATATGGTGTCGATCTCATTGAGAAGGCGTCAAATAACGAAATTGACCGTATCATCGGCAGACACCGCGAAATTGATCGCGTGGTGCAAATCCTTAACAGACGTACAAAAAACAATCCTATTTTGCTAGGTGAGCCAGGTGTTGGCAAGACGGCAATTGCAGAGGGATTGGCTGTTCGAATCGTTGAAAAGGAAGTGCCTGAAAAGCTTCTGGATACGAAGATATATTTATTGGATATGACGGCGATTGTCGCTGGAACGCAATTTCGAGGCCAGTTTGAAGGTCGTATGAAATCCATTATTAACGAAGCCGCATCACACGGTAATATCGTACTCGTTATTGACGAGGTACACAATATAATGGGCGCCGGCGAAGTCCACGGCGGTGTCATGAATGCAGCTAATATTTTGAAACCGTCTTTAGCGAGAGGCGAAATTCAAGTAATTGGTGCTACGACACTGGAAGAATATCGTAAGCACATTGAAAAAGATGCGGCGCTTGAGCGAAGATTTCAACCGGTTATGATTGATGAACCATCTGTTGAAGACAGCATTGAAATATTAAAGGGTATCCGCGATTACTATGAAAAATTCCATAAAGTCAAAATTGATGATGAGGCAGTTGAAGCGGCTGTAAAGCTCTCAGATCGTTATATTACAGATCGCTATTTGCCGGATAAAGCCATTGATGTCATAGATGAAGCCGGTTCGCGTGCCAATTTGAAAAACAAGGGACTCGTTGAATTGAAAGCATTAGAAGCTCAGCTGGAAGCGGTAGAAGACAAGCGTATGGCAGCTGTTGAAAACGGTGATTACGAAAAAGCGGCCGAGTTCAAGGCAGAAGAGCTTCGTTTAAACCATCACATCGATTCGCTTGAACAAAGCGTTAGGCACGTTCATCTGACGGTTGAAGATATTGCCTATGTCATTGAAGCATGGACGAAAATTCCGGTACAGAAAATTACTGAAGAAGAAGCTGAAAAGCTCATCGAACTTGAAAATAGACTGCACAAACGCATTATTGGCCAAGAACACGCAGTTGGTTCTATTGCCAAGGCAATCCGCAGAAGCCGTTCAGGGTTTAGAAAACGCAAAAAGCCTGCATCGTTTATTTTTGTCGGACCGACTGGTGTCGGTAAAACCGAGCTGGCGCGTACCATTGCCGAAGAATTGTTTGGTGACGAAGACGCTATGATTCGCGTTGATATGTCAGAGTTTATGGAGAAACATACCGTTTCGAAATTAATCGGAGCACCTCCGGGATACGTCGGTTTTGAAAATGGTGGACAGCTTACTGAAAAGGTACGAAGAAAACCATACTCCGTTATTCTTTTAGATGAAATTGAAAAAGCGCATCCAGATGTCTTTAATCTGCTGTTGCAGATTTTAGAAGATGGGCGATTGACTGATGGACAAGGCAGGACGGTATTCTTTGAAAATACGATTATTATTATGACGTCTAATATTGGAACAAACCTTAAATCCAGTGGTATTGGTTTTGGCTCAGAAGCGCAGGATAAGGCGGAGATTAAAGTTAGAGAAATGCTGAAAGAGGCATTTAGACCTGAATTCCTGAACCGCGTCGATGAAATCGTCGTCTTTAGAAGTTTAAAACGCGAGGAACTAAGCCGCATTGTGGAATTGCAGCTTAAAGAAGTCCATGAAGAAGTGCGTGAAAAGAAAATGTTTATGGAAGTTTCAGATGAAGTGAAAGCGCTTATTCTCAACGAAGGCTTTGACGATAAGTATGGTGCACGACCGTTGAGACGCACCATTCAAAAATTAATTGAAGATGAGATTGCAGAACTGTACATTCGTAAGAAACTCGTGACGGGCTGTACTCTGAAGTTTATGCTCGAGAACCAAAAGGTGAAAGTAACCGTTCAATAAAGCATACGATACCAATAATAGTACGACATATAAATCAAACCGATTGAATTATTCAATCGGTTTTTTTACTTTAAAACATATGGACAATACAATATAAGCCCCACCTTGGCGCAGTATAGACGTTGAAATCGGTGAAGGCGCACATTTACAGATTAGCGACAAAATGATTATCTTTGCTAAGGCTTCATCAGCTTTCTGCGGACTTGACGAATGATGGCTGTGTCAATGGCGATTGACTGAAGATAGTGCTCAAAAGTGCCATACTTTTCATATAGCATTTTGAGGCAGTCACGCATGTATTCAGGTTTGGAATTGCCAACCCAGTCTGAGCACTCTGGATGCTCGCGTTTATAGGCGATGATCATAGGATGCAGGTAAGTTGCAGAAAGCTGATAATCTGCAATGACGTCTTCATCTGATACACCGCAGATCTTAAGCAGCAGTGCGCTGACAACGCCTGTTCGATCTTTGCCGACGGCACAGTGATAGAAAACATTGGCTTCAGCATTTGAAATGGTATGAAGAATGCTGACGATAGCTTTTTGATCTTCAAACATCTTCAGATAGCCTCCGGCGATTGCCGATTCGCAATCCGGACTTTTATTCCCTGTTATAAAAGAGATGTTGTGATAATCGACGCCTTTGCGATTTGCAAAAAAGCTGGGACTTTCTTTTATTTCCGGTGGTATTCTCAGGTCGATTACGCAGGATATATGCATTGCATCAATGCGATCAATGTCTTTAGCGGAGAATGCTACAGGACAGTCACTACGAAAAAAGCGCCCAAACTGTGTAACGCTGCCATCTAAAGTTGGGTATCCGCCGAGATCTCTCATATTGTAAAGGGTAGACATTGGATAGCGTCGCATAGGTTGAACCCCTTTCTAAAATATCATTATTTGGATCGTTGTCATCTTTCTCTCATCGCTTTCCGCGACCGTATATTTTGGGTGAGTCGCCGATGAACAGTTAAGCGTGAGCGCTCGCAGAGAAACGAATGCTTTATTGGTGATAGTTTAGCCCTGCATCAATTTGTTTCAGGGCATCTTGTACGAATAACTTAACATCATCAGCCAGCGGTGGCAGTGTATCGTACTCAGGAATGTCTTTAATATTTTTCATACCAAAAGTCAGTGTGAAAAAGAGTGCTTCTAAGAAAGCCATAGCATTATGTTTTAAAACAGCGCGTTGTATCATGTCAGGTTCTGACTGGAGGCATGCCAATACATCTTTGACCAATGTATCTAGCCATGCTTGATAAACATCGAGTGCCAGTGTTTGACGGTAAAGGGTTACGATGACGATACGCGTGAGCCGATGCCCTTCATTATGTAAAAAAACATCATGGCCGCTCTGTGTGAGTCGAAAGGTAATATGTTCAAGTGTGCCAGTTTGTATTTTCGCGTTTGAATAGCGGTGGAAAGAGCAATCTCTTAACAAATCGGCAGAATGCGCAATTGCATGTGCCCACCCCTTGATAGGTATATAGCTTCGAAAGTCGCGTTCAGTGTTAGCATAATGAAAGGCGGCTTCTGCCCACTGATTATAGCGTTTGCGCGGTAAAAAAAAGTTACCGGATAATCGGTGCTGGCGTTCATCATGAGATATGATCACACCTAGAATCAATGCTGAAAATGTTCGGAGAAAAACGGGTTCGTTATGATCGTCATTGTCGGTGAGACCATGAGAAAGATGTGCGGACATGCGGCTGCCAAGGGCACAACAGGTTTCGCCGTCCAAAGCATCCGCTTCAATCAAGTCCCATAACAGATCTAAGCTGCCTTCTCGGATATCGCTGTCAACGGAACCCAAATTTTTTTCGATGGCAGTCAAAATTTTTTCAAAATGAGGCTCTGATACCAAATTAGTGCCAAGTGCCAAATAGTTTGTTAGCGTCTGCTTATCCAAAGAAACCTCCCGTGTTTCAATATTCAGCTTTTTTAACGGTTTCCAGTATGATTCGCTTTGCGAATCCCCCGCGTTCAATGGCTTTGTCAGTTTTAACGGCGTTGATGACAGCGTCTTCATAGTGATAATATTGTTTAATCGCATCTATCACTTCCAAAATATCAGCTAGTTCTTCTACGCTAGGTGTGCTGATAAACTCATCTGCTTCTTCGCGAAGCTTCGTTAAAAGTGCGCTTTGGTATTCAGCCTCGTCTGCAATATGATGCGTATACGTTTTGCCGCTGGATTCGATGATTTCCGGAATATAATCTCGAACGAGCTTGTTATAGAGAGTTTGATTTTTTGGATTGGTAATCATGTTGCCTCCTAAGATGCTTTTAAGCGGTTACGGATGATATTTCTTGCGATGATGCGAGGTGTCATTTGAAAATGCTTTTTTGGTTGATATCTAAATCCGTGTTGATAAGGTGCATCAGCAGTTCTTCCAAAGCGGATATGGTTCCCATTGTACAGAGGAGTACCGTGGTTAACGGCAGCCCAATGGCGGCGAGCAGCAACGGGAAGAGAAAGAGCGCGAAGCCGGTAGCCTTATTGGCGTAGGTATGGACAATGCCGAATTTTCGAAATTTTATCGCGACGGTGATTAATGAAATTAATCGAATGAGCGCAATACACACGATCCAAATAATATCGCGCAATGGGATTGTCAAGACGGGTATCAAAATGATAAGGACTGCAAAAACCATGACGAGATCTGCCAGAGAATCCAATTTAGCGCCGAATTCACTGGTCGTTCCGGTTTTTCGGGCAAGATAACCGTCGGCCATATCACTGAGACCGCAGAGCATGTAAAGGATAAAAAATGAGGTGCTCAGCGGTTCAAATCGAAAAAGCAGCAATGTAAGTATGATTCTGGAAAATGTAATGCCATTGACAACAAATTTCATGATCAATCCTTTCAAAGCATCTAGGGAATTTAAGATTAAAAGAAGTGTTAAAAGAAGCATTAAAAGAGAATGATGCCATTTCCCTAATTAAAAAAGTGTGTACGAACAGACTATTTCATCGCATTGCCGCAAGTGTTTACAACACATTTTAATCCTTCAATAGGCAGCGGCTGATCGTCAAAAATCTGAAGCATGCCCTTTGGTGTGATTTGATAGCCATCAAAGTGTGATGCATTGGCAATGATACTGTCGGCTGCGATGTTTATATGGTCTTTAAAGACTCTGATAACAATTTTTTTTTCATTGTTAAAAAAGCAGGGGACACTTGTCCATAGCTTTTCCGAAAGGGTCTCGTCAAACGTGTGAAAATAAGTGCGCAGCGTTTCTAAACGTTCATTTTTTATTGAATCAAATTGCTGAAAGTATGCGGTAACGGCTTCTGAATAATCGGACATTTTATACGCCTTTCTCTCTTTGATGAGATTTATCAATTTCTAATTTTAATTTTGTGCTTCCTACGACCATGATTCCTGTTTTCGTGATGGTGATTATGCTTCTTTGCTCATGGGCTTATTTTCTTCCGGTTGAGTAAATTAGCATCATTCAATTTTTGATGCTCTTATGACTATAGGTATCCTTTTCAGCATCATAAATTTCAATTGATTGTCTTGAAGGTTCAACGAAAGGTATTGATGTGATTTTCTTATGATCTAAACAGAATCTTTTATCAAAAGCAAAGACGCGAATTTTTACCACGTTACTATTTTATCAAGATTTACGGCTATTCATCAAGGTTATTACGCGTTGGCTTCAAAGATCTTTTTAATTTACAGTACTTTTTAAAGCAAACGCATTTGACGGATACATTTTTTAACAGCATGCTCTTTGTCAAAAAGGGAAACAGCGCCAAAACGACTAGGTCTTGGCGCTGCTCTGTGGTGGGTGTTTTAAATATTAGTTTAGGGTTTTCGATGAGGTGAAAATAAGCATATTGCTATCGTGTTTAAGCGCAATAGGATACAAAGCGATTGCAACGCTTATTTGCTGCTGTTATTTTATCATCATAGTGCCTCAAAGTGTGTGCACATTGTTTATATCACTTGATAATGCTTGATGCCTCCGTGAACGGCGCGGCCATTTTGGGATGCAAGGTTCATTGGCGCAAGGGATCAAAACCCCGCAGAACGATAGTCTAAAACATAGCCGTCTGCTGTAATATCAATATGACATCGGTTGCTCTCCGGAAATGAAGCTCTGTATGTTATGGTATAGACGCGATTCCAATAGCGATGCGTGACGGTAACAGCCTCTTTAACGTTTTCCCAGTCGACATTACCGTCTTGGTCTTTATAACTGCCCAAATCATATAAGCGTTTATTAAAATGACGCCCATCTGTATCTTCATAGGCCCTTAAATAGACGATAATATCATCGATGCTGTGAAACTTCTGATCGACACGGTAGCTATAAATACTCGTATTAGGCATGTTTTCTGAAACGATGTATACTTCTAAATCAAATACATCATTGCCAACCGCTGGTGCGGCATAGCCCAATTGATGTGTTTCAATATGCCTGTAAAGCGGTACGGCAACGGCAAGGATAATGACGAGGATCAAAGTAATATTAATCGGTTTAAGACGCATCTGTAGGCTCCCATAGTTCAATTTTATTGCCCTCTAGGTCGAGGATGTGTACAAATTTTCCAAAATCGTAGGTTTCGATTTGATCCAGTATTTCGACGCGGTGGTTAATCATAAAATCTTTTGAAGAAGGTTGGAAATAGTCTGTTGTTTCTGAGAATGTGCTCCATTGCGTCGTTCCCGTCTTGCTCGGATCAGATTTTTCAAGCCATTCAAAACGCACGCCGTATTCAGATGTATCAAGGCCCAAATGCGCTTTATACCAATCATTCATTTTGTCGGGATCTTGCGCCTTAAAGAAAATGCCGCCAATGCCGGTTACGCTTTTCATGTTCATACGCATACTCCTTTACATATTCATTTTCTCAAATTTTGTAAGATTCAATTTCCTCATTTGTATAGCAGCCGGAGCGCTTACGCATTTATGTGATAGGCTGTGGCGCTGTACACGAGCAGGCTATTCCTGAATGGTCATCATGGTTACCGTCTTTTGTGACAGATCCGTTTCATTGACAATTGCGTAAACTTCATCCATGTCCAAATGCTTACCGATCAGCTCGAGGGGGAGCCTGATCGAATCGTCCTCAAAAAGAACTTTTTTAAAGTCAATGGCAAAGCCCTCTTGAGCGAAACTGACGAGATCGTCAATGACATTTTGAGAAAGCGATTTTGAGGTTCTGTGACAGATTCGTTTGAGTTTTGATCGAATGACAGTTTCAATCACTGCTTTTAAATCAGCCATGTCATTGTAATAGACATGGTTAATCCAGCCGTCGTCGTGTGCATTGTAGATAAAGCGATTGTTTAAAGGCTCAAAATAGGTGCTGTTCAACGGCTGCCACATTTTTGAGACATAAAATATCTCCGCAACCTCCTGAGCGGATAGACTTTCAAGACCGTGAACAGTTTCGAAATCTATCCATGAAAAATTGCCATAACTATAAATATCTTCTTTTTTTAAGTCTTCAATGTCGTCTTTGCCGCAGTATTCGCTGAGTGTCGTCA
This sequence comes from Fusibacter paucivorans, assembly GCF_018390735.1. Lineage (GTDB taxonomy): Bacteria > Bacillota > Clostridia > Peptostreptococcales > Acidaminobacteraceae > Fusibacter > Fusibacter paucivorans. The sequence continues at coordinate 47,225 of NZ_JAHBCL010000030.1, forward strand.
TGTTAAAATGCGTGCCGAAACCGCCTTCAAGGATGAGTAAATGCTCAGGTAGTACGGAAAGTGACTCAATGAATTCATAAAATTCAATACCGTATGAAATGAGTCTTTTGCTCTTTTTATCGTAGTTAAGGTAAATAATATCTCTTATTTCAGTCAATGATGATGCCTCATTTTTCTTTAAAATAGTTGGAATTGCCCATTAAGTGATCTCATATTAACGAGTCCGATTAATAGCAAAGAACGCTATTGGATAGCGGCATATAAGCATGCAGATTATTGATGGCTGTCAGATGTCCATAGCCAGTTGATGATTAAAATGAGAATGATCAGCAAACCAAAGATCAATAGTGACAAGCCAATTTGATGGTAAACATTTTCTGTAATTGCCCAGATGGTATCAGCACGTGCGCCGCTGTAAGAATATGAGCGCGGCCATGCGAGATCTCTAGCCGAAAGATTTAAATTGATTCCAATATAACTGATGATGATGCCGATAGCCAATACAATCGCCTGTTTGATTTTCTTTGTCATTTTCAAGTTGTCCTCCATTCGCGTCAAGTTGTTGCCGAATATGTCAATAATCATTTTCGCTTTTGTATCTTTTGGCTTATGTACCGCTTTAAGCCAATGTATGTCCGATGAGTCGGATATGGTGAAAGGGATTGCATGTTTCTTAAATATAACAAGATCATTTAAAGACGGCAAGTATTAGCGGCTAAGTTTATAAAAAAGATTTTTTAGGCCATCCAAGCAGAGGCCATAAAGGATAAACGTCAAAAAATGAGCAATATACAAATAGATGGATGTCTCGCCAAGCAAGGTATTGCTTTTAACGGCATAGCCGGTGGCCATCAATGAGCGAAACCATTCAAGTCGGTATAAATAATTTAAAATGATATTGAACTGTATCAGAACAATATGCTTGGAATCCCTGCCGATTAGTTCGGCGTAAATAAGCAAAATACTAAGCAGCATAAAGTAGAACGTAAAACACTTTAAACATTTTTTGATCATAAAGCCGGAGCACCTCTCGTTAGTGATACAGTCAGTTTTTTCTTGCAATATAGTCGATAAAGCCTTGACGAATACGCTCGCCTTCAAATATGCGTTCAATGATTCGGCGCTCTTTTAAGACAAAGGTCATATCACCAAGGTATTGATCGGCCTCATCGTATTCAAAATAAGCGTGAATAACGGGAGCGTCTTCCATTTGTTCGTACTGATGACTGCCCAAATCTGTTCCTTCACCGCATCTAAAATCGTCAGTGGATAAGAAGTTGACAAATATCAGCCCTCCTGGTTTTAAAACGCGTTTCATTTCTGATAATGACTGTGCGATATCGGTCTTTTTCATATGAAAAATTGAATTATAAGAATAAACGAAATCAAAACTGTTGTCGTTAAAACGGAGTTTTCTCATATCGCCTTGCATGATATTTAATGAAAGATCACCTGCAAATGCATTTGCTTTTTCAATCTGTTTGAGATTGAATTCAATGCCGTACGTTTGATAACCGTGTGAATGAAACAGTGTTAGCGGCGGTGTTGCACCACCTGCACCACAGTCGAGTATTGTTGGTGTTTCAACGGTCTTTTCAAGATCACAATAGTATAAAAACTGGTATAGTGGTGCATGCCTAAAAACTTTTTTCATTAGATGCGTTCCTCCTTCTAAAGGGTCCTATCGAGATCTGTTTCATGATTAATGGCAAAAGTAGTGTACGTAATGCCGCGCGTTCAGATTGTTTTACAAGTGCGGTCATCTATACCTCCGTTTTCCCGTTTGATGGTTTTGTGATGCGCTTGATAGAATGAAGCGTTTTTATCATTTTAATAGATGCTGTTTTCCCACCGCCTGAGACGGCTGAAACGGCAATGTTAGTGTGTATTAGAAAATATTGATAAATCCCGGTTTAAATGTTTCTTTATGAAATGCGATATGATGTTTGGCTGAAAAATTTTCAAGTGACCACATAAGGTCTTTATGGTTATTCAAAAATCGGATCGAAAAGTCAATGTCTTGATCGACACAAGTGATTTTTAACCTTTGTCGGGTGGCAAAGCCGTTATTCTTGGCATACAGTGTAATCGATTGAATTTGATTGCTGGAAATTGCCTTGCTTTTGTGGAAAAAGCGATGGAGCGTTATTTCATCTTGAAAAATGCCGATCGAATATTGCAGGGCATAGACCAGTAAGATAATCGCTGAAGTTATGTATTTAAAAGGCGCTGGAGCATTTGTAAATTGTGTATACATATCAAAGCCCAATGCGAACAGCTTTAAGAGCAGGTTGCCGATAAATGTGATTGCAATAATTTTTAGAGGTGCAAACCGCATACTTTTTCTCCTTAGAAAGCCTTGAAAACGAAGGCCGCTTTATGGTTGTGACTTACATGATTATTGACGAATGAAATGAACGGCGGCATTATAAGTGTTCTTCTTGACATAAATATAATACATCTTTTGATGATGATTACCAAGCAGGGTACCTCTTTTTCGATTTATAGATTGTTGATCCACAATATTGGTTTGATATTTTAGATGGTTAGCCGCCAATTGATCCTTGATTTTATAGTATACTTGTTCGTTTGTTGTAACCGTGAGCTCTTTCCAGCCATACAATAAGTTAAGTAGTGTGTTCATCATAATGGTGTCCACCAAATCTAGATGGTAACGGCTCTAAACTAAAAGGTGTTCAGCGAACTGTCTTGGCCGCGTTTAATGTCCTGTGCCATGACGTTGTCAGGCACCATGATGCCGCCGGTTGCCCATGAGACGTGTGTCGCCTGTTCAGCAACTTCCAGCAGTTTATGCGTTTTCAGGTAATTAAATCCATCGGTTTCATAGTAGAGTTTGGCAGGGCCAATGAGACCTGCGAGTGCTGACGGTTCTAAGTCAATACCTTCAGCTTCATGCATGAGATAGAGCATGCGCAAGAGTTTTTCATCGGAGACTGTGTAAGCGCCGCTCAGAACTTGTGAAAGTGTTTTTGATGCGAGCTCAGAGGATCTGCCAACGGCAAGGCCGTCTGCCAAAGTCTGACCGTCGATTCCCAATTCGGAAACTGAGATGTTATGCCAGCGTTCAGTACTGAGTCCCAAGAGCATGCACGGCGCATGTGTTGGCTCGGCGGTAAAGAGATGGACATTTTCGCCAAAAATAGCCTTGAGCGCAAAGGCGATGCCGCTTGGTGCACCACCGACGCCGCAAGGCAAATAGACAAAGAGCGGGTGGTCAGAATCCACAGGACGTTCCAGTGTTTCGAGTTGAGCTTGAAGCTCGAGACCTGCAATGCTGTAACCTAAAAAGAGGTCGACTGAATCTTCGTCATCGATAAAATAAGTGTTGGGTCTACCGGATGCGCTTGAACGCCCTAGCTTAACAGATTCAGAGTAATCGCCGGCATGCTGAATGACCTGTGCGCCAAGGGCCTTTAAACGCTCAACTTTCCAGTCTTTGGCATCGACAGACATGTGGACTTCAACATTAAACCCAATACTTTTGCCAATGAGACCGATGCTGAGGCCGAGGTTGCCAGTGGAGCTGACGACGACGGTATGCTGGCTGTAAATGGTCGTGAGTTCAGGTGAAGCTGGTCCGGCCGCACTTTCAAAAAAATTTGTCATTTGATGAGATTTCGCCAGTTTTTCAGCATAGCGAAGTAATGTATAGATACCGCCGCGAGCTTTAATCGACCCTGAAATTGGGAGAGCGTGATCTCCTTTTAAATACCAGTGTCCCGGAATTCTGCCGCCAATAAAGGTAATCAGTGTGCGTTGAAAGGAAGAAATAGGCGTTAGTGGTGAGGCAAGCATACCGTCTGCCAGTGAAAAGTGTTCTGAGAGGTAAGGCGCCATTTTATCAATAAATGCTTTTGCTTCAAAAACATCGGCCATGGTTAGTAACCGACCATCGTGTGAGAGCGAACAGCTTTTTTTTAAGGATGGGTTGATCCAAATGGTTTCGTTCAATGCTTTTAGTGTATTTTCCATGGAAGCGCCTCCGGGGGTTCACAAAAAGTTTAAGGTTTCATAGTGGTGCATTCGTGTCAAAACGCAGTGGATAATGATATAATAATTTAGATGACCACATATTATAAGGAGTGATTATGAAATCAAAGCAGTTTATCAGAATGATTAGTGCACTGATTGTGTCAATTAGCTTTTTTCTGCCGTGGATAAAATCGGATCCTAACTTTGATACTTTTGCCGCTTCGAAGACTGGATACTCAGGAATGACGATCTTGAGCGGCGGCATTAATTCAGGTGTTGCGATGGTCTCGGCATTTGGCAAAGCATACGGCTTTCCGCTTCCCGCTGAGACGCTCTATATAGGCTACCTACTGCTCTTATTGCCAATACTCGGCATTGCAGGGATTGTGCTGACAGGACTGAGAAAACGCGGCGGCATTGCCTGTATTCGCATTCAGTCATTGATGACCTTGATTTTTACATTTATTATATCGTTTGTCATTTTTATTTTTCCCGATATGAAAATGCTTTTAGGCGACATGTTCAATATTAGTTTCGGCTTAGTGCTAATGAATGTCTTTGCCGTTATTGCACTTATTTTTTCATTTGAAACGAAGCATTAAAGTGCAGCTTAAAACTCAATCGACATAACAAAGCGAGTACACTGGCTTAAGAGGGTAACTAGATGAAAGTTGTAATGAAAAGAACCGTTATTTTTATCGCATTTGCCATGACGATGACGTTAATCGTCGACCATCTTCATTATACTATAAAAACTGAGCATTTGTCAGACTATACAACGCGTCAGCTAGCAGCTCAATTAACGGATGAAACGGAAATTGAACTGTTGGCATCGAATAGCACTGCCTTTATCAACGTGTTGTTTTTCAAGACGAGACTTGGCAGTGAATCCACACTCTGGGTGATGGCTTATCGCAAAAGTCCCATTAGTCAGGCGTTCCAAATGGTTAAGCAGATCAAACTTTCACCATATGATGGCTCACCGTTGGATAAATCATTTCTAGTCAATCAGTTTGGCCATAAGATGCTGGTGCTGTTTGGGATTAATTCGCAATACAATATTCGGGTGATGCGTAATCGCGTGGCATCAGATTACTATGAAACCAGTGAAATGCCGAACTATCTAGTGATGCTCGAAGATATTGAGCACTTATATTTTTATTATGAAACCAACGCGGAGTAATGATTGTACCAAATAGATAAATGGCACTGAGCCATGATACCTAGCCGTTGAACCGCTAATGTCAAAGCGGTGGCTGGGGACACGAGATGATAAAAGCAATGGATCATCCATATAGGAAAATTCATATAGGCATTATTATGAAATGAAAAAGGGATGTCTTAACGCGACAGATCAAATCGCGTTGGAACATCCCTTTATTAAATGGGGCAATTACCTCAAGTAGGAAGATGAGAACTTACATTATACTATATTTTTTCCTTGCCAATATAATAGGTATGCAAGAGTTCGTGCGCCTTATGGCTGTTTGGTTTGCCGAGGTATTCACGATAAAGCTGCTGAATATACGGATTTTCGTGGCTCTTGCGAAGGACTTTATTGCGGTCTTCCTGATAAATAGCCGCTTGGCGTTTCTTGATGATATCTGTATTGCCGTGATGGTACGGCTGACCGCCGCCGCCAATACAACCGCCCGGGCATGCCATGATTTCGATGGCGTGGAAGGTTGATGAACCATCTCGGATAGCTTCCAGCAGTTTTCTCGCATTGCCCAGACCATGTGCAATGCCTATTTTTAGCGTTTGATCGCCAATATCGACAGTTGCTTCACGAATGCCGTCAAATCCTCTAAGTTGTTCAAAATCAACTTTTTCAAGGGTTTCTGAGGTCACCCATTCATAAGCTGTACGGATAGCCGCTTCAATAACGCCGCCCGTGGTGCCGAAGATAACAGAGGCGCCGGTGCTCTCGCCGAGCAATGGATCAAAATCACTGATGGGCAGAGCGGCATAATCAACACTGGCTTCTTTGAGCATGAGGCCGAGTTCGCGCGTTGTGATGACGATGTCGACGTTGTTATTATGATCTTTGGTGAGCTCGGGTCTTGCTGCCTCTGCTTTTTTAGCGAGACAAGGCATGACAGAAGCGACGACAATATCTGCTGGATTAAGACCGGTACGCTCAGCGTAATAGGTTTTGATGATTGTGCCAAGCATGATTTGAGGCGATTTGCAGGTAGATGGAATATCCAACAGATCCGGGAACTGGTGTTCAAAGAACTTAACCCATGCTGGACAGCAGCTGGTGAGCATAGGCAGACGTCCTTTGCCGTTTAATCGTTCAATAAGTTCGCTGGCCTCTTCCATAATGGTAAGGTCAGCGCCGAAGTCTGTATCAAAAACGGCATCAAAACCGAGTGAACGCAATGCGCTGACCATTTGTCCCGTGGTGATCGTACCCGGTTCGAGACCGAAGAGTTCGCCAATGGCAACGCGAACCGCAGGTGCAACCTGAACGACGACGTGTTTTGAAGGATCATTGAGATGTTCCCAGAGCCGATCGGTGTTGTTGACTTCGGTGAGTGCGGCAGTCGGGCAGACGGCAACGCATTGACCGCAGAAAGTGCAAGATGTATCGACCATGTCTAAATTGAAAGCCGGACCGACGAAGACATTAAAGCCTCTGTCGACAGCAGAGAGAATACCGCAGGTTTGGACTTCATTGCACATGGTTTCACAGCGCCTGCACATGACACATTTATTTGGATCTTTAACCAGTGCGAAAGAAGTTTGATCCTTTGGGTGGTTCATTTTTTCACCGGTATATCGTACTTCACGTATCCCTAGATCTGCGGCTAGCTTTTGCAGATCGCACTCGAGGTTTTTGGGACAGACAAGGCAATCATAGGGATGATTGGACAATAATAGTTCGACTGCCATGCGCCTTGCTGAGATGCTTCGAGGCGTATCAGTGTGAACGACCATGCCGTCTACACACTTTTCAGAGCAAGATGGCACCAACGCAGGGCGTCCTTTGACTTCTACCATACAGACGCGGCAAGATGCCGTCTGATTGATAATGCCAAAATCGTCTAGATCAAGGTGGCATAACGTGGGAATTGTAATATTTACTTTTTTAGAGGCTTCCAGAATAGTCGTTCCCTCTTGAACTTCTACTGGAATGCCGTTGATGGTTAATTGAATCATTGATGCCACCTCCTATGGCCTTATAACGGCATCGAACTTACATGCCGTGTAACATGCACCACAGGTGATGCATTTAGCGGCGTCAATGGTATGACGCATTTTAGGTTGACCAGTAATGCACTGTACGGGACATACGCGAGCACAAGCGGTGCAGCCGATACACTTTTCGGGATCTATGGCGTATTTTGAAAGTGCCTTGCAGGCACCTGCCGGACAATGCTTGGCATCAATGTGGGCATCGTATTCATCGGCAAAGTAGTGAAGCGTACTTAAAACGGGATTGGGTGCTGTTTGACCGAGTCCGCATAAGGCGCTGTCCTTTATCATTTGACCAAGTGTTTTCAGTTTTCGAATATCTTCACGTGTGCCTTCGCCCTCAGTAATTTTTGTCAGGATTTCATACATGCGTTTTGTGCCAATACGGCAAGGCGTACATTTGCCGCAGGATTCGTCCTGCGTGAATTCGAGATAGAACTTTGCAATGTTGACCATGCAGTCATCTTCGTCCATGACGATCATACCGCCTGAGCCCATCATGGATCCAATCGCCTTAAGGCTTTCATAATCAATGGGTGTATCGAGGTCGGTTTTTGTAATGACGCCGCCGGACGGTCCACCGGTTTGGACGGCTTTGAAAGCTTTGCCGCCAACGATCCCGCCTCCGATATCGTAGATGATTTCACGAAGGGTTGTTCCCATTGGGACTTCAACGAGTCCGACGTTGTTTACTTTTCCGGCAAGCGCAAAGACTTTTGTACCCGGTGATGTTGGCGTACCAATGCTTTTAAACCAATCTGCACCTTTTAAAACGATCGGCGGAATATTGGCAAACGTTTCAACGTTGTTGACACAGGTTGGTTTGCCGTGGTAGCCTTCGACAGCTGGATAAGGTGGTTTTTTAGTCGGTTCGCCGCGAGCACCTTCGACGGAATGAATAAGCGCCGTTTCTTCGCCGCAGACAAATGCGCCGGCACCGTATTTGATTTGAAGTTTGAAGCAGAAATCAGAACCGAAGATATGATCGCCCAATAAGCCATTGGCTTCCGCTTGTTCAATGGCGACTTTCAGGCGATGAATCGCCAGTGGATATTCAGCGCGTATATAGATGATTCCCGTTGAAGCGCCAATGGCATAGCCGGCAATGGTCATAGCTTCAATGATGGTATGCGGATCGCCTTCGAGAATGGAGCGATCCATAAAAGCACCCGGATCACCTTCGTCAGCGTTGCAAATAACATATTTTTGATCAGAAGCGCTTTTGGCCGTCAGTTCCCATTTGAGGCCGGTTGAGAAGCCGCCGCCGCCTCGCCCTCTGAGCCCGCTGGCCTTAATATTTGCGACAACCTGCTCCGGTGTGCAATCGGTCAAGACAGTGCCCAAAGCCTCATACCCGCCATATGCTATGTATTCAAAGATGTCCTCAGGGTTGATCAGGCCACAGTGTCTTAGTGCAATCCGATACTGCTTCTTATAAAAATGCATTTCATCATGACGTTTCAGCTGCTTCAAGCTCGTAGGCTCATGATAGAGCAAATGATTGACAATACGTCCTTTGACAATATGTTCGTCTACAATTTCAACAAGATTTTCAGGTTTTACCTGAACGTAAAAAACATTGTCAGGATGGATTTTTACGATTGGTCCCTGTCCGCAGAATCCAAAGCACCCAGTTTTGACAATGCCGACTTCATCTTCGTAGCCGCGGTCAGCAATGAGTGTTTTAAGTGTTTCGATCATTTCTAAACTCTGCGATGAAACACAGCCAGTTCCGCCGCAGACCATGATATGCGTTCTTTGCTTAGCCATAGGTCACCTCCTCAACGTATGGTCTGAAACGTTTGAATGAGGATGTGATCATCTAAAAGCTCGCCGTTTTCAATATGCTTATGGATGATATTCTGAATATCCTCTGGGTGGATGTTGCCGTATAAAATGGGTTCTTGACCGGGAATGTTCACTTGAACCGTCGGTTCACTGTGACAATAGCCCATACAGCCGACGGGAATAACCTTGATATGGTCCAGATTCTCGGTATCAATAATATCAATAAAGGCGTTCAGCACTTCGCGGCTGCCGGCAGCAATCCCGCAAGTTGCCATACCAATGAGAATTTCGATTTGTTGATCGTCGGATTCGCCATGATCTCTCAGTTTGACTTTTTTCATTTGCGATGCACGGATGGCTTTTAGTTCTTCCAGTGATTTAATGGGCATTCTGTTCACTTCCCTTCTCCCGATATTGTGCAATAATGGTATCGATATCGGCTGCCTCAACATGACCGAAGACCTTGTCATCCACCATGACGACAGGGGCGAGGCCGCAGGCGCCGATACATCTGACATCTCTTAGTGTGAACATGCCGTCTGATGTTGTTTCGCCATTTTTTATGCCTAAAGCATCGGTGAAGGCATGGAGCACTTTTTCAGAACCCTTGACAAAACAGGCGGTCCCCATGCAGACGCTGATGGTGTGCAGACCTCTTTTCTTTTGTGTAAAGAAAGTGTAGAAGCTGACGACACCGTAGACTTTTGAAGCGGGAATATCTAGTTTTCGGGCAATGTAGAGTTGCAGTTCGCTCGGCAGATAGCCGAAAATCTCCTGTGCGCGATGGAGGACGGCAATTAGTGCATCGTTTTTATCGGCTTGTGCATCAATAAAAGCATTGAGTGCGTCCAGACGTTCCTGTGTCTTTTCGTGACTAAAAATATCCGACATGATGTTCTTCCTTATATAATGTATTTAGGTTTTAAAGGACGACCTATAACCTTTAAAGCTATCAACAATTATACATTTACATGTATAATTAATTTATTAGATAGAGTGATGTCTGTAGCTTCCTTG
>NZ_JAHBCL010000031.1:0-54206 GCF_018390735.1 Fusibacter paucivorans
AACCGGTAAAGGTATGACCCGTCCATGTTGGATCTGCTGGTGCCGTTGCGGCGGAGCCGTAGTTGACGGATTCTGTTTTCAATTCTGTGCCATCGTGATCTTTGAAGACGACGTTATAACTATTGATGTTATACTGTGCTGTTACGGTTAATGCTGATGTAATGTTATCATATGCCACATCCCAGCCTGTGAAGGTATAACCCGTACGTGTCAGATCTGATGGCGCGGTGGCGGCGGAACTGTAGTTAACGGATTCTGTTTTTAGCTCTGTTCCTTCATAGTCTTTAAAGACGACATTGTAACTGTTGATCGTGTATTGTGCTATTACCGTTAGCGCCGATGTAATATTAGTATATGCGACATCCCAGCCTGTAAAGGTATAACCTGTGCGGCTTGGATCCACTGGAGCAGTTGCTGCTGAGCCATAGTTGACGGTTTCTGTTTTTAATGCTGTGCCATCGTGATCATTAAAGACGACGTTGTAACTGTTGATGTTATACTGCGCTGTTACCGTTACCGCTGATGTAATGTTATTATACGCAACATCCCAGCCTGTGAACGTGTAACCTGTGCGGCTTGGATCTGTTGGCGCGGTTGCGGCGGAGCCATAGTTGACGGACTCTATTTTTAATTCTGTGCCGTCGTGATCTTTAAAGACAACATTATAACTGTTGATGCTATATTGTGCTGTTACCGTTAGCGCCGATGTAATGTTGTTGTACGCCACATCCCAGCCTGTGAAGGTATAACCGGTGCGCGTTGGCTCTGATGGCGCGGTTGCGGCGGAACCGTAGTTGACGGATTCTGTTTTTAGTACCGTTCCTTCATAGTCTTTAAAGACCACATTGTAACTGTTGATTGTATACTGCGCCGTTACGGTTAGTGCCGATGTAATGTTGTTGTACGCCACATCCCAGCCTGTGAACGTGTAACCAGTACGTGTTGGATCCACTGGGGCTGTTGCCGCGGAACCGTAGTTGACAGACTCTGTTTTTAATGCTGTGCCATCGTGATCATTAAAGACGACATTGTAACTGTTGATGCTGTACTGTGCCGTTACCGTTAGCGCCGACGTGATGTTGTTGTACGCAACATCCCAGCCGGTGAAGGTGTAACCTGTGCGTGTCGGATCTGATGGTGCTGTTGCGGCGGAGCCATAGTTGACCGATTCTGTTTTTAGTTCCGTTCCTTCGTAGTCCTTAAAGACGACATTATAACTGTTGATCGTATACTGCGCCGTTACGGTAAGTGCCGATGTGATATTATTGTACGCCACATCCCAGCCTGTGAACGTGTAGCCAGTGCGGCTTGGATCTGCTGGTGCCGTTGCTGCGGAGCCATAGTTGACGGATTCTGTTTTTAGTTCCGTTCCTTCATAGTCTTTAAAGACGACATTGTAACTGTTGATGCTGTACTGTGCCGTTACCGTTAGCGCCGATGTAATATTATTGTACGCCACATCCCAACCTATGAATGTGTAACCAGTACGTGTCGGATCTGATGGCGCTGTTGCTGCGGAACCGTAGTTGACAGACTCAGTTTTCAATTCTGTGCCATCGTGATCTTTGAAGACGACGTTATAACTGTTGATGGTATATTCTGCCGTTACCGTTAGCGCCGACGTAATGTTATTATATGCCACATCCCAGCCGGTGAACGTGTAGCCAGTGCGGCTTGGATCTGCTGGTGCCGTTGCTGCGGATCCATAGTTGACGGATTCATTTTTTAGCATCGTACCATCATGGTCTTTAAAAGTAACCGTATAGCTATTAATTGTATACTCTGCCGTTACCGTCAACGCCGATGTGATGTTATTATACGCCACATCCCAGCCCGTGAACGTGTAACCAGTGCGTGTCGGATCTGCTGGTGCGGTTGCGGCGGCGCCATAGTTGACGGATTCTGTTTTCAATTCCGTTCCTTCGTAGTCTTTAAAGATGACATTATAACTGTTGATACTATATTGTGCCGTTACAGTTAATGCCGATGTGATATTGTTATACGCGACATCCCAGCCTGTAAAGGTATAACCTGTACGGCCTGGATCCGCTGGCGCGGTTGCGGCGGCGCCATAGTTGACGGTTTCTGTTTTTAGTTCCGTTCCTTCGTAGTCCTTAAAGACGACGTTGTAAGTGTTGATCGTGTATTGGGCAGTTACCGTTAAATCTGTTGTGACATTATTATACGCCACATCCCAGCCTGTAAAGGTATAACCTAAGCGGGTTGGATCTGTCGGTGCGGTTGCGGCAGCGCCATTATTGACCGTTTCTGTCTTTAAAGTTGTGCCTTCGTAATCTTTAAATGTTACTGTATGTGTATTGGAGGTATAAGTCGCTGAAACTGTTAAGTTTGCTGTAATATTCGTAAAAACCGTATCCCAACCTGAAAAAATATAGTTTTCACGCGTTGGATCTGTTGGCGCTGTTGCTGCCGAACCATAGTTAACGGTTTCTGCTTTCAGTGTCGTGCCGTCATGATCTTTAAAAGTCACCGTATAGCTGTTGATACTGTACTGCGCCGTTACGGTTAATGCTGCTGTGATATTATCATATGCCACATCCCAGCTCGTGAATGTATAACCCGTTCGCGTTGGACTTGGAGTTGGTGCCGTTGCAGCGGCACCATAGTTAACGGATTCTGTTTTCAGTGTCGTGCCGTCATGATCTTTAAAGGTGACGGTATAACTGTTAATACTGTACTGCGCTGTTACCGTCAAATCAGAGGTGATATTATCATATGCTACATCCCAGCCTGTAAAAGCATAACCTGTACGTGTTGGATCTGAATCCGGCGGTGTCGCCGATGTACCATGATTAACAGTATCTGTTTTTAAAGTTGTGCCATCATGATCTTTAAATGTCACCGTATAGGTACTTATGGTGTAGGTTGCTGTTACCGTTAAATCTGAAGCGACATTTGTAAAAGCGGTATCCCAACCAGCAAAATCATAGCCTGTACGTGTTGGATTAGCAGGTGCAGTGGCATCATTGCCACCATAAACAGATTCTGTCTTCAATACCGAACCTTCATAATCTTTAAAAGTAACCGTATACAGCGTTGGCGGTACTGCTGACGACTCTCCAATTGTAAAATTAAGAATATTAAAATTGTTATGATTTGTATCCGTATCCGCCTGAATTGTATACGTAATTCTAAATTTATCAATCGGCTGATTCGCCGCAACTGAGTAATCAATATTGAGATCTACTTCATTCGCTTCGTTCAATTTCGTATACGGTGTTGTTTGAAATACCTGGACACCATCTAAATAGCCTGTAACGGTTACGTCATAATAGGATCCATTGTTCGAATCATCATAATCACCCATATAAATATGCGCTAATTGAAAATTATCCAGACCATTTTGTGCAACCATATCAAAATATACAGTTTCGGTGATATTTTCACTACTGCTTATAAAAGCACCATATTGATCTGCATTCAAACCAGCCCTAGAAGCTGATAAATTAAAATACCTATCACCGCTATCAATAGAGCCATCATCTTTAACCGTTGCATCGTTAAACGTCTGTACGCCATCCGGCAACGCTTCCGTAAAAGCCAATTGTATTACTAGCCCAACACTTATTAAAGCTAAGATGATCAATACCTTCCCCAATTTTTTCATTAGTACACCTCCAAAAGGCTTATTCTACATGATCCATTTATATAGCTAAAGTTCGTTTATTAGTTCATTCAGAGTATTCACTTCAAGACTTCTCTCTTATTAGTGAGTAACGACATTGTACCTAGTTTTTACCCAATAAACACACATCAAACTAAAATCATGCAAAAACGCACTTGTTTTTTCAGAGGAGAACAAAATTGACAAACTAACACTGTTAGTTTAGAATAGAGTAGATTAATGCATATTATTAATTTTGGAAATTATTAATTTATTCGTATACAAGGAGTTTTCCAATGCGCAAAAAAGGATTGTCCTCAGAACTGATTGTCGATGCCGCTGTAGCATTGATCAAAGAAAAAGACAGCGCAATTTTTTCTGTCCGAGAATTGGCATTAAAACTGGATGTCAAAGCGGCGTCGCTCTATAATCATATTGCTAGCGTTGACGATGTCAATTTGAAAGTGGCGGAACGCGTCTCAGATAAAATTAACGACCTCCTCGTCGAAGCGACAGAAGGCAAAAATCGTGAAGATGCCATCCGCGCTATGGCATATGCCTATTACCACTATGCACTGGAAAATCCGCAACTCTATCACTTTATCATTGGACTTCCTGCTCTGGATCAGGACAATGGCATCGGCAAAGTGGGCAAACAGAGCATTCGAGTTATACGGGCACTCATTCATCGCTATCGTATTTCCCATGAAGAAGCGGTTCACTTTTCGAGATGTTTCAGAGGGGCACTGCATGGGTTTGTCATGCTTGAAACGACGGGATATTTTACTTGTTACGGTTTAAGCCCCGAAAGCAGCTTTAAATTTTTAATAGACGGTTACACGCGCTGGATTCAAGATTTAGAGAATCATCACATGCAATCAAATGACATCACAGAAAGGGATATGACAACAAATGAAACATGAACTCACCGCTAGAGAAAAGCAAATATTTATCGAAATGCCCCCGCTTCAATCCGTATTGACACTTGTTGTTCCCACCGTACTCAGCCAAGTGATCATCGTCATCTATAATCTAGCTGATACGTATTTTGTCGGTCGTGCCAATAATCCGTCCATGGTTGCTGCCGTTGCCATTTGTATGCCGCTTTTATTAATGATTACCGGCATGGCAAACTTATTTGGTATCGGGGGGTCAAGCACGATCGCTCAAAGTTTGGGCACCAATAATTTCAAAAGGGCGCGAAGCGTTTCTGCATTTGCCATTTGGGGCGCTGCCGGCATTATCCTTACATATTCTCTTGTATTGCTTTTTTTTAACCGTCCAATCTTAATGCTTTTAGGGGCCAATGCAGATACTTTCGGCTATTGCTACCACTATATGTTTTGGATTACCATCATCGGTGGGCTTCCAACCATTATGAATACGTTGCTTGCGCATCTCATCCGTTCAGAGGGGGCTTCAAAGGAAGCGAGCTTTGGCGTCTCCATGGGTGGCATTATTAATCTCTTTCTTGATCCGCTCTTTATGTTCGTCATATTACCGCCTGGACATGAAGTCACAGGTGCTGCAATGGCAACCATGGTTTCAAACTTCGTTGCAACAGCTTATTTTCTCATTTATATCTATCGTCACCGCAAAGGCTCTGTACTGTCTTTTAATCCTAAGTACATCTCTTTGGGCGACAGGATTCCAAATGACGTTATTTCAATTGGTTTACCTTCCTTCTTTATGACTATCCTCGCCAGTTTTTCTAATGCGGTCATCAACAATTTGTTTGCCCACGAAAGTTCAGCTGCCATTGCCGGCATGGGAGTTGCCAAGCGAATCAATATGCTCTCTTTCCGTGTGTCGACCGGAATCACTCAGGGATCACTGCCGCTGATTGCTTACAGCCATGCCGCTGAAAATTATGATCGCATGAAAAAAGCCATCGTACGCGCTGCGATGCTCGCCGTTGGCTTTTCTTCTATTTATATGTGTCTTTCTTACGCTTTTGGAACACATCTTGTTCGCTTCTTTATTAATGATGCCGATACGATCGCCTATGGTTCTCGATTTATCCGCATTATTTGCTTTGCCCTGCCGCTGGCTTCAACCTCAATGATTGCCATGATGCTGTTTCAAGCAACATCCAATCGTTTGCAAGCCACGTTAATGTCCATGCTTCGGAAGGGCATTCTTGATGTGCCGCTCATGTTTATCTTAAACGGTTTTATCCCACTCTACGGCGTCGCCTACGCAACGCCGATTGCCGAAGTCATTTCATGTCTTACAGCTGTGGTGCTGGTTAGTAAATACCTGCGGAATTTGGCAACGCCGGAATCGGAAGTGGGGACATTGTAAAATTTTTTACACATTTATTCTTATTTTATTTTCTCGAATCATTTTGACAGTATTTGCTATGGCAACAAGCAAAAGACTACCAAATTGGCACGTTTTATAACGTTCTTTTATTAAGCTCATCCATCATGGCTGGTCTATTTGCATAGGCAAAGCGCCAGCGCTTAACAATTTCATCAACCATCGCCTTGCCGCCATCAAGTGTATTCATATGGCGTAAAATGCTCACCAGCTGTTGATAATGTTTTCTTCCTCCGGTGTGCACTGCCATTTTGTTGACTTCTAAAGCGTATTTCTCCAGAATCTCTTGAGGGTACAGTGCAATCAGTGACGCTTCATATGCGCCCAGCATATAAAGCCCGTTTGTCTGCAATACTCGCGTCAACAGTCTATCGAAGAGGTTCTCTTCAATTAAAAGCGGCTCAATGTTCGCATACTTTGGCAGTTCATTAAAAATATGTTCTCTCATTTCAAGCCATGTCTCATGACGATATAATCCTTTCAGTTCTCTAAAATAATCGAGTTCAGCTGGGCTGTCCTTTAGAACAAGCTGCCACAATTGCGCTTTATATGCCTCTTGATTATTCGTTTTTTGATACAAGTTCTTAAGCTTAATACTGTACCTATGCAGTAGGCCTCTATAGGCTGAATCCATCTGGTAGCTTTCTTTCAAAACACAGATGGCTTCATGATCATTGCCACTTTTGATGCAATGCTCAATATAAACTTCTCGAACATCGGATAATCGCCAGTGCGCTTTTGCATACGCCTTGATTTCTGATGCATTGCAATGTGTCTTCTCCATTAACCCCATATGCTGCTGCGCCCAATAACCCGCGCGATGCTGTTGATACCAGGAATCGCTATTCGATACTTCATTGTCGTGTACTTTTTGGTCCGTTAGCTTTAGCTTTTCTTGAATGAAAAACGGCTCTTCAAAAAATGTCATTAACATGTTTTCCAGATAGCTTTCCATATAGTCCACAATTGAACCATCCAGATGCTCAACGAACCATTTGAAAAATGCTTTTTTCGTCTCAAAATCTGATTGGTTTATCAGTTTCTGCCATATTTCATTGCAATACGCTGCCAGCACACTTAAGCACCCGCTCGAATCATCCATATCCACTTGAGAAATCGTTACAAACACATAAGATGTCAATTCAAATGCCGAAATATTTTCATGGTTTGTAATCATCATCTCTACATGAGCCTCTAACAGTTCATATAGTTCGTCTATCAAACGATTTGCTTCATTATAATTGATAAACCCATGGCGATCTGTATATTGATCGATGATGGTATCCACTTGTTCTTTGTATCGGTCAAGATCTTTCGGTGATAACGCCATCTTCATGTACTGCTTAAATTGCAAAAACATTTTTTCATCTGCAGCAAGCATCTCAACCAGAAACGTCTTTAATCGCCCCACGTCTGCATTTGTAACAGCAACGATCACTTCATCTTTGACTGAGGTATTCACCACTTTTTGTATGTCAAGCATCTCCTGATGTTCATCTTGGAACTCAGAATCCCATTCATACAATACTGCCGCCATATGCTTGCAAAAATTCCCACTCCCTGCATATGGACATGAACAATCCATTGATAACACCATACCATCTTCCACCTGGATTTCAACTTCATAATCTTCTGAGCCATATACCGCAGCAGAAATAATGCCATCCTGTATTTCAAAAGATTCGACGGCGCCCTCACAGTAGTAGTCATAGCCTCTGTCCAGTATGTGCTTTTGAAACATTTTTTGCCAGTTCATTTGAGTCATCACCTATCCCACCAATCTTTTTGATATTAACGTAAAATGCGACTGCATCCATTTGTCAAAGTAACGCAATGTGCCTTCTAAAACCATCCGTCGATTACCGGTCGAAACCGGAAGATTTTATTTCGTCCGATCATAGGTCTTTAGCACGTATGTCGTTGCCCTCCCTCTCCCAATCTGAGCTATTAAGTTGAGTTCTCTTAAACGACCCAACAAGTCAATCGTTTGAGACTTCTTAAGCCCTAGGGCGTTTTCAATCGCTGATCGACTCAGCGCATCCCCTGTTTTGAGCAACGTATAAATCATCTGTTCATTTTCATTTAGATTATATGCTTCTGAGTCGACCGGACGATAATACTTTTCTTCCGGTTGATTCGTTTTTGGCAATATCACAACAATGCTATTTTCGTTGATTTCAAACAACGGCTTTTTATCATAATTGCGATAGTTTTCTTTAATCCTTCGAATACCTGTCGCTAATTTCTCAACGATTTTTAGTCTTAAAAAAATATCTGCCATAATTTGATTTCTAGGTATGGATACCCGACCATCTAAATATTCGCTTTCTGAAATACCTACTGGAAGACCACCCGGGGAAACGATCTCAATACGGTTCCCAAATATTTCAATACGAATATCAACTTGCCGCGAATAGTCTCTATGCACAATTGCATTGGCAACGGCCTCACGATATGCTACTAAAGGAATTTCCTCTACTGTTTCTCTGTAAGGTCCTTTGATAACTTCGGCAATATTTATATGCTTCCTATAAAAAGCGATACAGTCATCGTACTGTTCCAAGACAGAAACGTTTTCTAAATTTTGTCTATCCTTTATACGCGTAACGCTTTCATCTTCATAGGCAACTAATTGAATTTTAGAAGATTTTAGCGGATTCGCATCTGACAAAAGTGCAGCTGCATTATTAAAATGTCCCTTAGATTTCAATCTTAAAGTGACGAGCAAATCATCTGAAACATTTATAATATCCATCTTTTGGACCATTTTTTCTTCAAGTTTCTTAAATGTCAATTTTTGATTTTCCGACGGCAGTGTCTCAAAACTCAAATTTCTTCCAAGCAAAATCAGTTCTTGGTATGCATGACGGTCTACTTGAACACTTGAGGTATCCATTCGCTTATACGCCCTATTCTCTAGTAAATACGGCGTTTGGTCACCTTTGTATACCTTCAGCACCACAACCGTTTTATCTTGTATTAACATTTCGTTTATTTCATAGTAGGGCCTTGGTTTAATCGCATCATTTATAGCATTTTCAATACTTAAACGGATATCTGCCGCATCAATAACCCCTACGACAATCCCTTTATCATCTAATCCTACAACAATATGGCCATCATGATAATTTGCAAAAGCACTCACAGTCTTCAGCATTGTTTTTGTATAATCTCTCTTATATTCAACATATTTAGATTCACCTAACAGCAGTTCAGAAATTATCAATGGTCATCCTCCATTCTTCCGGTCGAAACCGGAAGATTTTTTTTCTTCCGGTTATAGTTTATCATGAATAGCCATAAGTGGCAATTTGAAATCGCAGCTACTATACCACTTTCCACCATTATCGTAAGATATGTTAAATGCTAACCCTATAGCCTCGAATAAGGATAACCGATTTTATAATATAACCTGAAAACATTTTATGAATCTAATTATTTTTATGGTTATAACCATAAAAACTTTATTTAGGAAAATACTGTGAATGATACAATACTTTTAACCCTTCGTTCACTGCCAGACCATCTAGAAGCCAAGAAAACGCTCGCCGCGTCAGATTTCTTACTTCAAGCTGATTGCGTGTGTATTCAGCAGCCCTCACATTTGATTTTATAACATAACAAAAGCATGATTTTAAATCTTTTTCGAGTATAGTCGAATAAATATTGATATTATTTGTTTTTTCGTCTATACTCCATTTAAGAGGTGGTGTTATGAAAAATAGAAATCTTTATCTTAATCAGCTCATTCAGTTCAGGGACAAAGAATTAATTAAGGTAATCACCGGTTTAAGACGTTCAGGTAAATCAACCCTACTTTCACTTTTCGAAAATTATCTGGTCGCTAGCGGTGTTGACAGGAAACATATTATCCGGATGAACTTTGAGTCATTTGAGTTCGATGAAATTACCAGTTATAAGGAACTCCATGCATACATTAAAAAACACATTAATGACACAAATAAAAAACATTATATTCTTCTTGATGAAGTCCAACAGGTATCTTCATGGGAAAAGGTTATTAATTCTTTCCTCGTTGATGCTAATGTCGACATCTATATAACCGGGTCAAATGCATATCTTTTATCTTCAGAACTTTCCACATTGCTATCGGGCAGGTATGTTGAGATTAAAATGCAGCCGTTATCCTTTAAAGAGTATCTAGATTTCTTGGAATCAGACAAAGAAATGAGTCTCCAAGAAAAATTTAATCAATACCTGACGTACGGTGGACTTCCCACTGTCGTTCAACTACTAGATAGTCCAGATACAATCGGTCCTTTCCTAGAAGGCATCTACAATACTGTGCTTATGAAAGACGTTATTGAAAGAAATGGTGTCCGGGATGCCGCCCTTCTTGAAAGTATTTTGAAATTTATTGCTGCCAATATCGGCAGTATCGTCTCCACTAAAAAAATAAGCGACTATCTAACCAGTAGTGGTAGAAAAACAACGAGTGATACGATTGATAATTATCTGAAGATGCTTGAAAATGCATTTATCATCTACAAAGCAAATCGCTACGACTTAAAGGGGAAGATGTTTCTAAAGACACTTGAAAAGTATTACATCGTGGATATGGGTATCCGTAATAGGCTGACAGGCCTACGTAACACAGATTATGGCCATGTTTTAGAAAATATCGTTTATCTGGAACTATTAAGACGTGGCTATGAGGTGACTATTGGAAAAATTGCTTCCTTGGAAGTTGATTTTGTCGCCTCAAAGACTAACGAAAAAATCTACTATCAAGTTTCAGCTACAATTATGGATGAGAAAACGAGAGTTAGGGAGCTTAGACCTCTAGAATCCATCTCTGATAATTATCCAAAATTCATACTCACCATGGACCAAACACCATTCAATGATTTCGCAGGCATTAAAGTGATCAATATCATCGATTTCTTACTTGAGTCATTTTAGCTCCTTAATTGGGGCTTTTTCTATTAAGTTCTCAAATCCGCAGCATTTAATCCTTCTCAATCCCCTTTATCTTACGATAAACCAAAAATGCACCAATAAGCAGTGCACCAAATACAATCGTCGTTATGGGGAGATTGCCATAAGGTACATGAAGCTCATCTAATAGTTTGCAAATCAGATCTGCCAGATCGCCGCCGCCAAGTAAAACGGCTAAAAAAGGGCCCAGTTCTGTGATCTGCTTGATTCGCTGCTCTTTTACCTTGTCCTCTTCCTGATTTAGAATATCTGTAATGGCATCAAGGCCAGTGATCTCAAATTCCAGTTCTTTTAGCAGTGCATCAATCCCCAGCGTCTTTTGCACTTCTAAGTAAAAGCGATGATACAGACTATTGTTTGAAATATCCATGTAAACGCCTGTAAGCATTAACGCTGCGATATCACTTCGGATTTTAATGAGGTTTGCCCGAATTTCCTGCTTATGTTTTTGAAAATCCCGTCCCCTCATTTTGTTATTAATCTCTGCGCCGATATGAATCAGGGTAAACCGCTGGTTTAAAATCATCAGGTAAATATAAAAATAGAGATTGGCGATGCCCAGTGGATTGGAAGCTGCAAAGCTGTTTTCCAAAAATGTATTCGTCGTGGAATCCTCGCCCAAAACACTAATATTGGCAATTCCTTCACGGGAAACACTCCACATCAGGTTATCAAAATGCTTGATCAAGCTCGCTTCAACACTCTGTTCACTGCAATTATATGAATGCTTATAACCTTTTCCAAGAAGATATGCCCTTCTCTCTGTCTCCGCTATTGGACCATCAGTGTTGGTCAGCAAGACAGTAGCGAAAACAAGTGCTTCTACGGGATAATGAACTGACGGTTGATCCTTCATCTCCTGTCCGCCATCTTCTAAAAAAGACGTAATGGTCAAAGGGGACAAAACCGCATCAAAGAGTGCAAAGAGATCGACGTTAGAAACCTCAAAATCATCCTTGCCTTTCTTTTCGTGGTATTCTAGGCTTCGGAGCTTATTCGTCTTGAGTGCCTGCAAAAAGTAACTGGCACCAATATATAAATCAAGATCATCATGACGAATATCATACGTTGTCACCAAAAAACCCATGCCTGAATGAAACAGATAAAGTTCTACCTGATCAATATTGAATACATACTTTTCATGCCCCGTTTCCTTGGCATTGCCTTCAATGACAAAAAAATCCTTTCTGCGCTTGTTAACGGGGAAAAAATGCGGCAGTGTGCCATTATCGACACATTTGAATTTCTTCAAAATATTATTTTCTTGCTTTAGATTTTGCTTGATGTAATCGTGAATTTTCGTCGACCCCTGCAACACATCATCTACCGGCACAAATCTCTGATCATTTGAAAAAACCGTGTCCAGCGTTTCAAAATCATTCTCGAACCGAAACGGCAAAATATGGCGTGTAATCGCTTTGCTAATTTGAGCTTGCTTCATATGCCGCCTCCCTCTAATAAACCTTTCAAAATAGCCTTCGCCTTGCGCGTATAGTAAAGATTGCCGTTATCGCGCATCGTTTCGAAACTTCTCTCCAAGAAATGAATGCCCTCATCTTTTGCATGATGGGTAATCAGCCACTCACCGTAAACTAAGAACTCTCTGGCTATTGATTCGGTTCTTAACAGAGAAGCGCCATTCAGCATCTCACTAAACATCTCTTTCGTCTTCGCATGATTGCCCTTAAATATAAAGGCTCTTGCCTCCAGTTTTTGTTTGGTTGACACTGCACCATACTTTTTAAACCATTCATTTTTCATGGCATCCTGATAGTTGTCGAAAAACAGCTGTTCATTTTTTTCGGCAAAGGCAATCATCGCGACATGGACATACAAATTGCAAATCCACCTTCGCGCCCTTTGATCCGTCAGTTTATGGCTCTCAAAGCAATGCATGGCATCATCTAATCGTTTCAAGCAATCTTCAGCCGGTAATAAATCTGCATGATAACGGTAAACATCCAGCACACAATACGAAATATAATACCCTACAAGATCATCAACACGCTTTGACGCCTCACCGCTTTCACTTAAAAAGTCTGACGCCGTTGCCATGTCGCCTCTTAAATAGTAAATATAGCCAATCTCATATTTCGTCTGCGCCAGCAGTGATTGATTCGATGTATTTGCCGCTAAACTTTTCTGGAGCCACTGCATCGCATCCTCAAGCTTTTGTTCACGTCGTAGCAGCCCGCCCAGATACTGACACATGCCGCTGACTGTTTGGCCATCCAGATGCACGTCGGCTTCTTCTGAAACACCCGCTAATAAGAAGTTTTGATAGAAGCTGCGATCCTGTCGATACATGAGAAAGGCATTGATCTGCTCTAGACTGATACCATTTACGTTTCTCTGCATCTTCTCGAAATGCTTTAAAAAAGCACGAACGATTGCTTCACCGTTATTGTCGACTGACAGCGCCAACCGATACGTATCATAAAAGTCATCGACAATGGCTTCCGGCATTTGAGCGGCTAGTTTCCGCATCATGAATGCATCATCCTGCAAAAACGCCATTAAATCCGTTAGTGCACTTTCATAATTCATTTCAATCAAATGCCGCATGCCCCAGCGTTCGATATACCGCTTCAGCACATCAGACAGCATTTGATAATCTTTGATCATGCGGTAAAAGGCGCGTTCGCTGCTCTCGGTGATATAGCGATTGGTCGCATTTACCTTTAAATGTTCATATAAACTATGATGGTAAAGAATATAGCCGTAATCCCCATCTGAACGGCTCACAACTCTGAGCATCATCATCAGTGTTCGCATCATACCGGATACAATATGCGCTGCATCCATATTGTCAATGAGAAGATCCCGCTGAATAAGATAGGCTTTGATAAACGATTCCGAAACGGGCTCTTTTGAGACGGCAATACAGCCAATGGCAGGGCTTTTTAACTGACTGACAAAATCGGTGCCCGACTGTACCAATAATTGCTGGTAATACTGATCAATGGACTGCGGCAATGGATAACTGCCGTCAAATGCCTTAATCTTGCCCGACAGAATGTCCCCAACTAAGTATTTAAGATAGATTGGCAGTCCTTTTGAAGCGCGAATCGCATGTTCGATAAAGGGATTGATGACTTCATCGTCATGGTCTACATCCGTTAAAATCAGTCTTTTGCGCAGCCGTCCCATTTTTTGGATCAGCAATTCCCGCACATCATCTCTCGACATCGACGGCACGCCTTCTTTAAAAATGCTAAGGCAAGTTGCTTCATTAAATTTCTCTGTGATATTGGAACGCCCTGCACAGATCCATTGGACGTTCGGCAGAATCAGCCCATTTTGTATCATATCAATAACCGACAAATCATTTCTGCTTAGTTCATCCATCCCATCGAGCATAATCACTACTTTATGATCTTCTTTAATCTGCTCCAGTAATGCAGATAGCGTCCCCAGTGTAAAATCTTTGGTTTTAACAGATGCCTGCCTGTAAATACCATCCCACTGCATAAGTCTTTCCGCTAAAAAAGTGATTAATGACTTTTTTGAGCAACGGTCGTCACCGGATCTAAAGCGATAACCCAGCAAACAAACAGAAGGATCACTATTATTTTTCAGCCAATCGTAAACACTCGACAAAATGTAGGATTTTCCCGCACCGGCATTGCCGTGTATCCAAAGAATACGGTCTGAAACGGTTTTGGTGGTCTCAATAATCTTATCGCGCTCATTGGTTCTGCCAATGCATTCAGCGGCATCTTTCAGAAAATCCTGTTCAAAACCTCTAATTATAAAAGGTTTTTGCTGTTTTCTCTCGAATGAATCTGTGGAAAAAAGTTTTTGAAAGGACTGTAGTGCTTCTGTTCCTGATTCTACTGCAAAAAGAACATTTGAACCAATCGGTGTATAATTTAGCGCTATTTCGCCGCGTCTGACATAGAGGTTTTGCCGAATAACCGTATGTTCATCTTCATCTGAAAGGTCATTCGCTTCAATAAAAGAAAATGGCCATAATGTACGAAACCCGTGTGCTGTTTCAACAAAGACATGTTTCTGATCATCTGCATGTGCTGCTATCGCAGATAACGGTCGTTTAACTTTCGGAAAGTCATTCTTATTGCCCACTAAACGCCAATAATGTGCTGTATCCCCTTCAATTTCTGTATATAAATTCAGTGCTTTAATGGTCTCAAGCGACATGACAAATGCTTCAAAATGAGGAATCCAGAATTCACAAAGCTTCTTACTCTTGCCCATCGACTGCCCGCAGCCGTGAGCCAGCTGATTACGCATGCCGATAAGCGACGACTGATCCTCTGCGCCGCTTACAAAGGGCTCCACGATTTCCCAATATGTATTCGCTAACGTAACATAATGCACACTTAACTTTTCAGAAAAGACAAAGCGCGCCATTTCACGCCATTTTCCCAGCGTTGGGTATTCCACCAGTCGCCTTAATTCCGGTAGCACTTTCTGCGCCAATACTTCATCACAGCTCAATTCTGCGATAGCGATGATCACCATGAGCCGAATGGTCAGCTCGGTAAAATCACAGATATGCCACAGCTTTAAGGTATAATTTTGTTCTTCCTCGTACTCTCCTAAAACAGGCGCTAAAACAAAAGGAAATTCATCCTTGTTAAAGGGAACTTCCTCTTTTGACTGCATTGATGCACGCCATGTATCTTCTTTAAAAGCGCTGATAATCTTTGCAGCTTTTCCCAGTGACAGACCAATCGCCCTGAGATCTGCCGCTGTGAGTTCTGCCATGATCTCAAGTGTGATCTCTTCACTTTGGAAAAGTGCTATGAATTCTTCGTTACCTGTTGCGAGTAGGAAATCTTCTATGGTCATGGGGCCTCCGATGATTTATAGTCACAATTATTACAATAATTAATCGACTTTTACATCATTCCACAACCATTAACATAAACGGTAATGGCTGTAGGGGGAATGTGAAAAAGAAAGCTGGGTTTTATTGCATCACCTTCTGATAAAAAGGAATTTTTTCAATCGTTGCTTTATGGAATTTCCCAATAATTAGAATGTCGGGGTGGAGATAGTCTCGATATACTATCATGTTACAAAGGATTAAGATGAAGCTAAATCAAGCTTCTCCATTAATCTCTGCTAAATAAATCTCTTGTGTAGACCTTGTCAACCACATCTTTAATTTCATCGGACAGTCTATTTGCTACGATAACATCAGAGATCTTCTTGAACTCATCAAAGTCCTTAATCACTCTTGAATGATAGAACTCATCTTCATGAAGTGCAGGCTCAAATACAACGACCTCAATACCTTTAGCCTTTATACGTTTCATGACACCTTGAATTGCAGACTGACGGAAGTTGTCAGAATCCATCTTCATGGTAAGTCTGTATATACCAACGATCTTAGGCTGTCTCTTAATGATCATATCTGCGATATGGTCTTTTCTTGTACGGTTAGCATCAACTATCGCAGACATCACGTTTTGAGGCACGTCTTGGTAATTCGCCAGTAACTGCTTTGTATCCTTTGGCAAGCAATATCCACCATAGCCAAAAGAAGGATTATTATAGTGTGTACCAATGCGTGGATCAAGGCCTACACCCTCAATGATTTGTTTTGTATCCAGCCCTCTTACTTCTGCATATGAATCAAGCTCATTGAAATAAGCTACTCTAAGTGCAAGATAGGTGTTAGCAAATAACTTGATCGCTTCTGCTTCTGTTGCACCTGTATAAAGAATCGGAATATCTTTCTTTATAGCTCCTTGACCCAAGAGTTCAGCAAACACTTTTGCTCTCTCTGACTGCTCACCCACTACAATTCTTGATGGATAAAGATTGTCATATAAAGCCTTGCCTTCTCTTAAGAACTCTGGCGAGAAGATAATGTTCTCAGTGTCAAACATTTCTCTTACTTTTTCTGTATATCCAACAGGTACTGTTGATTTAATAATCATCACAGCATCTGGATTGATCGATAATACATTTGCAATTACAGCTTCAACAGTTCTTGTGTTGAAGTAGTTTTTCTCTGGATCATAGTTCGTTGGTGTTGAAATGATGACATAGTCCGCATCTTTATAAGCCTCAAAATTATCTGTAGTTGCTATTAAGTTGAGATCTTTTGTTACTAGATACTCTTCAATTTCAGGATCGATTATTGGAGACTTTTTATCGTTTATCATGTCAACTTTGTCTTTAATTATATCCAAAGCGATAACCTCATTATGCTGTGCTAAGAGTATGGCATTGGACAGACCAACGTAACCTATTCCAGCTATTGTTATTTTCATTGATTCTTACCCCCTTGTTATGTAAGGTCTCAAAAACCAAGACCTAATAATTCATAATCGAAAATGGCTATTATTATCATTTAACCTATTTCCAATTCTGAAACTTACTTTTCTACTTTATAATACTCTTCATACCATTCAATAAACTTCTTGAGGCCATCCTCAATACTTGTAAATGGTTTAAAGTTAATGTCTCTCTCAAGATCAGATACATCAGCATATGTCCTAAGAACATCTCCAGGCTGCATATCCATGTAGACTTTCTCTGATTCTTTTCCAATTGCAGATTCTAAAGCGTTTATAAATCTCATGAGTTGCACAGGGTTGTTATTACCAATATTATAAATTTTGTAAGGCGCAAAGCTTGTACTTAAATCGTCCTTACTTTCATCCCAGTCTTTATTGGCAGCAGGCGCTTTATCAACCAGCTTTACAATCCCTTCTACAATGTCATCAATATAAGTAAAGTCTCTTTCCATCTTTCCATGATTAAAGACTTTGATAGGCTTTCCGGCTAAGATGTCCTTTGTGAATGAGAAATAAGCCATATCTGGTCTTCCGTATGGTCCGTAAACTGTGAAGAATCTAAGTCCTGTTGTTGGAATACCATAAAGATGACTGTATGTATGAGCCATCAACTCATTAGACTTCTTAGTTGCAGCATAAAGTGAAACCGGATGGTCCACATTATGATTTGTGGAAAATGGCGCTACCTTATTGCCACCGTAGACAGAGCTTGAAGAAGCATAAAGTAAATGCTCTACTGGATAATTTCTGCAAGCCTCTAAGATATTCATGAAACCAATAAGGTTTGAATCTACATAAGCATAGGGATTCTCTATAGAGTACCGCACTCCTGCTTGAGCCGCTAAATTTATGACGTGAGTAGGCTGGTATGTTTCGAAGATACTATCTACTACAGCCTTATCTTTTAAATCTACTTTATGAAAATTGAAGTTATTATATTTACCTAGGATTTCAAGCCTGGATTGTTTTAGGCTTGGATCGTAATATTCATTCAAGTTGTCAATTCCTATTATCTGATAGGATTGATCTAGTAATTTCTTTGAAAGGTGAAAGCCGATAAAACCGGCTGCACCTGTTATTAGTATTTTCACTTCTGATTACCTCCATCTATGTTAATATTCCCTTAAATACTCAGTTGCTTTTTTTGCTACAACTTTATGCCCATAGGCGTTTAAATGATATCCATCTGAAATGTAAATGCGCTCTAATTCTTCGTTATCCATTAGGCTATAAGGATCTATCAAATTATTACCAAATACTTTTCGCAACACTTCATTGTATTTTGAATATCTATCACTAATCAAAGGTGATTTTTCTCTATACTTTCTACTGGGTTTTGCTATTGCGACAGCAAAAATCTTAGAATTATTAAATTGTGAACAAAACCTATTAAGGTTATTTTCAAACCGATTAATATCCACATATGAAATATCTCGAACAATACTTAGTTTTGAATAATACTTTTTTATAGTTTTACTTAAAATCTTGCTGATAATTCCCAAGTGACTAACTATGCTTAATTCTCTTTTGCTTAATACACGTGGAGCACAATCTACTATGCCTACTTGCAAAATGATTATATCTGGTTTATACAATACAAACTCCTTCTGTAACATTGAAATTAATGCATCCGTATCAAATCCATTTTTAGTACTATAAAAAAATTCACTATCCTGCATATAATCTTTTGCTACCTGATAGCACCATGTATCATCAATATTTATAGTTTCATCTTCATTCCTTGGTGCGCCAAGAGAATCAGTAATAAAAAAAAACCTTTTCAAAATAACAACTCCTTCTAATCAAGTTAATGAATTAAGAATTTTCAGCATTATTGCTAATTACTTTTGCAGGTACTCCTACTGCAATTGAATTATCAGGAATATTATGAAGAACAACTGCATTTGCTCCAATTTGCACATTGTTACCTATCGTTATATCTCCCAGAATACACGCTCCTGCTCCAATTAAAACATTATCTCCAATTCGTGGCGGGCCTTCCCCATTTCTACTTCCAATAGTAACGTTTTGATATATTTTTACATTGTCACCAATAGTTGTGCGACCATGAATCGTTACCCCTAGCCCATAATGTGCAAATACAATATTACTTCCTATAACAACTGATGCAGGAATTTCGCACGAAAATAAAAATCTCGTCAAATAGTTTAAAAATGAAGTTAATCTTGTCATTCTCATCTTATATATTCTCTGTTTAAATCTAAGTAGTTTAACAAATTTTTGTTCATTCATCGGATCACCTCAATATATTTATTTCTTCATATTTAACTCTTTTCATTTTCTCTTTAAAATCATTTTTAAATTCGTAAAATCATTTTTCGTTATTAGAACAATCTTAGATATTGGTACTGAATTTTCTTTGCAAAAATATATTAGTATTGAAATACCGCTAAATGCATAAGATATCACTGAGGTTATTGCAGCCCCTATAATACCTATTTGAGGGATCAAGAAATAATTCAAAATAATATTAAGAACCACTGATATAAATAATATTGTAAAGGTAAATATTTTTTTCCCATCGATTATTAAAATACTACTAATTAACTTAAAAAAAGTCATTGGTATCATGCCAGCTATGGCTACAATTGCAATTATTGCGGAATATGAAAAATCATTGCCATATAAAAGGGTAATGATGCTATTTCCAAATATTATAAAACTTAATAAAGTGATAATATTAATATATAAAGTTATTCTAAGAGCTTTTATTGTTTCATTCATCAAATTTTCTTTAGTACTTCTTGAAAATAATACTTCTTGAATAACATTGGGGATTATACCAATAATGTCAGCGAAATTTACACCAACTGTATAAATACCTATGTTACGGTAATCTAATAAATCCTTTATTATGAAAATATCAACTTTATAATTCAACGTACTTAACAATACTGTAAACATTGGTAATATTCCAAAACGAACTACTTTAAGCATAAAAGGAAAACTAAAATTTTTAACACTAAATTTATAATCCAGTGTTTTAATCGCTAAAATAGCAAAAATAATTTCTTGTAAATATAATAGGGCAAATGTAATATAAACACTTGGCTTAAATATCGAATAGACAATCAATAATCCAGCACTGTATAAAAACAAAGTAGTAATTGTTAAGATATTCTTAATCTTTAAATTCTCGACAAGAGAAATAAAACTTACTTGACGAGAAAAAACCATTATCGGTATCAAGAGGTATATAATTAATACATTTTGGCTCTTGGTTAATAAGGAAAACAAAGATACGAGGAAAATGTTAATAATAAATAAAACAATAGTCAAATTTAAAAAAGCATTCTTCACGTTTTCAATTTTGTTTTTTTTAAAGTTTGGATAAGCTTGATACACACCTAGATTCAGTATTATAACTGCAATATTTATAACATTTAAATAATAAGCATATTCTCCTTTCAATACTGGTCCTAAATACCTATTAATGATTATTGTATTAAGCAACGTCATCAAAAACATTAGTGCTTTTATAGCAAAAGCAAATTTATAATCTCCCATTTTTCCAATCCAATTCTTGAAAGAGTTTATACTCATTTATAATTTGTCCTCTCTCTTATATATAATTTCCATTTTTAAGCTTTTTTTCTTTAGTGACTGACGCTAGATAAATCGCAGATAATGTTATAAACAGATTAAAATGCAGCACATTATACATTGTTGAACCATAATCAGAAATTAAACTCATAATCAAAAATGAGATGAAAAAGTATGACATATGCAAATTAGTTTTATTCTTTAATAACCAAATCTTAACAATGAGATAGATATAAATCCAATACCACCCAATAAACATTATTAATCCACCACTTATAAGCATTTCAATAAAATTATTATGAGCATGAATATATCCAAGCCCAATTTGGTTAAATAACAACCTAGAACTTCCTATACCATAACCAATAAATGGTTTTTGAGCGAATAATAAAAACCCCTCTTTAATTAACGAAAATCGATATTGATCAGAATTCAGCGTAGTCTGATCTACATTTGTTGTATCAAGGAACATACTCAACATAGCCTCTACTCTATAACCAAATACATTATAGATTAAAGGGATTTTAATCGATAAAAAAATAGCTAAAAATAGTATTAATCCACTCAGAACAACGTATGTCAAGAGTTTAGTTGCCTTTTTATGGTTCAGCAAGTATCCATAAATAACGAAAAAAATCAGAGGCAATAACACAGCTTTCCTTCCGCCTGTCATCATGTTCAAGAATAATGATGCTGTCGTTAAACTGATAAAGAAAATTTTATTCTTTCTAGAATAAAAAGTATACCAAATTAAAATTGCAGAAATCAAAATCGAGTAATATGAAAAAGCAGTCGCACCTCCAAACTGTTCTCCCAATGCTCTAGTTCCCAATCTACCACCATTTCCAAATGCTGTCCATTGAGAAAACAATACAAATAATGTAAAACATGATCCCCAAAATACAAAATATCTTAATACTTTTTCTACACTTGCTGTTGCTAAACTTTCATTAGTGAAATATTGAGAAAAAGAGAAAATAATCACAAAAGTCGTAAAGACCGTATAGAGTATTCCATAGTGTAATTCTTTCGCATAAAGAAGGGAAAATGCAGAGAGAAACAAAAACCCAATCTGCCAGATTATTCCTTTGTTTATTGATATCCTTCCACCAAGAAATACTTTTGCAACAAAATATAAAATGAAAAATAAACCCATCATTATATAAACAAAACTAGGTAACAATTTATCAAAAATAAAAGCTCCAATAAAAAGAAACATTACAACATCAGCCATATTATCAAAATTAAGTATATCAAATTGCTTTAGGAATTTTCTTTTCATTTTTGATCTCCATATTGTTTATTTAAAATAAACTGTTCCCATTCAAAATATATTTTATTTCGATCTAAACGGTTAATAATTTTTCTAGCATTATGTCCCATGTTACTAGCTTCAATTGGATTTTTTACCATAAACATCATAGCATTCGCAAGCTCCAAATAATTCGATTTCTCTACTAACAAGCCATTGTAATTGTTTTCTATAAGAAACTTTGCCCCTCCTGGACTACAATCGGTTGATATCACTGGAAGACCAATTGACATGGCTTCGATTAATGAATTTGGGATACCTTCAAAGTCAGAAGATAGAACAAACATAGAAGCACCCTTAATTAATTCAATCACATTAGGGTGAGCACCGGCTATCTGAACTTTATCGCTTAAATGTAATTCTTTGATCATTCTGCGAATCTTTACTTCATCGGGCCCATCGCCATATAAAACTAGTGTATAATCCTCATGATTTTTTGAAAATTCATTAAATGCTTTTATTAATAAATCCTGCCTTTTTTGATATATCCATAGTCTTGCTACAGAAACGATGACCCTCTTACGTGCACCAATATGCTCAGGAAATTCAATATTACTTGGAACTGGATTGGGTATAACTTTACTCTTATTAATTATTAATTTTTGAAAGAAATCTCTTGCACCTTCTGTTTGAAAAACAATCCCGTCGGCACGATTAAATAAAATTCTTTTAATTGTCTTCAAATAAAACTTATTATAATAAGGATCACTTCTTTCAGATATAATAATTTTTCTTTTTCTAGCTTCTTTGCTCAATAAAACATTAATATTGACCATATCATTAAAAGAAATAATAATATCACAATTACTATTTATAACTGCATCATCAATTATTTTTATACATCGACTTCTATAGATAATATTCCTTTTTATCCAATTTGATTGGATCCCCTCAATTTCACTAGTCTTAATTTCAATGTCTTTGTTGATTTGATCCTGTATCTGAATATGATTACTATAAATAAACATAGATACAGAGTGATTCTTTTCTGCTAATGCATTAGCTAAGTCGACAAACCTCCTAGCAGCTCCTCCATATGTCAATGTTTCGGCAATAAACAAAATTTTCAATTAAATTCTCCTTTGCACCAAATTATTAATAATCAAAAAATATTGTAGTAAGATAAAATGTTCTCCGAAACATTTGATTTTTCCTTACCGTACATAAAAGCTTTTTTTGAATATTTTTGGAATTCTGCATTAGTCATTTCCTGATTGTATTGCAATACTTCAATAAATTTCTTGTTATTCTGCAGCTCAATATCCCAACCAACTTGTGCCTCTTCTAGGTTTCTCCAAGGTGTTTGATCACTTATTATTACTGGACAACCTCCAATTAGCGCCTCTGAAATAACATGACCAAAATTCTCTCCTAAAGTTGGAAATAAAAATACATGATGCTTTTTAAAGACGTTAATTATTTCTTCGTGATTTATAATGCCCTGATAGACCACTTTAACATTTTTAGGAAGTAAAGTTATCTCTTGTTTACAATCATTCCAATATTCATTATCCTCAATTGGTCCATATATATTAAAAATAACAGTCCCACTAATTTTACTTAACAACTGGATTGCTAGCTTTAAATTCTTTTTCGGATGTATCCGTGAAACAAATACAACACTCAATTCACCTTTAGATTTTTTTAAATTTTTATCATAAGTTAAATTGCTATAATTAGCTGTTAGATTATTTGCGACGACTATATTAATCTCATCTCCAAATACTTTCTGGATATGCACTTTTTCTGAGTCAGCTGTTGCATGCCAACACAAGTTTTTATATAGTCCAAATATCTTTGAAACAGATATAAATAATCTCTTTTTATTACTTTTTAACCCAAGGGCTCCAGGAAAAAACTGCCCTCTCGGAGCAACTATAATTTTATCAATATCTAATTTTTTAAATTTATTTAGTATAAGAGGTACTATCGAAAATTTATAATCAAAAAAGCTATTTAGATACATCGTTTTGCAATATGAACTGTCTATAATTATTTTCGTTTTTTTTAAATCCAATGTTGAAACGTCTGTATAATAAACATTTGCTTTCCCTACTCTAATCCATTTGTCGATTTCAATATCTTCAAAAGGTTTACTATCCCCAAGATCTCTATCAGTTGCAACAATATAAAAATCAAATTCATCAGATAGATTATCAACAATATTTTTAATTGATTGAATAGGCCCTCCACCTTTTACACTTGGCAGATAATAACCAGCCATGATTAGGACTTTTTTCTTCATTCTATTTCCCCCAAACCACTCTATTCACATAATCTGTATAAGATAATATAATCCTCAACACTTTATCAGACACATTAAGCATACTATAATCTTCAACCAATCTTAAAGTATCTTTTTCTTGAGTCTCTAATATCTCTAGCCCTTGAAGAATTCTCTCTTTCTTTAGTCCAACCATCATTACCGAAGCTTCTTCCATTGCTTCTGGTCTTTCATGGGCTTGTCTAATATTGAGTGCCCTAAATCCAAGAATTGATGACTCTTCGCTGATTGTTCCACTATCACTAAGAGCGGCCTTTGCATATTTTTGAAGTTTCACATAATCATTGAATCCAAGAGGCTTCATAGTTTTAACCAATGGATTGAACTCAATTCCTTTTGCTTCAATCATCTTTCTTGTTCTTGGATGTGTACTCACGATCAAAGGCATCTGATATTTTTCTGCTATCGTGTTTAAGCTTTCTACTAAATCCATAAAGTTCTGCTCAGAACTGATATTCTCTTCTCGATGAGCAGAAACCACAAAGTATTTCTCAGTTTCAAGTCCTAATCTTTCAAGTACATCCGATTTCTCAATATCATCTTTTCTTGAATTAAGAACTTCAAACATCGGGCTGCCAGTCTTAATTACTCTATCTGCAGGAAGTCCTTCTTTTAAAAGGTACTCTCGTGCTATATCACTATATGTTAGGTTGATATCAGCCGTATGGTCCACAATTTTTCTGTTTGTCTCTTCAGGTACTCTCTGATCAAAACATCTGTTTCCTGCTTCCATATGAAAGATAGGAATATGTCTTCTCTTAGCCGCTATTGCACATAAACAGCTATTTGTATCTCCAAGTACTAAAAATGCTTCAGGCTTTACTTCTTCAAGAATCGGATCAATCGTTACTAGAATATTCCCTATAGTTTCTACTGCGGTTCCCGTTGCAGCGTTAAGAAAGTAATCCGGCTTCTTTAAGTTAAAGTCATTAAAAAAGACTTCATTAAGTTCATAGTCATAGTTCTGTCCTGTATGAACAAGAACATGATCAACCGCTTCACATTCATCTAATTTATTAATAACAGCTGACAGTCTGATTATTTCTGGTCTAGTACCAACAACTGTCATGACTTTTAATTTCTTCATCAGTTATACCTCCAAATAATAAGTATCAGGCTTTTCAGGGTCAAATGACTCATTAGCCCACATAATTGTTACCATATCTGAACTTCCAAGATTCTCTATGTTGTGTGTATAACCCGTTGGGATATCAACGACTTCCATCTTGTCACTATTTACGAAATACTCTAACACTTCATCTGATTCTATTTTTCTAAACCGGATAACACCCTTACCACTTACAACTAGAAACTTCTCATTCTTCGTGTGATGCCAGTGATTACCTTTTGTAATTCCAGGTTTTGATATATTTACTGAAACTTGGCCACGTTCAGGCGTCTTAATGAATTCAGTAAATGATCCTCTCTGATCAACATTCATCTTTAAGTCGTAACTAAACTTGTCTTCTGGCAAGTAGCTTAAATATGTACTGTAGAGTTTCTTTGTAAATGCATCTGCCATATTAGGAACTGATCTATCTTCTCTACTCTTTTTGAATGAATAAATTAAATTTACTATTTCACCAAGAGTAATAGTATGTACTACAGGTACTTCACAAAATAGGTCTACTTTTTTCTCATTTCCCTCTATTGCATCAATCAGTTCATTAACTACATCATCTATATAAACAAGGTTCATTATTACGCTTGAATCGTTCACTTTAATAGGTAAATCATTAGCAACATTATGACAGAAAGTAGCTACGGCACTGTTGTAATTTGGTCTACACCATTTACCAAACACATTGGAGAATCTATAAACGAGAACTTTTGCCCCTGTTTCTTCACCATATGAAAACAGAAGGTCTTCCCCTGCCTTCTTACTTTCACCATAAGGATTTTCTAATTTAGCTTGAGTGGAAGACGAAATCATCACTGGGCAGGTGTTATTATGTTTCTTGAGCGAATTTAATAGATCTGAGGTGAACCCAAAGTTACCCTCCATAAATTCAGATTGTTCTTTTGGTCGATTTACTCCTGCAAGATGAAATACAAAGTCAGCTTCTTTACAGAACTCATCAAGTAAAGAAGGATCTGTATCTCTGTCATATTCGAAAATATCATCGTACTTTCTATTTCTCAGTTCCGCTATTAAGTTTTTACCTATAAAGCCTTTTGCTCCAGTGACTAAAATCTTCATTATTTATCCCAACTTTCCAACTGTTTTTTTACATAATCAAGTTGAAGTAATTTTTCTTTAATCTGCTCAATATTAAGCCTTTCTGTATTATGAGAGTTGTACTCATCTTCGGATGAAAGCTTTTGATCCCCTTCAACAAAGTACTTATCGTAGTTTAAATCTCTCTTATCAGCAGGCACTCTATAGAATCCACCCATGTCTTTTGCTACAACATGTTCTTCTTTGGTTAGAAGTGTTTCATAGAGCTTTTCGCCGTGACGAGTACCAATAACTTTGATTTCATTATCAGCTTTAAAAAGTTCCTTGACTGCCTGAGCTAAATCCCCGATAGTCGATGCTGGTGACTTTTGAACCATAATGTCTCCTGCTTCAGCATTTTGGAAAGCGAATACCACAAGTTCAACAGCTTCTTCAAGGCTCATTAAGAATCTCGTCATATTGGGATCTGTAACTGTGAGGGGTTGTCCACTCTTAATCTGATCAACAAACAACGGAATTACTGAACCTCTCGAAGCCATTACATTTCCATATCTTGTACCACAAATAAGTGTTCTTTCAGGATCAACAGTCTTTGCTTTTGCTACGAAAACTTTCTCCATCATAGCTTTTGAAATCCCCATAGCGTTAATCGGATAAGCTGCCTTATCAGTTGAAAGGCAGATGACCTTTTTAACTCCCATCCCAATTGCACCTGTGAGTACATTATCTGTGCCTAGCACATTTGTCTTGACTGCTTCAAGTGGAAAGAATTCACATGATGGAACCTGTTTAAGAGCGGCTGCATGAAAGATGTAATCTACACCATGCATAGCATTCTTAACACTAGCAAGATCTCTGACATCTCCTATGTAAAACTTTAGCTTATCATTTTTATAGAATTTTCTCATATCATCTTGCTTCTTTTCATCTCGAGAAAAAATACGGACTTCCTTTATATCTGTATCAAGGAATCTTTTCATTACTGCATTTCCAAAAGATCCAGTTCCACCTGTAATTAACAAGGTTTTATGTTTAAACATTTAATTACCTCTTTCTTCTTTATTGAAGTGATTCGTTATTGTGTTATAAGCTTTTTCAGTTCGATAATTGTGTTCCAAATATTGTTTTCCATTCATCCCAATTCTACTTAGAGAATCTTTTTCCCTTATTATCATTTCAATTATCTCTTTATAGGATTCTGTCCCTTTACTCTCACACCACCAACCAAATTTACCGTCTAGTATCAGTTGACCAACATCAGTATTTGTATCTGTTGCAGCTAATACTGGAATCTCATGATTCATGTAATCCAACAATCTTGATGGGAAATTCGGTATTGTAAATCTATAATCAAGAAATATTAACCCTATATCACAGGCATCTAATAGATCATCATATTCAACTTTGTTCAAACTGTTTAATACAGTAATGTAATTCTCTGAAGTTTGCTTTTTATACTCTACTATTTTATGAAAATCCGTACCTGAACCTACCATCACAAAATGAATCAAATTATTTAATTCATTATCTTTTAGAACTTCTACAATATAATCAACATTCTGTGGTTTTCCGAAATTCCCGCCATAAACAAAGATTATTTTGTCTTTAGGTAAGTGAAAACGTGATCTTATTTGATTTCTATCTATATGTTTCTTTGCTAATGAATTGATTGTATTGGGGCAAATTTCAACATTATCTTTGTCTATATAAGGATTGTGCCTAAGAACAAATTCCACATTTGCTTCAGACATACAGCCTATATAATCACTCATTAAATATAGCTGTTTTTCTTTTCTTCTAAAATATTTATATATTAATGATTTCCATCCAGTATTGTTTAAGAGCTCAATATCAATGGCATTTTGAGGAAAAATGTCCTTTAACATTAAGTATGATGTTGCATTATCACGCTTTTTAAGAAATGATACTGTATTAGCTATCGTTATTGGTGGAGTTGAATAAAGTACTAAGTCAAACTTTGTATCTCCAAAGTATTTATTAATTGCATTTTTAAATTGCCAACCAATTAATATTGTCGAAATACCTTTCTCAACTAAGTTTGTCTTGGTGATATTACCAGTCTTAACTCTCAATACTTTTATTCCATGTTCTACATTCATTTCTGTATCTAATCCTAAACGGTTTTCTCTTTGACAGACCACATGCATCGAATGGCCTTCATCCCTAAATCTCCTTAGTAAATCAGGATAAACTGCGTTTTCACTTAAATCATTTAGCCCCCCTATTGAGAGAAATACAATATTCATAATTAAACCACCTTTTATCTTATTAATCTTCTACCAATATCACTCAAGCACGATATTTTGGAAAAAAATTAGTATCTTTGTTAAAATCCTGATTACAGCTGCGAATTTTAATTAACTCGCTATATTTCTCTTCATCAAAAATCCTCTTGCCTACATAAAATTTATGAATCCCATTTGGCGAAAAACTTTTTTTGTATCTAAATATTCCATCATCTTGACCATATCCACCACCAAGTATAAATCTCTTCAAGCCTTTATCTTTTGCCCATTTAATAATTTCAAACTTTAAGAAATCATTAGGTCTTAAACTGAAAAAATCACTATGTGTCCCTCCCAAAAACGAATAGCAATTTTCGCCTCCAAATATAACTAATTCAGTGGAAATTACTCTGTCCTCATGAATTACATGTACATAAACAAAATTGTTAATCATTTTATTTATTGTCTTGAAAAATGACTCAGGAAAGAAAAAGTTTGATTTTGCCTCATTTCTATCCATTGTTCCGTAATAGATATTCAAGAATTCTTCTATCCTTTTCCCAGATTCATCAATCTCTATTTTCAAACCCGCTTTATTTGCCTTTTTCAGATTTTTACGAACTTTATGTTCAAAGTCCATTAGCATATCATCAATATCTAAATCAAGTGATCTAACGACATTATTCGTGTGGCTTTCAACAGTTCCATTAAAGATGTCTCTATATTCGCCAAACAAATGAAACCTAACAAATTCAGAAATAAAACCATTATTTTTGCAATATTGCTCATATTCCTCATCTAATGTATTAAAATCTTCACCTTCTATCCAAAAACCTCCATAACCGTATGGGGTGGATAGATCAAACCATTCATTAGGCGGCAATTTCCCTTTAAAATTTTCACTAAGCGAAATGTCTCTTTTCATAACAACATTCATAGCTTTTGATGTATCATTCTCAAAGTAGATTAGTACCGGATAACCTTCTCCATTTTCAGCAAATGCCTTCGCATATTGACTCAAATAGTTCACATCATAGTTTTTAAAACTTTTAACGATATTATCCCATTTATCTTGTTCTTCAATAGTGATTGTAGAAATCATATAACGTCTATTTCCCCTTTCATACTGCACTATTACACTGTTTCTATACAATATTTTGCAAGTAGTTCTACCATGTTCTCGTACTCATTTGAATTTACATCCTGATGAACCGGTAAATTTAAAATATGTTTAGATAAACTCAAAGCATCGCTATGCTCTGAATTTCTAAGTGGTTCGATTAATGTGTGGTATAAACTTACAACACCATATCCAGATTGATTCATCATTTCATATATTTTATCTCTATTGCCAACTTGAATTCGTATTGGATATGTCTGTGGAATTATTCCATCATCCAACTTATCTT
Organism: Fusibacter paucivorans; assembly: GCF_018390735.1. Lineage (GTDB taxonomy): Bacteria > Bacillota > Clostridia > Peptostreptococcales > Acidaminobacteraceae > Fusibacter > Fusibacter paucivorans. The sequence goes on from NZ_JAHBCL010000031.1 coordinate 30,176, forward strand.
TTAAGGGTTCAAACAAAGAAATATACTTATCCGATCTAACTAATTTATCGATTTTCTCATAGTTGCTTTTTCTTATACATGCAATCTTCGAAATATCATACATCCATGGATTATGGTCTATTTCATTCACATTTTTTCCTTCAAATGAATACTTCTTCAAATTATCATTAATCACTTTTATGCTTCCCCCTTTACTAAATGGAAACATTTTATGTAAAGAGAAAAAAGTAGCATCTGCAGACGAATGCTTAGAGTATAAACTAGTGAAAAAACCATGAGCGTTATCTTCAATAATCCATCCATTTTTCTCTTTAATTCTCGAATATATTTCTTCAATATTAGGATCAATAAATCCAAAATAGTTCACAATCAATACTGCAAATTTATCATTATCTAGTCTATCTATTTTCTCGTAAAGACTATTTAGATCAATATTCAAGTTGTTATTCATTAGATAATATACAACAGATACATTATCGATTTTATTAATTGGATCAAATATTCCACTACCTTCTCTAGGAGACCACCCAACATAACCAGGTACAAAGACGGTTTTTATCAATCCATCATTTGTCATATTTAAAAGTAAATCATACATTCCTTCACGAGCACTATCATAATAGTAATCATAAAGTCTATAATTTCCTTTTTCGCTTGCTGATTTATTAATTATCATCTTTCTCACCTAAATTCTTTTCAAATTGCACCCTAGTTACACTAAATCCATGCTTGTTATAAAATTCAATAGTTCTTTCATTCTTACTAGTAGTTAAAAGTTCAATAATTTTAATTTCATTCTTTAACGCATATTGTTCAATGAAATCAATCATTCTGGAGCCTATTCCATAACCCCTAAATTTAGCATCTACAACAATATGACTAATATGAAGTCTTTCCTCTCCTAAAAATAATCTTCTATAAGCCCATAAAAAGCCTATTACTTTTCCTCTTGAGTAAGCTCCAACAACAAGTGCAGAACCATTATTGATATACTTTTTCATATCATTGAAGTTAGAAATCGCAAAATTCGAAAGGTCGTGATGATTAGGAAAATTGATTAAGTAATTATCGTTCAATAACTCAATAATCTCTTTGGAATTTTCATTAAGATCAACTTCACTTACAAATCCAATATTGACATCTTTTTTATGTTTTTCCATTTGGCATGTCCCCACTTCTTTCAACATCTAAATCTAACAGTACATGTTCATCTCCAACAAGAATATCTTTCTTTTGAAAGACTACTAGAACGGTTTTTACTATAATCTTGATGTCACTTAATAATGTCACATTTTTTACATATTCATTATCCGTCGCAAATCTATCATCCCATGTTAAGGAATTTCTTCCATTGACTTGAGCTAGACCAGTTATTCCTGGCCTGACATCACTTCTGAGTCTTTCGTGTTCATGATAATACGGCAAATATCTTATTAATAACGGTCTCGGTCCTACAATGCTCATATCGCCCTTTAGGATATTTAACAACTCAGGCAACTCATCTAGACTTGTAGATCTCAGCATCCTACCAAACTTAGTAAGCCTCACTGAGTCTGGAAGTAGCTCACCATTCTCGTCTTTCTCATCAGTCATTGTTCTGAACTTATACATAGTGAATATCTTCTCATTAAGCCCCGGTCTTTTCTGTTTAAAGAGCACCGGACTACCCAACTTAAATCTCACTAATACTCCAACGATTATAAGCACCGGACTTAAAACAATAATTGCCATCAGTGACAAAATGAAGTCCATTGGTCGTTTAAGAAATCTTCTATATATGCCTTTATTCACTTTAGCTTCTTCCTTCACATCACTCTGCATCTATCAGCACCTACTTCTTATTTAGACCATAGTCCCCTTATTATTGAACAAATTCTCTCAAGATCCTCATCTGTCATCTTCGTATCAGATGGTAAGCATACTCCATTCTCAAACAGCTTCTCACTAACATCTGAACCAACATAATCATACTCAGCAAAGAACGGCTGCATATGCATTGGCTTCCAGACAGGTCTTGACTCAATATTCTCTTTCTCCAATACTTCCATAACATCAAGAGGTCTTACTGGACTTGGACCATTCAATGTCATTACGCTTAACCAGTAATTAGGCTCATTCCAGTCATTAATCGGCATGAATTCAACACCCTCTAACTGACCAAGTTCTCTTTTATAAAATTCAAAGATGTATTTCTTCTTAGCGACTCTCTGATCTAATACTTTAAGTTGTCCTCGACCAATTCCAGCAACGACATTGCTCATACGATAATTAAATCCTAATTCGCTATGCTGATAGTGCCTTGCTGCATCTCTGGATTGAGTTGACCAGAATCTAACTTTCTTAATCTTCTCTTCATCATCAGAAACGAGCATCCCACCACCAGAAGTTGTAATGATCTTGTTTCCGTTAAACGAGAACACACCAAACTCACCAAATGTTCCCGTATGTTTTCCTTTATAATAAGTCCCTAAAGACTCTGCAGCATCCTCAATAACTGTTACATTGTATCTATTACAAATCTCCATAATCTTATCCATATCAGCCGAAAGGCCATATAAATGCACAACTAAAACAGCCTTCACCTTATCACCATACTTTTCGAAGGCTGCTCCTAATGCTTTAGGATCCATATTCCAGGTTTCATAATCACTGTCGATAAAAACAGGTGTAGCATTCTGGTAGATGATCGGATTGGCCGTAGCAGAAAAAGTAAGTGTTGGACAAAATACGATATCCCCCTCACCAACACCAGCTGCTTTAAGGGCTAGATGAATAGCGCCTGTACCGGATGTCATAGCGGCAGCATGTTTCGAACCAACTCTTTCAGCAAGCTCTTTTTCAAACTCATTAACATTAGGACCAAGTGGTGCTACCCAGTTTGTATCGAATGCTTCTTGTACATATTGCATTTCATAACCTTCATCACTCATGTGTGGTGAAGCGAGCCATATCTTCCTATTTTCAGCCATTTTACCGTCATCCTTCCTTATCTAAAGTCTATGTATTGTATAGAGGTGCCTTTATGTATATGAGCACCCTCTTGATTTCAAATTCATGTATTTTAGTCTGAACTATATTTTCCAATCAATAATTTGTGTGCTGTTGAAATGTACATTTTCGATTTTCCGTTGAAATCCTTGCTATTACTGCCTTACAGCCTATTTATCCTTTCACCATACTCACGTCGAAAAACCGGCTACCATTTGTTGGTAATTGTGCAAGATCTAGCAGAAGCATTTTCCCCTCTGCAAAATCTTGTGTTTAAGATTTTTTATTCATCCTTACCTCATACTTTCATCACAACCAAGGCACTTCCTCCCTAGGGGATTCTTCTTCATGTGAGTCTTCATCTTCATGATCAATACCATTTTCAACTAGAAATGCTGAATACATCCTTTTAACAGTTTTCCGATTAGCAACACAAACTCTTTCCTCTGCCACGCTTCTAATTCCCGCTAATCTTGGAACAGCTACTGCAGCAAGTATTCCTAGTATTGCTATCACAACAATCAATTCTACTAAAGTAAATCCACTAGATTTTTTATCCGTTGTTTTCATCTTGAAACTTGCATTAATCCTCTTTTGTGTTTTCCAAAAGCTTATCAAAATCGCTCCTGAACAATCGATCCTGAACAATTCGATATTTCTCAAATTCACTCTCTGCATGAGCTTTTGCAATTTCAGCGGTCACCTTTCCCGCATCCTGTAAAACATTACGGTCAGTAGCTTCTATAAAACGGTTAAGTCGTATTTCCCAGTCACTCATGGTCATGGGAATATGCCTGAGCGCCATGTCTTCAGCAATATCTAGATAAGCTGAAACAAGTCTCTGTAGTTGCGCCATCTCTGATTCATTTAGATAATTTTTAGCAACTGATACATCAAACTTCTGGATTTTCCCATTTGGCGCGTCTTTCCAACTCGTCAATCCCATATGTTTCTTTTCTGCATCTGCACGCTTATAGATGACTTCCGCAGCAGTATGTCCATGAATAGCCCAATGTAGTTTGTTCTGTACTGTTGAAAAGAATCGCCTTGTAGCTGTTGCATTCACATCATAATCAATGGCTGTGGCGTATATATCAGTAATCTTTTGATAGAATTTTCTTTCGCTCAATCGGATTTCACGAACACGCTCTAGCTGTTCTTCAAAGTATTGCTCTGTTAATATAGATCCTCCGCTTTTTAATCGTTCATCATCCATCGCAAACCCTTTAATGGTAAAATCTTTTACAATTTGATTTGCCCATTTTCGAAACTGCACAGCGCGTTCGTTATTTACTTTAAATCCAACAGAAATGATGACTTGTAAATTGTAATGTTGCACTTCTCGGTTTACCTGACGTGAACCTTCAGTTTGAACTATTCGGAATTTCCTAATAGTTGCTTCCTCTTGAAGTTCGTGATCAGAAAAGATTTTCTTGATATGTCCATTGATTGTTGGAATTTCTACATCGTATAAAGCCGCCAACATCTTTTGTGTCAGCCAAATATTCTCGTCTTCATACCTCATTTCAAAACTTTGAGAATCATCGCCTGTTGCTGCAATGTAGGTCAGATATTCTGCTGCACTCGAACGAATTGCAATATCTTTATTCTTTTTCACAAGATCACTCCCTTCATCATTTAGATCATACTATGTAAAGATATTTTGAACCAAGTGGTTTATCCACTCTACATTTTCCACTCATTCTTACATAATACTTCATCACAACCAAGGCACTTCCTCCCCCGGTTCTTCATCTTCCTCGCCTTGACTCCCACTACCATGAATTAAATATACGTCAAAAGATCAAGCGTTGCCACTCCCTTAGGTAATCTATTCACCACTTCAGCATCTGAATAAATAAAAATACAATATTCTGATCTTTCGTGAGAAAACGTTGCCAGGCTCTCTTGTGTGACCCTTTTAATATTTGTTTTTTCTTTATGAAGCTCTTCTATTGCAAGATTCGTAATCGCTAGCATTTCTTCATCATCAATAAAAAGATAGATTATCTCATACTGATCAAGAAGTTCTAAAAACAATATTTTTATTTTCTCTTTTGTCTCATAAATAGCCCTATAATGCACCTTTAAATACCGAACCGTCTTCTTTGCCTTCGCCATCATTCCTGCTGGCGTAAGCATATAAAGTACCTGCTTTGAAGACACTTGTTCAATCTTGATAAGCCCCTCCTTCGCCATCTTATTGATCAGAATGTTCACAGATCCCAGTGATACGCCTAGCTTGCTCGAAAGCTCCCGCTGCGTAATGTGTCCATTGTCCGCAATTTCCGTCATCACTGCATATTCATGATCATTTAGCATTACTTCTGGGTCTGCCAATGTGTTACTCCTTTTTTGGGGACACTTTTTATTACCATATCTGTTGACCTACTGTACTTATGTAAAACGATATTTTTATGATCGTTCATAGATTGAACATAAAAATCATACCACTTTGCCAGCACACGGTCAACGCGGTTATCGCATTTAATTTACATTTAACTTTCAAATTTTCCTTACATGCTTATTTCCTTGTGATGCCGCCTGAAAAAAGTTATAATATTAGAGAAATTCTAGTTAGGAGGGCCTATATGTCAGAACAATCCTATGATGAGATTTCATTAAAGGAATTGATTCAAATAATATTAAATCATCGGCGGCTGATTATCGCCTTTACGATTATTATGATCGTACTAGCCGGTCTTTTTTCAGTCTACCAGCAGCGTGAAGGCAAAAGCGCAGAAGTCATCGTTGCCTTTAAATTTGGCGGCATCAAATCTCATCAAAATCCTGATGGTACTGCTTTTGATCCTTACCAGATTGCCTCACCTTATATTCTCAGTGAAGTCGTGAGTGCACTTGATTTAGATGGTCAGGTATCCCCGAATAAAATTCGTTCCCTGATTGAAATGGAACCCATTATTCCCGACTCATTTGTTTCACAGCAGGAATTTGCCATGGAAAAAAACGGTGAAACCTTAACGTACTATCCGGATGAGTATATTTTAAAAGTGCACGCCAGCGAATCAAATGGTGTTGATGCAGACCTCGCACAGCGTATTGCCAACCAAATCGTCATCTCTTATCGGGATTATTTTAACGATACGTATATGGCGCAGCGCCCTGTTTCGAATAGGTTAATCGCTTTTGACAAAGATGAGTACGACTACTCAGATGTCTCCAGCGTCTTTCACAGCCAGCTCGATTCAATACGGTCTTTTGCCTCAGCGCATTCAAATTTAGATACCGATTTTCGTTCGAAGCGAACTGGCATGACTTTTGATGACATTTATCATACAGTTGCTATCTTAGATGAAGTGGAAATGAATCGACTTGATTCGATGATCAGTGCGTATAAGCTCACCAAAAATAGAGAGCGTCTGATCATTTATTATGATTATATGATTGAACAGCTGGAATACCAGAAATCGAAGTATTCTGCGCAGACGACGGTTACCACCGATATTCTCGCGAGCATTGAGGATTCTAGCAATGACATCATTACGGGACTTTCCGGCAATATGGAGCTCGATAACGGCGAGAGTTATTTTAACAGTCTCATTCTTCGAACCGCTTCGCTTGGTGCCAACAGCAGTACGTTGCAGCAGCAAATTGATTACTATAAATCCGAAGTGGAAGATTTGAGATCCGGTAATTACGTGGTTGATTTTGATGAAGCACTGGTCACTGCAAAAGTGCTGGATATGATTGATCATATTGAAGCGTCACTTTATGAATGGATTGACATCACCAATGAAACATCAGATGAATTTTATGATCAATATCTCAGCAGTGCTTTTTATGCACTCTCTCCTGCAGAAGTATACAGCAGTGTGCACATGTCGCTCAACTTAGCCATTGGTGCTGTTCTCGGTTTAATGCTCGGCGTTTTTGTCGCCTTCTTTAAAGCATACTGGCACAATGAACCCGGCAGAAAGGGGGGCTATTAATGACTGTTTACCGTAAGACCAATAACCGCCCGAAAAATTTTGTATTCCTCTCACTGATCATTGCAATGGTCATCACAGGGCTTCTTTATTTTTTAACCCCTGTAACGGTGTCTACGAGCATCAGTTTGCAGTTTGAAGGTATTGATAAAGGCAAGAATCCTGACAATACGCGTTTTGACTATACAAAGCTCGTCGCTGAAGATGTCCTCATGCAGCTTTTTGAAGATGCGGAACTGGTGTATGACGCTTCTTATCTCGCTCAATTTGAAGTAAAACCAGTACTGCCGGCACATATTGTTCAGACGATTAAAGACAAGCGCGTTGCCGGTGAAGACTATACGTATTTCCCAAATGAATTCGTCATTAAGGTAACGCCAAGCCGTACATTAGGGCTTACTGAATCCATGTGCGAAACCTTGATGGCACACTATGCCAGTACCTATGAAGCCTATTTTAATGACCATTATACATTTCCTTTTATGGATCTGGAAACACTCGTCAACAGTTTTAATTTTGACAGTTATGATTATCCTGAGTATCAGACGGTGTTCGAAAACGAATTCGCCATTATCAGCAGTTACTTAAACATTTTAGAACGTGATGATCCCGAATTTATCTCTTCAGAAGGCTACACATTCTCTGATTTACAGCAAGGGTTACAGCTTACGAAAAGCCTCGACATCAACAAGATGTCTTCTATTATCAATAGCTATAAGCTCTCCAAAGATGCCGAACAGCTTCGTATTAAATACCTTTATATGATTCGCCGCTACACACTTCAAAAGAGTAAGGCGCAGAGCGAATACCAAATGAGCCAAACGCTGCTCGACATCGTGAAGCAAAATAAATCAACGGTTATCGTGCCTGGTATGACAGGTGAAGCGCTTACTTACAGTGCTGTGAATGACACATATGACACCATTGCTTCACAAGTAACGGACGCACAAGTGACTTCTGTGAATATTGACGAGGAAATCAGTTATCTGAACCAAAAGCTTTATGAGCTCGACAATCCGACACATACAGCTGCTGAAATCACACATGCTAAAAATGATGTGAATCGCTTGGCACTAGCTCTGATGGATAAGGTCAAGGATTGGGTGAACCGCATTACATCGACTGCGACAGAGTATTTTGCCTACAAATATGAGAACGTTTTAACGCCGGTTTATCAGATGCGCATTAGTCGCGTTTTATCGCCGCTCAAAGCGGGTGTACTGTGTTTCGCCTTATGGTTGTTTTTAAGCTTCATGCTATCTCGGATTTCTTATCAGCGAAGTCGATTTGAAAAGACTAAGGCGAAATAAGCTTAGTCGCATCTTGATTTTTGCTTATGATGGATGGTTTATGGCGAAAATTGAACTTTAGATAAGAAAAGGTTGAGATCCGATCAGACGGTCTCAACCTTTTTTGGCTTTTGTTATGTCGTTTATCGTCGCAGTTTAATGTTAGCTTGATGTATGATGGTAAACGGCGGGGGCAGCTGTAGCGCACCGTGTTTATCATTCGTGTAATCTATAATATCATTTTAAATCACACGCACTCTTGCTATGAATGCAAAATTCGTGTAATCTATAATTAGATTTTAAATCACACGAAAAAATAGGAAAGGTGGCATACGATGTATATAAAGAGAGCACTAGAATCTGTCATAAAAGAAATGTCTAATACTTTTCCGGTTGTACTCGTGACAGGACCAAGACAAGTGGGGAAAACGACGCTTCTGGCGTCCATTGCAGAAGATAATCGTCAGTATGTAAGTCTGGATGATCCTATAGCAAGGCAATTAGCGAATACTGATCCGCTGCTATTCCTGCAAAGGTATGCGCCGCCTGTTACAATTGATGAAATTCAGTACGCGCCTGCTCTGCTCCCTTATATCAAGCTGCATGTTGACCGTACAAAAAACAATGGTGATTTTTGGCTCACGGGGTCTCAAATGTTTCAAATGATGAAGGGGGTTAGCGAAAGTTTAGCTGGAAGAGTTGGAATCGTGCCAATGCAAGGGCTCTCAATTTCTGAGATAAACGGTTGCCAAAACGAACCCTATACAACCGATCCAAAGCGGCTCATGGCAAGAATGTCACATGTAAAAAAAATGAATTTGCATGACATCTACACGCAAATATTTAAAGGCGCCATGCCCGCTGTTCATACATCGGCGCAAAGCATCGAAAGGTATTATGCCTCATATGTCGATACCTATCTTCATCGCGATATTCGCGATTTATCACAAGTTGCTGATGAAATGCAATTTCAGCGCTTTTTAACCGCATGTGCTGCGAGGACGAGCCAAATGGTAAATTATGCTGAGCTTGCGAAGGATGTAGGCATCACCTCTCCTACAGCAAAGAGGTGGCTTTCGCTTTTGGTTTCTTCAGGCATTGTCGTCCTCATTGAACCCTATTTTAACAATGCTCTCAAGCGCATCGTAAAAGCGCCAAATATGTATTTTATGGATACGGGTCTATGTGCCTATTTAACGCGGTGGACTTCAAGTGAAACGCTTGAAATTTCAGCCATGTCCGGTGCTTTTTTTGAAACCTTTGTCGTCTCTGAGATTATCAAGAGCTATTTAAACGCCGGTAAAAGGCCGCCCGTATTTTATTATAGAGATTTTGATCAAAAGGAAATTGATCTCATGATTGAAGCGGATGGCAAGCTCTATCCGATCGATATTAAAAAAAGCAGTCATCCAAAAAACAACGCCGGTAGGCATTTTTCACTTCTGGATAAGACAGGCACATCGCCTGGCATGGGAAGCATTATTTGCATGGCCGATGACTTAATCCCTGTTAATCAATCTGCCTGGGCAGTGCCTGTGTGGCTGATTTAGTCCTAAAAATCAGCCACACTTTCTCATATTTTATAGAACGCCAAACAAATTCATCTGTTGAATCTGATCTTCTTCCAATCGGTGAATGCTCATCGGATTGTGATCTGCCAGATAGGCATAGTTGATGCTGCTTTCTTTTGACATCACTTGAATTTTAGGGTCTGTTGAAGGCCTAAGCTTACAGCTGTAAACCACAGGAAAGTACTCACTGATAAAATTACCTTCGGCAAGCGCTGTTAATGCAATGAGCTGGAAACCCAACTGTTCGGCAATGCTAAAAACTGGTCTGAGGACATGTCCGCTCGACGCTTTACCAAATGGATTATCCAACACGACTGTCCGGCTCATCTGGCGACTGCCAAAGTGATGATGTCGCTTTTCAGCCAGATAATTGAGTAACCCAAGGAAGAGTGTCATGTTTTTACTCCATTTTTCGCCACCAGACCATTTATTGGTCATTTCCCAATCCGATGGTAAGCTACTGATTAAGCCATCATTTGTCACCTTGCGGCATTTAACTTTTATGGGTTCTCCTTGATACACTTTCTGGAGCAATCGGGATGTTTTCAGCCATGCTTTAACATCTATTCTCATTTTCTGCGCATCTTCATTCCCGGTATCGTCACGGTAGGCATTGCCCTGCAATTTATCCATCATCCATATCAAGTATTCTCGAATCGCCGTTCTGGCATTTTGTTCATCCCATACGGGTAATTTAATACTGTAGATTTCTTTGGTTTGTGCTTGAAATTTAATACGCGTTTTCCGCTGGATCATTGACAGCTCCGTTGCGACTGTATAAAGATAATTGTAGAGCAAGTCGATAAACTTCGTAATCTCACGATCATGTTCACGAAGATTGTTTTCTGTAATCTCAATGATTCGCATAACCTTCTGCTGCATTTCGACATCCCATTCTTTAATGCGTTCATAATCATCGCGATGGTTTAAAACAGACAGCGTTTGACTGCGAAGTTTGAGATCGTCAATATCAGATCGGCAAAAGGTTTCGAATTCACGTTTATAGTCATCTTTCCTCCCTGCTTCTCGATCGCGTTCCTGCTTTATTTGTTCTAATGCCTTGAGCATGCTCTCAGTGAAATCTTCGCGTTTATAAGGGTATTCCTGACACATGGCATCTGAAATTTCAATCGCTTTAATACATGGATTCAGATAATCATACTTGCCATTTTGCGTACTAAGCAGACGTTCAACAGCATTTAATGTATGGTCTAATTGCTGCCAAACAGTTGTTTTTGCCGCATGCTGCTGTCGAGCGTTCTTGAGCTCGAAACGCATTTTAACGATCTGCTTTTCGACTGCGTCATTGGCCATTTCAATTGGTTTTCGCGTGCCGTAAATTTCTAAATGATGATTTACGTTCGCTGTATAAGCCGCGTCTTTTGCCGACCAGCCTGTATTCAGACTTGCTTGTTCATCTTGCTGCTTTTTGCACAGCGCATCTACTTCTTTATGCCGGCGCTTTATCATTGCGAGTTCTGTATCAATATCCATTGGCCGTAAATGCGCCTTCGGCAGTTCCTCGAGCTGCATTTCCATTTCGGCTAACAGTCCCTGCCATTTTTGAAGTTCGTTCTCAGAGCGCTCTTTTTGTTGTTGTAATGATCTGTAGTTCTGATCCTGATCTGCCAGCATATCGGATAAATGATGGTATCGGCTTTCTAGTACTTCTAAAGATTCTGACGTCTGCTCCGGCAGATCGGTACTGACCCTCCGGTATAAATCCTGCTTCAATAGCATCTGGCGTGTATTTGATGCCTGCTGTACGGCTGTCTGCATCGTCTGGATAGTCGTTTCAATTGCAGTGATATTTTCTTTATGCTGCTGAATAATTCTCGCCTGCTTTTCAACCGCTTCATTGAGTGTAAACTGTTGCTTTTGCAGGTCTTCAATTTCGGCTTCTGTTCGAATAGCATCTTCTGTTACCTGATACCATTGATTGAGCTGATGAATACTATCGACAAGACTGTTTAACTTTTGTCGGTTGCTTTTCAGCTTCTCCGCTGTGAGTGACTGATCGCGTTCCGCGTATTTTATTTTTTCAGATAATTCGGTAATGTGCTGCGCTGCTCGATTTAGTTGTTCGCGATTCTGCACGACTGTTTCAACCGGATAATTTTGAAGGTGTTCAGTCAGTTGGGATTTCATAAGCTTATAGGAATCGATGAGGGCACGATTCGCCTGTGCTTCTTCTCTGAATTCGGCTAACATCGACGCCAAATTTTCCCGCCACGTTTTAAATACATCTGTATCAATATAAGCCTGCCACGCATCGGGAATAATCGATACTGCCTCTTGGGGGCGAATAGGCGTCTCTAGCATATTTCGAACATCTTGGTCAGATATGACAAACAAAATATGCTTTAGCGCTTGGCGATGATGCTCAAGACGTTCTGCCACTGCTTTTTTGTACTTTTCAAGTACCACGACACTTACACTCCAATAGGGGTAGGCGTCTATGAGGTCGTCAATTTTTTGATTGTCCAAAATGTGTTCTTTTAAATAGGTCGTTCCCGGCACAACCAGTTGGTATTGCTGTTCCCATTGCTGCATTTTTTGTATCCAGACAGGGTCTGCCATATATACCTCGGCATCGTGATGTTGCTGGGATTCATACTGATGCTGTGCAATGTCATATTGCAGTATTTCATCACGTTTCTCTTTAAATGCCACGGTGCTGTTCAATCCTTCAAATAAAACCTGCTGCTGCGTATCAATTTTTTTCTGTGTCGTGCGCTGACCCGTCAGTTCGGTATAACGTGCTTTTAAAATACTTTCAGCTTCTTCATAGTTTTTAAAATAATTCTTTAAGACGGCTGCCGTCTCACTTTCCCGCTGCCGTTCCTCGCGATCTGTTTTTATTGTCGTTTCAATTTCTGATAGGCGCACTTGCTCGTTATCAATTTCTTTTAAAATAGCGAGCTTTTCTTCTTCTTGCTGTCTTAAATCCTTTTTGAGCTGTATACGGTAGTCTTTTAGCACTCCATCTTGATCCAGTGTGAAAAGCTTTTGACGTTTTTTCATCAGTTGTGCTTCTTTTTCGCCAATGACGCCGCTATTATGGCTCACTTGCGCACTGCTTGCCCGATGTACTTTCTCTGCTTCTTCTTGCAAGTGGACTGTATTTATTTTTTGCTGCATCTTCTCTTCAAGCGCTTCAGATTTTAGTTTAATGTCACTTTCCAATTGGGAGAGCTGCATTTTAAAACGAAAATTAAGCTGTCTTTTGCAAGACGCTAGTGCCTCTTTCACTTTTTCAAAAGCGGTATCTGTTTTTAACGCTTCTAACCGTCGATTAATCCCATTTAAATTTTCAGTTTCGCGTTCAGTCCTTGAAAGATATTGAAAATACTCCAGTTCACTTAGTTCCCTGTTCATTACATTTAACGCTTCCAGCGTCTCTTCATACCGATTTACAGCTTTTGTTTTAGCTATCGTCAGGTCCTGAAGCAATGCTGCTTCACGTGCCAATGTCAACGAACTGTCTAGGTTATCAACATCTTTTTGTCGCGCTTCAAGCGCCTGCGCCTCAGCTTCGATCGCTTGTCCATGTGCTTCATGGTCTTTTATTTCATTTAGCACATGGTGATAAAGTCCTTTTATGACGCCTTGTTCACGTGTATAAGCTTTTTCTTTCTCGTGATATGCGCGAAATACGGACACATAAGCTTCAATATGCTTAAGAATAGACTGGTTTTGATGGATCGTTTTCTGCAACTCTTTAAAGTCTTTAAGGTGTCCACGATGTTTTTCAAAAGATTCGACAAACAGGTTTTCACCGTACTGCTCCAGTGCATCTTCAATTGTTGGAATCAGCAAATTGTTAACCAGCTGCGATGTCGTTGTGCATTGATCAAAAAAGCCTTCGACACCACCTTCCAATTTGTTGATTTTAGAAATATTTAACCATTCACGGTTTGAAATGCCGTAAGTCTTTTCGAGCACTTCGTGGTATTGATAATTTCGATCAAAAAGTTGTGCCGTCATTTTCTCATTTTTCATGCGCAAAAAATACTCGCGTATTTCTTCTTGCGAAGAGGGGCGCATATGACCAGATTCCATTTGAATGGTAAAGGGCAAGTGTTCGATATCATGGGCATCCTGAGCACCGTATTCATAGATGTATTTATAGCTTTCAAGCTGGTTATTCTTGATGAAAAGTGCTACGGCGGTTAATAGATATTGCCTAGGATGTTCGTTTAGAATCCATTCAATCGCAATATAAGCAGGATTTGCGTCTAGCATGAGTGTTTCGCGAATTTTGCGATCCGCATGTGCGTGACCTGGGAGTATCGCCTGTAAAATCATTTGTACCAGGACGGTTTTCCCGCCGCCATTCTCTAGAAGAATCGCAGTGTTATTGCCATCCATAACAAAAACTTCATCGTTGTAACGTTTATTACCCTCTTCATAAATAATATTTGTGAGCCTGATTTTAGAGATTGACGCCATGATACACCTCGTTTACTTCGCTTTTCTCATCACCATAAATGATTTCTAAGATGCCTCTGTTGTATTCGGAATCCATATAATAACGGGTAACAATATCCATAGATTTATCTGAAATCCCAATTTCCTGATTGCCATAGTGTATAATTAAGTGCTGATCGTCCATAAATTTAATGACACCATTTAAGAAGCTCAATCGGCTTAGTGTTCTCAAATCTTGATTTTTTACTTTTTCATTTGTGTCATCCAGTGTTTGCCATTTGTCAATAATGGCTTTCCAGTTATATTGCATATCCTTTTGAATGTAGGTTACGTAAGCTTCATCAAGCGAGGCCAATGTTTCAATCGCTTCACTGATTGCTTCAAGCCAGATATCATAGGTTACAAAATCACGTATGGGATCCGTCGTCTGGTAGCTGTCATAAAAGAGACCATAAAAGATAATCATGCTGAAATACAACAGATAGATATCACTGTTTTGCGCTTTTGATGGTAAATAATCACGCTTTAACGCATCATTGGCAATATGAAATGGCGAGGCCATGCTAAGCGGCAATAGCAGCAGGTATTCACTCGTCACAAGAACAGCTGCATTCATTTCAGATGCAAAGGTATCGACGAGTCCACGTATGTGGTCATCATAGATGTAGGCTTCGCTTTCTGCGATTAGTAGCTCCCCGCGGACGCTTAGTTCTGCATAAATTCGAAATGCCTGTTGAATTTGCTGTAGGTTATAGTTCATATTTCACCTCTAATTGAATGGTCATGTCCTTTATGGCAAAGCGAGCATTCGGCGTTATGATTTCTGATTTCTCTTTGACTTGCAAAGCACTAAAACGCGTTTTGCATACATCTACAACGACTTGGATTAGGTCTTTGTGCGATTCTCCTGTAATGCTTTCAAAACGTATTGGCGATAGCTGATGCAATACCATCCAATAATCATAAAAAGTTCGCGTCTCCAGCCATGCATGTTGATCTGTTTCTCTGATCAGCGCGATATAATCAGATAAATCAATGGTTGTCTCATGGCCTAAAGATGTGATTAAGTGTTCTGTAATGATTTGAAAAATTTTTGCGCGCTGGCTATTTTCAATCGTTTCATTCTGCGTAATTTCAAAAAAATAAGCGGGATTTGTCTGCCCCTCTCGATTGACAATCCTCTGTGTAAAGAAAACAGCTGTCGGCGACCACACTTCTGCTTTTTCTAATCTTAAAAATGGTGCCATGAGCTGTTTAGTCACTTCAACGGGAAATGGCCTTGACAACATGCTGCCAACGATTTCTTTGTTAAAATTAAATGTTTGAAGACCCACATGATACAAAGCTTCTCGCGCTGCAATCAAGACACTGCGTTTAAGTTCAATACTTTCGTTGAACAGCCGATGGTGCAGACGATGTACTTTATTAAGTGCCTTTTCAACACGCAAGGCGCTATTATAGATATCAAAGTCCTTATCTTCTTTTAATGTCCCCGCCAGCGTCACCAATGTATCTTTGACAAATTGCGCCAGCAAATTGAATTCTTCATTTTCTCTTTCCAGTCGGTGATGAATATCTTCTATCAATCGCTTATAGCGTTTTGATACTTCTTCAGAAGTGATGTTTCGAATCACTTCGCGTTTAAGCCTTCCAATATGATCCTGCAAAGTGTTAACGTTCATTTGCATCTCTTCAATTTGCCTTAGGGCACCGTTGTATTCACCCTTTTCAAGTTGCTTTCGAAGCAGCATCTGACTGATCGAAATCTGATATTCACTAAAGTATTCTTTAGTGGAAAAAACAAGCTCCAAACCGTCTTCATCCAATTCATAATATTGTCTATTCGTCTGCAAATCAGATTTTGATGCTTTAAGAATAGAATAATAGATGGTTTCAGTTACACCTGTTTCATAATTATGAAATACTTTTGCAAGCCGTTTGCCACTGGATGGCCGAAAGGCTTGAATAACATCATTGGCAATGCGCAGTGCCAGTTTATCGTCCATTGTGTATTGGTTTTGCGTCACATGCATGACAAAACGCGCTAGCTCTTCAATGCCGGTTTCTTGAATTCTTGTAAGTTTGCATTCAAAAAAGAATAAAAGGGTCACTAGGCCCATGTCGTACATGTTAATCCGTTCACCTGAAAGATCTTTTAGCTGTTTGCGTTCCAGCTGTATAAGCGGCTCATGGAGCGCCATTCGTTTCACGCGTTCTTGGTACTGGCTAAAAATCATCGCATAATCAAAGTTCATGACACTGCTCCCACAATCGCTTTAGTTCTTCTTTCTTTAGTGATTCTTGAGGATAGTAAGCACCCTCTGCTAATAATGTTTTGATTTTTTCTTGACTTTCATCATCAAAGTGGCTTAAAAAGTGATCAAGTGCATACGCATCCGGTAATTGATTCGTTTTACCTGAGCTTCTGCTCTTTTTCAGCATTGCTTTGTAAAAGGGAATCGCCAAGATCATGGCTTGCTTCGCGTTTAAGGCTTCATAGATTTTAATGCCTTCATGGTCTAAATCGCCAAAATAATAGTATTTGTTCGGCACATTCTGAAACGGAAACTGCTTTGTAAACAAGTCAATTCCAGCGAGGATACGCCATCCTGCACCGAATATAAGCGTTGAAAAATTTGAGGTTTCAAGCTCTGTCAGAAGCCTCAAATAAATCGCTTTGTTTTCAACGATTAAATGTTGATGACACCTTTTTTCATAAAACTTAGATTGCAATGCAAACATCACCGGTTCATCTGATATGATATTCTCCCGTAAGCTTTTTAAACCAAGTCGATTAAGCACTTTTACGCCATCACCTTCGATAAGCCATTTTTCATCTCCTACGAGATCATAAGCTCTTTCTTGAATCGTCGCCGATGAAACAGCAAGGCCATTTTCATTTAAGTAGGCATTGATTTTTTCAATATGTATAAGATCCCTCTTGAAAACCTTTTTCGGCAGTTCATAATAAGCATCTAGCAGTATGTGCTTATTAAGCTTCAAGGCATAGCTTTGCAGATCTTTATAGTCTTCTTTCTTTAAAAAGGACTTATCAATGGTATAAGCGTTATAGACTACCGGATTTTCTAATCTTAAGCCACTGTTTAGCGTTGGTAAAAGATAGCCTTCGGATGCAATTATTGACACAACTTCATAAACACTTTCCATCGGTGTATCCGGCGGTACAAAATCACAAATTTCAAGAAACGTGATGCGCTTTTTGTTGTACTGTTTTAACTGTCTTAAAATACGATGCTTCATTTTCATCACCTTTTTTGATATATGTGGCATTTTCGCTTAGTCGTTTTGTAGCCTAAAAATTTCATTTTGATATTAGCCTTGCACTGCTGCTCATTTTATGTGTTCATTATTTGCGCGTTTGTAGATAACTTTTCCAACCTGATCAATATGTGCTTTGAGTTCTGTATTGGCAATGTCATGATAGCTTATGACGTCAAAAAAGTACGGCAACGGGTATTCTTCATTTAAATAATCACTAATTCTCCTTAGTATCGCTCTGTCAATGCGCTTTCCAACAATGGCGAGGTCAACATCAGATCCTTTTTTATAGTTCCCCATCGCTCTGCTGCCAAAAATAACGACTTCGTCGATCTCCGTAAAATGAGCCATTACTCTGAGAATGTATTTTAAGTCTCTATCAAGTAATCCATACATTGTTTATAACTCCTCGTAGAGTTTTACATATAGCTTTTTTAATTCAGGAAAATAAATATTTGTAATATCTGCCGTCATCTTTTTTGCAAATGCTTCATCATAGGTATGAACCGTTAAATTTCTGTCCGTGAGCGCGTCAATCCAAACATGACCATCCTCAATGAGTCCTATCTGAAAAGCCTGTTTGATCGTTTCTCTAGGGCTTTTTACGCTGAAGGCCTGTGCTTCAAGGTAGTCTTTCATTACCTTCCATGAAAGTTCGAAGGCAATTTCAAAAAGCTGTATGATCCCCGCCCGTTCAAGCTCAGTTTCAATCGGTTTATCGATGTATTGACTTAATAGATTATAAGCCTTTTCAAAATTATTAAACCGCTGTTTCCAGCGAATTTCTTTAAAATGATCCATTTTGCGCTCCGTTCTACTGCTTCTTGAGTACGCCGATACATTCGTGCATTTCTGCCACGACCAAAACTTATATGAGCCTTTAATACTCTGGTGTTTCCACTTCGGTATTGATGCTTCAATTATACCAAATTATCATTCAGATCTCTAACGTTCGTTTTCATTGAAAAAATAAAGTCATTCGGGCCGGAAAGATTATAATCGCACCATGTTATTTTCCGTTTTAATCTATACAGTATTTAAGAGGGATTAGACCAGTCAATCCTTTGTACAGGAGATATCGTCTATGTGTGGACGACGGCAAATAGGTGAATAATATCTGCGTAGCATTATCTCAGTGGGTAAGGCAATGTCATATCAGACAAGCAATAGCATTGCTTTCTGCTGTGAAAAATAGCGTTATTTGATCAAATCCAAAATAAAACTGCTAGATTTAGGCATTTCAGAGGTCCTATTTCTAGCAGTTTATTGTTTTTGGAGCAGCAGGTCTTTAAAATTCATATTTCCCTGACAATCTCTCATACTTTAATATAAAGCATACCAAAATGATTAAGAATGGCTGAACAAGATCAAACAGTGATCATAAAGTCATCTATAATCCTGTAAGACATTGAAGCAACATCCCAATTTTTTATATATTTAAACTCTAATTATGCAATCATTCTATTCATTAATCAAATCGGCTCTGATCAAAATATTTTCGATCGTAGCAGCCGCCTCCGCATAAGTAAGGTTACCATGTGGATCAACTGATGACGTATCCTCATCAATCATAATGCGCTGTGAAATCATACGATTAACGGCGTAACTCGCCCATTCGCTTGCGTCACCGTAATTAGCTGCCGTCATTGCTTCTGCCCCATTTTGTAAAACAGCAAACGCATCTACTGTCTGAGTTAAAATGACCATAGCTTCTTCCTGTGTTATTTCGGATGATGTCCGTACAGTCCCATCCCCATAGCCGTTTACAATACCATATTGATTTGCGATGGTTATGACACGGGCATATTGTGGATCCATATCCTTAAACAAAGACATGTCCGCATCTCCTGATCGGTAAAGGCCGAAGGCTTTTAGAGCGTACTCAATAAATTCACCACGCGTAATGCTGGCGTTCGGTTCAAAGTTATCTATCGTTTCAATGATTAATCTTGATGCCAAATTATTGATTGACGATTCCGCCCAGTGTCCTTTTGCACCATCAACTGAAACTTGATGATAAATCACAGAATAGTTTGAATTCGTCACAGAATTCATAACCGCGTAATAAATACCGTCTTCCAAAGTAACAGTCGTCGGAATATGACTAAATGTGCCATCTTCATTATAGACAACACCCGTCGTAATCTTTGAGCCATTAACACCTTCAGGCAAAGCTACTTTGCGCGTTACAAAACTTTTAAATTGACTTATATCCACTTGCTGTATTTCATTGTCTTTTGTCGTTACAGTTGCACGAATGTTAAATGCAATTGGTGGATAAATCACTTCTAAATTACCATTTGCAGCTTTTTCAATAATTGTTCCAACGGTTGCATCATCCAATTTATCAATCGCAATATCAATAACGATGTCTTTAAGATTTGCTTCTTCAATACCTAATTTAGCCGCGACAGTGCTAATGTTAACTTCTTTTGCAGGTAACGCGTATTCAACATTATCCGCTGAAATTGTTAATTTAAAGTCTTCTTGCTCCATCTCTTTTACAAGATCACCTGTCAGTTGAGCGTGTACGGCAGTGCTTTCTTTATTGGAAACTGGTATGATAATTGAATTTTCTTCTGTATTTTCCTGAATCATTGTCTCTGCGATCTTCTCGCGAACAGTTTCTGGATCAACGACGATCGTGGTTATTTTCTTGCCGTCAATCATTGTTGTCGATTCCGTTCCCGCCTGTTGTCCTTTTCCGTTAATAATCACTTCAACGGGTACTTTTAACGGATTATCTTCATTATTATTAGCCGTAGGCTTCGACGATTTCCGTTCTCGTGTTACATTTATGATGTAGGTCTTTTGATTGCCATTTTCCGCAGTTACTACAAATTCAAACGTATTAACGCCTATCGCTAACTGCATCGTCTGCGTCACGCCGCTCATAACAGGCTCACCATTTAATGTCAAACTTTGTATTCGAGATGACGCAGCAAACGGCGTCAAACCCACTGCATTATTTTCCGTATCCGGCAAATGATAGATGATGCGATTGCCGCTGTTCGTTACGTCTACATCGCGCCCATTGATCTGAAGCGCACGTAAACCGGCTTCGCCATCTTTATTGATAACGGTCAACACATATGTCTTTTTATCAATACCATTCGCGGCTGTTACTTCAAACGCATACGTATGTGTGCCATAACTTGGCGTTACAGATACGGTGGTATAGGTCAGATAACTGCTCGTCGTAATCTGTATACTGTTTACAGATGTTATGTGATAAGCTGCCAAGTCAACATTTGCATCTGCTTCCGGAACCAACGTTACAGCCAATGAACTACTTGTTGTAACATTGACAGTATAGCTTGTCGCTGACGTTGTGAATTTCGGAACGATATCATGCTCGTCAACATTTAGAGCCAAAAGATTTGCTTTATCACTAAGTTTATTAATAATAATCGTATATGCTTTCGTTGTTATGTCGTCTTGAGCCGTTACAATGACTTTAACAACATTTGCACCGTTGGCAAGTGCAATTTCAATTGGTGAACCATCTGTGACCATTTCACCATTGATTGAAGCACTTGCATATTGGGCGGGATCTAACAGCGCCTGAACCGCTACTGTTTTTTCAGTTACACCATCAACGGAATACGTCATCACATTGGCATCAAAACTTTGATTAAACGAATGTCCAATTACCTTCAATCCATTCAAGTCAGAATTAACAATCATTTCCCATTTTGCATAAAGGTCTAAGTCATTCGCCGGCATGGTATCACTTAAAAAGTGCCATGCATCTTCAAACGTATTATCATCCGTATACCAGCCGCCAAATGTATAGCCTGATCGCGTTGTCGCCTTTGGGGCTGTAATCCTATTGCCATAAGTCACTAAGATATTTGGTACACTGCTACCGCCGTTGCTATTATAAGATACATGGTATTGATTGATCGTCCACTTCGCACAAAGCGTTAAATCACTTGCTGGCATCGTATCTGTGGTAAAATCCCACTTCTTTGCAAAAGTCTCGTCATCTGTATACCAGCCACTAAATGTATAGCCGCTACGCGTCGTCGCTTTCGGCGTCGTAATCTTGTTGCCATAAGTCACTAGAACATTTGGCACACTACTGCCGCCGTTGCTATTATAAGAAACATGGTAACCATTAATTTGCCATTTTGCATACAGGGTTAAATCACTTGCTGGCATCGTATCATTGTCGAAGTCCCATGCACTTGCAAAGGTATTATCGTCCGTGTACCAGCCGCCGAATGTATAGCCAGTACGCGTCGTCGCTTTCGGCGTCGTAATCTTGTTGCCATAAGTTACTAGAACATTTGGCACACTGCTGCCACCGTTGCTATTATATGTCACGTCATAGGCATTAATCGTCCATTTTGCATAAAGGGATAAATCGCTTGCCGGCATGACATCATTGGTAAAATCCCATGCATCTGCAAACGTATTATCGTCGGTGTACCAACCGCCAAATGTATAACCTGTTCGCGTTGGATCAGTTGGTCTTACAAAAGTACTATTATAGTTCACCGTCACGCCTGTAACACTGCTGCCACCGTTGCTGTTATATGTCACGTCATAGGCATTAATCGTCCATTTTGCATAAAGGGATAAATCATTTGCAGGCATGATATCTGTGGCAAAGTCCCATGCATCCGCAAAAGTACTGTCATCCGTGTACCAACCACCGAAACTGTAACCTGTTCGCGTTGGATCGGTTGGTTTTGTAAAAGTACTATTATAATTTACCGCCACGCCTGTAATACTGCTGCCGCCGTTGCTGTTATATGTCACATCATAGGCATTGATCGTCCACTTCGCATAAAGGGATAAATCGCTCGCCGGCATCGTATCTGTGGTAAAGTCCCATGCATCTGCAAAGGTATTATCGTCCGTATACCAACCACCGAAACTGTAACCTGTTCGTGTTGGATCGGTTGGTTTTGTAAAAGTACTATTATAATTTACCGCCACGCCTGTAATACTGCTGCCGCCGTTGCTGTTATATGTCACATCATAGGCATTGATCGTCCACTTCGCATAAAGGGATAAATCGCTCGCCGGCATCGTATCTGTGGTAAAGTCCCATGCATCTGCAAAGGTATTATCGTCCGTATACCAACCACCGAAACTGTAACCTGTTCGCGTCGGATCGGTTGGTTTTGTAAAAGCAGTATTATAGCTCACAGTTGTACCTGCAACACTGCTGCCACCATTGCTGTTATATGTCACATCATAGGCATTGATTGTCCATTTCGCATATAAAGTCAAATCACTCGAAGGCATGGTATCATTGTCAAAGTCCCATGCATCCGCAAAGGTATTATCGTCCGTATACCAACCACCGAAACTGTAACCTGTTCGCGTTGGATCAGTTGGTTTTACAAAAGAACTATTATAGTTCACCGTCACGCCTGTAACACTACTGCCACTGTTGCTATTATATGTCACGTCATAGGCATTAATCGTCCATTTTGCATAAAGGGATAAATCATTTGCAGGCATGGTCTCTGTGGTAAAGTCCCATGCATCCGAAAAAGTACTGTCATCCGTGTACCAACCACCGAAACTGTAACCTGTTCGCGTTGGATCGGTTGGTTTTGTAAAAGTACTATTATAATTTACCGCCACGCCTGTAATACTGCTGCCGCCGTTGCTGTTATATGTCACATCATAGGCATTGATCGTCCACTTCGCATAAAGGGATAAATCACTTGCAGGCATGGTATCATTGTCGAAGTCCCATGCATCTGCAAAGGTATTATCGTCCGTATACCAACCACCGAAACTGTAACCTGTTCGTGTTGGATCGGTTGGTTTTGTAAAAGCAGTATTATAGTTCACCGCTTCACCAGTAACACTACTGCCACTGTTGCTATTATATGTCACATCATAGGCATTAATCGTCCATTTTGCATAAAGGGATAAATCATTTGCAGGCATGGTATCATTGATAAAGTTCCATGCATCCGAAAAAATACCATCATCTGTGTACCAGCCGCCAAAACTATAACCTGTTCGTGCTGGATCGGTTGGTTTTGTTAAAGTACTATTATAGTCTACCGTCACGCCTGTAACACTACTACCGTCGTTGCTATTATATGTCACATCATAGGCATTAATCGTCCATTTCGCATAAAGGGATAAATCATTTGCTGGCATGGTATCTGTGGTAAAGTCCCATGCATCCGAAAAAGTACTGTCATCCGTGTACCAACCACCGAAACTGTAACCTGTTCGTGCTGGATCGGTTGGTTTTGTAAAAGTACTATTATAGTCTACCGTCACACCGGCAACACTGCTGCCGCCGTTGCTATTATAAGAAACATGGTAACCATTAATTTGCCATTTTGCATAAAGGGATAAATCGTTTGCAGGCATGATATCTGTGGCAAAGTCCCATGCATCTGCAAAGGTATTATCGTCCGTATACCAACCACCGAAACTGTAACCTGTTCGTGCTGGATCGGTTGGTTTTGTAAAAGTACTATTATAGTCTACCGTCACACCGGCAACACTGCTGCCGCCGTTGCTATTATAAGAAACATGGTAA
>NZ_JAHBCL010000031.1:54304-57204 GCF_018390735.1 Fusibacter paucivorans
AACCATTAATTTGCCATTTTGCATAAAGGGATAAATCGTTTGCAGGCATGGTATCATTGATAAAGTTCCATGCATCTGCAAAGGTATTATCGTCCGTGTACCAGCCGCCAAAACTATAACCTGTTCGTGTTGGATCGGTTGGTTTTGTAAAAGCAGTATTATAGTTCACCGCTTCACCAGTGACACTGCTGCCACCGTTGCTATTATATGTCACATCATATGCACTAATCGTCCACTTCGCATAAAGGGATAAATCGCTCGCCGGCATCGTATCATTGTCGAAGTCCCATGCACTTGCAAAGGTATTATCGTCCGTG
Organism: Fusibacter paucivorans; assembly: GCF_018390735.1. Taxonomy (GTDB): domain Bacteria; phylum Bacillota; class Clostridia; order Peptostreptococcales; family Acidaminobacteraceae; genus Fusibacter; species Fusibacter paucivorans. Next base: position 54,622 of record NZ_JAHBCL010000031.1, read on the forward strand.
TACCAGCCGCCGAATGTATAACCTGTCCGTGTCGGATCAGATGGTTTTGTGATAGATGCTCCAGTAGCAACACTTTCTGAGTCAACTATGCTACCACCGTTAGCAGCATAGTTAACATTGTAATCACTAATACCAATCTCATCAAGGCCAGATTCAAAGTCAGGATTCAAACTGTTGTAAAAACTTAATGTCGTTGATTCACCCGGAGCAAGATCGCCTAAATCAAATGTAATCGCAATCCATACATCATTGTTAACAGTCTTAATAAGCGAACTGCCATCAGCATTATACATCGTTAAATCATAGACATCGTATACGCTAAAAGCCGTAATTGCCGCTCTCGCTCTCGAATCTTTAGACATATAAAAGAAAGATTCGCCTGATACCGGCCCAGTTGCAACAACTAATGCCTTATCGCCGACATCCGGATTATCCTTTACTTCATTTTTTGTAGAATATGTACCATTAATATCTTTATCTTGATCGGGATCAAAGCTACGCGCATATCTAACATCATAGATCGTCGATGAACTAATATTCTCAATTGTAACATCAATGAGATAGTATTTATCCGCTTTTTTTAACGTTAGTGTTTGTGTAAGTTTAATAGCATCTCTTGTTCCCTCCGTTTTTGCTGAAAGAACATCTCCTGAACTCATATCAGTTGTTACAGCCGTTATATCTTTACTGGGTGAAGATGCATTATAATTTTTTAACAGCTTCTTCGTCCCACTCGTACTATCTCCGCCAGTGTAATACCCAATAATAAACCCTTCATAAGGATTTCCAGGTAAGAAGAAATCACCTGTTGTGGGGGGATTACCAACATCAAAACCATCCTTATCAACTGCAAGTCCAATATTTGATCTTGTATACTCACCCATGAAATCGTCATTGATAATCGTCCGATGAAATCCGCTGGGGGCAGCACCAACAGTTCCAAAGGCACCATCAGCTCTTATTCCAATCTCAATATAGTCTCCTCCCAGAAAAACTTCATTACCTGAAGTCGCATGCCTTGCAGGTGGCAAACCATCCGCATAATTCGGCATTGATGACAGGCTAATGATTACTGTCATAAAAAATATGCTTAACCAATATTTAACGCTCACTTTTCTTCTCCTTTATCCTTGTATCTCTATATTATTTGAATTGATAACACAGGAAAAACCAGAATACCAATATAGAAACTCGTGATCTGGTCTTTTTAGATTTGTTTATAACTGATCATCATCCAATTGTCAGCTCATTATTTAATGATTATATTAAGCTCATTAAACACATTCATAATCAAAACGGGTATTATAGACATACCATTTAAACTGCGCTGCAATTACAATAATATGTTTTCAAGAGATAAGAAGAACAAAATATCAATAAGTTTTTTAAAATCATTCTGGATTTTTAAGATCAATCGCCAAAGCCTATTTTTGTAAATGGTTTACACTAAAAATTTATATATGCTTCAATATGATAATTGATAATTATAATTGGTAATAGAGATAACGTATGTAAAGTTATTATGGTGATTTTCACTGAATAATTAATCACAACAGATTTTTAAGGAAAATAAACTTTTCCTATTAACTGTAAATCATTCATTCCAAATAGTTGCTTACATCATTTTTTTAAACATATTATCAGTATTTACAATAGTCAAATGATCTTACTGTTAACTGGAAACAACTGAAATCACCATCATCTTTTAGTTGTTCTATGCAAGTGCTGTCGCAAATATTAACCAGTAAAAATTTAAATATTACACATCTGCAAAGGTAGGTATTACTACCATCAATTTTTGCAACAATTTATAATTCCTCTAGGGAATATAAATGCAATACCTCTAGGCAATAAATATATATTACAATATTTATATATTTATAGCTATATATCATTATATCATAAATTTAACAATCTTTTATTGATCCCGATCATTTTTTTGAATTTTCTCAAGACTTTTGGCCTATGTTGCTTAATGCCAAATACGACAATAATCCTGTATTCGATTGGAACCATAAGAATACGTCCGAAATCCATATTAATATTTTGATTCCCAAGAAAGACTTCAAATTACTTTTCTGCAGCAAAATCAAAACAAACTTTTGCTTAAATAGACGATATCATAATATTAATGCAGAGTAATCGCTAACTTTCAAACTAAAATTCAAGAAAATTAATTATATCATCTATTTACAGTTTTCATTTTAAACCATTGTATTAAGAGCGTTTCTTAGCTTTCCAATTTACTTTGAATATAATCAAATTTTCTGGAGCTGTCAGGAAATAGGCACTCCTTTTTAGATTTCCAGAAATCACAATAAAGGAATGCGGCGGTTTATCTTGCTGAGAATTGAAACGTTTTGCACGCTTGATGAACTTGAAAACTTCCGTTTATCAAAAGTTGAAAGTTTCTACGATGCCCTATTTCAAAATCTTGTGAGTGGTCACACAACAGTTTTTGAGTGTTTTAGCCCACGTGATTTGACTTTGCCTTGCTCTTTGTCTTTGTCAATGCCACGATGAAATAGATCACTTGTTTTGCCGTAGTCATTTGTTACAATACATGTAGCATATATGTATTGA